>CAXTHM010000007.1:5427-9790 GCA_964244115.1 uncultured Thermomicrobiales bacterium
CGGCTCCGTCGTCGCCTCTTCGGTCCCCTGGCCACGTGGCGGACGACTCGTGGCCGGCAGCGGGGTCGAATCGGGGTTCGAGGCGATGGGTGGCACCGAGAGGATGCTGATCGCCCCGGCACCGGATGCGACCGGGGTGCCCTCGACCCCGGTGGAAGCGCCGGAATCGACCGATTCGCCGCCGGTCAGGGTCAGACGCGTGAACGTCAGCGATCCCTCCGGGACGCTGATCTCACCGTACCCCTCCGGGAAGAACAGCCCGTCCCCCGAGATCAGGGTGTAGGCGGAATCCGGATCGGAGTCGCGCTGGGGCCCAGGGGCGACGGTGCGCGAGACCTGAACCCGGCCACTGTCGACCGTGATGTCGACGCCGTTGGCGGTCACCGAGAGCAACGTCACATCGCTGGAAGCGGGCAGCGGCTGGTCCGGCGTGACGGTCACCTCGTCGATGGCGAACCGTCCCGGACTGGCCGGAAGGGCCGTCGCGACGCCGTCGCCGAGGATCTGGTTGGTGACGCCGTCGTAAGCGTCGGCGGCTGGCTCACCGTCGGCGTAGGTGATGCCCGGGGGCCGCTGATGGCCGGCCGGCAGCATGATCGTCGACAACAGGACGACGGGGTCGTCCCCGTCGTTCCGGAAGGCGTAAAACGTGTCGATCGGCAGGACGATGACGTCGCCCGCCGCCAGGGCGACATCCTGGCCGGCATCGACCGGCGCCTCGGCCGCGCCGGCGATGGTGACCGCAGCCGTGTTGCCCTCGTCCCGGACGACAGCTGTCAACGTGCCCGACTCCACCCGGTCGATCTTGGGTCCGGGATGGCTCCGCATCGGGATCGAGGAACCGGGCTGCATGGTGATACGGATCAGGCGGACGAACGACGGGGCGAGCGGTATCGGGTCGAGCACGACATCGACCAGGGACGTCGGAGCGGCGGACTCCGGGGTGCTGGCGTCGTCCTGAGCGGTCGACGGGGCGGGGCGAAACGAAGCGCCGGCCGCGAGTGTCCCGAGGAGCACGACCACCACGAGCAGACGAACCAGACGAGTGGATCGGAGGATCAGCGGTCGTCGCATGCAATTCCCTTCGACTGACCGGCGCGCCCGGCCGTTCAACATCGTCCATGCCGGAAGACGGCGCCGGGATCGGCGGACCGTCATCGGTCCCACCCGAGCAGTATGACGCCCCTCGACGCGTGTCATGGTCCTGATCGCCGCGTCCAGCTGATACAGCCTGATCGGACCGACCGCACCGCTATCTTGGCCCAGCGCCCCATCCGGTGCAATGCAAAACGCGGCCCGTCGTCAGTGCGTGAGACCGACACTCGGCGTCGCGGCCGGATCCGCGGACGCAATGCTTGCCTGACGGTGGCGTCGGCGCCAGGGGACCACCCGGTCCTGGAAGCAGGGCGTGGCCCAAGCCCTCGGCGCGGAGCCGAAGATGCCTCATGCCGTATGATTCCCGGCGCGAGGTGGAAACATCTGATCCACCGATGCTGACCCTCTAGCTCAATGGCAGAGCATCGGACTTTTAATCCGTGGGTTCTGGGTTCGAGTCCCAGGGGGGTCACCCTCGAAACGCGTGATCCTGACTCCGTCTTGCGTTGCAATGGCCTGTCCGGATCGCCATCCTCGGCGAGATCGACGCTCGGCCGTCGTGGGAACCGCGCAACCGCGGGCGACTCCTGACGAACGACCGTGGGCTTCACGATCGTTCGCCGAGACGACCCTCGGCATGGCGGGCGGATTCGCCGACTCCTCATGCCTGATAGGATACGTCGATAGCTCACCGTGATGGTTTCGGTCACCGGCGCTGCCGGCGCTGAAGGAAGGGGTTCCGCGGCATGGTCGACATCGATTCGTCTGGACGCTCGCTCGTGGTTCCCATCGTGATCGACACCGAGCTCGGTGTGATCGCCCTGGACATCTTCGCCGGCGTGGCGCCGATCACCGCGTCCAGCTTCCTGGCGTATGTCGATGCCGGTTTCTACGACGGCGGCGTCTTCCATCGCACCGTCACCCCCGACAACCAGCCGGACTCCGACGTGAAGATCGAGGTCGTCCAGGGAGGTCGCGGGCCGGACGAGCCCCGGGACGGGCTCAACCCGATCAAGCTGGAGCGGACGACCCTGACCGGGCTGCATCACCACGACGGCACGATCTCGATGGCTCGGTTCCTCCCGGACTCCGCACTCTCCGATTTCTTCATCTGCATCGGCGACCAGCCGGAGCTCGATTTCGGCGGGCGACGGAACCCGGACGGCCAGGGCTTCGCGGCCTTCGGCGAGGTGACGGCCGGCATGGACGTCGTCCACGCCATCCAGCGGTCGCCCTGCGAGGCCCAGCGGCTCTCGCCCCCGATCCGGATCAACCACATCCACCGGGTCGACTGACCAGACCCCGACGACGCGAGAACCAGCAGGCCAGTTACGTCGGGCGGAGACGACATCGTCCGCCTTCCCGGACAGCTTCGGGAACGCCGGACCGACCGCCCATGACGTTGACTCCCGCAACGTGCTGTTCGGGGGAGGTCGAGCCAGCGCTTCGACCCGACCACGGACCGGCTCGGATGTCCGACGTGTGCGCGTCGTCTCGGCTCACGGGATCGAGGGGGCCTTGCCGGGATTCCCTGCATGCTCGGCGCCCATCGGAACGCTCTCCTCGGGAAACCCATCGACGGGTGGAATCCACGGCCTGACCGGCAGGACGAAGCGCGTCCGGTCTGGGTCCGCGTGTGGGTCCGAACCGACCAGCACTGACCTCCCTGTCGGAATGGTCGCTCCTCCTCGTCGAGACATGAGCGCACGGCCCGTCGGTCGGATCGTCGCTCCATCTCTGGTCGCCTCACCCCGAAAGCCGTAGCGACGAGAGCCAGTCTCCGTAACGATACGGATGCTCCTCCGGCCAGCCAGCCGTTACGATGGCGTTGTCGGCGCGCCCGCTCCGGAGACGCAGCGACCGAACGCCGGCACGATCGAGAGGCCGCATCGACGGTTCCCCCCAGCAGGAGTTCCCATGGAGACGTCACGCTTCGATACCCTCAGCCGGTCCCTCGCCTCGCGTCTCTCCCGCCGCGCGGCACTTCGCACCTCGGCCCTCGCCGGCGCCGTGGGGCTCGCCGCCGTCGCTGGCCGCCCGAGCATCGCCCAGGAAACCACGCCGGCCGCCAGCCCCGCCACGGGTTGCGTCGGCGGCTCGGAAGCCGACAACGAGGCGGTCGTCCGGCGTTGGTACGACGAGGTCCTCAACGGCCGCAACCTCGATATCCTCGACGACATCGTGGCCGAGGATGCAGGCCATGACGTGTCGGTCCTGCCCGACGCCCAGAGCCGGGAGGAGACTCGACAGGTCCTGGGGACGCTCCTCGACGCCTACCCCGACCTCCAGATCACGCTCGAACAGGTCATCAGCGTCGACGACCAGGTGGTCACGCGCTGGACCGCAACGGGCACGCAGCAGGGTCCGCTGGGTGACTATGCGGCGACGGGCGAGACGGTCTCCTTCACCGGGATCAACATCTTCCAGCTCGCCTGCGGCCAGATCATCGCCAGCCGCTCCGTGTACGACAACCTTACCCAGCTCGGCCTGGACCCCGCCCGGACCGAACCGATCGCGCCCTCCCCCGCCGGCGATGGCACGCCGGAGAGTTGCGCGTCCAGTTCCCCCGAGGCGAATCTCGAACTGGCGGCGGAGTGGTTCGACATCTGGAACGAGCAGGACCTCGATCGGTATGAGGACATCACGGCACCGGAGACCGTCCATCACTGGGCCTTCGGGAATGACACGGTTGGCATCGACGCGCTCCGGGAGCGGGTCCAGTCCTTCATCACCGCCTTCCCTGACCTCTATGTCACCATCGACGACCGCCTGGCCGACGACGATCTCGTCGTCCTGACGTGGACGATCAATGGCACCAACGATGGGGAGTTCTTCGGCACCGCCGCGACGGGCAAGGAGGCGACCTGGTCAGGGATCAATATCTATCGGATCTCGTGTGGTCGAGTCATCGAGAGCTGGAGCGAGAGCGACGGACTCAGCGTGTTCGCCCAGTTGAGCGGCGACGCGACACCATCCGCCTGAGGTCATCACGGGGCGGGTCGCCCGAGACATCTCCGACTGGGGTGAAGCGTCGGCTCGGCGCCCGTCCCGCATGATGACGGGTATGAGGGGAAGCCAGGGTGCGCGGTCTTCCCCTCGACGGTCCAGGGCACGATGAGTTGGGGACGGCCGCTCTGCGGGAACGACGCGGCACCGAGAAGACGGCCTTCGAGGTGACAGGGGAGCGATGACGACGACCGGCCGGGACGGGACGGCTCGTGGTCCGGTCGTGCTTCGGTCGTGGTCCGGGACGTCATCTCGGGGCTCG
>CAXTHM010000007.1:9800-11713 GCA_964244115.1 uncultured Thermomicrobiales bacterium
CCACTTGGCAGCTGGCCGGGAATGACTCACCGCCATGTAGCGGGCGGTCCTCCAGGGCGTCCTGGTGCCGGGGAGGGGACTCGAACCCCTACAGCCTTGCGGCCACCAGATCCTAAGTCTGGCGCGTCTGCCGATTTCGCCACCCCGGCGGGAGAGCAGTTGCAGTGCGTCGCAATTCTACCCGGAGGGTCGTGACGGTGACCATTTCGGGGCGGCTCCGGGCCGGAAGGGCGCATCCGTTCGCCGACCGAACCAGCGTTCCCTCGCCAGGGTCTCGTGTCTGGGCGGTGTCGCGTCCGGCCCCGGCATCGGCGCCGACCCGCGCCCGTATCGCCCGGTCGCGTCGGACAGGGATGATCGTCACCGACTGGCTCCATACCGCTTTACTCTCCTCGTCCCGTTCGTCGCCCTTGCCGATCACCTGCGGTTCGAGTCACCTGCGGTTCGAGATCCGCGGTCGCGAACGGGGGTGAGGTACGCCCCTCCGTTCGCCAGGTCACCCGAGTCTCAATCCTGCCGACGGTCCTGCCACAGGGAGAGCTGACCGCCGCGAACAGCCTGCTGGAAGCCAGCGTCGCCCTCGCGGCCTCGCTCGCGATCTCCGGGCCGCTCCCGCGCCATGTTTCCCGTAACCACCTCCTACCGACCCCGCCGACGCCATGACCCCATCGGCTGATGAGCCCTCGACGGGCCAACTGCGAACAGCCGGTGACGAGACCGTGAACGGGCTCCGAGTGTTCCCCCGTCAGCCGATCCTCCGAGCGTCGGCCCTCGTCAACACGACGATCATCCTGTCCAGCTTCGGCTTCCTGGCCGTCTGCCTCCTGTTCATCGCCCGGACGCCCGACCTGTCCGGTGGGCTGATCGGGCTCAGACTGAGCCTCGGCGTCGGAGCAGTCATCGGCTTACGGCTTCGCGCCCAGCTCCGGCGACTGCCCGCCTCGGCGTGGTGGGGCGCTGCCAGACAGCGGTGCCATGCCTGCGCGTCCCGCTCGCCCGCGTCGGTCCGTTCGATGCCCGTTCCGCTGCTGACCGGGTCCGAGGGGATCCTGGATACTGCCGATCTTGGTCGTCGATGGTCGGACGCCCCACCAGGTCCTCTCCGGCGGCACCGTCCAGGGCCGGGTCGATGCGAACACGCGCGTTCATCGGTGCCGGCAGGCCGCCTGGCAGCCAGTCCGGTGGAGTTCTGAGTGGTGGGGTTGGCCGGGGCTACGCGCCGATCGTCGGGGCGAGGGCAGGACGCTCGCCATCCCGATCGTCCTGCCCCCGCCGCTGGGACATCTGAGCGTGGCGCCTCCCGCGAAGGCAGCGGCTGACGGAACTGACCAGGCGGCAGCGGCGGAGGCGGCGGCGGTCGGCACGGTACGACGGACGCGACAGTGCGGCGAGCGGTAACGGGAGACCCGGTCCCACCGCTCGGGGCCGCCATGCGAACATGCCATGAGGACGCAGGAATCGCCGGGCCGAACGATCGGACGCCGGCTGGCTGAACGAGAGAGCATGAGATGACGACGAACGGGACCGGGCTACCGGTCGATTACACCGACCTCGGGCTGGCCGCGGCCGACCACCTGCAGGCCCTGATCCGGATCGACACCGCCAACCCGCCGGGCAACGAGACCCGGGCCGCCGACTACATCGCGGAGTACTGCCGGGCGGCCGGCTTCGAGACGGAGATCGTCGAGGCGACTCCCGGCCGCGGCAACCTGATCGCCCGACTGCGCAGCGCCAACCCGACCGACCGCCCGGTCATGCTGACGGCGCACCTCGACGTCGTCACAGTCGAGCGGGACAAGTGGGAGCGCGACCCGTTCGGCGGCGAGCTAGCCGGGCAGTACATCTGGGGTCGCGGCGCCCTCGACATCAAGAGCCTCGTCGCGGCCGAACTGGCTGTCGCGATGGCGATCGCC
>CAXTHM010000007.1:11723-30671 GCA_964244115.1 uncultured Thermomicrobiales bacterium
CGACCCGCAGCCCCGGGATCATCGCCATCGCCGACCAGGGGCTCGCCCTCGACCGGGACCTGATCCTCGCCTTCTTCGCCGATGAGGAGGCCGGCGGCGGCTTCGGCGCCGGCTGGCTCTGGGACCATCGTCCGGAACTCCTCGACGCCGAGTACGCCATCAACGAGGGCGGCGGCAGGGCGCTTCAGGTCAACGGGCAGACGTTCTACCTCTGCCAGACGGGCGAGAAGGGCGCCAGCCGCCTCCGGATCACTGCCAGCGGCTCACCGGGGCACGCCTCGATCCCGCTGGACGACACTGCCATGCACCGTCTCGGTGAGGCGCTCGTCCGGTTGACGGCGTGGACCGCCCCGACCCGGCTGACCGAGCCGGTCCGCCAGATGCTGACGACGATCGCGCCGGTCCTCGGTGACGGGGCTGGCGAGCAGGTCGACCGCCTGCTCGCCGCGCCGGACGGCGAACTCAGCTGGGACGATATCGCCGGTCTTGGCCTGGCATTCGACAAGGAGACGCTGGATATGTTGCGCGCGACGACGCGCGACACGGCCGTCCCGACGATCGTCCACGGTGGGCACCGGATCAACGTGATCCCCTCCGAGATCGTCCTCGACGTCGATGGCCGCATCCTGCCCGGGACCGACCCGCACGAATGGCGCGACCGCGTCCAGGCGGTCGTGGGCGATGGCGTCGGGGTCGAGCTCGCCTCGGAGGAGAGCGGCATCATGGCCGACCCGGCTTCACCGTTCTTCGAGGCGATCGCCGAGACGATCGACGCCATCGATCCCGGCGCGAAGGTGACGCCGTTCCTCGTCTCCGGCGGGACCGACGCCCGCAACATCCCCGGTGTGAAGGTCTACGGCTTCTTCCCGTTCCCGCCGGGCGAGCGCACCGCCGAGTACGCGCCGCTCGTCCATGGTCACAACGAGCGCATCCACGTCGACGATCTCGCCTACGCGACCCGGTTCCTCTACGACCTCGTCGTCCGCTTCGCCGGGCGCCGAGCGATCGCCAACGACCGGTGATACGGCGTCGGGGGATATGCGACACTTTCCGGCGGCGCGATGGCGCGCGCAGCGAGCGTGCGTAGTTCGCCCGGAAACCGCGCAGAATGCGGGAGGATCAGATTCTATGCTTCGCGTTGGAATCATCGGCGCCGGTGGCATCGTTCGAGCCCGGCACGCTCCGGGCTGGCACAAGCAGCAGCTGGCCGGCACCGCCCAGGTTACGGCGATCTCGGACATCTTCGAGGAGCCGGCCCAGGCGATCGCCGATTCGCTCGAGCACAACGGGCAGAAGCCGGTCGTCTACACCGACTTCAACGCGCTGATCGCCGAGGCGCCGATCGACGCCGTCGACATCTGCCTGCCGCATCACCTCCACGCGGCGGCGATCATGGCGGCGGTTCAGCACGGCAAGCACATCATCTGCGAGAAGCCGATGTGCATCTCCCTCAAGGAGGCCGACGAGATCGTCGCCGCGGTCGACGCCGCCGGCATCACCTACATGTCCGGCCACAACGAGCTCTTCCACCCGGCACTGATCGCCGGGCGCCGCGCGATCGAGCAGGGCGTCGCCGGCAAGCCGTTCCTGATCCGGTCGCACGAGTTCCCCGGCGGCTATAACAAATCCACCGTCCCCGGCCGTGAGCCCCTCGCGACCAACATGGTCGGCTGGCGCGCGAGCAAGGAGACGATGGGCGGCGGCGTCCTGATCGACAAGGGCTACCACCCGACCTACATCCTGCTGGCGCTGGCCCGCAGCGAGCCGGTCAAGGTCACCGCGATGATGAACACCTTCGTCGCCCAGATGGACGCCGAGGACACCGCCCTGGTCCTGGTCGAGTTCGCCGACGGCAGCATCGGCCAGATCTTCACCGGCGAGGGGTTCGTCTTCCCGGCCAACGACGCCAAGTTCCATTTCGTCGGCTCGCAGGGCGAGATCTACGGCGACCGCGTCACCGCCCACATCAAGCCGCGCGGCTTCGATGAGGCCGCCACCGTCGCGCCGAAGAACTACGCCGGCGACACGACGTTCGACGACGAGATCGCCCACTTCGTGGACGCCGTCGCGACCAAGCGCAAGCCGATCCAGGACCACTACGACGGCCGCCGCGTCCTGGAGGTCATCCAGGCCGCCTACCAGTCCGTCGAGACCGGCACCACGATCTCCCTGCCGCTCGAGCGGTAGTTCAGCGACGATTCGGAAGACCACCGGGCTACGCCCTCACCTTGAACGGCGAGGGCGCAGCCCGTTCTCGATGCGGTCGGTTCGCCATGCTCGATTCATCAAGGAATGTGACACGGAATCCGGGTAAACGGTCGGTGGACCCGTGCCCCCTCGGTGGCGGAGCATAGACCTCTCCCTCGACCCTCTCCGGCTCACCCGTTCGCTCACCCGCTGACGCGGCTCTCGCTGCGCTGCGGCTCCCAGGTGCCCAGAGAGGGGAGCCGTACGCATCTGCGGTTACGCACCAAGCTTCAACCCGAATCTCGTATGAGGTCCACCGAGAGGGGCCTGAGCGACCAGTCGTCTCGCCAGGCCAGCCGATCGTCAATGCGCCGGCAACCCATGTCTCACACATCCTGAAGCGCACAGACAGTTGCGGAAGCCATGATTCGGCGCTATGATCCCCGCATGGATCACCGTGTCGGATGCTTGACCCAGCCGGAAACGTCAGTCGAGTCGCCGCGTGCCGGTGGCTTGGTCGCGTCCGGCCGGATCTCGATGACCGGGACCACTACCTTGATGACCACCGCCGGGATCGGGATTACCGAGCCTGCCGTCGTGGTCTTCAGAGGGTAGCGAGCAGGACGCGACCATCTGAACGACGACGAGCAGGCGGGAGGCGACAAGCCCCCGCCTTTCCGTTTGTCCCGACGATCGACAGGCAGTTGCACCAGCTTCCCGGGAGACGACGCGCATGACGATTCAGACTGGCTGCCGCGTCGGACAGCACGAGATGCCGACGCACGGTCGTGACGAAGGGTTGCCAGCATGATCGTCCTGAAGTTCGGCGGCACGTCCGTCGCCAACGCGGAGCGGGTCCGGGAGTCGGCGCGGATCGCGGAGTCGCAGCCCGCCCCCCGCGTCGTCGTCGTGTCGGCGGCCAGCGGCGTGACGAACCTGCTCCTGGAGGCCGCCCGGGGCGCGGCCGCCGGCAGTTCCCGCACGATGCTGAGGGCCGTCGCCACGATCCACGAGATCCACGGCGAGATCATCGCCGGCCTGGACTCACCGTCGGAACGCGATGGCGCCCGGACGACCATCGACCGGCTCCACGCGCAACTGGACGAGACGCTGGCCGCGATCCTCCACGCCGGGGAGCTGGGCGGCCGTCACTCCGACCGGATCGTCTCGTTCGGCGAGAAGTCGATGAGCGTGCTGATGGCAGCCACCCTGCGCGATCGCGGCACGCCGGCCGATCACGTCTTCGCCGACACCGTCGTTGGCACGGACGACCGCTTCGGTGGCGCCCGGCTGGACCGCGCCCGCACGCGCGCCAACGCCCAGGCGGTCATCCGGCCGCTCCTCGATCGCGGGCGGACCGTGGTCGTGACCGGCTTCATCGGCCACGCTCCGGACGGATCGACGACCACCCTCGGCCGCGGTGGGTCCGACTACAGCGCGACGATCCTCGGCGCCGCCCTCGACGCCGACGAGGTCCAGATCTGGACCGATGTCCCAGGTGTCCTGAGCGCCGACCCGCGGCAGGTTGCCAGCGCCCGGGTGGTCCCGCAGATCAGCTACGAGGAGGCGCAGGAACTCGCCCACTTCGGCGCCAAGGTCCTCCACCCACGCACCATCCGGCCGGCGGTCGCCCGGAACATCCCCGTCCGGATCCTGTCGACCTACGAAGCTGACAGACCCGGCACCGTCGTCACCCGCGAGCCGCTCGGCGACGGCATCAAGGCCGTCACCGCGCTCAAGGGCCTGCTGCTGCTCACGATCGACGTCCAGGAGATGGAAGACCTCGCCGGGGCCGCCGCCGGGGTGTTCACGACGCTCCACACCGACGGGGCCGAGGTCGCCTTCGCCGCCCAGGCATCGTCCCGGCGGCGGATGACCTACCTCGTCGACCAGGTCACCGGCGGCTGCGAGCGGCTCCGGGCCCGGATCCAGTCCGTCGTCGAGGAGTTCGAAGCCGAGGTCAACTGCACGGACGACGTCGCCCTCGTCGCGGTGGTCGGGGCCGGGGCGGCCGGGCAGCCCGCGACGATCGGCAGGATGCTCGGTACCCTGGAGCGCGAGGGCATCCCCGTCCTGGCACTCAACCAGCAGGATGCCAACGTCGCCCTCGTCGCCGCCGTGCCCGAGGCGAGCGTCGAGGCGGCGGTCCTGGCGCTCCACCGGGAGCTGGTCGAAGGCACGACCCCGGCACCGGTCAGTACCCAGCGCCGCCGGCGCCGCGGGTCCCTGCTGGACGAGCCGATCCGGGTCGGTTAGCGGTCGGATCCAGACTCCGATCACGTTCCATACCGTTCGGTCCCGAGTCGATCGCCCGAAGACGGGCACAGGAGAATCAGTCATGGCGGATCAGCGAATCCCGTGCGCGGTCCTCGGTGCGACCGGCAACGTCGGCCAGCGGTTCGTCCAGTTGCTCGACCGGCACCCGTGGTTCCGACCGGCCGAACTCGTCGCGTCCGACCGGAGTGCCGGCCGCCCCTACCGCGAGGCGGCCGACTGGCGGGTCGACGCCGAGGTGCCGGAATCGGTCCGTGACCTGACGGTCCGGAGCTACGACGACGCGCTGGACAGTCCGATCGTCTTCTCGGCCCTGCCGGGTGAGGTTGCGGCCGAGATCGAGCAGCGCATGGCGCGTAACGGCCACGCCGTCCTGACGAACACGAGCACCCACCGCATGGAACCCGACGTGCCGCTGATGATCGCCGAGGTCAACCCGGACCACGCCGCCGCGATCGCCTACCAGCAGGGACGGCGCGACTGGTCCGGGTTCATCGTCGCCAACGCCAACTGCTCGGCGATCCATCTGACCCTCGCGCTCAAGCCCATCCAGGCGGCCTTCGGGCTCGAAGCCGTCATGGTGACGACGCTCCAGGCGGTCTCCGGCGCGGGCTATCCCGGTGTCCCCTCGATGGACATGATCGACAACGTCGTGCCCTACATCGGCAACGAGGAGGAGAAGCTGGAGACCGAGCCGCGCAAGATGCTGGGCCAGTATCGCGACGGCCAGTTCATCGACGCCGACTTCGTCCTCAGCACGACCTGCACGCGCGTCCCGGTCCGTGACGGGCACACCGAGAGCGTCAACGTGCGGCTCCGGATGCCGGCGACGCCCGAGGACGTGATCGACGCGATGGAGCGTTTCCAGGCGGCACCGCAACTGATGGTTCTGCCCTCCGCTCCGCGCCGCCCGATCGTCGTCCGTCGGGAGCACAACCGCCCCCAGCCGGTCCTCGACCGGGAGATCGAGGGAGGCATGGCCTCCGTCGTCGGCCGGGTCCGGGTCTGCCCGCTGATGGGCATCAAGTTCGTCGTGCTCGGTCACAACACGCTGCGCGGGGCGGCCGGTGCCAGCATCCTCAACGCCGAGTTGCTGAAAGCGCAGGACATGCTGCCCATCTGACGATCCCGCATCGAACGTGAGCATGCGTCAAGGCGACCCTCCCGGAGTGATCGGGGAGGGTCGCCGTTTATCGAGCACGTTGACCAATCGATTTGGCGGACGTTCGGATTGCCGCTTTATATCGGTGGTCACACGGTTAGGAAGCCACTACACTCCCGGGACGTACCGGCACGACCGCTCGGCCGAATGGGACAGGCAGGAAACGGTGGCTTACGACACTCAGGCGATCGACGTACGGGACGCCCAACTCGCCGGATTCGACATCGAGGCGGAGGATGCCGTCCGGATCGAGCAGGTCCTCTACGCCCTGCCCGATCTCTGGCAGGCCTACCAGCGCCGAATCCTCAAGCAGCAGCATTTCAAGGGCGTGACGACCGGTCAGGTCCGGTTGCTTAGTGTGCTGATGCACAATGCGCCCTGTTCGGTCGGCACCGTCGCCAACGCCCTGAACATCTCGATGGGTGCCGCCAGCGAGAGCGTCGACAAGCTGGTCGAGCTGGGTTACATCACCCGGAAGCACAGCAAGGTCGACCGGCGCCAGGTCATCCTCGACCTCACCGAGGAGGCCCGCGAGATCGCGGCCTCCGTCCGGCAGATGCGGATCGGTCAGGTCTCCCAGGTCTTCCAGCAGATGAACCCGTCCGAGCGCGACGGGTTCATCAAGGGGCTGCATCTCTATCGTGATGTCCTCGCCAACTACCCCCTGGTGAACGAGCAGGCCCGGACGGATGCCGCCGGACTCGACGCCATCGTCGATCCGGCGGTCGTCGGGACCGATCGGTAAACCTATGCTCGCGATCCGAGGGCGATTGTCCTCCCGCCGCCGATCCGGTCATCGGTGGGATCGCCGGGATCCGAGATAACGAAGGGGGAAGGGCGATCGCCCTTCCCCCTTCGTTATCCTCCCAGGCATGACGATGAGCGATCAACGGCTACGGCGATGAAGCAGCTCGCTGCCGCTGTAGAGCGGCCCGGTCGACACCCGTCTTCAACTCCGAGCGCAACCGGAGGTTGTTCACGATCATCTCGCGGGAGAGCACGCCCACCGGGCGGCCATCCCGGACGACCGGCACCCGCGAGACCCCGCGTTCGGTCATCAGATGGAGCGCATCGATCAGCGTCGTCTCCGGCTCGACGGCCACGACCCGGACCCAGGGCACCATCGCCTGGCTGGCCGCCACCCAGTCCCAGCGTTCCCGCGGCGTCCGGACGATATCCGTCAGGCTGAGGATGCCGCGCGGCGTGCCCTCATCCGTCACGACGAAGAACCGCTCGCCCATCCCGAGGATGCGCTCGTCGACGACCTGCCGGATCATCTGGCGGCTGGGAACCATCTGGACGTGGTCGTCCATCGCCTGACTGGCCGTGACGCCCTTGAGGAGCGCGTTCATGCCCGACTGGGCACCGACCAGACCCGAGTTGTTCTGGATGAACCAGCCGATCGCGAGCAGCCAGAGCCCGGAGAGGAACTGGCCCTGGAGGATCAGGAAGACGGCGATGGTGAAGAAGGCGAAGCCGACGATCTGGCCGCTCTGCGCCGCCCGCTCGTCGGCGCGGTCCTTGCTGCCCGTCCGCTGCCAGACGATCGCCCGGAGGATCCGGCCGCCATCCAGCGGATAGCCGGGGATGAGGTTGAAGACGGCGAGGAGCAGGTTCGCGACCCCGAGGTAGATCAGCGGCGCCTGGATGACCGGCTGATCCCCGACGGTAGCCAGGAGGCCGAGCAGCAGGAAGACGACCGCCAGGATGAAACTGACCGCTGGCCCGGCGGCGGCGATCCGCAGTTCCGCCCTGGCGGTCTGAGACTCACTGGCGAGTTCGGCGATGCCGCCGAAGACCAGCAGGGTGATCCGTTTGACCCGGATCCCGAGTCGCTGGGCGACGACGGCGTGGCCCAGCTCATGGGCGAGGATCGAGGCGATGTAGAGGGCGGCGGTGATGGCGCCGATCAGCCACTGGGCACCGGCACCGATGTCCGGGTACGCCTCGGGGGAGAAACCCGACGCGATCGACCACGTCAGAAGGACGAAGATGATCGCGAGGCTCCAGTGCAGGAAGATCGGGATGCCCCGGAAGACGCCGAGGCGGAAAGGGGAGCCCACGGTTCTCAAGTCCTTCTCGACGCTACGGACGCGCGGTCTGCGGCGCTCGAGCGGGACGATTACTCGACGACGACCCCACGCCAGAAGGCGACGTGCCCCTTGATCTCGGCGGCGGCCTGCTTGGGTTCGGCGTAGTACCAGGCGGCGTCGCTGTTGACCTTGCCGTCGACGGACAGCGAGTAGTAGCTCGCCTCGCCCTTCCAGGGGCAGGTGCTGTGCGTCGCGCTCTCGACGAGGACGGAACGATCGACCGACGACAACGGGAAGTACTGGTTGCCCTCGACGACGACCGTCTGGTCACTCTCGGCGATGGTTCGACCGTTCCAGGTTGCTCTCACAGGATACTCCTCGTTCAGGTGGATCGACATCAGAGACGTGTCTGAATCCGAAGCGAAGCAATCAGTGGGCCACAGTGGGACGCAGTTCGCGAACCGTCATGTCCGCGTCGACGACATAGGCGGCGTGCGCGATCCCGAGGAAGAGCCCGTGATCGACTACTCCGGTCGTCATCTTCAGGGCGGCGGCCGTCGCGTTCGGATCGGACAGCGCACCGGTCGCGCAGTCGAAGATCAGGTTCTGGCTGTCGGTCCGGTACGACGACGGCGCATCGGACCCGTTCATGTCGGTCATCCGCAATCGCGGGTTCAGACCCAGATGCCGGAGTCGAGCGAGCGTTCCCGGCCAGCCCAGCGCGACGACCTCGACGGGCAACGGCATGCGGCTGCCGAGCCGGCTGACGAGCTTGGCCTCACCGGCGATCAGGACGAACCGCTGGCAGGAGATCGCGACCAGCTTCTCGAACAGCAGCGCCCCACCCCGCCCCTTGGTCGCATTGAGCGACGGGTCGATCTCGTCGGCCCCGTCGAGCCCTACGACGATCCGGTCGCCGGCTTCCAGCACGTCATTCAGCGTCCGGACCGGGATCCCCAGCGACCGGGCGAGCACGCCGGTGCGCTCACTGGTCGGGACGCCGACGATGCTCAGGCCATCCGCGACGCGACGACCGAGTTCCCGCACCAGCGCCTCGGCCGTGGACCCGGTGCCGAGGCCGACGATCATCCCGTCGCTGACCTCGTCGGCCGCTGCCCGGGCCAGCGCCGTGAGGGCCGGGTCCTGGGCGGCAGCGGCGCCGCTAGTCACCGGTCGCATCCGGCCGCCGAGCGAGGTTGGCCGCGGCAGCCTCATCCACCAGCCAGAGCAACTGGCCACCCGTGGGCCGGATGATCTGCGATGGCAGCGTGTCGACGTCGACCGGCCCGTCCAGGACCCTGGCCAACGTCTCGGCCTTGCCGGCCCCGCCGACCAGGAAGGCGACGAGGTGAGCCGCGTTGACCAGCGGTGCCGACAGCGTCAGCCGGGTCGAATCGAGCTTCGGCACGTAGTTGGAGACGGCGAACCGCTCGGTCTCGTGGATCGCGTCCGTCCCGGGGAACAGCGACAGCGTGTGGCCGTCGTCGCCCATGCCGAGGAAGACGAGATCGAAACGCGGCGTACTGTCCACCTCGTTGAAGACCGTCTTGAGCTGGGTCGCGTACATCTCCGCCGCCAGATTCGCGTCCGGGATATTCGTCGGGAACGGGTTGATCCGGCTTGGCTCGACGTCGACCTTATCCAGGAATGTACGTCGGGCCTCCCCGGAGTTGCTCTCGGGGCTGTCCTCCGGGACGAAGCGCTCGTCGCCCCAGAAGAACTCGATGTCCCGCCAGGCGACAGTGTCGCGGTAGGGCGGCTCCGCGAGCAACTGGCCCATCCGCTTCGGGGTCGATCCGCCGGACAGCGCGATGAACGCATGACCGGTCGCACCGGCCACGGTCGTCGCCAGCAGCGCGGCCGCTGCCTGGGCCAGCGCCTCACCATCGGCATGGACCCGGACGGTCCCGCGCTCGCCATAGTCGATCGTCCTCGACGGAACCTCGGTCACGCTCATGTCTGTTCCTCTTCCGGTACGGCGCAGGTCTGTTCGGTGGACGGAGATCAGCGTCGGGAGAATGCGACGGCGACAGCGGCAAGCGCCTCATCGAAGACCGGGTCGTGCCCCGGATCCTGGAGGACCCGCTCCAGCAGCGCCGAGTCGCCCCGGTCCGGCACGACCACATGGCGCGTCATCGGCGCGTGGTCCGGAACCATCGATGTCGTGACGAGTTCGCGCTCGGCGTACTGCTCGACGAGGTGGGCGCTCCTGGCCTCACCGGTCGACGCGATCCGGACGCTGGCGATGCCGGATTCGGACGACCGGGCGCCGACCGGCTGGAGGCGGACGACGACCGGGAACGGCTGACCGGTCGTATAGATGAGCCGGAGGCCATCGGACGTCCTGGTCACCCGGTCACTCAGCTGCCAACCCAGACGAGAAGCCAGCCAGCCGACCAGCAACATCGCGCTGGACTGACCGGCGGCCCGACCCGGTTCCGGATCGACGACATACTCGATCGTCACGGAGCTGATCGACGCCAGCGTGTCGGCGTGCGGCGGCGCGTCGTAGAACTGGGCGATCAGGTTGCGCCAGTCCAGCAGGCGCGACCACGCCATGTCGACGAGTACGGACGAGCCGCGGCCGTGCTGAGATTCGAGCGCGGACAGGCTGGTCAGCCCACGGGCGACGTCACCGAACACGGCCGAATCGACGATGACCCGATCGCTGCTCTCCGTCAGGTCGCGAAACATGCCGAGGTCGTACTGGAGATCACCCAGCCACCACAGCACGATCGGGAGATCGGGGACGCAGAGCGGGATCGCCGTCCGGGCGGGGTTGCCGAGGCGCCGAGGACCGCCGCTGATCGAGACCGACTCGAAGTGACCGGGCACGGGAGACCCGACGCCGGTCGGCACGAGCCGGGCGGTGACCGAGAGCGGCCCCTCGTCCGGGGAGTGCACGACCCGGTCGAGCGAGGGGTCCGATGCGACGGTGATCGCCCGGGTCGGGTAATGCGTTTGGAGGCCATCGATCGCCACCTCCGCCCGGTCGGCCTGGGCCGGGGTGCGGGCGCAGATGAGGAGGCTGGTGGTATTGGTGCGAGCGTAGATGCCCGGCCCGGTCGCCACCTCGTGCGACTCGTCGTCCCGGTTGAGGCGACCGAAGCCACTGAGCCGCAGCGGCCGGGGGCCGTTGAGCCGGAGCCAGAGTCCGGTCAGGCGGGAGTTGATCCGGTTGGTGTCGACGACCGACGTCCGCCAGCTCTCGCTCAGCTTCCGGTCGGTCGTCGTGGCACTCGAACGGAACTGGTCTGTCGAACTGATCATCCGCGCTTCTTCATCCTTGTTCGACATTCCGGGACGATGCATCGGTCCGACCGTGTCGAGGTGGGGCGTCCCCGAGGCCCTTCGCCGAGCGTACCGAACGTTCGAGCCGGACTCGATCTTCCGCCAGCGGACACGAGCTTACGGCCGCCGCCACTGGTAGCCATCCTCGCGGAGCATGGCGTCAGCCTCCGCGGGCCCCCATGTCCCGGACTCATAGATCCTGGTCGGCGAGATGCCGCTGTCCCAGCCGTCGAGCACCGGCTGGACGATCCCCCAGGCGGTCTCGACCTCGTCGCGGCGCTGGAACAGCGTCGGGTCGCCGAGCATCGCGTCGAGGATTAGACGCTCGTAGGCGTCCGGGCTGGTCTCGCCGAACGTCGACCCGTAGTAGAAGTCCATCGGGACGTTCCGGAGCCGGTTGGTCGGGCCGGGGACCTTGGCGGCGAACCGGATCGCGATCCCCTCGTCCGGCTGGATCCGCATCGTGATGACGTTCGAGTCCGGCGCGGTATCGCCGAGGTTGCGGAACATCAGATGCGGCACGTTCTTGAAGGTGATCGCGATCTCGGTCACGCGGCGCGGGAGGCGCTTGCCGGTCCGGAGGTAGAACGGGACGTTGGCCCAGCGCCAGTTGTCGATCTCGAGCTTGAGACCGACGTACGTCTCCGTCTGGGAGTTCGGCCGGACGCCACGCTCGGCGAGGTAGCCCTCCACTTGCTGGCCGCCGGTGAAGCCAGGTCCGTATTGACCCCGGATCGCCCGGAGCTCGACCTGCGGGCCGATCGGCGGCACGACCGACCGGAGCACCTTGACCTTCTCGTCCCGGACTTCGTCACCCCGGAAAACGGCCGGCGGCTCCATCGCGACGACGGTGAGCAACTGGAGCAGGTGACTCTGGACCATGTCCCGGAGCGCGCCGGAATCCTCGTAGTAGCCGCCGCGGCCCTCGACGCCGATCGACTCGGCGGCGGTGATCTGGACGTGCTCGACGTAGCTGCGATTGAAGACCGGCTCGAACAGGATGTTGGCGAACCGGAACGCCATCACGTTCTGGACGGTCTCCTTGCCGAGGTAATGGTCGATCCGGAAGATCTGCTGCTCGCTGAAGACGGTCGCCATCTCCTGGATGAGCTGGCGGGCGCTCTCGACGTCGTGGCCGAACGGCTTCTCGACGACGACCCGGTTCCAACGCTCGCGGGGGTCCGAGTAGATCTCGCGCCGCTCGGCGATCCCGGACGTACCGAGGTTCTCGATGATGTCGGGGAAATAGGTCGGCGAGGTCGCGAGGTAGAACAGGCGGTTGCCCAGCGTCCGGCGCTCCTCGTCGATCGTCTCCAGCCGGGCGGCGAGGTCGGTGTAGGTCTGCGTCTCCGCGAAGTCGCCCTGGACGTAGAACAATCCCTGACTGAACAGCTTCCAGGCCTCGTCGGTGACGGGCGTCCGGGCGCCTCGGACGACGGCGGCCCGCATCTCCTCGCGGAAGTCGTCGTCGCTCCACGCCCGGCGGGAGACGCCGACGATCGAGAAGCCCTCCGGCAGCGGGTGGCCGACGGCGAGATCCCAGAGCGACGGCATCAGCTTGCGGGCGGTCAGATCCCCGGTGACGCCGAAGATGACCATGACGCAGGGGTCGGGCGTCCGACCGCCCCCCATCCCGGCGCGGAGCGGGTTGTCGACGGTCGCGAAGTCGTCGAACAGGTTGCGGCCGCCACTATCCGTCCCGATCCGTGGGGTGATGTCGGCCGCTGTCGGGGCTGGGGCCTGGGTGCTGGTCATGATTCAACCTCTGAGCGTGAGCGGCCTCGTGCCGGCGAGCGTCTGCGTGACGACGACCAGGCGACCCGACCGACTCCCGAGCATCGAAGATGACAGGGTACAGGCGTCCTGGCCAGGAAACCACTCCAGGGTTCGGGGGCCGCCGGATTCACGCCCGGCGGCCCCCGGACGATCAGGAATGCGTGGTCTTCTCCTGGATCGCCGGGCCGGTCGGCTCCATCCACTCGGTATGGAAGACGCCCTCACGGTCGGTCCGGTGGTAAGTGTGGGCGCCGAAGTAGTCGCGCTGACCCTGAACCAGGTTGGCCGGCAGGCTGGCGGTGCGGTAGGTATCGACGTAGTCCAGCGCGGCGCTAAGGGCCGGGCACGGGATGCCGTAGGCCCGGGCGGTCACGACGGCGCGGCGCAGGGCCGGGAGCGCGTTGTTGATCGTGTCGACGATGTGCGGGGCAACCAGAAGGTTCTCGGGCTGATTCGACGTGTCGGCGAACGCCAGCCGGATCGAGTCGAGCAGTTTCGCCCGGATGATGCAGCCGCCCTTCCAGATCCGCGCGATCTCGGACAGGTCGAGGTTCCAGTCATAGGTCGTCGAGGCGGCGGTCAGCATCGCCAGACCCTGCGCGTACGACGAGACCTTGGCGACGTAGAGCGCGTCTTCGAGCGTCGCCAGCAACTCATGCCGCTTGTGCTCGTCGAAGACGGTCGGCGCGTCGCGGTCATGCTCGGGGCCATGAAGCAGGGCACTGGCCCGGACGCGCTCGCCCTTGCGGCTGGACATCGATCGCGCCATGACCGCGGCGTCGATGGTCGGGATGGGGGTACCGAGGTCCAGCGCGTTCTGGCTGGTCCAGCGGCCGGTCCCCTTCTGCTCGGCGGCGTCGAGGATGATGTCGACCAGCGGCTTGCCGGTCTCCGGGTCGACCTTGTCGAGGACCTTGGCAGTGATCTCGATCAGGAAGCTCTCGAGTTTGCCCTCGTTCCAGCCCCGGTAGACCTCGGCCATCTCGGAGGCGGACAGGCCCATCGCCCGGCGCATGATGTCGTAGGTCTCGGCGATGAGCTGCATATCGCCGTACTCGATGCCGTTGTGGACCATCTTGACGTAGTGACCGGAGCCACCGGGGCCGATGTGCGTCACGCAGGGGCCGGCCTCGGTCTTGGCCGCGATCGCGGTCAGCATCGGCTCCAGTTCGGCGTAGCCCTCGGCCGGGCCGCCCGGCATCAGGCTGGGGCCGTAGAGCGCACCCTCCTCACCGCCCGAGACGCCCATACCGATGAACCGGAAGCCCTTGGCCTCCAGCTCGGCGGCGCGGCGGTCGCTGTCGGTGAAGAGGGAGTTGCCTCCGTCGATGACGACGTCGCCCTCATCGAGATACGGCTCCAACTGGGCGATGACGGCGTCGACCGGGGCGCCGGCCTTGACCATCAGCAGGATCCGGCGCGGCTTCTGCAGGGACGCGACGAACGTCGGGATGTCGTGCGCGCCGCTCAGGTTGGCCTTGTCGGTGTGCTGCGCGAGGAATTCGTCCGTCGTGGCGGTGGTCCGGTTGAAGACCGAGACCGGGAACCCGTTGCGGACGACGTTCAGGGCGAGGTTCTCGCCCATGACGCCGAGCCCGACCAGACCGAGGTAGGCCAGCTCGCTGTTGGCGACGTCACTGGCCGAAGACTGCGTGGCGGTCAATGCGATGCCCTTTCTAGGAGGCGACGGTCTGGGCGAGAGCGGCGCGCTTGCCCTCGACGCCACTGATCAACGAGTCGAACGACTTGGCGAAGGAGGCGATGCCCTCCTCCTCCAGCTGGGCGGTGACGGCCTGGAGATCGACGCCGACCTTCGCCAGATCGGCGATGGCCCGCTGCGCCTCCTCGACGCCCGTGTCGATCGTCCGGGCGATGACGCCATGGTCGACGAAGGCGTCGATCGTCTTGCCGGGCATCGTGTTGACCGTGTCCGGGCCCATCAGCGACTCGACGTAGAGCACGTCGCTGTAGGCCGGGTTCTTCACGCCGGTACTGGCCCAGAGCGGCCGCTGGACGTTGCCGCCCGCCGCGCGGAGCGGGGCGAACCGGTCGCTCTCGAAGATCCCGGTGAACGCGTGGTAGGCGAGCTTGGCGTTGGCGACGGCAATCTTGCCCTTGAGGCGCCCGGCGAGGTCGGCGACGCCGGGATCGGCCTGGATGCGCTCATCGAGCAGCCCGTCGACCAGCGTGTCGACCCGGCTGACGAAGAACGAGGCGACCGAGGCGAGCGTCTCGATCGACTCGCCCCTGGCGTGGCGCTCTTCGAGGGCCTCGACATAGGCGAGCGCCACCTGCTCGTAGCGCTCGACCGAGAAGAGCAGCGTGACGTTGATGCTGATCCCATCGATCAGCGCCTGCCGGATGGCCGGGATGCCTTCGACGGTGCCAGGGATCTTGACCATCAGGTTCGGACGCTCGACGCTCGACCAGAGGCGCCGGGCCTCGCCGATCGTTCCCTCGGTGTCGCGGGCGAACTCCGGCGCGACCTCGATCGAGACATAGCCGTCGTTGCCGCCGCTCGCCTGGTACAGGTCGGCGAACAGGTCGCAGGCGTCGCGGATGTCGTCGACCTCGACCGCCTCGAAGATCTCGCCGGAGGACTTGCCGGCCCGGATCAGGTCGGCGATCTGGTCATCGTAGGCGTCACCGGCGGCGATCGCCTTCTCGAAGATCGTCGGGTTGCTCGTCACACCCCGGATGCCGTCCTGCTCGATTTGCTTCTGAAGCGTGCCGGACCGCAGCATGGCGCGGCTGATGTCGTCCAGCCAGAGACTCTGGTGCTGCTGGTCCCACAGATCCTGGATCTTGGTCATGTCCTGTCGCTCCTTCGGGTGTGATGCGGTCGGGTCGGAAAGCCTAGGAGTGCCCCTCGTTCGGCTGGATCGGGCCGGATGTCACCTCGCCGCCCCAGGTCTCGTCGATCTCCCGGGCGAGGTCGGTCTTGCCGAGGATGGAGAGCGCGACGGCGGCGACGTGCTCGGTCGTGAACCCGTACGCCTTGAGGACCTCTTCGCCAGGGCCGGAGGCGCCGAAGGTGTCGACGCCGACCGAGGCGCCCCGGTCGCCCGCGTACTTGGCCCAGCCGAGCGTCGTGCCGGCTTCGATGGTGACGCGAGGCGTCCCGATCGGTCCGAGGACCGACTCGCGGTAGGCCGCGTCCTGCGCCTGGAACAGCTCCCAGCTCGGCAGGCTGACGATCCGGGCCTGGACGTCGTGCTGCGCGAGCAGGTCGGCGGCGGTCACGGCCAGCGAGACCTCGGAGCCGGTCGCCACCAGGACGACATCCGGGGAGCCGCTGCTGTCGCGGAGGATGTAGCCGCCGTGGGAGACATTGCCCTTCGCCTGGCTGCGGTCCAGGATCGGCAGGTCCTGCCGGCTGAAGATCAGCGCCGTCGTCCGGTCGGAGGTGATCGCATGCCGCCAGGCCTCGACGGACTCGTTGCCGTCAGCCGGGCGGATCACGGTCAGGTGCGGGATCGCTCGCATCGACATGACCTGCTCGACGGGCTCATGGGTCGGGCCGTCGCCGCCGACCGCGATGCTGTCGTGGGTGAAGACCCAGATGCTCTTGTAGTGCGACAGGGCGGCGAGGCGAACGGCCGGCCGGAGGTAATCGGCGAAGACGAGGAAGGTCGAGCCGAACGGGTGCGTCCCGCCGTGCGCGGCCAGGCCGTTCACGGCCGAGGCCATGCCGTGCTCACGGACACCCCAGTGGACGTTCTGGCCGGCGTAGGTCCAGCCGCCACCGGCGCCGCCCTGGGACGAGCTGCTGTCGAAGGACGGCGGCTGGAAGTCGCCGAGCCCCTTGAGGGCGGTGTTGGTCGAGGAGTTCAGGTCGGCCGAACCGCCGATCAGAGTCGGGAGCTTCGGACCGATCGCGCCAAGGACATCACCGGACGCCTTGCGGGTCGCGACCTTGCTGCCGACCTCGTACGTCGGCAGGTCGGCATCCCAACCCTCGGGGAGCTGGCCAGAGATCGCGAGCGACAGGTCGGCGGCGACATCCGGGAAGGCGGCCTGGTAGGCGTCCCACCTCTGCTGCCAGCTCTGCTGGGCGGCGGCGCCATCGCGGATGGTATCGGCCATCGCGGCGGTGACTTCCTCCGGCACGTAGAACGCCGGCTCGGTCGGCCATCCGAGCGCCTGCTTGGTCGCGATCGTCTCCTCCGGCCCGAGCGGACTGCCGTGGACGCCGAAGGTATTGGCCTTCTTCGGGGAACCGAAGCCGATGATCGTCCGGCAGAGGAGCAGGCTCGGCTTGTTCGTCTCGGCCCGCGCCTCCTCGATCGCAGCGCGGACGGCCGACGGGTCCATGCCGTCGACATCGATCGTCTGCCAGCCCATCGCGCGGAAGCGGGCGCCGACATCCTCGGTGAAGGTGATATCGGTCGAGCCGGCCAGGCTGATGTGGTTCTGGTCGTAGAGGTAGATCAGCTTGCCGAGTTCGAGGTGGCCGGCGATCGCGGCGGCCTCGAAGGCGACGCCCTCCATGACGTCGCCGTCGGAGACGATCCCGTAGGTGTAGTGGTCGATCACCTCATGGCCGGGGCGGTTGAACTTCGCCGCCAGGAACCGCTCCGCGATCGCGAAACCCACGCCGTTGCCGAAGCCCTGTCCGAGCGGCCCGGTCGTGAGCTCGACGCCCGGCGTGATGCCGCGCTCCGGGTGGCCCGGCGTGATGCTCCCCATCTCCCGGAACTGGCGCAGGTCCTCGATCGAGACCTCGTACCCGTAGAGATGAAGGAGCGCGTAGAGCAGCGCGGAACCGTGGCCAGCGGAGAGGACGAAGCGGTCCCGGTCGAACCAGGCCGGGTCCTTCGGGTTGTGCTTGAGGAAATCGTTCCAGACGACGTACGCCATCGGCGCGGCGCCGAGCGGGAGCCCGGGGTGGCCGTTCTTGGCCGCCTCGACGGCGTCGACGGCGAGCATCCGGATGGCGTTGATGGCGAGCGTCTCGGTAGAAGCCTGGACAGCGGTCGTCACGGTTCGGTCCCTTCTTTCATTGCTGGTCGGATTCCCTGTGGCGGACCGGCGACGTTCGGCGGCGATACGGTCGCGCCGATCCGTCGTGACAGGACTCATCTCCGTGGGAGCGGTCAAGACGCGACCCTGTACCATCGACCGGCCACGAATCGTGCGCAAATCGTACCCGTTCTGGCGCATGGAACCTGCCATTGCTCCGCTCGGACTATCGTGACCATTGTACCGACCGACCGCCAGCCGATCATACGAGTGGATTTAACGTCTCACGAGGCGTCTGGGGAGAGGATCAGCCAACACCTAGAGCTCCGGGAGCCGCACCGACTCGGAATCAGGCACGGCCAGCGTCATGGCGTCGCACTGCGGCACCTCGGCCCGGGAGCCGGGCAGGATCTCGGTCCCCGCGCCGCACCGGATCTGGGCGGCGCCCGATTGCCGGTAGCTGAGCACCGTCGTCTCCCCGAGGAGCACGCGGGCGGCGGCGGCGGCCGAGACCGTCGCATCGGCGGTCGTGAGTCCCTCCAGATCGACGACGGCGTTGTCGTCGGCGTCGATGTCGATCGACTCGACCCGGCCGGCGAGCGTCAACGTCGCCCTGTCGCGAACGGCGGCCGAGAACGTATCGACGGAGAGCGCTGACGAGGCCAGCGTCGCCTGATCGGCGAGCACGACGCGCATGGATCGGAAGCCGTCGAGCGGCGGATCGATCCGGGCGTCGACGCCCCCGCCGAGCGAGAGGGTCGTCAGCGACCCGGTCGTCACGGTGTAGATCAGGGGCTGATCGAGTCGATAGCGACCACGGGCGCCGGGATCGAAGTCGATCCGCAGCTCCCCATCGACGACGCTGACCTTGGCGTACCCGATCAGATTCGCGTCGCCCGAGATCGACACGCCGGGCTGCTCACCGAGCCGAACGGTCATCAGACCGGTCCCCGAGGCCGAGATCCGATCGAAAGCCGGGACGGCGACGACGCGTTGGCCGGCCTCGCCCGAGCCCCGGACTTCCAGTGCGCGGTAACTGCCAGCCGCGATCCCGGCCAGCACGAAGACGAGCGCGAACATCCCGAGCAGCACACCGGGAAACGACCCGAACCCCGATCTCCGGGCTGACGCGATCGCCGGCCCACGGGTGGGCCGCGCGACGGGCACCGGAACCTCGGCAAGCATGAAGCCGGGCGGACGGCGGACGAGGCTGATCCCAAACGCGAGGGCGGTCAGCGTGACGGCAATGCTCCGAAAGACGAT
>CAXTHM010000007.1:30681-47371 GCA_964244115.1 uncultured Thermomicrobiales bacterium
GGTATTCCACGAGTTGCCCGAGCACCCAGGTCCCAAGGAACATGGAGACCATCGCCCCCAGGACCGCGCCGAGGAACCGGCGTCGCTGGAAGACGGTCGCGCCGGCCTGGGCCGCGATCAGCGTTCCCCAGGCGTAGGCCGGCCAGAAGATCGCATCGAACGACGCGTACCGGACCGAAGGAGCGCCGTAACCGATGACCTGCGCCTGGTAGAGGATGCCGCCGATCACGACGGCGTAGACCGCCAGATGCAGCGCGAGCAGCACGAGGTCCCGCACGAACGTCCGGCGTCGAAGTGGACGGGGCGGGCGGGCGGGAGCCATCGCCGGCGGGTCGCCACGCTCGAACCCGAGGGGCCGCCCGGTCCGGGTGTCGAACCGCGGTCCATGAGGTGGGCCGTCCCGCGGTTCGCCCCATCGCCCGCCAGGCGGTTCCCCGGGAAACGGTCGCACCGGATGGTTGTGGCCGGGGTCCGGCTGGCGGTCCCGCTTGCCGGCCATCAGGCGGCGAACCGGTAGCCGACGCCCCAGACGGTGCCGATCCGCTGGCCAGCAGGTCCGAGCTTCTTCCGCAGGCGGACGACATGGCTATCGACGGTCCGGTCGAAGACCTCGATCTCATCCCCCCAGATCCGCTCCAGCAGATAGGCGCGGCTGAACGCGCGCCCGGGGTTGCTCGCCAGCATCGAGAGCAGGTCGAACTCGCGCCGGGTCAGATCGACGGGCAGCCCCTCGACCGTCACCGTCCGGCCGGACGGGTCGATGATCAGCTCGCTGTGCCGAATCAGGGCGGCCCCGGTCGACGATGCCGTCACGCCCGGCGGCACGACGCTGGGGTCGGCAGCGGACGCGACGACGGCGGCGTAGGCGGCCGGCGCCGCGGGCACGGCGTTGCCGACCCGGCGCAGGATCGCGTGGACCCGGGCAAGGAGTTCCCGCATCCCGAAGGGCTTGGTCACGTAGTCGTCGGCGCCGACCTCGAGCCCGACGACACGGTCGATCTCCTCCCCGCGGGCGGTCAGCATGATGATCGGCATCAGGTGGTTCTGGCGGATCCGGCGGCAGACGGTCAGACCGTCGAGTCCGGGGAGCATCCAGTCGAGGATGATCAGGTCGATCCGCTCCTCGGCGACGGCGACCAGGGCCGACGGGCCGTCGAAGGCCTGCCGCACGGTGTAGCCGTCCTGGATGAGGTGGGAGCGGATCAGGTTGCAGATGTCGACGTCGTCTTCGACGACCAGGATGTGCGTCATCGGGCAGGGCCTCCGGTGAACCAGCGAGCGTCGGGGTGGGACAGAACCGGGACCGGGACTCCGACCGTCGCCCTCCGGAGCCGGACGAAGAACTGGCTGCCCTCCCCGACCACGCTCCGGGCCGAGATCGTTCCGCCCATCGCGGAGACGAGGTCCTTGACGATCGAGAGCCCGAGGCCGAAGCCACCGGACGCGCGGTTGCGGGACGCGTCGACGCGGTAGAACCGCTCGAAGATCCGGTCCAGATCCTCCTGCTCGATCCCGGCCCCGGTGTCGGCGACGGTGATCGTCAGGTATCCAGGGTCGTGCCGGCCGTCCGGGTCGATCTCCGTGACGGACATCGAGACGATCCCGCCGGCGTGGGTGTGGGTGATGGCATTCCGGACCAGGTTGAGCAGGACCTGGGCGAGCCGGTCGCGGTCGGCCATGACCAGCGGCAGGGCGCCGGACTCCTCGACGACGACCGTCACGCTCCGATCCCGCCAGGCCAGCGGGGCCAGCGTCTCATGGACCTCCCGCACGACCGATGAGGCGTCCATCGCCCGCAGGGTCAGGCTGAGCTCGCCGGCCTCGGAGCGGGCCAGCGCCAGCAGGTCGTCGACCAGGGCACCGAGCCGCTCGGTCTCGCGGTGGATGATGCCGAGGTAGGTGCCGAACTGCGCATCGCCGGCCGGACCGGCGCCACCATTCGCCTCGGCGTTCTCGGCCGCGATCATCAGCGACTCGACGTGGCCGCGAATGCTGGCGACCGGGGTCCGAAGCTCGTGCGACACGTTGACCATCAGCTCCCGGCGGCTCTGCTCGGCCCGGGCGGCGTTGACCCGCTCGCGGGCCGCCTCGGCCTCCGAGACACCGACCCGAAGGGTCGCGTCGCTCGGGCCGAGCATCAGGCGGGCGAAGCGGCCGTAGACGAAGGCCACCCCGTTGATGGCATGTAAGGCCGGGATGACCAGCAAGAGCCCGAGGACGAACGTCGCCAGGTTCTCCGTCGCGCTCTGCGTGCCGAACATCGGGCTGATCGAGACGAGCACCGGGTGCAGCAGGAGGTACCAGATCCCGGAGACCATCCACCAGAGCCCGGCACAGATGAGGGCGCCGATCGGCAGCTTGAGGAACAGGAAGAGGATATTGGTCCAGGTCACCGGGTCGCGGACGAACCGTCCGATGCGTCGCAGCAACCGCTCGCCCTGCGAGGAGATCGGGGACGGGATGCCGACCCCGATCCAGCGCCAGGCCAGCTGGCGCTCCAGACCGTTGGCCCAACCCGCGATCGCCAGGCCGATCAGGAACAGCGGGATACCGACGATGGCGACGCTGAGCGCCACGCCGAACAGGAGGAACGCACCGAGGAGCGCGAAGTAGATCGCCCCGAGCGGCAGACTGAAGACGAGATAGGCGAGGTTCCAGATCGTCTGCCGCCGGAAGGGTGAGAGCAGCAGCCAGCGGACCGGACTCCGCCAGTCGCGATCCCACTCTTCGATCACCTCATGGACGATGCGGCCGACGGGAACTGCCACGGTATCGCGTTACCTCCACCCCTCGCGAACTCGAACCGACGGCGGCGCAGGATCAATCCGCTCGAAGTCGCTCCCTGTCATCGATCCAAGCATCGGCGGAATGTGTGACGGTCCGCCAGCGAGACTGTGTTGTTTCGATGATGTCCCGTCAATGATCCCGCATTGGCGGTCGCGCTTAGGAAGTATTCGAGGAAAAGCAACACTCCGGGATAGCGTTGCCATCCCGGAGTATCTCTCGTCACGTCTCAGAATCGAAGATCAGCGGGCGGGATCAGGAGCCGCTGGCGCCGTTCTCGTCGCGCTGGAACGGGCGGTAGGGCTGCTCGCCCTGCGGGCTCCGGCGGGGGCGGTCGAAGGACCGGCCGGCGCCGTTGTCGCCCTCACGCTCGAAGCGGCGGGGCGGGGCGCCCGGCCCGTCGAAGCGACGCGGGCCGGCGGAGCGATCGAACTCACGGTCGTCCCGGCGCGGACCACGGTCATCACGGGGTCCGTCATCCCGGCGGGGTCCACGCTCATCGCGGGGACCATCGAAGCGGCGTGGGCCCCGGTCGTTCCGGTCGAACCCGGACTGGCCGTCACGCGGGCCACGGTCGCTCCCGAAGGGCGGGCGATCGCCGCCCGGCCCGCGGCCCGGTCCACCCGGCCCACGGTCGTTGCCGCCGCGGTACTGGCGCGGGCCGCGGTCGTTGCCGAAGTTGCGTCCACCGGGACCCCGGTCGCCGCGGTCGGGGCGGCCCCCGAAGTCACCGCCCCCGCCACCGCCACCGCGCTCACCGGTCCGGGGCGGCTCGTTAGAGACCTCGGCGCTGACGGCGCGGCCCTTCATCCGGATAGTCGCCATGGCCTGGAGGACCGCCTCGACACTGGCGGTCGGAACGTCGACGAAGGTCGAAGCGTCGAGGATGTCGATCGCGCCGATGCTGCGGCCCGGGATGTTGGCCTCGTTGGCGATGGCGCCGACGATGTCCTGCGGGCGGATGCCCTGGGCCCGGCCGATGTTCAGGAACAGGCGGGTCATGCCCTGCTCGCCCCTGGCGGCGCCGCGCGGAGCGGAGGAGTTGAAGACGGCGAGGTCATCCTCGGCCTGATCGACGATGGAGCCACGTCCGGTCTCGTCGGCGTACAGCTTGAGCACCGCCGCCGCGATCGCCGACATGTCGTTGTCCTCGGCGAGCTGCTCGACGACTTCGAGGTACGGCTCGTAGTTGGACTCGTCACGCAGGGTGTCGCTGATGATCGTCTTCATCGCCTCGCGGCGACGATCGGCGACGTCGGTCAGCGTCGGCAGCTTGCGCAGGTCGATCTTGCCCTTGGTGGCCCGCTCGATCTGACGCAGCCAGCGCAGTTCACGCGGGGAGACGAGGGTGATCGCCTCGCCGGTCTTGCCCGCCCGGCCCGTCCGCCCGACGCGGTGGACATAGGCCTCGGTGCTCTCCGGGATGTCGAAGTTGATGACGTGGCTGACATCGGGGATGTCCAGGCCACGGGCCGCGACGTCGGTCGCGATCAGGATCTCGGCCTGGCCGGCGCGGAAGCGGCGCATGACGCGGTCGCGCTGGGCCTGGGACAGGTCGCCGTGGAGCGTCTCGACCGCGTACCCGCGAGCGAGCAGCGCCTCGCCGAGCTCGTCGACGCCGTTCTTGGTCCGGCAGAAGATCATCGCGCTCTGGGGCTCTTCCGCATCCAGGATCCGGTTGAGCACATCGACCTTGCGGGAGCGCGGCACCTCGTAGGCGCTCTGCGTGATCGTCGAGACGGTCACTTCCTTGCCGCGGACCGTGATCCGGGCCGGGTCCTTCATGTGGGTCCGGGCGAGGTCGGCGATCCGCGGCGGCATCGTGGCGGAGAACAGCGCCATCTGACGATCACCGGGGACCTGCCCGAGGATCCAGTCGACATCGTCGATGAAGCCCATGTCGAGCATCTCATCGGCTTCGTCGAGGACGAAGTAGCGGGCGAACTCCAGCGACAGGGAGCCACGGCGCATGTGGTCCATGACGCGGCCCGGCGTGCCGACGACGATCTGGACGCCACGCTGGAGACCACGGAGCTGGCGCTCGTAAGCCTGGCCACCGTAGATCGGCAGCGTCTGGACTTCCTTGTGCTTGCCGTACTTGTGGAGCGCCTCGGCGACCTGGATCGCGAGTTCGCGGGTCGGGCAGAGGATCAGCGCCTGGACGTGGCGGTCGCGCGGGTCGATCTGCTCGATGATCGGCAGACCGAACGCGGCCGTCTTGCCGGAGCCGGTCTGGGCCTGGGCGATGACGTCGCGACCGGCCAGCAGGTCGGGGATGGTGGCGACCTGAATCGGGCTGGGGGCCTCGTAGCCGACTTCCTTGAGCGAGGTCAGCAGGGCGCCGGTCAGTCCGAGGTCCTCGAAGCTGACGGACGGCTCATCGGAGTCGTCGTCGGCGCGGCGGGCGGAGGCCTCTCCGGTCGTGTCGCTGGAGCCGCGCGGCGCAGCCACCGTCGAGACCGGCTCGGCCTCGGCGACCGGCTCGGCCTCGGTGACCGGATCCGCTTCGGCGACCGGCTCGTCGGCGACCGGTGCCATGACGGCCTCAGCGGTCGAAGACTCCTCGTCGACCGGGGCGTCCGTCGTCGAGGCGGTCAGGTCGGTCTCGACGGCAGGTGCGTCGGCCGCCTCGAGGACGGTCTCGGTGGCTCCGTCCGTGGGGTCACTCACGACCAGCGGCTGCTCGGTCGCGGTCTCCTCGGTGGCGACGGTCTCGGCGACCGGCTCCTTGACCTTGGCGCGGCTGGCTCGGGGCTTGGCGGGCTTCTTCTTGGCCGGGGCGGCCTCTACGGCCTCCTCGGCGAGAGCGACGGCCTCGTCGGTCTCGTCCGCGTCGGCGGAACCGACGGCAGGGGGGGCAATCGGCTCACCGTCGGTAACGGGGACCTCGTTGCCACTGATGTCGATCTGGGCCGTGTCAGACGTATCCGTCGTCTCGGGCTCGACCTGGAGGTCGGTCATCTGGGTGGTGTCGCTCACGTCGGGTTCCGACGCAGGCCGAACTGCTGTCCGCGATGCGGGCATGGGTGGTCCTTTACATGGCGTAACGAACGCCTGAGAGCCAGCAGCAGAGGACACGCGCACGCAGGGGATCCTGGGAGATTGCGACGTGGTCCGTTACGGGCAAGAGCTAGGTGGTCGGCGGCTAACGCGAGATGCGCGGTGAACCTGAACACCCCATCGTGATGGGGGTCAATCAGCGCCGGGCCGACAGAAGGGCTGAGCGCTGCTCGCGACGCCGCTGGTCGCGGTTCCCATGGGGCGAGTGCCACCCGGTCACCATGCCAGCTTGGGCATGGCCAGCAGTCAGAGAGCTGAGGAGGGGAAGGCACCAGCGATGTGGCGCAACTAACATAGTATAGCAGAGATTCGGTTCGGCTTACACCCGGTTAGTGAGCCAGCCGGGACCAGGAGACGCCACCGACGCGACGATCATGGCGCCGGCAACGGTCGCGCCGGCTGCGATCTCGCTGACATGAAGACCGGACGGTCTCGCCGGCGGTGGCCCGATCCGATCCACCGGACTCGGCCTGGGCATCCTGCTCGTCAGGACCCTGCCCCGGTTTCCCGACCTGCTAGGCTACCGCCCAGAGATGACCACGCCATCGGTGCAGTTCAGCAAGGAATATCCAGGTGCAATCTGATCAGGACCCCCGGAACAACGGCGCCAGTCGGGCCGTGACGACGACCGATGACAACCCGATCATTCCCGGGATCGATGCCGAACTCGATGCTCTGGAGTCGATCGGCGCTCTTGAGGAGGATGCCGACGCTGGACCGGTGGTCCCGACGATCGACACGGCCCGCGCCGAAGTGGACGCCGCCGCCGCGGTCGACGACCCGGCCGCCGAGGGTCTGGCCTACCGGCGGCGCTTCCGCGGGCTGATCGGCGTCCGGAGCAAGGTTCCGATCCGGGATCGCTCCGTTCTCTCGCTCGTCTACACGCCCGGCGTCGCCGAGGCCTGCCTCGCGATCGAGCAGGACCCGATCTCGTCCTACGATCTCACCTGTCGCGGCAACACGGTCGCGATCCTGACCGACGGCTCCGACCTGTTCGGGCGCCAGGGCGGCACCGGCATGGAGGCCCTACCGATCGAAGAGGGCAAGAGCGTCATCTTCAAGACGTTCGCCGGCATCGACGCCTTCCCGATCTGCCTGGAGAGTCACGACGTCGCCCGGGCCGTCCGGGCCGGCATCGCGATCGCCCCGACCTTCGGCGCCCTCTGCCTCGACGACATCGCCGCGCCCGCCGCCTTCACGATCGCCGACCAGCTCGAGAAGGCCGCCGACATCCCCGTCTTCTCCAACCAGCACCACGGCACCGCGGTCCTCGTCCTCGGGGCGCTGCTCAACGCCCTGAAGGTGACCGACCGGACTGCCGCCACGACCCGGATCGTAATCAGCGGGGCCGGTGTCGCCGGCATCGGCGTCGCCCGGCTCCTCGTCCGGTCCGGCTTCACCGACGTGATCGTCTGCGACCGGGCCGGCGCGATCCACCGCTACCGCTCGGAGCGGATGCACTGGGCCAAGGCCTACGTCGCCAAGGAGACCAACCTGGGCGACCGCCGCGGCAACCTCGCCGAGATGCTGAAGGGGGCCGACGTCTTCGTCGGTCTCAGCACCGGCGGGATCGTCGACGAGGCGATGATCGCCAGCATGGCGCCGGACCCGATCGTCTTCGCCCTTGCCGTCCCGGACCCGGAAGTGACGCCGGCCGTCGCCCGGGCCGCCGGCGCCCGGGTGATCGCGACGGGACGCTCCGACTTCGCCAACCAGATGGACGTCTCGCTGGTCTTCCCCGGCGTCTTCCGCGGGCTGCTCGACAGCCGGGCCCGGAACATCCGGCTCCGGACGCTCCGCTACGCCGCGGAGGCGCTGGCCGGCATGGTCGGCCACGACGAGCTCAACGCCGACTTCATCGTCCCCCGGATCTTCGACTTCCGTGTGGCCCCCGCGATCGCCCAGGCCGTCGCCCGGGCAGCGATCGAGACCGGCGAGGCCGGTCGCGCGATCGACCCGGCCGAGGTCGCGGCCCGGACGCGGCGCTTCGTTTATGAAGGCCGCTTCCAGCCTGCGACCCCGCGGGCGAACGGCGACCAGCGCACGTTCAAGGAGGAGTCGATCGACCTCCGGCGGCGGCACGGCGGCGTGCTGGAGATCGAGAGCAAGCTCCCGATCCGCGACCATCACATCCTCAACATGGTCTACGTCCCGCCGGCGGCCTACATCCCGGCCCAGATCATTCGCGAGAACCCGAGCGAGGTCACGAACCTGACCAGCAAGGGCAACCTGGTCGCGATCGTCACCGACGGTTCGGCGGTCCTCGGGCTGGGCGACATCGGTCCGCAGGCGTCGCTGCCGGTCATGGAGGGCAAGGCCGTCCTGTTCCGCTCGCTGGCCGGGGTCGAGGCCTTCCCGATCTGCCTCCAGTCGCGGGACGTCGATGAGATCGTCGACATCGTCGCCTCGATCTCCCCGTCGTTCGGCGGGATCAACCTGGAAGACATCGCCGCGCCGCGGTGCTTCGAGATCGAGCGCAAGCTGCGGGAACGCCTGGCGATGCCGGTCTTCCACGACGATCAGCACGGCACGGCGATCGTCGTCTCAGCCGGGGTGATCAACGCCCTCAAGCTCCGCGAGACCCCGATTGCCGACGCCCGGATCACGATCAACGGGGCCGGCGCGGCCGGCGTGGCGGTCGCGAAGCTGCTGCTCGCCTTCGGCGCCGGGGATGTGATCCTCTGCGACCGGGCCGGCGCGATCTACGACGGCCGGGCCGCCAACATGGACGATTCCAAGCGCGAGATCGCCCAGCTCACCAACCGCGACCGCCGGCACGGGTCGCTCGGCGATGTCCTCCGGGACGCCGACATCTTCATCGGTCTCTCGGCGCCGGGCGTGCTCTCACCGGAGATGATCCGGGGCATGGCGGCGAACCCGGTCGTCTTCGCCCTCGCCAACCCGACGCCGGAGATCCATCCGGACGAGGCCCGGTCGGCCGGCGCCCTCGCCGTCGCGACCGGCCGCAGCGACTTCCCCAACCAGATCAACAACTCCCTCGCCTTCCCCGGCGTGTTCCGGGGCGCCCTCGACATCGAGGCCCGGACGGTCAATGACGAGATGAAGATCGCCGCCGCCGAAGCGATCGCCACCTTCGTCACCGACCAGGAACTCTCGCCGGACTACCTGATCCCGGACAGCCTCGACCTGCGGGTCCCTCCGAAGGTCGCCGCCGCGGTAGCCCGGGCTGGGATCGCGACCGGCGTCGCTCGCCTCGACGTCGACCCGGCGACGATTGAGGCTCGGGCCCGAGACCTCGTCTACGAATAGTCTCGGCAGGCTGATCCCCGACACTGGAAAGCGCGTCGTTGCGACAGACGGCGACCTTAGATCGTGTCATGTTCGCCGTAACAGCGTCCCACCTCGGCTCGGCTGACGAGCCGAACGGCTAAGCTACCCAATGCGAAAGCCCGGCGCCGCGATGCTGGCGGTGGTCGGGTCTCGATGCGACATCGCTGTCGGAGCCTGGGACCATGAAGCGGATGACCAACAGCACGTCCATCAGCGCCCTCGCGCAGCAGCTTGACGCCGAGCTGGTGCTGGCCTACCCGGCCGGCCCCGACGCGGACGCCGGCGGCAACGAGCAGACGGCGACCGCGATCCGGGACGCCTTCGGGCGCTTCGGCCGAGAGTCCGTCGTGGCCGGTATCTCGCTGGAAGACGCCATGGCCGCCAGCATCGACACCCTTCAGGGGTTGTTCGAACGGCTCGGCGGGAACATGGGCGACCCGACGACCATGCGCGCGGCGGGGATCGCCCGCGCCACCTCGGAGTCGCCGGCCGGGATGAACGGCAACCCGCCGATGCCGACCCAGCTCTCCCGGCTGGCCGCGCTGCACCGCGTCAATCGGGCGATCACGGCCCACCTCGAACTGACCGACATGCTCGAGACGACCGTCCGGATCGTGACCGAGACGATGGTCAGCGACGGGTCGGCGGTCTTCCTCTATGACCAGGCGACGTCATCGCTGGCGCTGCGGGCCTCGGTCGGGCTCCACCCGGCCTCGGTCGGCGCCTTCACGATCCGCCCCGGCGACGGCGTCACCGGGCGGGCCGCGTCGGAGCTCCAGCCCGTCGTCGCCGTCGCCGATGGCGGGAGTTCCGGTCTGCCGTCGGGGTCCAGCCTCGGCGACGGCATGTACGCGTCGCAACTGGCGGTACCCCTCATCCTTCACGGCAAGCAGGAACTCGTCGGCGTCCTGACGATCTTCAGCGTCACGCGGCGCCGGTTCGAGCCGGAGGAGATCACCTTCCTGCAGAGCGTCGCCAGCGAGCTCGCGATCAGCGTCGAGAACGGTCGGCTCTACGGGCAGACCGATGAGCGCCTCCGCAGGAAGGTCGAGGAGCTGGGGACGCTCCAGCGGGTCTCGCGGACCGTCGCCTCGTCGCTCGACCTCGGCGACGTCCTCCGGCTGATCGCGGAGCAGTCGGTCGTCCTGGTCGGGGCCGAGGCCGCCGCGATCTTCCGCGTCCGGCCGTCAGCGGGTGAGGACGACAGCCCCGATACCCGGATCGAATACTTCGCCGGCGACCAGCGAACCGTCATCAACGACCGGCGCGATCTGCTCGTCCGCGAGGTCGTCGCCTCGGGCAGCGCCCAGACGATCGACATCGACTACGCCGACGGCCAGGGGACGCTGTTCTGTCTGCCGCTCCGATCCGCCCGGGAGATGTACGGCGCCCTCTGCATCCGGATGAAACCGGACGTCGAGATCACCGAGGACCATCTCGGTCTCCTGCAGGCGTTCACCGACTCCGCCTCGCTGGCGATCGAGAACGCCCAGCTCTACCAGCAGGCCCGGCGCAGCCTCGACACCGTCTCCGCGCTGCTCCAGGAGATGCACCACCGCGTCCGGAACAACCTGCAGACGGTCGCGGCGCTGCTCTCGCTCCAGCTCCGGGCCAATGTCGACGCCCCCTGGTCCGGCATCATCCGGGAGGCGATCAGCCGCGTCCAGGCGATCGCGGGAGTCCACGATCTGCTGAGCGACGAGAAACGCCTGAGCGGGACGACCGTCGACGTGATCGCCAAGCACGTCGCCGACGAGGCCCACGTCACGATGATCCCGCCCGGCCTGACGGTCGACTTCGAGGTGCTGCCCGGCAACGTGACCGTGCCGTCCCGGCAGGCCACGATCGTCGCGCTGATCATCAACGAGTTGATCACGAACGCCGTCAGCCACGGCTTCAAGGGCCGGACGACGGGCCGGGTCTCGATCCGGACCTGGAAACACGCCGGGTTCGTCACGCTGGAGGTCGCCAACAACGGCCGCAGCGTCCCGCGCAACTTCGAGCCTTCCCACAGCACCGGCCTCGGGATGCGCATCATCGGCCGGCTGGTCCAGAGCGACCTCCACGGCGAGTTCACCCTCGCCTCGCCCGGCGAGAGCGGCACCATCGCCCGGGTCACCTTCCCACTGGTCGAGGAAGACGAACTCGAGGATATCCTCCACCCGGCCACGCGCCGTCAGACCTGAACTCAAGCGTTGGATCGCTTGAGTCGGGCAGCAGCGTTATAGGGCCGAAGCTTGCGAGCCAGGCGACCGCAGCGGCCATCGCTCCGCCGAGCGATAGCCCCTGCGGCACCGGCGGTTTTCAGGGTTGGAACCGTTGGTAGCTGAGCAGACCTCTCCCCTGCCCGGGGTGAACCTGCGTCGCTCACCCGCTGAAACGGCTCTCGCTGCGCTGCGGCTCTGTAAGTGCCCGGAGAGGGAAGCGAATCGTTTACTCGAACGCCATCGACCGAACGACGACCGCAGCCACCTTCACGGCTGCGGTCTCTTGCTGCCCGGAACACCCTGTCGCGGGGCAGGAAATCGGGCTGCACCCGCCTCCGGACAACTGATGCGCAGACGTGCCCGCGAGTCAACCGAACCGTGGGGTACCATCGCGGAAATTGGATAACGGGACGAATTAGCACCGAATCGACTTCGCCCGATGGGTCAGCTTGATCTGCGCTGAGGGTCATCGAGATCGGGTTGATTCGTCGGGTAACAAGGGAAGGGCCAGGAAGCGGATGTCGAAGGCTCATCGGTTGACTGCTCACGTCGCGATCGTCGTGGTCCTGCTCACCGCCCTGCTGGGGTCGGCGCGGCCGGTCGTGCCCGTCGCCGCCCAGGTCGTTCCGCTGGGCGGCGCCACCGAAACCCAGCCGCTCACGGTAGCGCAGGGCGTCTCGACGCTGCCCGATGCCGATCTCGCGTGGCGGGTGGTTCGCTCCGAGGGCGCCCCGCGCGAGGATCAGCAGCCGACCGACACGGACCGGGGCTTCGTCGTCGCTGGTTCGGAGACGATGCTCGTTAGCGACCTCGACACGTCGGAACAGAGCCTGCTTGACAGCGGCGAGGCGGCCTGGATCGCCGGCGGCACGCAGCAGCAGCGGGCGTCTCTGGGAGACGACGCCGTGACCTACACCGAGATCAGCCTCGTCTCGGGGGATGACGCCGACGAGGCTGGCGATGGCGACCTGATCCTGGCTGGTGGCGCGTTCGACGCTCCCAATGGGTCCCGCGAGATCATCCTCCGGGAGGCGACACTGGGGCCGGACCAGACGTTCGCCGTCGACGTCGCCGATGGCGAATCGGTCGTCTTCGTCGCCGGCGGGATGGTCGCGGTCTCGACCGGCGGCGATCTCGCGACCGGCGACGCCCAGTCGTACGATGACGACATCACGCTCACGAACGAGTCCGACGAGCCGGCCCGGGTGATGGTCGGCTCGATCGGAGCGGTCGTGCCGCCCCTGCCGACGTTCACCGGGTCGGCCACGCTCCAGGTGCGTGCCTGCCCGGACGGCTCGACCGGCTCATCCTTCACCCCGAGCACCTGCACGCCGGTCGATGCCGGCGACGGATTCTCGGTCAGCCTGCTCGACGCCGCCTACACCCCGGTCGCGACCAGTGACGACTTCGCCGACGGCGAGCAGACCTGGGACGACCTCGAGTTCGGCGTCTACCCGTGGGGCGCCCCGACCCTTCCCCTGCCCTACGTCGGTACGCTCTGGACCGATACCGACTCCGTCCCGCTCGACGTCGCCCAGGCCGAGATCAGCGCCGAGACACCGGACGTGACGACGATCCTCTACGTCTTCCCGGTGACGACCGGCTCCATCACCGTCACGATCGCGAACTGTCCGGCCGGCGTCACCCCGGATACGCTCGCCGACGCGACCTGCGACGAGCCCGTCGGCACGTCAAGCAGCGTGACGCTGACGACGCCCGACGATCAGACGCTGGACGCCAGCGATGCCTCGTCGGGCGGTGGAACGTATCGGTTCGACGGCCTGCCGGTCGCCAATGGTGACGGCGATCTCTACGTCGTCGACCAGCCGAACCTGCCGAGCGGCTACGTCAGCTATCTCATCGTCAGCGGCGGCTCTGGGGAGGTCGATGCCCCCGCCGGGATCGCACTGACCTCGGCCGACTCGGTCGTCGACGTGACTATCTTCAATTTCCGGGCGGAGCGCGCGGCCAGCGCTCGGCCGAGCCCGTCGTCCTCATCCGGAAGTGGCCAGGGCAGCATCACGCTCCAGGTGATCGGCTGTCCGCCGGGCGTCGCCCGCGGGCAGAGCGGCTCGTACGGCCAGTGCACGACGCTCGTCGGCGGCGCATCGGCCATCGTGGTCACGCCGTCCGGGGCATCGTTGACCGGTGGCGGTCCCGGCGGGGTCTATGTCTTCAGCGGCCTGACGTACGGCATCTACTCGCTTGGCCTGACCGGACTGCCCGCCGGCTACTTCGGGGCCGTCGCGCCCGGGTACGACACGTCGGGCGCCAGTTCCGCCCGGGTCAACGTATCGGTCTCGGCCGACAACAGTGACCCGGTGGTGACGGTCTACGTCTTCCAGTCGTGAAACGCCAGACCGACACCGGGGCCAGACCGATCGGTCTGGCCCCGGTGTCGGTCGCGGTCATCCCGGTCCGACGGGCAACGGGATCGGAGGATCAGCGATCCTCGTAGACGATCGCCGTGCCCGACGCCGCGACCATCAGCATGCTGCCGTTGTTGCCGACGGCCTCGAAGTCGAGATCAACCCCGATGACGGCGTTGGCCCCGAACGACTCGGCCTGCGCGACCATCTCGCTGATGGCGACCTCCTTCGCCTTGTTCAGCTCCTGCTCATAGGACCCCGACCGGCCGCCGACGATGTCGCGCAGCCCGGCGAAGAGGTCCTTGGCGATGTTGATCCCCATGATGGCCTCGCCGCTGACCAGCCCCAGGTACCGTACGATCCGTCGCCCTTCGAGTGTCGAGGTGGTCGTTACCAACATCGCGTCATTCCTCCCTATAGGTCGATCGGTAGGGTTTCAGCGCATCCATCGGGAGAGCGCCGCGTCGATCCGGTCGGTCCGGCCGGTCCATAGCGACGCCCCGATCCTAGAACGGATTGGCCTCGTCGAAGAACCGGGTCTCCACGCCGAAGCGGCGCTTCAGCCAGCCGCCGAGCGCCTGGATGCCGTAGCGTTCGCTCCGGTGGTGGCCCATCACGACCAGCGTCACGCCGGCCTCGAGGGCGAGGTTCCAGGACCAGACCTCGCCCTCGCCGCAGAGGTACGCGTCCAGGCCGAGGCCGATGATCTCGTAGATTTCCCGCGTCGCGCCACCCGAGACGATCCCGATCGTCCGGATACCGTCCGGCTTCCCCGGCACGACGATCGGCTCCCCACCGAACGCCCCCGCCACCCGGTGACCCAGCGCCTCCGCCGTCATCGGCCGGGCTGCCTCGGCCCGGAGACCGATCCGCGCCGCCGTCCCCGGCCAGGCACCGAGGTCGCAGGCGACGACCGTCAGACCCAGGCGCCGGGCCAGCTCGACGTTGTTGCCGATCTCGGCGTGCGCGTCGAGCGGGAGATGGTAGGCGGCCAGGCTCAGACCGCGCGAGCGGAGCAGGTCGGCCCGGCGGAGGTCCCAGGGGCGAGCGGCATCGGTCGCCGCATCGTAGCCCGGCCGGGTGGTGCCCCAGAACATCCCGTGATGGCAGAGGAGGAGCTGCGCACCCCAGTCCGCCGCGGCCTCGATCACACCGACCGTCGTGCTGACCGCCAGCGCGACCCGCCGGACATCGATCTCGATGTCGTCTGGTCGGCCACGGACCTGCAACCCGGTCGGGGCGAGGTCGGGGATGCGCCACGGGTCGACGAAGGCGGTCGTTTCCCCGACCAGGTGCTCGAGTGTGACGGGTCCGTTCGGCATCGATCGTCTCCCGTGTCCGGGTCAGGTCGCGCGGAAGATCATACCGCGGATCGCCGCCTGGGCAGACCGGGGTCGTCGCGGGCGATAGGGCGGCGATCCGGGCTGGTTGCGCTAAGATGCGGCGATGGGTCGCCCCGGCGACGACGGATCGATCCCGCGGCGGCGTCGTCCCGACGGTCGTCCGGGCTACCAGAGAGAGACCTCGATGCAGATCACGTTCCAGCCGACACACCCCGGCACCCTCGCGGTCGATGCGCTGATCGTCCCGATCACGAGCGGCGCCGACGGTGCGGCGCCGACCAGCACCCTCCTTCAGGAACTCGACGGCCAACTCGATGGCGTCCTCGCGGGGCTGCTCGCGGATGCCCGATTCAGTGGCGCGACGGGACGGCCGCTGGTCGTCGCCACGCTCGGCCGGCTGCCGGCCCGACGGCTGATCCTGACGGGCATCGGCAAGGGGGACAGCGACGAGTCGCTCCGGCTCGGCTACGCCGCCGCCGCCGGCGCCGCCCGGACGGCCGGCGCCCTGAGCATCGCGGTCGCCCTGCCGGACGGCAACGCCACGGCGGCGGCCGCCACGGCGGCGATCGAGGCGTCCTGCCTCTCCCTCTACCGGTTCACGACCTACTACGGCACGGCCCACACCGGACCGGACGCCGCCGACCCCGAGACGATCACCGTCGCCGATCCGACCCTCGATCCGGCCACGGGCCAGGCCGCGCTCGATTTGGCCGCCGCGATCGTGACCGGGACGACGCTGGCCCGTGATCTCGTCAACGAGCCCGCCAACGTCCTCGATCCCGGCTCGATGGCGGTCCGGGCCGCTCAGGTGGCCGAGGCGTCCGGGCTGGAGTACATCGAGATCGGCGTGCCGCAACTGGAGGAACTCGGCGCCGGCGCGATCCTCGCCGTCGGCCGCGGCAGCCGGTCGGAGCCACGGCTCATCCACCTGATCTACCGGCCGGCGGCCGACATCGCCTCCGGTCGCCGGATCGGGATCGTGGGCAAGACGATCACCTTCGATACCGGCGGCTACTCGATCAAGACCGGCGAGGGGATGCTCGACATGAAGATCGACATGGCGGGCGGTGCCGCCGTGCTCGGGACGATGTCGGCGCTTGCGGCGATCGGCTGTCCGCATGAGGTCCACGGCGTCATCTGCGCCGCCGAGAACATGATCTCCGGCGACGCCTTCCGGCCCGGCGACGTGTTGACCGCGATGAACGGGGTCACGATCGAGATCCTCTCGACCGACGCCGAGGGGCGACTCGTGCTGGCCGACGGGCTGGTCTACACCTCACGTCAGGGCGTCGAGGAGATGATCGACCTCGCGACCCTGACCGGTGCGGCCGTCGTCGCGCTCGGCAACGCGACGGCGGCGGTCTTCTCCTCCGACGACGCGCTCTGGGACCGGATCAGCGCGGCCGGGAAGTCCACGGGCGAGGACCTCTGGCGGATGCCGCTGACCCCATCCATGAACGAGCAGATCCGGGGCGACATCGCCGACATCAAGAACACGGGCGGTCGGCCCGGCGGCGCGATCTCGGCGGCCCTGTTCCTCGAGCGATTCCGGGAAGGGCTGCCCTGGGCGCACCTCGACATCGCCGGGCCGGCCTTCACCAAGAGCGCCGCCAGCTACCTCCCCAAGGGCGCGACG
>CAXTHM010000007.1:47381-77121 GCA_964244115.1 uncultured Thermomicrobiales bacterium
GGGCTTCGGCGTCCGGACCCTGCTCACCTACCTGGCACCGTCCGCCCTGTAGGGTGCGGCTCCACGGGAGCCGGAGGCCGCCCGTCCGGGGATGATGGCGAGCGCGAGCCGGAGGGTGGTCTGGCTGGGACCATCAACCGGCTCGCGTGAAGGGATGGGGGAGCGTCTGGCCGGCCAGAGTCAACCGGCCAGACGTATAGGGAGATGGGAGGTGAGGGTGTCGGCCCGTTGCCGGCGCCGACGGGCCATCACCGGTGGCTGGCCGGATGATCGCCCCTCATGGCTCCTGGAACCAGCATATGCCGCACCTGTCCCACGGATATCGTCGATCTGTGACGGATCCATCGCGACCGTGCTCCGGGTGATCGCCTCGACTATTAACCATCATGGTGGCCGGGCTTCTGCGATCTCCATGTCGGGAGTGATCGGTCAGCCTGGAGCCGACCATCATCCAGAAGGAGGAGCGCCGAGATGAACGACTCGATCGAACGTGACGCCTTCCGAGAGGATCGCCTTCCCGACGTCCGTCCGGCGCGAGCGGACGTCGACTACACCCGATTCATCGTGTCCGATCCGGAACGCGCCGGGGAGCCGCGGACGCCGGCGCCGGCGCTGGTCGATGAGCCCGCCTGGTGGGAGATCGACGAGGCGGCGCCGCTGCCTGATGTTCGCCGGTGGCGGGCCGGGAGCATCATCGACAGCCATCTGCCCCTGCTGCTCAGGACCGCCCTGAACTCGACGACTCAACGCCAGGGCGGATGGGCCGCGAGCCGATCGGTAACGGGCGACCTCGACGCGATCCTCGGCGGGAGCCGATATGGGTCCGAGGATGCCGTTCCCGTCTGGACCGATGCCGACACGATCCGCGAGCGAACGTCGTGGAAGGACGAGTCCTCAACCGATGGCGGGGGGCGACGCCAGAAACGGGGCAAACGGAATCGCCAGGACCGCCCGAGCGATCGCCACCGGAGCCAGGGCTCGCGGTAGACCCCTCGGCGGCGGAACCGGAGCGGGGCTGGGGGAGCGGTATGCTCCCCCAGGGAGGGGTCACGCGTGCACCGACCGTTTACCCGAATTCGGTATCAGGCGACGCCCATCCGGACGGCCGCCGCCGCCGCCGCCGATCGGCTCGGAACGGCGAGTTTGGTCAGCAGACTGGCAACGTGCGTCGACACCGTTCGCTGCCCGATCCCGAGTTCGTAGCCGATCTCCCGGTCCCCGAGTCCCTTGGCAACTTGTTGCAGGACCTCGATCTCGCGGTGAGTCAGCGTGCCCAGCTGGCGGGCGGGTTCACTGCTTGACTGACCGTTCATGGATGACGGCGCGGCCGGTAACCGTCCGTCGATCGCGGGCGTGATCTCCCGGAGTTCGAGCTCGGCATCCGGAAGGGTCCCGGACACCCCTGTCTCACGACCGTCCGTCCAGGCGGCCTGATAGAGGGCCTCTCCGGCCGCGGCCTTGGTTCGGGCGATGAGGTCCAGGTGCCACGATCGCAGCAGCCGGGCGATCGGCACCCGGATCAATTGCCGCTCATTGGCGGCGGCTCCCAGCAGACGGGCGGCTCGCAGCGGGCGGCCCCTTTCCATCGCGATCTCGGCAATGAGTTCCAGGCATCCGGCGAGACCGCGTCGGTCGCTCATCGAGATGATCACCGCCAGCGCCCGCTGCATGGAGGCGACCGCCGCCCCGATGTCATGGTGCCGGGCATGGAACCGGGTCATCGCGGTGAGCACACTCGCCGCCGCGGCCGTGTCCGATATCGACAGGAAGACGGCGAGGCTGCGCTCGAACAGCGGCATCGCCTCATCGGAGTTCTGGTACATCCGTCCGCGGCCGGTGAGGTAATCGACGTACGCCAGGCCTCGCCGATCACCATGCCGCTCCCGGATCCGCCGGGCCGCATCCAGATAGTCGATTCCCTGCGCCAGGTCACCCGCGTGGAGGGCGTTATCGCCGGCGTTGAGCAGGGCGATCGAGAGGCCCAGGTCGTCGCCGGTCTCCTTCCGGATCGCGATCGACTCGCGAAAGCGTCCCGCGGCGAGTTGGTAGTCGCCCAGCCACATCGCCATGAGGCCGATGTTATTGAGGACGTCGCCGACGTCCCGCCTGGAGCCGCTCACCCGAACGATCTCCAGGCTCTCCGTGTAGAGCGACCGGGCCGATTCGAGGTCGGAGCGATCCGAGAGCAGATTCGCGAGATTGTTCAAGGCGACGCCGCGGATCTGGGGCGTGACGTCCCCCGGTCGATCCAGCGCCATCTGAAGCCAGTTGGCTCCTTCGGTCGCCAGCGCCCGGGCATCCCAGAATCGCCAGAGCGACGACGCCATCTCGACGGCCAGCTGGGCGGTCCCCTCGGTCAGGAACCAGGACATCGCCGCACGGATGTTGTCGTATTCCCGGCCGATCGACTCGACCCAGCCCTCGCGGTCCTTCGGCGAACTGATCAGCATGACGGACCGGCCGAGGTTCAGGAAGACCGCGGCCATCGCCGCCTGGGCGGGACGTTCCTCCCCCGCCTTCCGGAGTTGCTCGGCCGAGAAGGCCCGGACCGTCTCGAGCATGGTGAAGCGGGGAACCTCGGGGACCGTCCGATCCACGCCGATCAGACTGTGGCCGACCAACTCCTCCAGGACGTCGACCTGCGCAGCGGCCTCATTCCACAGGGCCGCCGACGCGAGGTCGGATTCCGCGTCTGGTCGACCGGCGAGGACTTCCGGCAACCCGGCTCCACTGACGACCTGGATCGCCGCATCGAGGGTGAAACCGTCCGGGAAGACCGAGAGACGCCGCAACCAGGCCCGCTGGGTCTCCTCGAGCAGGTCGTAACTCCAGCCGATGGTCGCCCGGAGTGTCTGGTGGCGGACCGGCAGATCGGGCCCGCCCCGTGTGAGCAGACCGAGCCGGTCATCGAGGCGTGTCAGCAACTGGTCAGGGGACAGGATCACGGTTCGAGCGGCGGCGAGTTCGATCGCGAGCGGCAGGCCGTCGAGCCGTCGGCAGATCGCCGCGAGCGTCGAGGCGTCCTGGTCGCCGAATCGCGGCTGACCATTGCCGGTCGATCCCGCCCGCTGGATGAACAGGCTCACGGCCGGACTCTCGGCCAGGTCCGACATTCGCTGACTGGTTCCCTCGTCGGGCAGAGCGAGGGTCGGGACCGGGAAATCGACCTCCCCGGCCACGCGGAGCACCCGCCGGCTGGTGACCAGGATCGACAACCGGGGGAGTGTCCGCAACAGGGAGACGACGTGGCCAGTCGCTTCGATGATCTGCTCGAAGTTGTCGAGTACGAGGAGCATCCGGCGATCCTGCAACGCCAGGATCAGGGCCGGGATGAGATCCGACAGGACCGGGATCTCGAGCGTGCTGGCGATCGTGGGGAGCAGGAGATCCGGGTCGCTGACACCGACCAGCGAGACGAAGGCGACGCCGTCGGGGAACGAGGACATCTCGCCCGCCGCCTGGATCTCCCTGGCAATGGCGGTGGCAAGCCGAGTCTTGCCGACACCACCGGTCCCGGTCAGGACGAGGAGCCGGACGTCCGGATCGGCCAGGGATCGGAGCACGGACTGGATATCGGACGCCCGGCCGACGAGGGGCGAGAGTGGAGCGGGAATCGTCTCGGAGAACGGCGCGCGCATCGTGGTAGCCTGTCAAGAACTCGAGCGACGTGGGACGCTGGACGTGGGACGCTGTGGGACCGGAGGACGGCCAGCGGTGATCATCTCGCGGATGGCGATCGGATCTGGTCGATAGACGGACGGGAGATCGTCGCGCAGTTCGTCGGTATCGATCGATGACCGATCGGAAAGACGCTGAAATCCTACCCCAGTTCGAGGAGCTTCGTCTCATGCGTGTCGTGGTCATGTCCGACATCCACGGCTTCAGCCTGGCGCTGGAGACCGTCATCGCCGACATCGAAGCGAGCGGCCCGTACGATCTCATCGTGGTCGCCGGCGATCTCTGCGAGGTCGGTCCGGACCCGGCCGGCGTCCTGGAACGGCTTCGGGCCCGTCCCGACTGGGTGATCCTCAAGGGCAACACCGACGACGACCTCGTCGCGGCCGCGCTCGACGGGTCCTGGGACTTCGCCGCGTCGGCGATCGGCCCGCAGGGCGTTGCCTGGCTGGCGCAGTTACCGTTCTCCCACCGGGTGCTGGCACCCGGCCGCGACCAGCCCCGACACGCCCTGTACGTCGTCCACGCCAACCCGTGGGATCTTCGCGCCCGGCTCGACCCGGCGGCCGGAGACGACGAACTGAACGACATCCTGGGCGACGCGGTCTTCGACACGCTCGCCTTCGGCCACGTCCATATCAGCTATCAGCGTCGGGTCGGCAACCGGAACCTCGTCGACGTCTCGGCGGTCGGCAACCCCAAGGACGGCGATCTCCGCTGCGCCTACGGCGTGTCCGACTGGGACGAGCCGGGGCAACGCTGGCGGTCCGAGATCCGACGGCTGGGATACCCGTTGGAGGCGACCCTCGCGCAGATCCACGCGAGCGGACTGGAGGACCCGGACAAGGTCGCCCGGGTCCTCCGACGCGCCAGGTACTGACGCAACGCGGTCGACCATCTCGCTCGGTCTAGGCCGCGCTGGACCCCATCGCCGTGTCATCGCCGGCGGGGTCCGCGTCCGCCGTGGGAGCGGCCTCGCTGGCCTCCTCCAGGGAGATCGCGTAGTAGACGCTGCCGGCGATGACGGCGAGTCCGACCGGGACCGTCCAGCCGGGAAGCCGAGAGCGAAGGATCACGTCGAGAGACAGTGGACCGGGGCCGCTGATGATCTGGCTGGCCGCGATCGCCAGGTAGACGACCGGCAGTTCCGCGCCGCCGCTGGTCACCCAGATCGGCTTGTTCCAATGCGCCTTGCGGGTCGCCATGCTCATGGCACCGATCATCGCGAGCGGACCGGCGGGATGCATGAAGCCGAGCGCCGTCAGCACGCCGCCGCCGAATTCGCTGATGGCCGCGGTTCGCGCCCACAGCCCGGCTGGCTTGAGATTCAGCGCACCCATCAGCTGCGTCGTGCCGTCCAGCCCCGGGCCGTCGAACGAGCCGAACAGCTTCTGGGCACCGTGGCCCGCCATCAGCCCACCGGCGACCCCACGCAGCACCAGTTTTCCGAATCCACCAGCCATGTCGTCATCTCCCTCATGCCGGACCGACCCAGCGTCGCGTCCTGACCATAGAACTTAAGGATGATGCTATGCACGTCGGGGGCCGCGTCGAACCGGTCGGATCGTCCGGTCGACGATGAGGATCACGGGAAGATCGACGGAACCGGGTCCAACCGGCCCCTGGCGCCGACGATGTTTCGGGCGAAGTGACGCAGAGCCGGTGCTATCATGCCGGGATATCCCATCAGCTCCGCCACAGCGACGTGGCCAATGGCAAGGCCCCATCCGCAGGAGGATGTCACCGTGGTCTCCGATATGGATCGTCCCGCCCGCAACGGTCATGACGCGACGGGCTCCCGCCCCGCCGGGCAGCCCGTCCCACTGCGCATGGTCGGCGAGAACCCGTACAGCTACAACGTCCAGGGCAAGGCCAACGAGCCGATCACGATTGCCGGCATCCTCGACCGCGCCTACCGCGAGGTCACGTTCGAGGGCGAGAAGCGCCGCCAGCCCGACTGGACCCTCGGGGCGATCTACGACCGGCTCAACGACAACGCGCCCCGGATCGCGATCATCGGCGGCTCGCCCGACCACCCAGCCCATGTCGTCGACCAGGGCACGATCGCCCGGGCGGCCCTCGCGATCTGGGATCGCGGTGGCGTGCCGTTCTCGTTCAGCGTCCCGGTGCTCTGCGACGGCACCGCCCAGAGCACGCCGGGGATGAGCTACAGCCTCCAGAGCCGCAATGCCATCGCCGAGATGGTGGTCAACCAGATGGAGGCGCACGGCTACCACGGCGCCTTCGTGATCCAGAGCTGCGACAAGATGCCGCTGGCCGTCGTCGCGGCCCTCGCCCACCTCGACACGCTGCGCCGGCTCCGCGGCGAGGCGCCGGTCTTCGCTGCCTTCGCGCCGGCCCACGTCCTCAAGGGCGGCGAGATCCCGGCCGATGTCCGCGAGGAGCTGGCCCAGCTCGCCACCGATGCCGTCACCGCCGGACACCCCGAGATCGCCGAGGATCTCGAGGACACGATGGCCTACATCCTCCAGTGCTCCTCCAACACCGCCTTCCAGGGCGTCTTCATCCGCGCGGTCGAACTCGGCATCCTGTCGACGGAGCGTCACGCCCACTTCGAGCGGGCGCTGGCGATCAACACCTGCGACTCCAAGGGCGGGATCTGCGCCTTCAACGGGACGGGCAACTCATCCCGGAACATGGTCGCCGGGATGGGCCTCGTCCACCCCGCCGTCGAACTGCTGACCGACCCACCGACCAGCGCCCAGGTCGACCGGGTCGTAGCGGACCTGATGACGCTGCCGAACCGGCCGGAGTGCGGTGTCAGCCGCATCCTGCTCGACAACGTCGGCAACGCGATCCGGACCCACAGCGCCAGCGGCGGCAGCACCAACCTGCTGATGCACTTCGTCGGCGCCGTGATCTACAGCGGCCACCGGTTCAGCATCTGGGATCTGGACCGGATCCACCACGCCCACGCCATCCCGGACATCTTCGACTACAGCCTGACCCAGGGCCGCGACATCTTCGCCCTCGCCAAACAGTGTTGCTCCGGCGAGATCCGGGGAATGGAGACCCTGATCTACGAACTGGTCCAGAATGGGGCGCCGATGGACCTCGACGCCATGACCGTGACCGGCACGACCTGGCGCGAGCGCCTCTCCGACGAGACCAACCTGAGCGCCACGGGCGTGACCAACAACCCGGTCATCCTCCACACCCCGAGGCGGACGATCTCCGGGGTGGACATCCTGACCGGCAACTGGTTCGACAGCGCCGTCGTCAAGATCAGCGGGATGCCGGAAGCGCAGGTCGACCACTTCGACGAGCAGATCGCCCTGGTCCTCCGGTTCGAGAACGAGGAGGCGGCCAACAACGCCCTCCTCGACGTCCACCTGCTCCACCATCTCCGCGACCGGGCGACCTTCGACGCGGGCCTGCTCGCCCGGATCTGGCAGCACAATGCCGGGTTACTGGGCCTCGACCTCTCCACCGGCGAGGGGCTCCCGCCGGACGCGCTGTTCGACCACATGGTCGCGACCGGCACGCTCAAGCTGGCAATCGTCGTCTCCGCGCAGGGTCCGGCCGCCTACGGGATGCCCGAGATGTTCGCGCCGATGCAGCACATCAACGCCAACCGGGCGATGCGGAAGCTGGCGACCCTCATCAGCGACGGCCGCTACTCGGGCGTGAGTCATGGCGCCGCCGTCGGACACGTCACCCCGGAAGCCGCCCTCGGTGGCGGCATCCTCCGGCTGGAGACCGGCGACCCGATCCACCTCCGCTTCCGGGCCCGGCGCCTCGATCTGCTCGACCCGGTCGCCCTCGCGGCCGGCACCGTGGCACTCGCGCCGGACACGTTGCTCGGTGGGCGCGACGGCATCGCCGCCGAGCGAATGGACCAGATCCGGCGGCGCGCCCGCTTCGTCGCCGCCTCTAACCGCATGACTCACTGCACCGATGCCTCACAGGGCGTCGTGCCGCTGGCCGTCGCCGAGGACGCGGAGATCGACTTCTGGGATGTCGCGATCGTCGGCGGTGTCAACGATCAGGCGACGATCCGGTCAGCCGAGCGCGAGACGGCGCTGATCGCGGACTGATCGCGTCGGCTCGGCAATCATCGGCACGACGAGACGGGCGGTCGCTCTTCAGCGACCGCCCGTCTCGTTGACCGTCGGGTGATTCCGAGAGGCGTTACTCGGCCGGCGTGGCGACGGCTTCGGAATCGGACTCGGTGCCGGGGAAGGTGCCGACGTAGAGCGGCAGCGGGGCGCCCGAGGCATCGGTCGTCACGATGACCGCGATCGACGAACCGGACGTGGCCGGGAAGGACGGCAGCACGGCCAGCGAGCCCTGCTCACCGGTGGCGCGGACTTCGAGGTCCACCGTCTGCCCGGTGTAGTCGACGCTGTCCGAGGCGTTGAAGTAGGACAGATCCTCGATCACCGCGTCGCCACCGACCGGCGCGACGTCGATGGCGTCGACAGCGGAGGCAGCGTGGATGGCCACGATCCGGATCGCGTCATCGGCGGTCGGGTCGTTGTTAATCTCGAACGCCTTGACCTCCGGCTCCTCGGCGGTACCGGCGGCGACGACGGCGTAGACCTTGCCGCTGTCGAGCGAGACATCGGTGTCGACGACGGCCTGCGAGACATCGCCACCGGCCGGGACGACCTTGACGTTGTGGTCGCCACTGTCGACGTTCAGGAACTCGCTGACCGTGCCAAAGGAGACGTTGGAGAGGGCGACCTGGTCATCGAGGAGAATGTCGACCGCCGGGATCGCGGCCGAGGCGTGGACGACGGCGATCGCCGCCTGGTCATCGCCGAGCGTCAGAGCCGGCGTCGGCGGACCGGCGACTGGCGTGGCCTCCGGCGTGGTCTGACCGAACGCGGGCGAGACCAGCGCGAACATCAGGGCAATGGTTGCCAGCGCGGCGACGACGAGCCGCTGCATCCCCTCGGGAAGTACGCGATGCATCATGTGTTTTCCTCCAACCCGACCCCTGTCGAACGGACGGGGCCCGGTCGCCAATTCCCGCCACCCATCGTGCCGGAGCTGTCCGTTGTGACGCAAAGGCGATGCCGTGGATCGATCGGGGAATCGCCGTACCGTTTCCCCGATCGAGGAATACGCCGTGTAGCGTGGACGACGGCCCGCGACGCAGGATGAAGCGCCATGGGGGGCCAAGCCGACGGTGATCAGGTCCGGGGGAAGAGGGCGTCGAGGCGAGCCTGCATCCCGCCCGCGTCGCCGATCGCCGAGACGACAACGCTCCCGTCGATGATCGCGGTCCGGGCGGCCTCGACGGCGGCGGTCGTCTCGGGCCGGACGGCGATCGGTGGCGGCAGGAGTCGGACGCCGTCGTTCGCCACGTTCATCGTGTAGACGGACCCGAAGGTGCCGGCCTCGACATCCGAGATGAACTGCGCGTAGGCGACCGTATAGTCGAACAGCACCGACGTCAGCAGGAGATCGCGGGCGTCGCCCTGCGACTTGTCGCCGATGACGTCGATGAAGCGCGCCTGCTGCTCGGTGGGGCGGGACTGGTTGAACTCCCGGATCGACTGGACCATGCCGAAGGCGGCCCCGTCGCCCATGCCGAAGACGATGTCGGCGTTGGCGGCGAGGACGGTGTCCGTCACCTGCTTGGCGCCGGCCGCGTCGTCATAGGTCCCCTCGCCGACCGAAGTGTAGATCAGCCGGGCATCGGGCCGGGCGGCCTTGAGCCCCTCGGCGAACCCGACGGCCATGTAATTCCAGGTCGGCGGCTGGCCGGTCACGACGATGGCGACGGTGCCGGTCCGGGTCTCGTTACCCGCCATCACCCCGGCGAGATAGGCCGCCTCCTGGGCCTGGGTCTCGATATCGGAGACGAGCCCGGCCGAGACGGCGCCCGGGTTCTCGATCACGACCACCGGCACCTGCTCCGTCGCCGCGAAGTCCGGGCAGACGGTCTGATACCCCGAGGCGTGGCAGACGATCAGTTGCGAACCGTCCGATACGAGATCGAGCAGGATCGGCGTGATGTCGTCGTAGCCCGCGTTCTCGGCGACCTCGACCTCGACCCCGATCTGCGTCCCGACGGCGACGAGGTTGTCGACGCCCTGCTGGTCCCAGCCCTGATTGGTCCGGCTGGCCGGCGTCACGATCGCGACGCTGCTGACGTCCTCCTGGGCGGCGGCCGATGACGGCAGCAGGGGGACGAGGAGCAGGATCGCCAGCGCCAGCGTGACGCCGAGGTGGCGCGGACGAATGGGCGATGGCGATGAGACGGGAAACGATCGGTACGCGATAGGACCCATGGCGGCCTCCGGCATTCGCTCAGCGATGAATGGACGGTCTGTCCGGAAGGGTAGAGTCCGCCAATGGCGGCCGCAACCGCCATCACCCGGCCTGGTCGTACGGTTTGGATGGGGCCAGCTCACGCCTCGACCCGACCCTGTCCGCGCCGGTACGGTCGGCCGAGCGCCGCCGGGAGGGCGATGTGGCGCCGGGCGAGGAGCAGGGCGACCACGATACCGAGGTAGGGCAGGAGCTGCAGGAACTCGACGCTGATCGGCACGTCGGCCACCTGGAGACCCGGGCTCAGACCTTCGAGGACGCCGAACAGGATGGCCGCGACCGCGATCCGCCACGGCGTCAACCGACCGAGCATCGCCAGCGCGACCGCGATGAAGCCAGCCCCGGCGGTGATCCCGGGTCGAAAGAAGCCGAGGTCGATCAGGACCAGGGACGCGCCGGCCAGCCCGGACAACCCGCCGGCGATCATCGTCGCGACGATCCGTACCGCCGCCACGCTGACGCCGGCCGCGTCGACGGCGAATGGCGCTGCCCCCGCCGCCCGGAACCGAAGCCCGAGCAACGTCCGGCGCAGGGTGAGATCGACCAGGACCACCAGGCCGAACGCCAGATAGACGAACCAGTGCTGCCCGAACAGCGCCGCCCCGACGACCGGCACCCGTTCCGCCAGCCCGTCGAGCGGCCGGCCGACGCCGATCGCGAGCAGCGGCTGCTCCGACCCGAACGCGTTCCGGAACAGGAACCCGGACAGACCGGTCCCCGCCAGTGTCAGACCGATCCCGACGATGACCTGATCGGCGCCGGCCAGCGTGACCAGCAGGCCGAACAGGACACCGGTCAGCACCCCGGTCCCGAGACCGGCGAGCAGCCCGAGCACGACCGAGCCGGACGCCAGGCCGACCCGGAAGGCGACGAACCCCGCCAGCAGCATCGTCCCCTCGATCCCGAGGTTGAGGACGCCGGTCCGCTCGCCGATCGCCTCCCCGGTCGCCGCCAGCATCAGCGGCACCGACGCGAGGATGGCGGCTGACAGGATCGTGGCGACGACCGTCTGGACATCGAGCTCCATCAGGCGTCCCCCCTCCAGCGGCGCAAGGCGGGGAACCGGTGGAGCCAGCCGGTGATCGCCAGCGTGACCAGCAGGGTCCCCTCGAAGAAGCCGAAGAACGCCGGGTCGATCCCGGCCGCTCTCGGCATCACGTCTGCCCCGTAGGAGAGCATCCCGAACAGGAGCGAGGCCGGCAGCAGCGCCCAGGGGTTCCGCCGGGCGAGGAAGACGAGCGCGAACGCGACGAAGCCGTACGCCGGGTTCCACTCCGCCTGGAAGGTCCCCTTGGTCGAGAGGACGTCGTTGGCACCCGCCAGACCGGCGAACGCCCCGCTGATCAGGAACGCCCCCGCGAGATACGCCCGGACGGGGATCAGCGCGTGGCGGGCGGCGCGAAGGTTCGCGCCGACGACCCTCAGCTCCAGGCCGGCCACGGTCCAGCGCAGGACGCCCCCGAGCACGACGATCGCCACGACGGCGACGATCAGGCCGATGTGGATCCTGGTGTCGCCCAGCATCGTCAGGCGGAGTTCCCGCGGGATCGACGGGGTCTGCGGCGTGACGAGCGACTCGTCCCGGAGCGGCCCCTTGACCAGCCAGGCGGTCAGCGAGATCGCGACGTAGTTGAACATGATCGTCGAGACGATCTCGTTGACCCCGAACCGGGCCCGGAGCAGCGCCGGCGGCAGCGCCCAGAGCGCCCCGGCCACCCCGGCGGTGAGCGCGACCCCCAGCCAGAGGACCGGCCGGCTGGCCGAGAGCAGGTGCGACGCGGCGACCGCCCCCGCCATCGCCCCGATCAGGACCTGGCCGTCGACCCCGACGTTCCAGACTCCGGCCCGGACGGCGATCAAGACCCCGGTCCCGGTCAGCAGCAACGGCGTTGCCCGGACCAGCGATTCCTGCAGGCCAGCCGGGCGCAGCAGCGTCCGGTCGACCAGGGCGCGGTAGGCGTCGAACGGGTCGTTCCCGGTCAGGGCGAGGATCACCGCACCGACCAGGACCGCCACCACGACGGCGGCCAAGGATTCGAGCGATCCCGAGACCCATCCGGGCACGGCCGGTCGCGCAGCCAGCCGGACCGCCGGCGTCCCCGTCACCATCCCGAGACCATCATCCGCGAGACGGAGGCGCGATCGGTATCGATCGCCCGGGTCGCCGGCGACAGCCGACCCTCGGCCAGGACCGCGATCTCATCGGCCCGCGCGATCGCCTCATCGAGATCGGGCGTGAACAGGACGACCGCCCCGCCCCGCCCCGTCACCCGCCCTAGGGCATCCCAGACCAGCTCCTGCGTCCGCAGATCGAGGCCGTGCGTCGGGTTGCCGGCGACGAGCAGGCGCGGCGCCAGTTCCATCTCCCGGGCCAGCAGGACCTTCTGCATGTTGCCCCCGGACAGCGTGCCCATCGCGACCGACGGGGTTGGCGGCGAGATGCCCCATCGATCGATGAGGCGTCGTCCCTGCTCGCGGATCGCGCCAGCCCGCAGCACGCCGAGCCGCTGGGAGGCGGGCCGGCGCTGGCGCTTCAGGAGCAGGTTGAGCGAGACGGAGAGGTCCGCGACCCCACCCTCGCCGGTGCGATCGTCGGTGAGATAGCTCAGGCCCAGGCCCTGGCGCTCGGCCGCGCTGGAGCCGGCGAGCTCCCGATCGTCGAGCCGGACGCTGCCGGTCCCCGTCAGATGACCGACGAGGAACTCGGCCAGCTCCCGCTGCCCCTGACCGTCGATCCCAATGATCGCCAGCATCGCCCCGGCCCGAACCTCGAACGAGACGTCCCGCGGCCGATGGCGCCCGTAGCCGGTCGACGCGCTCGCTTCCCGGACGCTCAGCAGGGGTTTCGAGTCGGCACCTACGACAGCCACCCCGAGATGAGCAGTCCCGGATGGCTTCGGCTTGACCGGCGCGACACCCGCGATCTCGGCCGCCGCCGCCGTGCGCACCCCGCCGAACATCGCCGTGAGCAGGCGCTCCTCGACGCCGACTTCCCACGCCCTCCCACCGGCGCGGGAGTCGTCACGCCTCACCTCGTCGACGATCGCCCCTCGTCGCATGACGACGAGCCGATCCGCGATGGCCAGCGCCTCCGGCAGCTTGTGCGTGACGAAGACGATGCCGGTCCCCCGGTCCCGGAGTCGCCGCACGTCCACGAACAGTCGCTCGACCTGGGCACCGGTCAGGGTCGACGTCGGCTCGTCGAGCAGGAGCAGCCGGGGCTGGCGGGCGAGCACCCGGGCGATCTCCAGTCGCTGCCGCTCACCGACCGAGAGATCGGCGACGCACTGACCGGGGTCGAGATCCCCCAGCAGGGTGTCAGCCGGGTCGATCCGGCCACCCGAGAGCCGCAATTGCTCCCGGACGGTGAAGACGGGGACGAGCGCGAAGTGCTGGAAGACCGTCCCGACCCCGGCCCGGATCGCGTCGGCCGGGCTGCGGAGTGCGACGACATCGCCATCGACCCGGATCTCCCCGGCGTCCGGCGTCGTCATCCCGGCGAGGATCGCGAGGAGCGTGGACTTGCCGGCGCCGTTCTCGCCGAGCAGCCCGACGATCTCGCCGGCGCCGACGGTCAGGCCCAGCCCGTCGTTCGCGACGACATCGCCGAATCGCCGGGTCAGACCAGCGACCCGGAGCCGGGGAACCTGCCGTTCAGTGGCCTCGGAGAGAGAAGACATCATCGTGTTGTCGCGCGCTACGCATTCCGCTGGCGGGTCGGCGGCATGGCGCCGGCGACCCGGTAAGTCGGCTCGGTCCGGGCCTTGGTCGCCTGCTCGAATGCGAACGCCAGCCGGATCAGGGTCACCTCGCTCCAGGCCCGGCCCGTGAACGTGATCCCGACCGGCAGACCACCGGCGAGACCGGCCGGGACGGTGATCGCCGGGTAGCCCGCGATCGCCGACGGGTTGGACGCCGCCCCCCGGTGCGACTCGCCATTGACCAGGTCGATCTTGGCGGCCGGGCTCATCGTCGGCATGACGAGGGCATCGAGCCGGTGCTCGGCCATCACGGCGTCGATCCCCTCGGTCCGGGCCAGCCGGTGGGTCCGCTCCCGGGCGCCGATGTACTCGGGCTCGGTCAGCGGCCCCTTCGCTTCGGCCATCTCGAGCAGCTCCTGGGCGAAGTACGGCATCTCTTGCTCAGCATGGGCGACGTTGAAGGCGATCAGATCGGCGAGCGAGCGGACCGGCGCGTCCGGTCCGAGCCCGGCCAGCCAGTCGTTGAGCCCCGCCTTGAACTCGTAGAGCATGACGTTCATGCCGTCCATGTTCCGCGGCGGCCAGCCACCGGCCAGGTCGGTCGCGGTCGGGATGTCCGCCGGGTCGATCACCTCGGCGCCGAGGTCCCGGAAGACCTGGAGTGCCTCCTCGGCGACCCGATCGGCGGCGACGCTATAGCCCCAGTAGACGGACCGGGCGACCCCGATCCGGGCGCCGCGCAGACCGTCCGGGTCGAGAGCGAGGGTGTAGTCACTCCGGTGCAGGTTGGCCCCGGCCGTCATGGCGTCGTGCGGGTCGGACCCGGCGATGACCGACAGGACGAGGGCGGCGTCGGCGACGGTCCGGGCCATCGGGCCGACCGTGTCCTGCGTCCAGGAGATCGGGATCACACCGGCCCGGCTGGTCAGGCCGACCGTCGGCTTGATCCCGACCAGCCCGCAGGCCGCCGCCGGGCAGAGGATCGAGCCGTTGGTCTCCGTCCCGAGCGCGACCGCGCCGAGCGAGGCCGCGATCGCCGCCCCCGAACCGGACGACGAGCCGGACGGCGAGGCATCGAGCGCGTACGGGTTGCGAGTCTGCCCGCCACGACCGCTCCAGCCGCTGGACGGGCTCGTCGAGCGGAAGTTGGCCCACTCGCTCAGGTTGGTCTTGCCGAGGATGACCGCCCCGGCCGCTTCCAGCCGCTCGACGACATGGGCCGGGCGGGCCGGGCGGGCACCGACCAGCGCCAGCGACCCGGCGGTCGTCTCCATCCCGTCGGTCGTGGCGATGTTGTCCTTGATGAGCACCGGGATGCCGTGGAGCGGCCCCCGGCTCCCGCCCTCCGCCCGCTCCCGGTCCCGGGCGGACGCCGCGGCGTCCGCCTCCGGGCCGAGTTCCAGCACCGACCGCAGGGTCGGGCCGGCGGCGTCGATCGCGGCGATCCGGTCCCGGTAGGCCCCGGCGAGCCCGACCGAGGTCGCCTCGCCTGCTCCCAGCCGGCGCCGAAGCTCGGCGATGGGCGTCCCGATCAGGTCCGCGGAAACGTTGTCGGTGTCGTGAGCGTGGTCAGCTGGCTGTGGCACCGTCTGGTCCTCTGTCCATCCCCTCGGGGACGATGATCCGGCCCGTGGGCATCGGATCGTCGGAGCGTCGCGATTGCCACATGATGACAAACGGATCGTCGCTTTGACAGAGCCTTCACGACGCCGGAGTCCGGCGTGCGATCTCGATGTGCCGATCGACCCAGCCTACCGGAGAGGCTAGAGCATGAGGCAACTGGGGGAGCGCCACCGACCGGGCGCTGAAGCCGCCCGGCAACCCGACGACCCGTCGGCCTCCCATTTTGGTGCTTCGCGGGATTCGACGGAGGATCTCACTCCTGGTTCCCACGGCTGCCCTCCGTCTCATCGAGGACGACGGCCGTCAGCCGGAGCGCCAGCTCGGCGGACCCGTGCTCACGCTCGTCATCGATCGCGGTGGCGATGGTGATCGCGCGACCGGAGCGATTGACGATCCGCAGGGCGGCGGTCGTGCTCCCGGGGCCGGCACCGGTGTGGCCCGTCACACCGCCGATCGACAGTCCGGTCCCGAGCAGGACGCCGTGCCCCCAGGCGAGTCGCCCGGGCGACGTCCGCTCGGCGACACGGACGACCGGGGTCGTCATGGAGGCCAACGATCCCGGCGAGAGCAACTGGCCACCCAGCAGACGGTCGAACAGGGCGGCGGTCTCCTCGATCGTCGAGCGGACGACGCCGTGCGCGACCCAACCGGGGTGGTAGGTGGGCGGACCTATGCCCGGACTGCCTCCGGCCCCGTCGAACAGCAGGTGGCCCACGTCGTCCGGCGTGAGCGCGACCGATGTCCGGCTGAGACCGAGCGGCGCAAAGACCAGTCGCGCGAGCGCCGCGGTCAGGGGCAACCCACTGGTCGTCTCGATGATCCGGCGGACCAGGAGATACCCGATGTTGCTGTACCGCCACTGACCACCGGCCGGCCCGAGCGGCCCGACGGACCGGGCTCGTTCGAGATAGGTCTCCAGCGGCCAGGGTGCATCGAGATGCCTGGCCACCGCCTCGTGGTATCCCGGCCAGTCACCGTAGTCGGGGAGGCCGGCGGTGTGGCTGAGCAACTGGCCGACGGTCGCCACCGGATCGATGGGCGTCCCCGGCAGCAGGTGGACGACCCGACGACCAAGCGTCAGCCGGCCGAGATCGACCAGCCGGAAGGCCGCGGCGGCGAGGACGGTCTTGGACAGGCTCCAGAGCAACAGTCCGCGGCCGTGCGATAGGTTGGCAGTCCGCTGAACGACGACGCCGGACTGCCAGCCCATCGGACCGCCGATCGCGACAGCGGCCGTGCGGGCCGGGGCGGACTCGACGCCGAACCAGGCGTCGAGTGCCCCATTCGCCACGGCCAGGGATGCGTCGGATAGCGGCGACCAGTCGAGGGTCACCACCGTCGCCCGGCGGATGGTCGACTCCGGATTCGGTCGTGTGTCGTGATCGGACATGGGCATCTCCGGGTGATCGGCAGCCGGACAATCAATCCGTTTCCGGTGCAGTTGTCGTTTACCAGAACAACCGGGCGCGGTCATGCAACCGATCGTCGACCCGACGAGGTGAGCGGTCGGGACAGCCACCACCCAGGCGAACCTGCTGAGCGCACCGGGGTTCACCCGTTGTCCGCTTGTGTTAGAGTGTACGTACACCCTGATTCCCGCGCGATCCGGCGACCCGAGCAGGTCAACCGTCGCCGGGAGGCAGTTCGGCGCGGACGCACCGCCGTCGTGAACGCACGTCACGCGTCGCATCGCTCGACCGAGCAGAGTGAGAGGGATCGGACCGTGGTATTCCGCCGTGATAACCGGGACAGCAACAAGACGCCGGAGACGTTCTCTCGCCAGCTGGAGACCCTCCGGCAGCAGCCTGCCGCCCGCCGGGACGACCGTGGCGACCAGGACGACGAGTTCGAACCGGAGGCCGAGTACGTGTACGAGCAGGAATCGGCCCGCGAGACCCCGCCCCGGCCGGGTCCACAGCCCCAGAGCGCCTTCCCTGCCTACGCACGCGAATCGGCGCCGTCGGGGGGAGCCGGTATGGACATCGATCAGTCGCCGTACAGCACCAGCCAGCCGACCAGCGTCATCGCCGCCGACACGATCTGGCGCGGGGACATGGAGTCCAACGGCGACGTTCACATCCACGGCCAGTTCCAGGGCACCGTCACCGCCCGGACGGACATCTTCGTCTCCGAGGATGCCGAGGCCGACGCGACCCTGGTCGCGAACTCGATCGTGGTCGCCGGCAACGTCAAGGGTGTGATCCGCGCCTCGACGCGCCTCGAGATCCTGCCGCAGGGCCGGATCAGCGGCGAGATCATCGCCCCGACCGTCGTCGCCCACGATGGCGCCCGGGTCAACGCCACGGTGCGGATGACCCTGACCGCCGAGGAGCAGGCCGGGACACCGCCCAGGGTCAGCACCTCGAATCGCCGGACCAGCCGGTCGGGCGTCCGCTACTAGCACCGGGCGTCGGACGTTCGCCACCGGCCATCGTCGCCTTCACCCAGCAGGAGTCGCACCATGTCCACGCGCACCGCGCCAACTGGCGCCTATGACACCGGCCGCGGCCAGGCCTTCGACGCCGCCGAGGCCCTGAGCCTGATCGATCGGCACTCCGCCTTCGACGGGACCTATCGCTCCAGCCGGGACCTGCGGATCGAGGGCCAGGTCAAAGGCACGATCGAGTGCCGTGGGACCCTCCATGTCGCGCAGGGTGCCCAGGTCGACGCCCACGTCGAGGCCGAGAACATCGTCGTTGCCGGCGAACTGAGCGGCGAAATCGTCTGCCGGGGCCGTCTCCAGCTCATGCCGACCGGCCGCCTTCGGGGCAAGGTCTCCACCCAGACACTCGTCATCAACGAGGGCGCTATCTACGAGGGCCAGCTCGAGATGATGAGCCCGGAGACCGGGACCCGGCTGGCCTCCCTCTCGGCCGCGCCCCGCCCGATCGCGTCAGTTGCCAGTGCGCCTACGCAGCCCACTCCGGCGCCGACACCATCCTCCATCCCGGCCCCGGTCGCCTCGGCCACCCCGGACGCCGCTCCGCTGGCACCGCAGCCCCTGAATGCCCCGGCCGACCTGCGCTCCCGGATGGACCAGGGCAACGGCGGTCCCGGCGGGACGAGCACGTTCATCCGGCGTTTCGGCGGACCCGAGACTCCATGGGACGGCAGTCGCGAGGGTGAGGGAGAGGACGAAGAGGAGAAGGACTAGCCGGTTACTGGTCCGCCAGCGGTTACGGCGACGATCCGGGCGGACCGGACTTTGTTGCTATACTCCCGAAATTGAGGTCCGGCGATCCCCGCTCGGCGCTCCTCCCCGATCGACCGTCCGCGGTCCGTTGCTGGCGGACTGGCACCCGTGGCCCGCCGGACGACCCATGCTCACCGAAACGCTGTCACCGCTCGCCTGACCGGCCAGGGCAGCTCAGGAGGCAAGATTGGACCGCAGCCCCACGACCGCACCGACCACCGATCACCGGCCGACCACACGGCCCGCGCCTCAGGACGGTTCCCCGGGGTCGGTGCGTCGCGGACCCGCCCGGCAAGGGACGAGTCGAGCGGCCAGCGGGGACCCGGTCCTGGAGAACGGCCGGGCCCCGAGCCGGCTCGGGCAAGCCATCCGGAGCCTCCTGCCATCGTCGGCGGTCGGCAGTGCGCCGGCCTACAGCAGCGGTGGAGGCGGCTTTCGATCCGGCAACCGTCCCGAGATGCCGTCGCGGGGCGGCCCGAACGTCGCAGTCCGCGGCGGCGGGCCGCCGGCCGGTGGTGGCGGAGGCGGAGGCCCCCGGATGCCACGCGGCGGCCCCAGCCCGCGGCCCGAGCGCTACTGGACGGACTACCTCCGGATCGCCCTACCGATCATCGGTCTGATCCTGATGCTGAGCGTCTTCATCTTCTGGGTCGGCAGCATCATCGATGGCAACAATGACGATGCCGATGTGACGCCGAGCGCGGTCGCCCTCGTGCAGACGCCAGCTCCCAGCGACGGTGCGGTGACGGCGACGGTCGCTCCGACGCAGTCCGCCGCGCCGAGCAACGCCGAGGGGGCCAACACCAGCCCGTCCGGCGAAGCGATCGCCGCCGGAGACACCGAGCCCACGACGGAGCCAAGTGCAGAGGAATCGACGGCTCCGGACGACGAGCCAACCGACGAGCCGGCAGCCGACGAGGCAGCAACAGAGCCGCCGGCGGATGAAGCGACCTTCGCAGCCGACGATGTCGTCACGGTCAACGAAGATGGTGAAGACGGTGTCAATATCAGAGAGGCAGCCGGGACTGACGCCGTCTCTGTCGCGACCGTCGTTCCCGGGGATGTGCTGACTATCGTTAGCGGCCCCGAGACGGCCGGTGACCTGGAGTGGTACGAGGTGACGACGGAAGACGGCACCGAGGGCTGGATAGCGTCTCAGTTCCTTGACGCTTCCGAAGGCTGACCGGGAACGACCTTCGTTGAGACGGTCCGCCCCAACCCTGAGGGTTGGGGCGGACCATTTTTTGGCCGGGACGCGACCTGCTATACTCTCGTGCGGTCCAGCTCGTCTGGCCCGTCTAATTCGCACGCGCTGCGACGGAGGATGGGGTGCCGCGATTCGCTCGCGGTCCATGCCCGGATGACCAGCGCGGAGGCAACCAACCACCCACAGGGAGAACGACCCATGGTCGCGACCGCGTCCGATCGCCCGGAGGCTGCCGAGGCGGCGACTCCGACCCCCGTCCCGTCCACGTTCCGTCAGGTCAGCACGTTCGGCCAGCCCCGCCCGCAGGCCCTCCGCCTGCTGCTCGAGGCCGGCGTCCACTTCGGGCACCAGTCCAAGCGCTGGAACCCGAAGATGAAGCCGTACATCTTCACCGAGCGCAACGGGATCCATATCCTCGACCTCCAGCAGACCGTCTACCGGCTCGAGGACTCGCAGAAGTTCATCTCCGACATCACGTCGCGCGGTGGCAAGATCCTCTTCGTCGGCACGAAGAAGCAGGCGACCGACATCATCCAGCGCGAGGCCGAGCGCTCCGGGCAGTTCTTCATCAACCGGCGCTGGATGGGCGGCACGCTGACGAACTTCGTCACGATCCGCGCCCGCTTGCGCGTCCTGAAGAACCTTCAGGGCCAGCTCGAGCGCGGCGAGTTCGAGTACCTCCCGAAGCAGGAGGCCGCCAAGAAGCTGCACGAGCTCGAGAAGCTCGAGAAGAGCCTCGGCGGGATGCGCGACATGACGCAGCTCCCCGGCGCGGTCTTCATCATCGACACCAAGCGCGAGCACCTCGCGGTCGAAGAGGCTCGGCGCCTCAAGATCCCCATTATCGCGCTGACCGACTCCAACGCCGACCCGGACGACGCCGACTTCGTCATCCCGGCCAACGACGACGCCATCCGGGCGCTGCGGCTCCTCGCCGCCAGCATCTCGGACGCCGCGATCGACGGCCAGGCCCGGTTCGAGAGCCGCGGCGCCGAGCAGGCGCAGCAGGGCGAGGGCCAGCAGCGCGGCCGTCGTGGCGGCGACGCCCCGATCACGGCCGAGACCTTCGCCAGCCGACCGGCCCCGCAGAACAACGGGCAGCGCACCCGCCAGGCTCCGGCCCAGCCAGCCGCTCCCGCCGCCCAGCCCTCTGCCGCCCCGGCGCAGCCGTCGACTCCGGCCGAGGTGACCGCACCGGCCGCCGAGGCTGCGCCGGCGGCTCAGACCGCCCCGGAGCCGACCGAGTCCTAGCTCATCCAGCCCGCCGGCGCGGTCACGTCGTGGCCCGACCGGCGGCACCGACATCATCCACGAATCACGGAGGAGAGAGACGATGGTCATCACGGCCGATCAGGTCAAGGCGCTGCGGGAGAAGACCGGCGCCGGCATCATGGACAGCAAGCGCGCCCTGCAGGAGACCGAGGGCGATATGGGCAAGGCCGAGTCGCTTCTCCTCGCGCAGGGGAAGGTCAAGGCTGGCACGAAGGGCGACCGCGCCGCCCTCCAGGGGCTGATCGAGCCCTACGTGCACGGCGGCCGAATCGGCGCGATCGTCGAAGTCAACTGCGAGACGGACTTCGTCGCCCGCACGCCGGACTTCAAGACCCTGGCCCACGACATCGCGATGCAGGTCGCGGCCATGAACCCGCGCTACGTCTCGTCCGCCGATGTCCCCGAGGCTGACGTCGCCGGGCTCGTGGCCGAGTTCGGCTCCCGCGAGGACGCCATGAAGGCGGTTGTCCTGCTCGACCAGACGTTCATCCGCGACAGCAAGTCGACCATCGGCGACCTCGTCAAGAACGGCATCGCCAAGCTGGGCGAGAACATCCAGATCTCCCGGTTCTCCCGGTTCGAGGTGGGGGCCGATCGCCCGGCCGCCGAGACGACCGCCGAGGCGTAGACCGAACGGGTCACAGAGCATGGGGGCGGGTGCATCGCGCAGGCGATACGCCCGTCCCCATCGTCGCGAAGGACGGTCCATGACGAGCGTGTTCAGCCGTGTTCTCCTGAAGGTGAGTGGCGAGGCGCTGATGGGCAGTGCCCACTACGGGATCGACCCCAAAGTGATCGTCTCCATCGCCCGGCAGATCCAGCAGGTCGCCCGGCTGGAGACGCAGGTCGCCGTCGTCATCGGCGGCGGCAACATCTTCCGGGGGCTCTCCGCCAGCTCCCAGGGGATGGACCGGGCGACCGCCGACTACATGGGCATGGTCGCGACCGTGCTCAACGGGCTCGCCCTCCAGGACGGACTGGAGAAGGTCGGTACCCAGAGCCGGGTCATGACCGCGATCCAGATGCACGAAGTCGCCGAACCGTACATCCGCCGCCGCGCCCTGCGGCACATGGAGAAGGGCCGCGTCGTCGTCCTCGCGGCCGGGACCGGCAACCCCTACTTCACGACGGACACCGCCGCCGCGCTGCGCGCGCTGGAACTGGACGCCGACATCCTCCTGATGGCCAAGAACGGCGTCGACGGCGTCTACTCCGACGACCCGCGCACCAACCCGGCCGCGGAGCGGTATCCTCAGATCAGCCACCAGGAGGCGCTCGAGCGCAACCTCAAGGTGATGGACGCCTCTGCCCTCGCGCTCTGCCGTGACAACAACATGCCCATCCTCGTCTTCGACATGAACGACCCGACCGCGATCGCCCGGGCGGTCGCCGGCGAGGCGGTCGGGACGATCGTCGGCGAGCACCGCGGTCGCGAGTAGCGGCGCTCCACACGCAGGCCCGGGACGACGTGTGATCCCGGCCTCTCCACCCCGACCAGGCAAGGAGCTACCGATGCTCAAGGACGTGCTCACGGACGCTGATTCACGGATGAACAAGGCCCTCGACGCCCTGAAGCGCGACCTCGACGGGGTCCGGACCGGTCGCGCCTCGCCGGCGCTGGTCGACCGGATCACGATCGAGTCGTACGGCACGACCATGCCGCTCAACCAGGTCGCCGGCATCTCGGTCCCCGAGTCGCGGATGTTGGTCATCCAGCCGTGGGACAAGGGCACGCTGACGGCGATCGAGAAGGCGATCCAGCGCTCGGACCTGGGGCTCAACCCGAACAACGATGGCGCCACGATCCGGATCAACCTGCCGCCCCTGACCGAAGAGCGACGCAAGCAGTTGGTCAAGATCGTCCACAGCAACGTCGAGGACTCCAAGGTCGCCATCCGCAACGTCCGCCGCGACGGCATGAGCACCCTCAAGGAACTCAGCGACGAGGGCGAGATCGGTGAGGACGACCGCACCCGCGGGAGTTCGCAGCTCGACGATGTCACCAAGCGTCACGTCGAGGAGGCTGATAAGATCGGGAAGGCCAAGGAGCAGGAAATCCTCGAGTTCTAGGAAACTCCAGGTTCCGCCTGTCACCGGCTGTCCCCGATCCGGATCGCGGTCGGTTCCTTCCCCGTCTCCATGTTCCTGCTCATCGTCCGTCCCGGACGATCGTCGTAACGGATAGACCGATGGCCAGTTCGGACAAGACACACTACGTTTCCAATCACAGCGAACCGTCTCACCACGCCCAGGCGGAGACGCCGGGGTGGGCGCACCTCGTCACGCCCGCTCCGGTCCAGACGCACAGCGCCGCGCCGCGCCATATCGCGATGATCATGGACGGCAACGGGCGCTGGGCCGCCGAGCGCGGCCTGCCGCGTCTGACCGGTCACGAGCGCGGGACCGAGAACATCCGCCGGATCACGACCGCCGCCGCCGAGGCTGGCGTGGGCTACCTGACCCTCTGGGCCTTCTCGACCGAGAACTGGCGCCGGCCGCGCGAGGAGGTCGAGGGCATCATCCGCATCCTCGGGATGTGCCTGATCCGCGATGTCGATGAACTCCACCGCCAGGGCGTCCAGCTTCGGCACATCGGCAGCCTCGACGGCCTCCCGCCGGAGTTGCGTCAGCACGTCCTGGCGGCGATCGACCTGACGAGCGCCAACGACCGGATCGTCCTGACCCTCGCGTTCAACTACGGCGGCCGGCAGGAAGTCCTGCAGGCCGTCCGGGAGATCGTCGCCTCGGGAATAGCGCCGGAGGACGTCACCGAAGAGGTGATCTCGGCGTACCTCTACACCCGTGGGATGCCGGACCCAGACCTCATCATCCGCACCTCCGGTGAGCACCGGACGAGCAACTTCATGGTCTGGCAGGGCGCCTACGCCGAGCTTTTCTTCACACCGGTCTACTGGCCGGACTTCGGTCCCGATCACCTGCGGGCGGCGGTGGACGACTTCGCGCAGCGGGAGCGGCGCTTCGGCCACGTCGCGGCCGTCGTCGCACCACCGACCTAGTGGGGTTGCCGTGAGTGAACGCCTGATGAGTTCGATCGGCGTCGTCGCCGTCGGTCTCGTCGCCCTGCTGCTCGGCGGTCCGGTCTACGTCGCGGTGATGCTCGTCATCGGGCTGATCGCCTACCACGAGTTCCGCCGGCTCGCGCTCGGCATCGGCCTGACGGCGTCGTCGCTGGGCTACGGGATCATCGTCGCCGCGGCGCTGGCTGGCTACCTCGACAACCGGTCGGTCATGTTCGGCGTCGTGACGTTCGCCGCGCTGGTCCCGATCACGGTCGGCGTGCTCCGGGCCGGCCGTACCCCGATCTCGACCGGACGCGAATCGCTGGCATCCCCGGTCGGACTCGGCGCGTGGGCCGCCACGACCTGCGGCTCGCTGTTCATCGGCATCCCGACGATGCTGGCGACCAGCCTGCGGGAGCGATCCAGTGGGGGCGAGGCCCCGTGGCTGGACACGCTCGCCAACACGCTGGCCCTCGGCTGGGACGGCCGACCGACCGGCCTCGGCTGGGTCTTCACGTTCACCCTGATCGGCTGGTTCAGCGACAGCGGCGCCTACCTGATCGGCCGGCGGTGGGGCCGCCGCCTGCTGGCCCCGACGGTCAGCCCGAAGAAGACCGTCGAGGGGGCCGTCGGCGGTCTCATCGGCGCCGCCCTCGCCGCGACGATCGGCATCGCGCTGTTCGAGCTCGACTGCCCCCCACTCCTCGGCATCGTGATCGGGATCGCGCTGGGTGCCATCGGGATGCTCGGCGACCTCGGGGAGTCGCTGATCAAGCGCCAGGCGGGCGTCAAGGACAGCGGCACGCTGATCCCCGGTCACGGTGGCATCCTCGATCGCTTCGACGCGATGTACGTCATCCTCGCGGCTGGCTGGTTCGTGGTCGAGTTCGTGGCGTGGCTGGGCGATCGCTAGGCCGGCGTCGGGACGAGATAGTGTCGTCCCCAAGGAGTCCCATCATGGCGACGCGTCACGTTCATCCGCGCCCCGCTCCGATCGTGCCGCTCGGAAGTCGACGCCAGCCCATCGACGAGCCGCGGTCGACGACCCATCCGACCCGTCCGACGCGGGTGGCGGTGATCGGCTCGACAGGCTCGGTCGGCGTCCAGGCGCTCGACGTGCTGGCGCGGATGCCGGGCCGGTTCACGGTCAGCGCCCTCGTCGCCCATAGCCGGCTGGCGGACCTGAATGAGCAGATCCGGACGCATCGACCCGCAGTGGTCGGGATCGATGTCGGTCGGGAAGGGATCGAGCCGGGCGCAAGCGGCCCGGTCGAGATCATGTCGTCGGCGGAGGCGATGATGGCCGCCGCGACGGACTCGGACACCGACATCCTGATCGTCGCGTCCTCCGGGCACGCCGCGATCGAGCCGACGCTGGCCGCCCTCCGGGCTGGCAAGATCGTCGCCCTGGCCAACAAGGAGGCGATCGTCTGCGCCGGACCGCTGGTCGTCGCGGCGGTACGGGAGGGCAACGGCGAGGTCCGGCCGGTCGACAGCGAGCACAACGCCATCTGGCAGAGCCTCGGGCAGAGCGACGGGCGCGACATCCGCCGGCTGATCCTGACGGCGTCGGGCGGCCCCTTCCGGACATCGACCCTCGCCGAGATGCAGAGCGTCACCGTCGCGCAGGCGCTGGCTCACCCGACCTGGACGATGGGCGGCAAGATCACGATCGACTCGGCCACGCTGGTCAACAAGGGACTCGAACTGATCGAGGCGCGCTGGCTGTTCGGCGTCGAGCCGGAGCAGCTCGACGTCGTGGTGCATCCCGAGAGCATCATCCACTCGCTCGTCGAGTTCAGCGACGCCAGCCAGATCGCGCAGCTCTCCCTCCCGGACATGCGCCTGCCGATCCAGTTCGCCCTCACCTACCCGGACCACCTCGCGTCGCCGTGCCGGACGCTCTCGCTGGCGGATGTCGGTCAGCTCACCTTCGAGCGCCCGGACAGCGAGCGGTTCCCCGCCCTGCGGCTGGCGATGGACACGATGCGAGCCGGCGACACCTTCCCGACGGTCCTGAGTGCGGTCGATGAGGTGGCGGTCCACGCCTTCCTGGCCGGCCGGCTATCGTTCATGGGCATCACCGACGCCATCTCCGCCATCCTGGATCGGCATCAGCCGGTCGGCGGATTGACCATCGAGTCGATCCACGCGGCCGACACCTGGGCTCGCCGCGAGGCCGAAGCCTGGATCGGATCGCGAGACTAGCCGTGCTCGACGGTCAGGCCCAGGTCCCCGGCGTCCAGGACGCCCTGCTCAGCGTCACGACCGCGACGGCGGCCGCTCCGGCGTCCCGTAGCACCGTGGCGCAGGCCGCCACTGTCGACCCGGTCGTCATGACGTCGTCGATCAGGACGATGGGACGACCGGCGACGAGCCCGATGTCCGCCGCGAACGCCCCCACGACGTTGGCGGCTCGCTCTTCGCCGCTCAGTCCGACCTGCTGGGCAGTCGCGCGGACCCGGCGAACGGCCTCCGGAGCGAGGTTCTCCTGCCAGGGCCCGACGGCGGCGCGAGCGACGAGCAGCGACTGGTTGTACCCGCGCTGGCGCTGACGCCTCGGGTGCAGCGGGACCGGCACGATCAGGGCCTGCGGCTCCTCCGCCATCACCCCCGCCAGGAGCGGCGCCATCGCCTCGCCCAGATGTCTCGCCCGGGATGACTCACCGCCGTACTTGAGCCCGTGGATCGCGTCGGCGAGCCAGCCGGCGTGGGGACCAACCGACCGGGCTAGGGCGATCACCGGCGAGAGGGATGGGCATTCGCACGTCCGCGCGCCACATCGTTCGCACCACGGCTCCCGAGCGAGCGGGAGGTCGCGGCGGCAATGGGCGCAGACCCAGGCACCCCGCTCCCGGCAACCGGCACAGACGCGGGGCCAGATCAGATCGGGCAGGCCGCCGAGGGCCGACCGCAGGATCGGTGTCAGTCGCATCATACCGGTCGATGTCACCGACCGCTCCTGGGTCTCACTCGCGGCTCACCGGGCCGTTCACGACACGATCGTCAGGGTCCGTTCGATCGTCTGACAGCGGAGCGATGCTCCGTTCCGCTACGGGCCTTTCCGCTCCCGCTCAGTGCATGGCCGGTATACTTGCATGATGACGATCCCGATGACAATCCCCGATGACAGCGAGCACTCCTCCGACGATATCCGGCGTGAGCGGCTGCTCTACGGTCACGATCCCCTCCCCCGGGTCGTCAGTGTCGAGCGCGCCGGCGAGGACCGGATGGTGCTGTACCGGGTCGACGCCGATGGCAACCGGACGGCGGAGTTCGACCGGTTCCGGCCCTGGCTGCTCGCCACGCGGGCCGAACCCTGGGCCGCGATCCGGCCGGAACCGACGATCACTCGACTGGCCGGCGACCACGATTACCGATACCTCGTCGAGTTCGACACCTGGCGCGTCCACCGCGACGCCGTCCAGGCCGCCAAGCGCACGAGTGAGCCCTATTTCCGGATGCGGTCCGCGGTCGAGCAATACCTCGTCCTCTCCGGCCGGACCCTCTTTCGGGAGATGGATTACTCCGACCTGCGGCGTGTGCAGATCGACATCGAGACGCTCGGCCTCGATCCGACGGTCGAGGACGCCGCCGTGATCGCGGTCGTCGTCCGGACGAGCGACGGCGATGAGGCCTTCCTGATCAACGAGGGGTCGGAGCAGAACCTGCTCGATCGCCTGTCGGCCTGGATCCTGAGCCATGACCCGGACGTCATCGAGGGGCATAACGTCTTTAACTTCGACCTGCCGTATCTGGCGAAGCGGGCCGAGCGGGCTGGGACAGCGCTGAACTGGGGACGCAACGGCTCCCCGATCCTCATCCTGGAGGGGACGTCGCGGTTCAAGGTCGCGGCGCTCAGCCTGCCGTTCACCTACGTCCACGTCCATGGACGGCATATCGTCGACACCTACCAGCAGATCCAGCGGTATGACATCGGCGGCAAGCTGAGTAGTTATGCCCTCAAGAAGGTCATGGCCGCTCTGTATCCCGAGCAGGAGCGCGAGATCATCCCCGGCGAGGATATCCGCGGCGTCTGGGAGCGCGGCGAGATCGCGCGGCTCGAGGCCTACAACCTCGCCGACGCACGGGATGTCGATACCCTCTCCCGACTGACCATGCCGACCGAGTTCTATCAGACTCAGATCGTTCCCCGCTCGTTCCAGAGCGTCGCGACTGGCGGCACCGGCGAGAAGATCAACGACCTGATGGTCCGGGCCTACCTCGCCGATCGACACAGCGTCCCGAAAGCTGCCGCCGCGATCCCCTACCCGGGCGGTCACGCCGAGCTGATCCGGAGCGGGGCGTTCTCGCCGGTCGTGAAGTGCGATGTCGAGAGCCTGTATCCGTCGATCATGCTGACCAACGACATCGCCTCGAAGCGGGACAACCTCAACGCCGCGCTCCCCATGCTGCGGGAACTGACCGAACGACGACTGGCCGCCAAGGCCCGGGTCCGGACCGCCGCACCGGAGGAGCGAAGTATCTGGGACGGTCTTCAGGGCAGCTTCAAGGTGCTGATCAACTCGTTCTACGGCTATCTGGGCTACGGCGGCGGCCTCTTCAACGACTTCGACGCCGCCACGAAGGTCACGCTTGAGGGTCAGGACATCATCAAGCGAGTCGTGGAAACGCTGGAGGCGACCGGGGCGATCCCGATCGAGGTCGATACCGACGGGGTCTACTTCGTCCCTCCGCCTTCCGTCCGCGGCGAGGACGCCGAGGCCCGCTATGTCGCGGAACTCGGCCTGGCACTTCCGGGAGGCATTCGCCTGGCCCATGACGGTTCCTACCATGGGATGCTCTCGCTCAAGCTGAAGAACTACGTCTTGCTGGAACGGGACGGCTCGCTGACGATGCGCGGCTCATCGCTCCGCAGCCGGCAACTGGAGCGGTGCTTCCGGGACTTCCTGCAGGACGCCGCCGCCGCCTTCATGAAGCGGGACGACGAGGACGTCCGGGTCAGGTACTTCACGCTCGCCGAACGCATCCGGGAGCGCGAGCTACCCGTCACCGCCTTTAGCCAGTGGCGCATGCTGAACAGCGAGACCATCGCTAAGGCCCCACGTCTTCGGCGCCTCCTCGAAGACCATAAGGTCTCGGTACGAACCGGCGAACGAGTGGAGATCTACGAGCGGCAGGACGGGTCGCTGGGACTCACGGAGCAGTATGCGAACGACGAGAGCACGATCTACCTGCTCCGCCGGCTCCGTGATACCGCTGAACGATTTCGCCCCCTCTTCCCCGACGCTCGCACCTTCGATGCGTTCTTCCCTGCGATCTCACCACGGACCGACATCGAGGCCGCCAAGGTCCAGGAGGCGGCGCAACAGCTCTCGATGTTCGGCTGAACCGATTGGCTCGCCGGGTGGGAGGATGATCCCCGATGCAGAGATCTCGATGAACGCAAAGAGCCCGTCTCTCGATTGCGAGAGACGGGCTCTTTATCCTGTGTGTTGTGGTTGCGGGGGAGGGATTCGAACCCCCGACCTTTGGGTTATGAGCCCAACGAGCTGCCGCTGCTCCACCCCGCGCCATGCCGCTGTCGGCACGTGCGCTCGTCGTCTCGTCCCCATCCGCTTGCTGGTCCTGCCAGACGGGACGGGGGGATGCTCGCGGTGGCCTCGCCTCCCAGGCAGTCGCCCACCAAGTACTCTCCGGCGCTGCGCTGGGTCACGACCGGGTTCGGGATGGGACCGGGTGGATCCAGCGCGCTCTCGACCACGAACATCCCCCCGCCTCGTCC
>CAXTHM010000008.1:0-64684 GCA_964244115.1 uncultured Thermomicrobiales bacterium
AACATGCCCTTCGAATGTGAATATCGCAAGTCGTCGATGATCGCCTGCGGGTGGATCTTCTCCTGGATGTAGATCGGGACGACCGGAACTTCGAGGTCGGCGCGGTCCTGCTCGTCCTTGCCCCGCCAGACGAGCTGCGGGTCCAGCGACGGGTCGCGGGGGTAGAGCATGGTCTTGGGGGTGGCCTCGTCCTCGGCGACGAAGTCGCGGAGCTCCTCGGTCGGGATGTTGGTCCGGGTGTCATGGTGGCGGATGGCGTCGACCTTGACCGGGGCGGTCGTCTTCAGGGTGCGGGGGCGGCGGGTGGTAGCCATCGGGTTGGTTCTCCCTTTGTTGGTGGCGTTGGCGTTACCCCGGGGATGAATCCCCGGGCTCAGGGACGATGTGCCGGACCACGGTGACATCTGCCCAACACACGGTTTACGAGTCCGACTCGATCGTTCGTAACATCGTCCCTGAGCCCGAGCCATTCATGGTCGGGCCATGCGGCTGGAGGTGGGGCTAGTCGGCCGCCACCGCGGCATTCGACAGCGACGCGACGTGGGCGCGGATGTCGTTGGCGGCGTTCCAGGGGTCGGCGATCTCGATGAAGGACCAGCGCCCGAAGCGGCCGTGGTTGTTGACGGCCGGCACCCAGAGCGTCCGGGCCGTCGCGACCTTGGCCGCCTTGTCCTTCTTCTTCTCGCCGGTGACCTCGACCAGCAGGTGGAGCAGGTCGCCCAGCCCGTGGCCGTCGTCGATCGCGGCGATGAAGTCGGGGATGTACTGGCGCTCGGTGCCCTCCAGCGTGTATGGGATCGTGAAGCCGAGGTTCTCGTTCTTGACGTACCGGACGACCTCGGGCAACTCCTCGATCGCCTGGGCCGTCTTCTGCTCCCACGTCCCGGTGTCGGCGACGATATGCGAGACGTGGCACTTCGGCCCCGTCGTCCAGACCGGCTTGGTCGTGCTGTAGTCGACATAGCTGGTCGAGCCGACGATGTCGTAGGGCCGGAGGATCGGCCGGATCGACGGCCGCACTCCCTCCGTCGTCACGACCGAGCGGTAGATCCGGTCGACCGCATCGGAGGCGAAGATGCCGAGCGCCAGCATTGCGTACGAGGCGCCATCCTTGAGATGGACACATTCCCGCATCCATTGCCGCGTCACCCGCAGCACCTGAGGGAACAACCACGGTTTTGGGCTCTCGTCATCGTCACGGAAGTAACGCTCCAGCGTCGCCCGGGCCAGCTCGAAAGCGATCGTGCTCTCCCGCAAGCCCGTCGCGTCATAGGTCTCGTGCATCTCGGCGATCCCGAGAATGGACGAGACCTCCGTCAGGTTCGGGACATCGCGCGTCGAGAGGGCCAGCTGCGAGTCCTCGGTGAACCGCGCCTCCAGCCGGCCGTCCGGGATCTCGTAGCGGTAGCCCAGCAGCCGCGGGAACGTGATCTCGGCGTCAACCCGGCTCTCCAGCGAGCGGACCCGGGTCGGGGCCGGGCGCGGCTTCGCGTCCCCGACGGCGCCGGTGCTCGGGATGAAGGAGAACGGGACACCGTAGACCTCGGCGTACTCCGGCGCGAACATCCCGCTGTCGTCCGCGACGTAGCTCATCCGGCGCAACGCCCGGCCGACGACCTGCTCGCAGAGGAGCTGGGTGCCGAACGCCCGGACACCGAGGATGTGGGTGACGGTGTTAGCGTCCCAGCCCTCGGTCAGCATCGAGACGGAGACGACGCAGCGGACGTGCTCGCCGAGCTGCCCCGGCTTGCCGACGGTGTTCATGACCTCCCGGAGTAGATCCTCGTCCTTGAGGTCGTCGGGGTTCCCGCCGCGCGACCTGACCTGCTGGCGGAACTCCTCGATCTCCGGGGCGGCGATGGCCTTGAACTCGGCCGACATCGCATCGCCCGATTCCAGTTGCTGGGAATCGACCAGGATCGTGTTCGGGCGCGGGAGCCGACCGCCAGCCCCGTCGTCGTTACGGAAGATCGGCAGCTTGCCTTCCTGCATGACGGTCTGGTCGCCGATGGTCTTGTTCCAGCCGGAGATAAAGTCGTAGACCAGCTTGGAGACGTTGGTGTTGTTGCAGACCACGATGAAGACCGGCGGCGTACCGCCGCCCTGCCGCTTCTGCTCAGTCTCCTCCCAGCGCCGGTACCGCTTCTCGTAGTTGCGGTAGAGGCTGAGCAGCGCCCCCTCCAGCGGACCGGGCAGGTGCGGCTGGCCAGTGACCGCGTCGGTCTTGCGGCCCTTCTTCGGCAGATCGTCGCGGATGTTCAGCCAGAGGTCGCGGTAGGTCGGCAGGTCGCTCTCGGCCAGCATCGAGTCGTCCGAGACCGGCACCCGGGGGACCTTAACGATGCCGGACTCGATCGCGTCGATCAGCGAGAAATCGGAGACGACCCATGGGAACAGCGTGCCCTCGCTGTAGCCAGAGCCGCGCAGGAAGAACGGCGTTGCCGAGAGGTCGTAGATCGCCTTGACGCCGATCTTGGCCTTGACGGCCTCGACGCCGGAGATCCAGATCCGGGCCTCCTCGTCGCGCTCCTTCGCTTCCTTGAGGTCGTCCCCGGTCAGTTTCTCGGCATCGGTTTCGGGCCGGCGGCGGTAGCAGTGGTGGGCCTCGTCGTTCAGCACGACGATGTTCCGCTTCGTGCCGAGCTCGCGACAGACGCGGCGGACCATCTCGTCCGGCGACTCGGTGAACGCGCCGGTGTTGCCGAGGATCTGCTTGGTCGCCTTGGACGTCGTGACCTTCTCTCGCAGCTGGAATGCGTGGTAGTTGGTAATGAGAATCTTGGCCTGGCCGAGTTGGTCGATCTGCCAGATGGGGACGAGGTCGCGCTCGCGGTAATAGTTCTGCGGGTCGTTGGGCTTCAACACCCGGAGCCGGTCCCGGATCGTGATGCCCGGCGCGATCACGAGGAACGTGTCGGAGAAGCGGCTGTCCTGTGGGTTGGCGCGCTTGTTCAGCGTCTGCCAGGCGATCAGCATCCCCATCACGACCGTCTTGCCGGCCCCGGTCGCCATCTTCAGCGCCTGTCGCGGCAGCCCGGGGTTGGACGAATCATTGGCTTCAATCAGGGCGTTATCGATCCAGGCGTCGCCGTACTTCCGAGCGACCTCGGTCAGGTAGATCGTCGTCTCCAGCGCCTCGATCTGGCAGAAGAACAGCTTCCGGTCGCGCTCGGGGTCGGTCCAGTACCGCAGCAGCGCGGCGGTCGTCGGCGTGACACCGGCGTACCCACCCTGCCGCCAGACGTTGACCCGGCCCCGGATCTGGTTGACGAGGACGTTCTCTTCGATCCGGTCGCGAGTCCACTCGGTGTCGAAGGCGAGCTGCGCCTTGCCCTTCTTCTTCGCCGCCGGGATCGGGACGAAGTAGGAGCTGACCCGGCGTCCGGTGACCACATCGCTGGTGATGCCATCGTCGTCGAACCGGAAGTGCCGGGTCGGCTCGATGAAGGGCGAGTTCAGGATCGGATTGTTGATAACGACAGGAGGTGTACCATCCGCCGTCAGTGAGGGTGCGGGCGTCCTCGCCATCGGTCGTTCTTCTCTCTGTGTGGTTCGACCTGACGCGGCGGTTCGGCAGCCGCCATTCTCGGCACGAATCGGTGTGCCTTATCCTCACATTCCGGCATTGTGTCCCAACCTTGACATGCTGGTCAATGAAGGGGCACCGCTAGCGGCGGGAGCGATGACCGGTCGGGACCGATGACCTACACTTACGCAAGATTAGAACGGCCATAGGACACGGAGACGAGATGATGAGCACTACCACCAACGACACCCCGACGGACATCGAGACCGACGACGGGGTGCCGACCACGGCCGAGGGCCGGGCCCGCGAGGACATCTGGCCCGAGCAGGCCACCCCGGATCTGGCCGGGCCGACCCGGACCGGCGGCGAGACCACCACGATCTACAAGGCCGAGGGGCGCCACGGCGTCGCCGACCAGGGCCGGTTCGTCATCCACTTCCACTTCCCCGGCTACCTCCTGCCCGAGCCGACCGACCACGGCCACTACGGCCTGGCCGCCATCGCCGAGTCGTTCCTCGCGCCCGACACCTGGATCCGGCTCCATGAGCACCGCAACGACGAGATCATCTCGTACATCCCGTCCGTCGGCGTCATGCGGCACGACGACCAGACGGTCGGTGAGCTAGTCGCCGACGCCGACCACCTGATGGTCATGAACGCCGGCCGCTCGTTCTGGCACGAGGAGCGCACCCTCCCCGGCGACCCGCCCCTCCGTATGCTCCAGATCTTCGTCCGCCCCCACACCGTCGACCTCGAGCCGGGCATCCAGCACGGCCCGATCCCGGCGCCCGTCGTCGGGGAGTGGCGGCACCTGTTCGGGCCGGAGGGTGCGGCGGACGGCGCGGCCGCGCCCTTCACCGTCCGCAACGACGTCCACCTCTACGATGTCCGGCTCGGCCCGGGCGACACGACGGCGCTGCCGGCGATCGCCGGCTGGCACACGTTCTTCCATGTCTTCGAGGGCGCGGTCACGGTCGACGGCGAGCCGTTCAGCCAGGCGCAGAGTGGGCTGATCACCGGGCCAGGCGGGCAGACGGCGTCGGCCAGCCAGCCGACGACGCTGGTCGCCTTCCTGATCGACCCGGCGGCGACGGTGACGAAGGTCGGCACGGTGGGGCGGTAATGGACGACACGCGGCGATGACCACTACTTGCCGAGTCCACGAGTCCGGTCCATCGCCGCGGGTCAAAACGGACTATCGGGTCGTGCGAGGAGCTCGATGACGTCCGTTTCCCGGACCGGGAGCGAGCGCCGGATAACCAGCCAGACGCGCGCATGGTCGATGTCGTCGTAGCCATGGATGAGTGCGTTTCGGAAGGCGATGATTTGCCGGTAGTCGGTAATGCGGTCAGTCGTTTCTGGATCGACTCGTCCAAGTCGCCCCATCGCCTCACCCATAATCTCGGAATTGCGCTCGACACCCTGTCTGAGCAGCCGATTACCGGCATACGACTGCTCGGTCTCTGTTGCAGTCACGTCCAGCACAAAGCGAGCGGCGTCCCGGATGTCCTCCAGGAGCTTGGGCGTCTCAGGCTGCATAGAGAAGCTGCCGTGACCGTTCGAGCGATCTGATGAAATAGGGGTTGCGCAGTCCGCCAGCCATGACGAGATCGACCGGCCGACCAAGTACGTGAGCCAGATCGTCCTCAAGGGCGAAGTGGCGCTTCATCCACGGTCCCAGGTCGGTATCAGGGGCGTACTCGACCAATAGGTCGATGTCGGAGTGGACAGGGTCGAAGCGAGTCATCGTCGCCGAACCGAAGACATCGAGGCGGGCGACACCGTAAGCCTCACAGAGGAGGCGAATGGCCGCCAGGTTCGCCGTGATGATCGGGGTCATGGGCCTTGCCTTCCCTGGCACCGACAGCGCGACCGCAGCGACCAGAGTCGCCGGCGATCGTTCGCGCCCTCGATGAGCGGATAGCGCAATCGACCCCGGATCGAGACCCTGGAACCCCTACGGCCGGAGCAACTGCTCGACGGTGACGAGGGTGTACTCCTGCTCGGCGAGGCCGTCGAGGATCTCGGGCAGGGCGTCGTAGTCGGCGAAGTCGGTGCTGACGTGGAACAGCAGGATGCCGCCCGGCGCCGCGCCGTCGAGGACGCGGGTGACGACCTCGTCCGGCGTCGCGCCCTCCTGCCAGCCGAGCGAGTCGACGGTCCACATCACCGTGACGCCGTAGCCCGCCGCGGCGACGTCAGCCAGGGTCTGCTGGCCGAGGTCGCCGTAGGGCGGGCGGAAGAAGGGGCGCAGGTCGTAGCCGGCGATCTCCTCGACGATCTCCTCGGTCCGCTGCAACTCCTCGATCCGGAAGTCGCTGCCGGGGTCGCCGGTCCCGGTCGATTGCCCGGTGAAGGACTGGTGGCTGTAGGTGTGGTTGATCAGCATGTGGCCGTCGTCGACCATCCGCTCGATCAGGTCCGGGTTGGCCTCGGCCCACTCCCCGGTCACGCCGAACGAGGCGACCAGCCCGCGGTCCTCGAGCAGGTCGAGGATCTCCCCGGCCCGGCCCCGGTCGTCGCCGGCGTCGAAGGTCAGGGCGATCTCCTGCCGGTAGGTCGGGCCGGATTCGATCACGGCCGACAGGCCGGAGCCGTCGTCGGGCAGGTTCGGCGGGGCGGGCCGGAGGGTGGCGTCGATCGCCGGCGTCGGGGTCCGGGTCGGCCCGGCGCTGGGCTCGTCCGCCGGCACCCGGGTCGCGGTCGGGCGGGGGCGGTCGGTCGGGGCGACGGCCGGTCGCGTCCGCACCGGAGCGGGGGTCGCGACCCCGGTCCCGCTCAGCCCGGCGACCTCCGGCCCACCGGCCTCCGTCGCGGGGGGTACCGCGTTGATGTCGGCCCAGGCCGGCAGGGCGACGAGCGCGGCGACCACCAGGCTCAGCAGGGCGACCAGCCCGATCAGGGCCAGCCCGACGATGTCCCGCCGCCCGCGAGGCGGCCTGCCCGACGCGTTGTCGCCCTGTCGAGCCTCGTCACGCACCGGTGATCGTCTCCTGCTCCAGTGGTTGGCGGATGGATTGCCGGACCTCGATTGGCGGTGCCGCTCCCCGCTCCGGGCACCCGCGGCGCAGCGGCACAGCGAGAGCCGCACGGGGCGGCCGAACGAGCAGGGTCACCCCGGCCGGGAGAGAGTCCTAGTCAGCCACCAGGCGCCTTCGATGGACCCCGCTCTGGCGTGGCCCGTCCCCCGATGGGACGGCGCGCGTCATCCCGGTCCACCCCCAACCGCCTGTGGGCTCCCCGACCGAACGGACTCAGGCGCTGGCCACGGATGGGACGAGTGTCTCACGGATGACCGGCTGGGGACGGGACTGGTCACCGACGTAGTCGAACGGCGGGACGTCGGCGGTCGCGGCGACGGCGACGAGATCCAGCCCCGGCACGACGTAGATGCACGACTCGCCGTAGCCCAGCGAGAAGAAAGCCGGGAAGCCGGCGATGTCGGCCAGCCACCAATGGTAGCCATACCCCGTCCCGAGACCGAAGTCGTTGAGGCCCGTGGAATCGGACTGGAACTGGGTGGCCTGCGAGACCCAGTTGGCCGAGACGAGCTGCTGACCATCCCACTGGCCGCCGTTCAGCATCAGGTAGCCGTACTTCGCCATCTCCCGCGGGGTGATCGTCAGGCCCCAGCCGCCGGCCGTCTCGCCCTGCGGCGACTCCCTCCAGTCGGCGATCTCGACCCCCATCGGGCCGAAGATGCGATCCTGGGCGAACGCGCGCAGCGTCTGGCCGGTCAGCGTCTGGAGCACGGCCGAGAGGACATGGGTCCCGCCGGAGTTGTAGGTGAACAGGTCGCCCGGCGCGGCCTCCATCGGCAGCGACAGAGTCCGCTCGACCCAGTTGGCGGCGTTGTCGGTGTTGGCGTAGTCGACCGTGCCGTCCCAGAGCCAGCCCCCGCGCATGGTGAGGATGTTCCGGACGGTGATGTCCTGGACGAGCGGGTCGGCGTCCTCCGGGATCAGGTCGGGGATCAGCTCGCCGAGCCGGCTCTCCAGCGTCAGGAGCCCGTCGTCGATCGCGATCCCGACGGCGGTCACGGTGATGCTCTTCGTGGACGACCAGATATCCGTGGTCTGATGGGGGAGGAAGCCGTCGGCGTAGTACTCGTAGAGCAGGTTGCCGCCGTAGGCGACGACCATCGCCGACAGGGACGGCGCTTCGGACTGGAGCCGGGCGGTGACTTCATCGAAGACGGCCGGGTCGAGTCCCGCCTCGGCGGGCAGGATCTGGCGCCAGCCGAAGGTCGGCCAGTACGGCCGCCCCTGGGCGGCGACACGGGTGGCGGGCGGCCCGGCGAGGGGAATGGCGAGGGCGCCAGTGAGCGCACCGAGCACCTGGCGGCGAGTGGGTGTGATCAACGATCCGCCTCATAGTGTACGGGAAGAGGACGCGCGGGACGCGGCGCGATATCAGGCGCAACCGGCGGTCCCGGACAGGGGCCGCGCACCGGAACGACCGGTGAGGCGCGGCTCCGGAACGTCGTCGAAGCTTACATCAGCGTAGACCAGGGGCGGCATGAACATCGGTCCCCAGACGGGGGGATCATGGCGACAAGACCCGAATCTGGCCGACCCACGTTCGATCAGCCCCAAAACATGCGCGGGTTATCCGCCGGCCGCGACGATCCCCTCGGCCAGGGACGCGGCGGTGACCGGCCCGACGACCAGCCGCCGGATCGTCCCCCCGGGGGTGAGGATGCAGGTCGTCGGGAGCGCGATCGCACCGAGGGCCCGGGCGACGGCCCCATCGCGGTCGAGCAGGATCGGGTAGCGGACCCCGGTCTCGGTGACCAGCGGCCGGACCCGGTCGGCGGACTCCCGCAGGTCGATCCCGAGAACGGTCGCCGTGACGCCATGGGCGGCGGCGAGGACCGGCATCTCCTCCCGGCAACTGGCGCACCAGGTCGCGAAGACGTTGATGACGACCGGGAGACCGGTAGCCGCCTCGACGGAGAGCGTCCGGTCCGACCCGTCGAGCGCCGCGAGGTGGAAGTTCGGAGCGCGGTCGCCCTGCTTCGGGCCCGTCTCCGCGCCGTCGTCCCAGCCGACGACCCCGTAGCCGTCGTCAGCAGCATCTTCATCGACGACACACCCGGCCAGGAGGGCCGTGGCGGCGAGCGCCAGCAACCACCGCCCGGCCGCCCGGCGGCTGATCGGCCGTCGGGGCACGATGTGTTCCTGATGCGGAGCGGAGGACGACAGCGACACGGATACTCCTGATTCAGGTCGATACTCAGGACGATGCGTCTATGGGCGGGCATCCGGCCACCGGGCGACTCCCGGGTCGCCCGGTGGCCGGACCGTCCGGTCGTCGCTAGGCGGCTGGCGTCGCGGCGACGGGGGTGCCGCCGAGGGCCGGGAACTGGAGCGGGGCCGGGTCCTGGACGGCACCGAACTCCCCGTCGGCGGACGTGAAGGTCTCGTCGATCGCGGTCTCGCCGATGGTGCCGGTGATGTGGAAGCTGTAGTCGCCGGGAGCCGTCGGGAAGAAGATTGCGCGGTAGGCGCCGGGCTGGCCGTAGACTGGCTCGATCGTGATCGGCATGGACTGGTCGCCGTAGCCGACCTCGGCCGTCAGGGTCTCCGCGGCACCCTCGACGGGCTGGGAGGCGATGCCGCCGGTCGGGTCCAGGGTCGAGATCTCGAGACTGAGGCCGTTCTGCTGACCGGCGAAGGCGGGCTCGGCGAGGAAGCCGACGACGAAGCTGTACTGGTCGGCGACGTCGCGCTGCTCGTGGGCGTCGGCCCGGAAGATCCCGTAGCCGCCGATCAGGAGGGCGGCGACGGCGGTGAGGGCGAGGATCTGGCGAATGCGTGACATGAGTGTTCGGTCCTTTCAGAAGGCAAGGCGACCGTCGAGGTTCGGGACGGTCGGGTCGGGAATCGCGCCGGACAGCGCTTCGGATCGATCATCGATTCGATCATGGATAGCGGGGGCGCCCGCCCCCGACTGGCTCGACTGACAGCGGCCACGTCAGTGCCCACTCGCCGGCGTCGCCGGTGAACCGATGGGCTCCGCGACGGTCGAGATCATCGGGGCGGGCCGCGACCAGACCGTGCCGATGGTCAGGTCGCCGACGCTGACTGGGTCGGCCAACCCCTCTGGCGCGGCCCCGTCGGTGGACAGGACCCAGCGGACGGAGGAGGTGAGCTGGACGACGCCGGCCCGCCGGAAGGTGAGCGAGATCGCGAAGGTCGTGTCGGGCCGCAGATCCTGGGTCAGGCCGACGAGCATGACGTGGTCGCCGTCGGGCGCGAGCGTCACCGAGCCACCGGCCGGGATCGGCAACCCGTCGGGCAGGTACGTCATCACCATCACGTCGCCGTCCAGCCGCATCGCGTGCGGCTCGACGGTCTGACAGACGGTGGTCTCGCCAGCGAGGAGCGCGTCGGGCTCCGCCCCGGCGTTGGCGATCGTCAGGTACAACCCACCGACCCCGGAATCGCCGTCCGTCATGTGGCGGTCGTTGGCAGCGGCGTCCGGTGTCGCGGCACCGGGCGTCGCCCCGTGGTCCTCCCCGTCATGGGCCAGAGATGACCACGGGGTCCTGGGAGTCGCGGAGACGATGGCCACGGCGCCGGCGGCCAGGAGGAGCGTCCGACGGGACGAACGAGCGGATGACGATGACATGAGAGACCTTTCAGACATGGGTGGTGGTCAGGTATCGAGCAGGTGGGAGACGTCCTCCGTCACGATGGCGGGGTCGGTCCCGTAGGGGTAGGTCAGCCGGTAGTTGCCGTCCGGGTCGATGACGAACAGAGCCGAGGTGTGGTCGACGAGGTAGCCGAGCGACGAGGTCGAGTCCTGGATCCGGGAGTAGACGCCGTAGCCCTGTTTGGCCTGGGTGATCTGCTCGTCCGTGCCGGTCAGCCCGATGAAGCCGGGGTCGAAGAAGTCGAGGTACTGCGTCAGGCGCTCCGGCGTGTCCCGGGCCGGGTCGACGGTGACGAGGACGAAGGCGACGTCGTCGGCCCGCTCCCCCAGCGCGTCCCGCACGGTGAGGAAGTCGCTCAGGGTCGTCGGGCAGACATCGGGGCAGTTGGTGTAGCCGAAGAACAGCAGGACCGCTCGACCCCGCTGACTAGTGAGGTCGAAGGGCTGGCCGTGCTGGTCGGTCAGGGCCAGTGCGGGCGCCGGGTTGGGCGGCGGGATCTCGCCCCCCTGGAAGGCGTAGTCGTCCGCGAAGGGGCCGCAGCCACCGAGGATCAGGGCCAGCGACGCGACGAGCGCGACAGCCAGCAGCCGTGGGCGACGCGGCATCAGCCGGGCCCGGAAGCGCAAGGGTCTAAGGGACATGGAGATGGGGAACCCACAGAGAGCGGAGGCCACCGGAATGGGTCCGATGTGGCTCAGCGACGGGGGATCGGACGGGGATGAGCCAGAACCGCCCGGGGAGGACGGGATGCGACGCCGCGACACCTCGGCGGGCACCGACAGGCGCCACCGCGAGGCTCGGTCCGGGTCATCCGCTGGCTCAGATGGCGGAGAGGCGCCGGGGTGGGGGAACGATCGTCGCGAGGGACTGGCCGGTCAGCCGCGCGACGGCGGCGAACGGACGCCGGGCGATCAGGGCGACCGCGAGCAGCAACAGGACCGAGACGTGGAGGGCAGCCTGCCCGGTCGCGACCATCGACATCGCCATCGAGGTAAGCGATGGCAAGGACGACAGCCCGGGAGCCAGAGCAGTACCGGGGGTGACGCTGCCCGCGAAGCCGGTGGCCTCCGCCGCAAGCCAGGCCACGACGGTGCCGGGGTGCAGGACCGGCAGCGGGAGCGCCCCGGCCAGCGGCGGAGCGCCATCGACCATCATTGCCAGGTGCGTCGCGCCGGTCTGGCTGGCATGTGCCGCATGGGCAGCGTGGCCGGATCGCTGGAGGGCGTCCGGCGTGTCGAACAGCGAGTGCGGGTGATCGACGAGCGTGCAACTGACCGGGGTCAGGAGCAAGCCGAGCATGACCATCGCGGTCATCCCCCATCGCCCGCAGGTTGTGAGGATCGCTCGCCCCACGCCGTCCGCCCCTGGTCTACATCGCGCCGTCCGACGCCAGACGCGATCACGAGCGCCTTCTCGCACAGCATATCAGCCCACTCGGCGCTCGCGAACCGCGGCCCGGCGCTGGTGCATCTGGCATCCCTGCGGGACGTGCGTCCGGGCCGGGGATGCGACGACGCCGACGAGCCACCCGTGCCCCCCGAGCGGCTCACGGTGGGGCGCACGTCGGCCGGGCGGAACTACCGGGTACGGATCGTACCAGTGGTTCCGCCCTCTGCTACGCTACAGCCACTCAGCTGACAGGGGAGGGGACCCATGGCGACGATCTACTGCCCGAACTGCGGCCACGAGAACGATGCGGCGGCGAAGTTCTGCGAGAACTGCGGGCGCTCGCTGGCGGACGTCTCGGCGAGCCGGGCGGCCGTCCACCCCGGTGGAGCGCGGCGACCGAAGCCGGAGCCGGCGGGGGCGGCCGGTGCGACCTGGGACACCCCCGACCCCGTCCCCACCGGGATGCCCGGCGGGAATCTCGGGGCGACGGATGACCGCCTGCTCGATGACGGCGGGCTGCCGCTCGGCGAGCCGCTCGGTGACGACCCGAACGCCGAGCGGCTGCTCTGGCGGGGCCGGCCGAGCAAGCTCTGGTCGCCCCGGATGGCGATCACCAACCGGTACCGGCTGACCGACCAGCGGCTGCGGTGGGAGTACGGGTTCATCGGCCGGCGGGTCGAGGAAGTCGACCTGTTCCGGATCAACGACGTCGCGATCAAGCAGGCAGCCTTCGAGCGCATCCTCGGCTTCGGCGACATCACGATCTACATGACCGACGCGTCCTCGGGAGAGAAGGTGCTGCACAACGTCGTCGGGCCGGAGCGGGTCAAGGATCTGATCCGGCAGGCCGTCCGCCGGGAGCGCCAGCGCCGCCGCGTCATCGTCCGCGAGGACATGTACAGCGGCGGCGAGGAGCCGATGTAGCGTCATCGCATGGCGGTCGCGCGACCCGGTGGGAGATCTGCCGGCCATTGGCTGGGTCGGACGGGTCGGAGTCAGCAGTCCCCACATAAGGAGCAATCAATGGCGCAGGACGACACGGCGGCGCTGCACGAACTGGCGCGGCGGTTCTTCGACGAGGTCTGGAACCAGGGGGACGAGTCGGCGATCGACCGGTACATCGCCGAGCACGCCGATGGCAACGACGCGACCTTCGGGATCGGCCGCGAGGGCTTCCGGACGCAGTGGCGCCAGTGGCAGGCCGCCTTCGCAGGTCTCCACTTCGCGGTCGAGGAGATCGTCGCCGAGGGGGACCGGGTCGTGACCCGCTGGACGCTGAGCGGCACCCAGATCGGCGAGTTCCTCGGCATCCCGGCGACGGGCCGCAGCGTCTCCGTCGGCGGGATGAGCCTGGACACCGTCCGGGACGGGATGCTGGTCGCCGGCGTCGATGCCTGGGACGAGCTCGGGCTGCGCCGCCAGCTCGGCGTCATCCCGGAGTAGATTCGCCGTATCTCCGCCGCAGGGTCAGCCAGATGGGAAGACACGTCGATGCGACGCACCGTAGGTTAGGAGGCGATTCGTCCTGGCCCCTCTCTAGGTGTCGAATGACATGACGAGTTGACCCGGCTCTGGCTTCATGACTCGAATCCCGAAGAGGTTGTCACAGGGGAGTAGATGCTCTCCATCCCAGGTCAGGAAGGCGTCGCAACCGTCCTCGATCGCTGACGCGAGATGGATCATGTCATCGTTCTTCACTTTCATGTTGCGACTGCGCGCATCCCAAATTAGTTGTCGGGCTCGTTCGGCAATCGTCCGGTCGACCTCAATCAACTCAATATATGATCGAAGGAACAAGGATGTGGCGTCCCGGCGAGCCTGAGCGTCCTTGGCCATCTTCTGTCCGCCGTTGACCTCTGCGATGGTGTAAACCGATGTGACCACTTCAGCTTCGCCCAGACGGGCTTTCTCTAATATCGTGATAGCTACCTGGTTCCGAGGCAAGCCATCTTCCAGGTCCGTTTCCCCCTTGAGATGCGCAATGAAGATGCAGGAATCGACGTACCATCGTGGTCGCTTAGTCGCCACTCCGCTGTCTCCTAATCCATTCATCGGACAGCAAACCATCGGTCAGGTCAGGGAGGATCCCAGCCAAGTCGCTCAAGCTCGGAAGTTCGTCGTCAGGCACGAACCGCGTAATGTTCCGGACCGGGTCTACCCGAGCGATCGCGCCATCGAGATCTCGCAGTAAGCGGCCACGGATCTCGACACGTTGCCGGAGACTTCCCACGACTTCATCGTACTGACGATCGGCATCGAAGTAACACTTGATGTCGAGGGACCGGTGACGGTTACGAAGTTGGAAGTACGGTCGTCGTCCAAAGAACACCCCCTGCACGAATCCCGTAACGCTGCCAACAGATGCGACTCGACGTGCGGGGAAATCTCGATCGGTTGTGACCGCCGCCGTCAGTGCGGTTCCAGCAAACGGGGTCATAATCTCAATCGTAGCGACACTGTCGTCGAAGGCTTTACTCATCTGATTGAACGGCCCGACCGCAGCGTCCGGCATGACATCGAACGGATCGGCACCCTGCTCCACGGCAGACAGTGCCCGTACCAATGCTCGACTCATTGGCTCGTAAGGTCTGTTCAACATGTCTTCACTTGGGACAACCAGATCGGTCATCACAATCCGAGGAACGATACCCATCGTGGCACTTCCAATGGACAAGGATGTGACGTCCCACTGCGGGTCTAAGCCTTCGGCGTACTCAGACGTAAAGGCCATGACGATCCTGCGCCAGTTCGGCACGACCAAGGCAAAAGTCTCGAAGGGGACGGACTTTCCGTCTTCCCCTTCCAGTCTGATGGTAATAAGGGCCGGTCGCTCCATGATGACTCTCCGTCGAGTACGAACAAATGTACTACATCGAGGATACACCCTGACTGCAACGGCTAGGGCTCAAGCACGACTGGATAGCGCATCCTACCATTCCGGGAAGCGGTAGGGATCTGGCGAAACTGCTAAACCTCTACGGCCTTGACTTTTTCTTTTCAGTGAGATGGGATTGCCACGGTCGGATGGACTTCGTAGGCTGGCGATGCTCGACGTCCCCCGGCCATCCGGGGGCCGCCAGATGCTAGAGCCTATCATGCCCCGCCCCGTCCTTCTGCACTGGCAGCCCATGCCTTCGTCGGTCGGTTAGTGGGCGCCGCGAGCGCCCTGGCCCTGCTCTCCCGCGTGGTCTACCGTCCAATCCATAAGCAGTGGATGGCCTCCTGCCCCAAAAGCCAAAGTTAAGGACCGTGGGCCAGGGCGAACATCGCCCTGGCCCACGGTCGTGTCGAGTGATCGATTGGCCGCGGCACGCATCGAACTCTACGCGACCGGCGTGGCCTCCGGCGTCGGGAACTGAGGATCGCCCGGGTTGGTCGGGGTCGCCGCGTTGTCGGCCGGGGCGACCTCCGCGTCGTCCGGGGTCGCACTGCCAGCGCCCAGCTTGAAGGCGTGGATCGCCAGGCCCGGCGTGCCGGTCATGTTGGAGTCCGGCGAGGCGATGTAGGCGGCCGTCGTCGGGACGATCAGGTAATCCTCGCTGATCGCGAACGGGGCGTTGATGCCGGCGGTCCCGGTCACGGACCAGAGCGCCGTGCCGTCGGCGGCGTTGTAGGCGCGGATCACGCCGTCGAGGCCACCGGTGAAGACGACGTCGTTGGCGATGGTCACGGCGCCGAGCAGGCCGGTCGCGACCGCGACCTGCCACTTGATCTGGCCATTGGTCACATCGATGGCGACCAGGTCACTGGTGGCGTTGCTCAGATCCAGCGTCAGACCGCCAGCGATGCCGGTGGGGGAGTAGGTCGTCGCCCAGTTCAGGACCGCGGCGAAGACCGTGCCGTCGGCGTAGGCCATGCAGGTCTCGACGCCACCCAGGGTCCCCGGGAACACCTCGAGCGTTCCGCCCTCGGGGATCTCCTCCACGTTCTCGTTCTGGTGCGTCCCGACGGGGATCTTCCAGATCGTGTTCCCGGCATTGGTGTCGACGGCCGCGACGTAGCCGTGCTTGCCGGAGGTGACGACCAGCTTGACCGGCGCACCGCCGATCTCGGTCTCGACGATGATCGGAGAGAGGTGGTTGTCGAGGTCGTAGTTGTCATCCGGCTTGATGTTGACATGCCACTGGACGCTGGCCGTGGTCGGGTCGATCTCGACCAGGTTGTTGACGTAGTCGTTCTGGCCTGGCCGGGAAGTGGCGTTCGGGAACTCGGTGTTGCCGGGGTACGGCGCCGCGTTGGCGACCGCCAGATAGAGCATCCCGGTCTCGGTGTCGATCGCGGGCGGGTTCCAGAGCCCACCGCCGGAGTTGACCCGGGCGTTGCCCCAGAGATCGTCGGTCGTCGTCTCCCAGCTCCAGATCGTGTGGCCGGAGGAGGCATCGAGCGCGTAGAAGACGCCCTTCTGGCCGCCACGGTAGAAGACGGTCCCGTTGCCCGGGACGGTGCTGACGTAGACCGTGTTGTCGTAGACGATCGGAGCGATGTCGATGCCCTCACCGATGTTGTTGGTGAGCTTGACCCGCCAGACCTCCTCCTGCGTCTCGATATCGACCGCGACGACCTCGGCGGTGTCGCCCAGGATGGAATAGAGGTTGCCGTACGCGACCGTGACGCCGTTCGGACCGACGCAGCCGATGCCGTACTCCTTGGTCCAGAGCGTCTCGCCGGTGGTCTTGTCGATCGCGTAGAGGTTGCTCTGCATATCGACGAGGTAGATGGTGTTGCCGTTGATGATCGGCGCGGCGGTGAAGGCGCCGTAGGCGCCGGCGACGTTGAGCGGGTACGACCAGGCGATGCCCAGCGTCGTGACGTTGCTGCTGTCGATCGTGGTGCTGGCCGAGGCGCGGGTGTTGGAGAGGTTGCCGTTCTGGGTGGGCCAGTCGTTGGCGTAGTCGGTGTACTCGGGCGGCATCACCGGGCCGAGCGCGAGCGGGGTGGCGGGGACCTGGAGCTCCCCCTCCTGGGCGACGGCGTCGGAGTGCAGCAGGGCCGTGGTGACGAGCGCTCCGGCGGCGAGTGCGCCCGTTCCCGCGACCAGCGTGCGGCGTGAGACGACCGGGGCGTTGTGCGTATCATCGACCTGGGTCATGGATGCGTCTCCTAACGATGGTGATGCGTTCGGAGTGGCGGCCGGGCGGCGTGCGGCACGCCAAACCACTCCCTGTTGCGTCCGCAACGAGATCCATCCGTCGAATGACCGGTGGGGCAGGCGGCGAGGGTCGCCTGGTGATCCGTCAGTCCCTCATCGGACGACCCGGCCAGCGCCCGTGGCGAACGGGATAACGGTTCGCGGCGATCGCGGGCTGCGTAGCCCACGCGTCGCCGGGAAAGCGCGGATTCCTCTGGCGGATCCGGGGGTCACGTCGCCCTCGGCGTGACGTTTCCGGAACCCTGATCCGCACCTGACAGTAGTCTATCGCAGAATCGGCCGTGGTCGTCAATACGTCTTCGCGGATCGCCACCGAACGTGGTCCGGGCCACGATCCGAAGCGCGTTGCTCCCCGTCAGTCGTCGAACCGGAGCGGGACCTCGAACCGGTTGACCTCGGAACCGTCGCGGGCCGAGGCCTCGTAGCCCAGCAGCGTAAGGGGGCCAGCGGCGGTCCCGTCCGGAACGGTCAGGCTGGCCTCGAAGGTCCCTCGGGTGCCGTTGCCGGACGTCGCCTGCACCGGGACGTCCAGCAGGACGTCGCCGTCGCCAGTCGTCAGGCGCAGGGACAGGCTGGCCTCGAAGGTATTGGCCGTCCCGGAGACCCGGCATTCGGCGCCGATGGTCTCGCCCGGCAGCGGCCGCTCGATCAGGATCAGTGGGCTGACGTCCTCGAAGGCCTGGCGGCCGACCGGGCCGTCGATCGGGTTGCCGAGGACGTCCGTCATCGCGACCGGCTCCCCGTCGACGATCAGGTCAACGGCGGTGATGGTCTCGAACTGCGTCAGCGTGAAGACGATCTGGGCCAGCCGCAGCCGGCGGGCGCGGTCGTCGGCCGAGCCGTCCTGCCCGGCGGCGGGGGTCGCGAGCCGGTCGGCCAGCTCACCGTCGACCCCGGCGCCGAGCAGGTCGCCGGCGAGTGCCACCCGAACGGTGCCACCGTCGCCGAGATCGGCGGAGACGACGCTGATCCCGGCCGGGATCGCCGAGACGCTGCCTGCGTCGAGGACATCGTCGCCCGGTCCCGCCAGGAGCAGGGCGAGGGCGGCCGCGGCGACCCGGCGCTCGGCCGGATCGACCGTGACGACACCGCGATACGGCCGGATCAGCGGGCCACGGCGGTCGTCGGCGAGGGAGACGACGTAGAGCGAGACCGCGGCCTCCTCCCGCGGGACCCGGGGCGGCCGGGGCGCGGGCTCGTCCTGCGCGGCGGCGGGAACGCTCCGGCCGGCGACGACGGCCAGACTGGCGGCACTGGCCAGCAGGGCGCTCCGGCGGGACAACCGGGCAGAGCCAGTATCCGAGCGCGAGTCGTTGATCCGGGCGTCATCGGTCATGGCCGACCACTCCTTGTCTCACGGCGGACGACCGTCCGGCGGCGGTGCCGAAACATCGGCCGATCAGTCCCCACATCGACCCACATCAGCGTTCAGATGGATCGCCTTGGCGCGACTGGGGGAGCGACTCCCCTCCCTGGGCACCCGCGGAGCCACAGCGCAGCGAGAGCCACACGGGGCGGCTGAGCGCAGCAGGTGCACCGGAGAGGGACCGGAGAGAGGTGTCCTCCGCTACCACACGACGCCAATGTACACCGCTCCGCCCAGGGGGCGATCACGACCCGACCCGGTCACGCTCACCCGGCGATGGGTGAGGCGACCAGCGGCGTGGCCGGCGTCAGGACAGGCGGGACGACGACCGGCACATCGGTCGGCGCGACGGGAGGAATCTCGGTCGGCGCGACGGCAGGAGTCTCGGTCGGCGCGACATCGGTCGGGAGCGGGGCCGGGGTCGGGGTCGGCGGGACCTCGACCCCGTCGATCTCGATGTTGATCTGGCGCCCCTCGGTCTGGGAATTGTAGATCGTCGCGGCGCCGATGATGGCGGTCCGCTGGTCGACGGACTCCGCTCCCTGCGGCAGCGACAGGCAGCCACCCCCCTCGATGTCCAGTTCCACGGCGACAGCGAACTGGCTAAGGTCGTTGGCGGCGGCCGACGCCCGGATGTTGGAGACGCTGCCGTCGGCGATCTCGGTCAGGGCGTCGCTGACGCTGGCCTGGATGCACGGCGGGGCCGTCTCGAGGCGAGGCTCGTCGCCGCGGCTGAGCAGGATGACCACGAGGAGGACGACCAGGACCAGCCCGGCCACCGCGAGGATGGCGATCGGGCCGACCGGTGGGCCACTCCCGTTCCGGGTCACCCGGCGGGCCGTCGGACGACGGCCTCCGCCACCGGTGCCCGACGCCGGCCGGACCTCGACGGGACCCATGATCACCGGCTCGACGGCCGATTCGCTGTCCGCGAGACCGCCATCGCTGTCTGGCTCTGGGTCGCCTGAGCGATCGCGGGCGGCGGATGGGCTGGCTCCGGGTGTCGTCGATGCCAGAACCGTGGGACGCTGGGCGCGGTCAGGGGATGCGCCGGGAGCGCGGACGGGTCGGCGGCGGGCCGGGAGACGCGCGGCGGGCGGGACCGGCTGCCCGACGGCGCCGGCGGGCGGCTCGCCCGGTCTGGTCGCGTGCCCGGCCTGGTCGGTCTGGTCGCCGTCTGGCATCGTCCCTGGTCCCTCATCCCGTGTTGAAGCCGGAGCGCCCACGCCATTGAGTCAAGCGATCCGCTCCGTCGCCTGATTCTACGTGCATCGCCCGCCGATGCCGAACCGGTCGCCGTCCGATGGCCAGCGGTGAGACACGACGGCTGGGCCAGCCGCGACAGCGCCCACGGCGACGACACCACCACCAGCGACGCGGAGCGCCCGGAGCAGTGATGCTCCGGGCGCTCTGGGTACGTGGTGGTGTCGATCGGGGCCGGGATGCGTCCGTTACTGGACGGTCAGCTTGCCAACCATACCGGCCTCGGCGTGACCCGGAACCGTGCAGAGGTAGGTGTACTCGCCGGCCGGGAGGTTGACGATGATCGTCTCGCTCTCGCCGCCGTTGAGCAGCTTCGTGCCGAAGTCGGTGTCATCGACCACCCAGTTGTGCTGGAGGGCGCCGTTGTTGATCCCGTTGACCGTCACATCGGTGTCGGCGGGGAAGGTCAGCGTCTTGGGATCGAACGCGAGGTCGATCATCAGGACGTCGAACGTCGTCCCGCCGGCGGCATCACCGGTCGTCGCGGCCGGGGTGGCCTCCTCGGTCTCCGGCGTCGCGGCGCCGGCCTCCGGGGTGGCCTGGACCGTGCCGCCGATCTTGAGGACGATCAGCTCCTGGACGAGCTCCGGGGCCGGGCTGTAGGTGTCGGAGGAAGCCAGCAGCGGCCCACCGGCCGGGATCAGCAGATAGTCGCCGGACGCGGCCAGCGGGGCGTTGATGCCGGCGGAGGCCTGGAAGCGGAAGACCTCGCTGCCATCGGCGGTGCTGTAGCCATGGAGGATGCCATCGAGACCGGCCGAGAAGACGACGTCGTTCACGACCGTCGCGCCGGCGAGCTGCCCGGTCGGCTGGGCGACGTCCCAGAGGATGTCACCGGTCGCGGCGTCGAGGGCGACGAGCTGGCCCGTCGTGTTGGCGATGTCGATGCTGGTCGCGTCAAGCTCGGACTGCGAGTAGACGGACGCCATGTTGTAGACCGGGGCGTAGATCACGCCGTCCGCGTAGGCGAACGGGGTCTCGACGCCGCCGAGGGTGCCAGGGAAGACCTCGACGGTGCTGCCGTCGGTCGGGAGCTCCTGGAGGTCGTCGTTCTGGTGGCGCCCGACCGGGGTCCGCCAGACTTCCTCACCGGTCTCGGAGTTGGCCGCGACGACCAGGCCGTGCTTGCCCGAGGCGAAGACCATCGGGGTATCGGTCCCGTCGACGCTGACCGTCGCCACGATCGGCGAGAGGTGGTTGTCGAGGTCGAAGATGTCGAACGGCTTGACGTTGATGAACCAGTCGATCCCGGCGGTGGCGGGGTTGATCCGCATCAGGGCGTTGGCGTAGTCATTGTCGCCGGGACGGCTGGAGCCGGCCGGGAACTCCGCGGTGCCGGGGTAGGGGGCGGCGTTGGCGATGCCGACGTAGATGTTGCCGGCCTCGTCGAAGGAGGGCGGGTGCCAGAGCCCACCGCCGGAGTTAATCCGGGCGTTGTTCCAGAGGTTGTCGACGACCGTGTCGAAGTACCAGATCACCTGGCCGGTCGAGGCATCCATGGCGAAGATGATGCCGCGCTGGCCGCCGTTGTAGAAGGCCTCGGGCGTGCCGGGGATGTTGCTGATGTAGAGGGTGTTGTCGTACACGATCGGCGCCATCGTGATGCCTTCGAACCGGAACCCCTGGATGTTGGAGCGCCAGATCTCCGAACCGTCGCTGGCGTTCACGGCCACGACATCGCCGGTGCCGCCGAGCGAGAAGTAGACGCGGCCATAGGCGTTGGCCGTGCCGTTCGGGCCGCCGGAGGGAACGGGAGAATCGTAGATGTTGGTCCAGACGCTCTCACCCGTCTCCAGATCGAGCGCGTAGACGTTGCTCTGGGCATCGTGGAGGTAGATCGTCCCATCGACGATCGTCGGGTTGGCGACGAGGGCGCCGTAGGTCGCGGAGGTCGGGACGGCGAACCGCCAGGCCTCGCCGAGCTGTCCGATGTTCTCGGAGCTGATCGAGCTGCCCTGAACGTTGCGGGTGCCCTGGAGGTCGTAGTTCTCGGCCGACCAGTTGGTCGGGGTGTCGAACTCGGGCGGGACGGCGGGGCCGACGGGGACGACGGTCGGGAACTGGGCGCCGGTCGACTCGGCCGAGTCATTGCCGGACGAACTGTCGGGCGGCTCCGGGGTCGCCTCATCCTGGGCGAAACCACGGGTGGCGCCGACGAGGACCGCGCCGGAGGCGGCGGCGACACCGACGAACGAGCGCCGACCGAGCCGCTTGCGGGCCTCGGCGGTCTCTTCGTTCACGGACGGGGACATGCCATCATTGACCATGACCAGAGGACTCCTTGACGAGCTAACGGGGGCCAACTCCGGCTCCCCGTACGTATGACCATGAAATGATATGACTACTCGGTCGTCTACGCAATACTTCGATTAAGCGAACATTCGTTTGAATGGAATACTTTCAGATTCCGGATACCTGCGAACCGAAGGGGTGCGGCCGAGGCAACCGGACGATCGGTTCGACACGAAACCGGGCCCGCCAGGATGACTGGCGGGCCCGGTTCTCTCATAGACGCTCGGGCGATTCGCGGGAACCTGCCGAGCCGACGCCGCATGGGACGGGTGAGCGAGCGAGTCCATCTCGGGCCGGGTGGTGGGGACCGCTTCGCCACCCGGACGCTTCGAGATGCCACCAGCGCCAGCGGAAGAGTGCGGGGTGATCCCGGAGCCGACCGGTTACCGACGAGGCGGTCGGGTCGGGGTCGGGGTCGGCTGCACCGGCGTGGCGGTCGGCTGGGTCGGAGCACTGGTCGCGCGCGGCGGCCGGGTCGGCGTCCCCGTCGGACGGGTCGGTACCGCCGTCGCGGTCGGTGCGCTCGTCCTGGTAACGGTGTAGGTGCGCGTACTGACCGAAGTATTGCCCTCGGCGTCCCGCGCCCGCGCCGTCAGCGTCCAGGTCCCCGGCGCCGTCTGATATCCGTAGACCCGGCACTGGATGGCATCGCTCGCGGTGCAGGTCGGCTCGGCGGGCAGGTTGGCCTGGGTGTAGCTCCGGGCGGGCTGCGGACCGCCGACCCAGGTGATCACTGGCCCGGCCCTGTCGATCCGGACGATGAAACTGGCCCTTGCGACATTCCCGGACAGGTCGCGGGCCACGCAGGTCACCGTCGTCGTCCGGGCGAAGGCACTGCCGGAGGCCGGTGTGCAGTTCACCGGACGCACCCCGTCGATGACATCGGTGGCGGTGATGGCGGCCCAGGTGACGATGGTCGACGGGCCGGTCGCGACGACGGTCAGGACGCCGTCGATCCCGGGCAGGGTGCCGACGACCGGAGCCGCCGTGTCCGCGACGGTGACCGTGAAGCTGTCGCTGACGGTGTCGTCTTGGGAATCGGTCGCCGAGCAGGTCACGGTCGTGACGCCCAACGCGAAGGTAGCGGGTGAGACGACCGGGCTCCCGTCCGCGAGGCAGGTGACGGGCAGGGTCTGCCGCTCGGCATCGGTCGCGGAGACGTCGAACGGGACGCTGGCCCCGGCGGAACTGGTCGCCTCCACGGTGATGTCGTCCGGAACGGAGACGGTCAGGACCGGATCCTCGACGACGATGGTGATCGTCGCGGCCGCACCGCCGTAGGCCTGGGCGTTGTACCCCCTAGTGAGGGCATTGATCTGGATGAGGCGCAGATAGCTGGTTCCCGCCGAGACGGCGATGACCTCGAACTCGGCGCGCGCGATGCCCTGATCGTTGCACTTCAGCTCTGAAAGGAGGAAGGAGATCGGCAGAGTCATGCCGTCGACGGTCACCCCCGAGCCATCAACCCCGATGTAGGTTGAGATCTCGCGGCCCGGTGCGCAGAAGTCAGGGTCGGTTCCGTTGTCTCCGATCACGAACGCGACGGTTTGCACGTCACCGACATCGAGGGCGACGGGGTCACCGCTATTGGTGACCGGGTCGGTCGCCAGGGCGGCGCCGCCGAGAACGAGCGCGCCGGCGAAGACGATCAGCAGGAGCGCGACGGTGCGCCACGCCCGGCCAGGGAGCGGGACCCGACCCGACAGGGAACGGGCGGACATATACGACCAACCAGCAGCGTGCCGCCCAACCATGACAACCTCCATGACAACGGGGAATGGATCCGACGGACAGGGTGACACGCGCCACCGAGGGTGGCAGCCCGGCCGGAACGAGCCCATCAGTACTATCGAGGGCATGCGCGCTGCATATTAGACGATAGGTATCGATGTTGTCGAAATCGCTGATTTCCCCGTGAGAGCGGTTTTCACGAATCCTGTCCTTGGCGAGCGCCTGGCCCCTCCTCACCCGGCTCCGGCAGCGCCGTCCGCGGGCGACGCCGCCTGGACCGGATGGGGAGGTGGAACAGCCGCGGCCACCCCCTGTGAGCCATGCTGACAGTCACCTCTCGGATGGGTCTTTCGTCGGGACGACGGGACGCGCGAACGGAACCAACCATGCTGCCGGTTCAGGCGAACCTGTCGCGACGGCCGGCTGGGTCGCGTCGCGAGGGCAAGGCGCGATCCGGTCAGATCGTCAGCAGGCGGGGGTCATCGGATCAGCGGTCGCTGGGACCGGGGTCGGCGGCGTGAGCGGGATCGGCACGTTCCCGCCGCCCACGGCGCGGCAGGTCCGGGTCGCGACGGGGCTGTTGCCCTGGGCTTCCGGCGGGTTACGCGGCAAGCGTCTGGGTGGCGGCAGACCGCTCACCCGCCCCATGCGGCGTCGGCTCGCAGGTGCCTGGAGAGGTCTGCGATCGAGCGCCTCGACTGGAGCCGTCGGATAGCAGGACCACGGTCGATCCGGCCGTCCCACTAACGGACGAGATCCGACGCGTGCCGATGCGTGCCGACGCCTCCGGATCTGCATCCGGAGGCGTCGGCGGGGAGCGTCGGGTAGTGGGGACGACTGGCCGCGCCGTTACCGGCGGCGGACTCGCAGGGCACCGGCGCCGAGTAGCGCCAGGGCCGTCCCGAACAGCGCGAGCCAGAGCAGGGTCCCGGACACACCCGACCGCGGCGCGGTGCCGACACCGGTGTTCGGCAGGGTGCTGGTGCCGGTGCTGGCCGCCGGGGCCGCGCTCGGCATGCTCGTCCCGTCGTCGCTCACCACGGCGGAGGCGCTGGCGACGGCCGACGCCGGTTGGACGGCGACGTAACGGGTGACGTCGACATCGAGCGTCTCGTCGCCGGTCAACAGGTAGTCGGGCGAGCCGTAGGAGCCGTCGTCCGGCTCCGCCACTTCATAGATGAAGAAGGGAGCGTCCGTCTCGGCATCGAGCACGACGATGCCATCGGCGTCAGTGCTGTCCTCATCGAGGATCGTGTCGGTCGCGCTATCGACCACGACGAACGTCAGTTCCCCCGCGGTCGCCGGGCGGCGGTCGCCAGCCGCCGTCGTCCCGACGGTCTCCTCATCGGTGTAGACCGTCTCCCCGGCCTGAGCATCGTCCTGCTCGATGAACGCCTGGATGACGACGGCGTCCGGAGCCGGGCTGCCGGCCGACGGAACGGGGGAGACCGAGGCCGACGGACTGGAACTGGCCGATGGGCTGATCGACGCTGGCGGGCTTGCCGAGGTTGAGGCGGATGGGCCGACCGACGCCGAGTCGCTCGGAGACGGACTCGACGAAGGGATCGGCGGCGGCGGCGCGAGGATGCTGATCGACACCGTCGTGAGATTGCCGTCGCTGGCGCCGTCGTCCGGCGTGTAGGTGAACGAATCCGGGCCAGCGTACCCGGGGTTCGGTGTGTAGGTGAACCCACCGTCCCTCCCCAGCGCCAGCGTCCCGTTCGTCGTCGGCGTGACCACGTTTGCCGTCAACCTATCGCCATCCGGATCCGTGTCGTTGGCGAGCAACCCGCCACTGCCGCCCGGGACGATTAATGGCGTGTTCAGGAGGGCCGTGTAGAAGTCCGGGGCTCCGGTTGGCGGGGTGTTCGGCGTGACGAGTGCGCCCTCGATGGTATTCGAGGAGTACTGACCGGTCTGCGGCTCGAGGACGGCGACGTAGGACGGATAATCGGTTCCGGCCGAGACGATCCGGCCACCCGACAGCAGGGCGACGATCAGGACGACAGGTAACGCGAACGCGAGCAAACGGTTCATGGGAGTCCTCTCGGCTGGCAGGTGAGCGGCGACCGGACGGTCCCTGTCCCGGCGACGGGTCGAAAGGGCGTCCAGACAGCAGGTAACGGAGCCATTCTGGGCAAGGATCGCGCGCTCGTCAATGGCCGTGTCGCTCGTCCCGGTCGGTCTGACCGACGATCCTCGGGCAGACACAGCGCGGGGACGTGCGGCGATGCAAGACGCCGCCATCGCGGGTGAATCCGTGGATCATGGCGTCGAACGGGAGGATGTCCAGCGGGTGCGGCATACTGACCTCCGCGATGATCCGTCCCGGTAAGGGTCCGGAATGCATGTATGGAGCAGATGGATGACGACGATGGACGCGGCCCGGCATATCCTGGTCATCAACGACTCGCCGGACATCCTGAACCTGTTCACCGAGCTGCTCACGGACGAGGGGTATCGGGTCACGACGGACACGTTCACGGTCGAGATGAGCATCCTCTATGACCACATCACTCAGATTCAGCCGGACCTGATCATCCTGGACATGATCATCGGCCGGGAGGACCTCGGCTGGCAGTTGACCCAGATGCTGAAGATGTCCCCGAAGACCGACGGGATCCCGCTAATCCTCTGCACCGGCGCGGTCAAGCAGGTCGAGCAGCTGGCGACCCATCTGAACAATCTCGCGATCGGGGTGGTCCTCAAGCCGTTCGTGATCGACCGACTGCTGGAGGTGATCGACCGGACCTGGGAGAAGGTCGTCAACCCGGCCTCGCTGTCGCTCATGCCGGACACCGGAGACCTCTAGGCACCGTCTGGGCACTCACGGACCCGCGCCCGACCCGGCGACGTACTGGCCCGAGCCGTGCATGGCCGGAGGACACCCGGACGGTCGGAGCCGACCACGGGAACGTGTCCCGGGCAGCCCTGTCCGACAGGCGAGAAGGAGTCCCATCATGACGACCAACACCCATGACCATGCCGAGGGCGCCCGGCAGGTCGCCGAACTGATCAGGGGCAATCACCTCGGGATGCTCAGTACGATCGCCGAGGACGGCACCCTGATGAGCCGGCCGATGGCGCTGCAGGAGGTCGAATTCGACGGCGACCTCTGGTTCTTCACCAGGCGCGACTCCCGGAAGGTCCGGCAGATCACCACCCATCCTCAGGTCAACGTCACGGTCTCGGCCGCCAGCACCTGGGTGTCGATGACCGGCACCGCCACCATGGTCGATGACACGGGCAAGAAGGCGAAGCTGTGGAACGCCGGGGTGGAGGCCTGGTTCCCGGACGGCAAGGACGACCACGACGTCGTGCTGCTCAGGGTCGAGGGCGAATCGGCCGAATACTGGGACACGCCGGGCGGCCGGGTCGCGAGTCTGATCAGCTTCGCCAAGGCGAAGATCACCGGGAGCCCGTACTCCGGTGGCGAGAACGAGCGGGTCGATCTGACGTAGCGGGCATCACGCGGTCGAATGCGGGCGGGGACGCTCCGAACGAACGATCGTCGGAGACGTCCCCGTCAGAGTCATACAGACGATCGTGCCGTCGTGTGGGCCGACCTGTGCGGTCGTCGGCGCCCCGACCCTGGCACCGGCGGCTACGTCGGTGCCAGAGTCGGTCGCGTCGGCCGGTCGGGACGACAGCGACCATCCCCATGCTTGACACGGACGCCGACCATGCGACGATCCGGCCGATCCGTACCACGTCCGCAGAGAGGCACGGCGCAGGGTGAGCATCCGGGAGCGATGGCGACGACACCGCGCGGAGACCCAGCCGGTCCTGTCCGTCAGCCCGAGCACGGATGACTTCGATCTCGACGCGGACATCATTCCGGAGCAGGTCTACCACGACGCGGCGCTGGCCTTTCTCAGCGCCCAGATCCGTTCGAGTGAGGGGCTGGACGGCAAGGCATCGCAGGCGCTGACGGTCGGGAGCGCGGCGCTACCGCTCACGATCGCGCTGGTCAACGTCGCCCGAGCCAGCGGCTCCGACGCGGCGGTCGTCTCCCTGGATGGCGTGCCGCTCGTGCTCTTCATCGTGGCGCTGGTCTTCTACCTTGCGATTCTGCTGTTGAACTTTCGAATCGGGTTCGTCGGCGTTATGCAGTTCGAACCGGCCATGGATGAACTCAGGCGTAACTATCGGGCGCAGCGCCGCCAGCCACTGGCCGGTCGTGGGCTCAAGGACTGGGTTGCGGATGCCTACATCGAATCCGCTGAAGCGAATGCACTCCTGCTCAAACGCAAGATCAGACTCATATCTCTCACCCAATCAGCCCTAGCTCTTGAAGGAGCCGCGCTAGCCCTCGGCGCTGCCTGGGCACTTCTGAGCTAGCCCGTCGGCGATCTTCGTCCTCATTGCTGGGCGGGAAGAGCGATGGCGTCTGGTAAAGGAAGTTGGACCCACTCGGGTACGGCATCTCGGGCGGCAGTGGCCGGAGTCGCGGGGCCGACACTGGCTCCGTGGTCGGTCTGGGTTTCGTCGCGGCCATGATTCGCTCCCCGGCTCAGGGTCGGCCGGGACGCCGCGGCATCCCGCCCAGAGCCATGTAACCAGTATACCCCTCACTAGATCGACCGATCCGATCAGTCGGCCGGTGTCGCTGACGGCGGCGGAGCAGGCAACTCGGTGTGGCCGAAGCCGAGCCGGTCGACGGCCAGGCGGACCGGCCGCGGCGCCCACCAGTTCCACCGGCCCAGCAGCCGCATCGTCGCCGGGACGAGCAGGCAGCGCACGATCGTCGCGTCGATCAGCACGGCGACGGCCAGCCCGAAGCCGAGGCTCTTGATGACCGTCACCTCGGCGATCACGAAGCCGCCGAAGACGACGATCATGATCGCCGCCGCGCCGGTGATGATCCCGCCCGTGTTCTCGATCCCGAGCGCGACCGACTCCCGGTTGCGGCCGGAGCGGACGTACTCCTCCTGCACCCGCGACAGCAGCAGGACCTCGTAGTCCATGCTCAGCCCGTAGAGCACGCAGAACATCAGGATCGGCGTCGTCGCGATCAGCTGCCCGTCGGCGGTGAAGCCGAGCGGACCGGACAGCCAGCCGTCCTGGAAGACGAGGATCACGATCCCGAGCGACGACGTGATCGAGAGCAGCGTCATGAAGATCGCCTTGATCGGCAGCAGCAGCGACCCAAAGCTGAGCAGCAGGATCAGGTACGACCCGACGAAGACGAACAGCAGCGCCGCCGGCAGCGCGTCGATGATCCCGTTGCGCAGATCGACGGTGAAGGCCGCGTCGCCCCCGACCCGGCTCGACACGCCGGCGACGTCCAGATCGCGGATCTGCTCGACGATCGCCTGCGTCCCGGCCGGTTCCGTATCGAACGAGACCTCCATCAGCGCGGCGTCGCCGTCGACCAGCAGCGGCAGGCCCTGCCGGAGCAGGAACGGCAGGTCGGCCTGGTCGCCGGAGTACGACGCCCAGTCGAACGGGATCGCGCTGGCGAGGGTCCCAGTCGTCAGGCTGTCGACCCGGGTGACGCCGGGCAGCGCCGCGATCCGGGTGGCCAGCTCCGTCTCCGCGGCGACGCTGCCGGCCGAGAGCGCGTCGCCGTCGGTGGCGGTGACGACGACCGGGATCGTATTGCCCTCATTGGCGGCGAACTCGCTCTGGAGCCGGTCGGAGGCGACCCGCGACGGGCTGTCGGTCCCGACGATGTTGATCGTGCCGGGCGTCAGGTTCAGCGTCAGCAGCGGGATCGACATGACGAGCAGGACGACCATGATCGGGACGAGGAAGGCGACCGGGCGCCGCATCACCGTCGCGGCAAGGGCGTGCCAGAAGCCGTTGCGGGGGCGCAGATCCGGTCGCCGGATCGCGTAGCGGTTGATCCCGTAGCCGAGCACGGCCAGCAGCGCCGGCAGGAACGTCAGCCCGTAGACCAGCGCCAGCCCGACGACGAGGATGCCGGCCTGCCCCATCTGGGCGATCGTCGGCATCGGGAAGAAGAAGGTCGCGGACAGCCCGAACATGACGGTGATCGCGGAGAAGAAGACCGCCTTGCCAACCGTCGCGACCGTCACGGCGACGGCATCCTCGACCGGGCGCTTCGCCAGCTCCTCCCGGAAGCGGGAGACCATGAACAGCGAGTAATCCACCCCGAGGCCGAGGCCGAGCATCGTGACGAGATTCAGCGAGAAGACGGACTGATCGGTGAAGAAGCTGATCGCGAAGGTGACGGCCAGGGTGGCGATGATGCCGATGCCGCCGGTGATCAGGGGCAGCCCGGCGGCGACCAGCCCGCCGAAGATCAGGATCAGGAAGACGATGGTCAGCGGGATCGCGATGATCTCGGCCCGGATCAGCCCCTCCTGGACGGCGACCGTGACGTCGTCATTGACGACCGTGGCGCCGGTCGCGGTGGCCGTCAGCCCCTGGGCGGCGGCGCTGTCCCCGACGGCGGTGACGAGATCGGAGGAGTTGCTGACGCCATCGGCATCGACCTGGGCGAGGGCGTAGGTACTGCGGCCATCGCGGCTGATGAAGCGTTGATCGCCACCCGAGGCGACGCTGATCACGCGGACGACGCCGCGGTCGGGCGTCAGCGGGGCAAGGGCGGCCGCGACACGGGCCGCGACCGCCGGGTCCGCGATCGGGCCGTCGGCGTCGATCAGGAAGACGATCGTGTTGTCGCCCCGGCCGAACCGGTCGCCGAGCTCCCGGGCGATCTGGATCGACTCGGCGTCATCGCTGACGAGGGCGTTCTCCTGCAGTTCCGGCCGGATGACGAGCAGTCCGATGATCGCGGCGACGAGGCTGACAGCCGAGAGGATGAGCACCAGCCGCTGATGTGCGGCAATGAGACGCCCCCAGCGCAGGAACATGGCGGACTCCTCGGAGACGGGGCGGGCGGGGTGACGACAGGCGTGCGACCACCTGTCAGGGGAGGCGATCACCGTCCTGATAGGGTACCAGCCGGGGCGCCGGCCGGAGGCCGTTCCTCCTGTGGACGCGCGACATGTCCGGCAGGACTGACGTTGCCAGACACGCGGTGATCGCGATGGGGACGACTGCGATCCGCCGTGCCCGGGACCGGGACGGGAGCGGTGCCCGACGTCTCGATCACGCGTGACAGCGCCTCCCGGTCAGGGCGATCACGGGGCGGTTCCCCGGGCGACCCCGGTCCCGGGCGGCGTCGACGATGCCACCGTGGTCGACGGAGCGGCCGTGGTCGGCCCGGTCGGCGGTCGGGGAGTGGGGACCGGCGCGGGAGGGGGTGCCATCAGCCAGCGGACGAGCTCATCCGGCGGCATCGCCGGGGCGATGAGATGCCCCTGGATCCGGTCGCAGCCGGCGGCCCACGCGGCGTCGACCTGCTCCGGGGTCTCGACCCCCTCCGCCGTCACGACCATCCCGAGGGCATGGGCCATCGCGACGATACCGGACACGATCGTCCGGTCGACGGCATCCTCGGGCAGCCGCTGGATGAAGCCGTGGTCGAGCTTCAGGTCCGTCGCCCGGAGCGTGCGGAGGTGGGCCAGGGGGCTCGCCCCGGTCCCGACATCGTCGAGCGACAGGCGGATGCCGAGGGCGTGGAGCGCCTCCAGGACGGCCGAGGACGCGAGCAGGTCGTCCGGTCCGGTCCGCTCGCTGATCTCCAGCCAGAGGCGGTCGGGAGCGATGGTCCGGTCGGCGAGCATCCGGGCGACCCGTTCGGGGAAGGCCGGGTCCCGGAGTTGCGGGGCGGCGACATTGATGTTGATGTGGGGTGGCGACGTGATGGCCAGCTCGGCGTCCCACGCCTGGAGTTGCCGGCCGGCTTCCGCGACGATCCAGTCGCCGATGGGGAGGATCAGACCAGTCTCCTCGGCCAGCGGGATGATGTCGACAGGCGCGACGAGGCCGCGCCGCGGGTCTTGCCACCGCAGGAAGGCTTCGACGGTCGCGACGGTACCGGTGGCGAGATCGATCACCGGCTGATAGTGGAGACAGAACTCCTGGCGATCGAGGGCCTGCCGCAGATCGGCGATCAGGGTCAGATGCTCACCGGCCCGGTCCAGACTGGGGGTGAAGTGGGCGATCCGGTCGCGGCCCCCACCCTTGGCGGCCCGGATCGCGAGGCTGGCCTCCCGGATCGCGTCGGAGGCATCGCCGGTGCCGGTGTCGTTCATGGCGACGCCGATGCTGCCGCCGACGATGACCTCCCGATCGCCGATCGGGACCGGCGTGCGCAGGGTGGCGACCAGCCGCTCGGCGATCGCGGTCGCGGCCGCGGCGGATGTCTCGGTGATGACCGCGACGAACTCATCGCCGCCGAAGCGGGAGACCGTGCCGGCGTCGCCGAGTTCGGTGGTGAGCCCCTGGGCCATCGCGGTCAGGAGGGTGTCGCCGGCGGTGTGCCCGTAGGCGTCGTTGACGAGCTTGAACCGGTCGAGATCGATGAACAGGACGGCCACGGTGCCGGGGGCGCTCGTCGTGAGCACCCGAGCCAGGGTCTCATCGAGGAACGCCCGGTTGGGCAACCCCGTCAGGGTGTCGCGGTGGGCCAGGGTACGGAGTTCGTCCTCGACGACCTTCCGGGAGGTGATGTCGCGGACCACCCCCTGCCAGCTCACGAGATTGCCAGCGTCATCCAGGACGGGAGCCGCCACATCGTGGACCCAGACGACCCGGCCATCGCGGGTGACCATGCGGTACTCGGCGACGTACGGCTCACCGGAGGCATCGGCCTGATCGGACAGGTGCTGGACCCGGAGCCGGTCGTCCGGGTGCGTCCGCTGGCGCCAGAGCGAATGATCGGCGAGGAAGGCATCGGGCGGGTCGCCGAGCAACTCCTCGACGAAGGGGCTCACATAGTCGGTCGTCGACACATCGCTGAGCGTCTCGATGTAGACGACCGCCGGGATCTGCTCGACGAGGTGACGGTAGCGCGCTTCGCTGGCCTTGATCCGGAGCTCGGCGTTGCGCTCGGCCGTGATGTCCCGGACGTAGACGATCAGGCCATCGGGCGCCGGGAAGATCCGGATCGTGAACCAGCCGTCCAGAACCGGGTAGAAGTTCTCCACCGTCCGGGGCTGCCCATCCCGCATCGACTGCCGGTACGCCTCGGCCAGCGGCGTCCCGATGACATCGGCATAGATGTCCCAGAAGTTCCGGCCCAGCAAGTGCGACACCGGGTAGCCCAGGCTGCGTCCGGCTTCCCTGTTGAGATAGGTGAAGCACCACGACCGGTCCAGGGCGAAGACCGCGTCGGTCACCCGCTCGAGGATATCCCGCGTTTGGGCGGAGATACGCGATGCCGAGGGACGATGGGACGCGGGCGTACGCCGACGAACACTGGTCCTGACCGGCGACGACGATCGTATCAGGCGCCGTCGGGTTCGCGGGGACATCGGCACTCCGGCGAGAACGGGTTCAGCGGTGACGTGCCAGCCTTCACCGTACGGTGGAGGGTAGGGGCAGGGTCAATCTCGGCCCATGACCCATCACTCTCATTTCCCGCGGATGAGTATCCCACCCGGACTGACCGGAGAGGGAGGAGCCGCCATCCACCGGTGGGCCGCCCAGCCCGACGCCCGACCCGACGCATCCCGATGGCCGGGCGTGGCCGGATCGGGCGGACCGGGTTGGCATGGCGGGGCGGCTGCCAGGATACTTGCCCGGTGGAATCGTCGGCACGACGGTGTCCGGCGAGCCGGTACGGAGAACTCCCTTGGATCGTGACAACCTCGTCGGCATCATCCTGCTCGCCCTCTGCGCCTTCGTCGCGCTGATCGGCGGGTATGCCATCGCGACCGGCAACCGGCTGACCTATACCGGGCCGTCGTGGGTGATCACCGTACTGAGCATCTTCCTGCTCGGTGCCTTCGTCTCTATGCTCGTCGGCGCGTTCCGGGGGCGGCGGCGCTCCGGCGGGGGGCAGCAGTGGCCCAACCCGACGACAGGCAACCGGCCCTGGTGGCGCGGCATCTGGCCCTTCAATCGCAACGATCCGCGCTGATCAGCATGACGTGCGTGCGTTATTCAGTGACAGGAACCATCAGCCAGAGCAGGCTGACGGAGGCTTCGCCGATGGCCCCGGCCGCTGGCAGCTTCGCATGATCGATGACCGGGACCCAAACGAACGTAGCAATCGATGAGCAGGTCGCCGAGGGGCAGGCCCAGCAGGCCCACGGCGAGGGCCGGCAGCTCAAGGGTGACGTCTAGGACCGCGCCGGCCAGGTCAAGGACGCCCGGACCCCGAACCGCTAACCACAGATCTGGTTCAGTCAGACCGGCGATCAGCGCTCCGTTAAGCCTTGCAATCGAACAACTGGTCCGGATCGCACAGATGGCGGTCCGGGCCGGTTTGCTGTGATCGAGATATTGACCTAACTAACTCTCGAAGTTACGTCTCGCCGACGATCCGATGGACCATCCCGATAACCTGGCGAAGCGTTTCAGCATGTACGTGGCCGCGATGTCGCTGAAACCGAGCGTGCGAGACTGAACGAATTTGATCGCACATCACGGCAGATGGCAGATCGAGTCCGCCCTCTGGGGGCGAGACGTTGATATGCGCCAGCCAGTCGCGCTGCCGAGAAGTGATCGCCGCGACGACACAGAGTTGGCTCGGGCTCGAATTGAATCCATCCCAGGTCTGAGACCTCCCTGCTCCCGGCCCGGAACGGGGTCGAAGTCGATCTCCCAGATCTCTCCCTGACGCGGATAGTCCGCCACTATGGCCGCTCTTCCAGCCCGTCGAGCAAGGCACCATCAAACACGGCGATCTCATCCTGCCACTCGGCCCAGGCAACTGGATCAGCCTGCGCATCGCGGAGCTGATCGTGATATCGCTGCCAGAACAGCTTTTCCTCGTACTGTTCCACCGCCCGGTCAACCACCGCGCCAATCGATTCCTGCTCGCCTTGCGCCAGATGCTGAAGCCGTGCGTGCGTTTCCATCGAGACCCGAATCGTCGTGGTGGATACCATCGATATTCCTTCCTGGTGTGTTATCCATCTTCGTGTTTCAGAAAATGTAACAGTTCCCGTAACGGTGTTCCGGGATCAATTGATCCAACCATCAGGCAAGCATCTTTGACATGCCCATATCATCGACAGAAAATGAGTGGCCCACGAACATCCATCGTCGTGGGCCAGTTGAATTTCATCTATTAAGACGAACGCGGTCAGGAGCCGACGAGTTGCTCCGCCAGATCCAGGGCAGCGGGGAGGGGATCGCCAGAGACGGAGGCCGCGTCGATCTTGAGGAGGAAGACCCCGCTGCGGACGTAGAGGACGACGAGGTTGCCGTCATCGTTGGTCGTCCGCAGCGCCACGATCTCGTCGCCGATCGCGGTGTCGGCCGGGAGTTCGGTGGGCTCGGCCCCGAAGGCATCGACGAAGGCGGGCAGCGCCTCGGAAGCCCCATCCTCGGTCTCGAACTCGTGGACGCTGACGGCGTACCGGTTGATGTCCTCGTTGGCGGGCTGCGGGACGGCGTCGTAGGCGATGTACTCGTTGGCCAGCCAGCCCCAGCCCTCGAGGTCGGCCTCGGCCTGGCTGGCGTCCTCGCCCTCGACGACGAAGGTCCCGGCGACCTCGCTCAGGCTGCGCTCGCCCTCGTCGCTCGGGGTGTCGAAGCCGGCCGGCAGATCGTCCGGCGGCGGCAGGAACGCGGCGATGCCGCCGGTGCCGGCCGTCGATACCTCGCCACTGGCCGAGCGGGAGGCGCGCGGACTGGCGCTGGCGGCGACACCCGCGGACGGTTCGGCGCTGGCGGCGGCAGCGGCGTCACTGGCCGGCGCATCGCTGGCCGGCGCGTCACCGGAGGCATCGGCGACGGTGGACGGTGCGACGCTGGCGTCAGCCGCCGGAACCGGACTGGCGGCGCCGGGCAGGACCGCTGCGCCAGCGACTACCGAGGGACCGGATGACGGCGACGCTTCGAGGGACGGCGATGCCGCTCCCGCGACGCCCTCGCCCGGTTGACCGGCGACGACCGGGACGGTGGCCGGTGGCGGCGCGTCGTCATCGCCACCGAAGCCGCCGTTGGCGAAGGCGAGGACGGCCGCGACCAGGGCGACCACCGCGACCAGCCCGATCACCCCGGCCAGGATCCCTTTGATCAGGTTGTTGCGCTCCGGCGGCGCGATCTGCGGCGGGACGGGCGGCGGGGCCGGCCGCAGGTTGAGCGGGGTGTGGTCGGGCGGGACGCGGCCGACGGGGTGGAGGGCGTACTCGCTCCGGGCATCGTAGCGGGCGATCGGGTCGTAGGCCGGGCGGTTGGGCGGCAGGGCGGAGTTGGGATAGAAGACCGGCTCATCGGCCAGCGGCCCGAGCCGGGTCGCGCTGTCGCCGGGGTAGCCCGCTGTCGGGCCGTAGGGCGGAGGCGGCTGGGATTCGGGCGCGGTGTAGGGATCGAACGCCGCCGTCGGCTGGTAGTCCGTGGGCGACTGGTACGTCGAGGGGGGTGAGACGTCGCCCACGGCCCCGCCGCCATGTCCGTTCGGCTCGGCGGCGGGCGGCGCGGCGATCGTGGTCGCGTCTCGACGGGTCGGTGGTCGTGGTTCCATGCGGTCGTGTGCTCTCCGGTGATCCGAACCTCGACGACAGGTGGCCGGCGACGGGTGGTCAGCAGCGGCGGACCGGCCCGGTACCGTCAGCGGTGTCTCCCGGCGCATCGACCCGGCTGCTCCGGGCGATCGACAGGTCTGGGGCGGCGAACGGCGCGGCCGGAACGGGGGTGTGCTGCGGGGGACTCGAGTATACGCAATTTCCCCCGGGGACCGCGTGGGCCGGTACGCGGCGCCGACCGGTTCAGTCACCGCCGCCTCGCCCGGTCGGTTGCCTGGACACCCGGGCATCCGCCTCGCGGCAATGGCTCCGTACCCTCATCTACGCACCGGAGCACCGTTAGGTTTCGCCGAACGGCCCGCCGAGGCGCGTTCCCGCCCGACCGGCCCCACAGGGAAGGCCCCGGCACGACGACACGACAGCGGGAACCGATCCGGTGCACGCGGCGTCCTTCGCCATAGGGACGGCCAATCGGCCCGTTCCGCACGGTCGACGGCCCACCTCCGGTGGTGCACCCGCCGGGGGCGCCGCGGCGGCCAGGAATTCGGACCACGCGTGGACGATGGGTCCATGCCGGTTGGATGGAGAGGGGGCTCTTTCGTTGTGGACCGGATCGGGCCGGATCACCCGGAGTCATCGTCCGCCATCCCGGAGGGATGGACACGGCCTGTCATGCTGGTCCCAGAGTCGATTCGTGCGCTGGACGAGGAATGAGGGATGACGATGGCGATCTGGACGATACGGGCACGCCGCCGGGTGACGGTCGCACTGGTGATACTGCTGGGGATGCTCGCGTTGCTGCCGTCGGTGGCCGGGGTTGGGGCGGGCAGCCTGGCAACGCCGGTCGGTGTACCGGTCGAGGCGACGCCGGTGGTGACGACACCCGAAGCGGACATGACGACCTCGTGGCCGCTCTACGGCCAGGATCTGTCGGGAGCGAAGGCAACCGAGGGGACCGGGATCTCGCCCGAGAACGCCAGCGGCCTCGCCCCGAGCTGGGCGGCGACCGTTGCCGGACCTGTCAGTTCGACGCCGATCATCGCCGGGGGCGTCGCCTACGTCGGCTCGTACGACGGCAACCTCTACGCGATCGACCTCGCGACGGGGACCGAGGTCTGGACGTACGCGACCGGCACTGCCGTCCTGGAACCCAACCTCCAGATCGACCTCGGGATCACCGGTTCGGCCGCCTGGGATGACGGCGTCGTCTACGTCGGGGACGCCGCCGCGGCCGTCCACGCCGTCGATGCCGCGACCGGCGAGGCGCTCTGGGTGACGACGGTCGACACCCAGCCCAACGCCAGTATCTGGTCGTCCCCGGTCGTCGTCGACGGGACCGTCTACGTCGGCGTCGCCTCCGTCGCCAAGCAGGTCGGCTTCCGGGGCAGCGTCGTCGCGCTGGACGCGGCGACCGGCGATCTCCTCTGGCAGGCGTACATGGTCCCGGAGGGCGCGGACGGCGCCGGCGTCTTCGCGGTCCCGGCGGTCGACGAGAGCCGCGGCCTGGTCTACGTGGGCACCCAGAACGCCTACACCGCCAACCCGGCTCCCTACGGCAACGTGATCAGCATGGTCGCGCTGGACATGGCGACCGGCGAGGTCGCCTGGGCGTTCAACGCCCCGCCGAACGACGGTCAGACGGCGCCGATCGACGACGTCGGCTTCAGCGCCTCGCCCAACCTGTTCACGGTGGAGATCGACGGCGTCTCGCGGGATCTCGTCGGCGAGGGCCAGAAGAGCGGCGTCTACTGGGCGCTGGACCGGGAGACGGGCGAGGTGATCTGGCAGACGCAGATCTCGCCGGCCGGCTTCCTCGGCGGGATGGAGGGGACCAGCGCCGTCGCCGACGGCATCATCGCCGTCCCCGCGACCGACTGGCCGGAGTTCGACGGCCCGGCGACCGGGCTCGTCAGCGGCCTCGACGCCGCGACGGGGGAGGTCCTCTGGGTCGCGACCCAGACCGCGCCGGCCGCCTCGCCGGTCGGGATCGCCGACGGCGTCGTCTTCCACGCCGGGCTGGACGGGGTCGTCCACGCCTACGACCTGACGGACGGCACCGAGCTCTGGTCGTTCGACCTCGGCGGCTCGGCCAGCGGCGGGATCGCGATCGCCGACGGCACCGTCGTCGTCGGCGCCGCGACACCGCTGTTCGCCCCGTTCATCCGGCCCGGCACGACCGTCCAGGCCTTCGCCCTGCCCGAGGCTGACGCGGCGACCCGGGCCGGGTCGGAGGGCACCTCCAGCCTGGCAACACCCCGCTCGACGCCGGCCGGGTAGCGGGCATCCGGTGCTCTGCGGGGCGCAGGACGGGGACGGGAATCCCACACGTCTGCAGACTGACCCGGGGATCTAACCGGCACCGGGGGCGTTCCACTTCTCAGCGGACGCCCCCGGTACTGGTCGCGTCGATCACAGGCCAATCGAGAGCCCGACCGCCGGCGGGCCGTGACCGACGCCGGACCGTCAGGCCCAGATCACGCCGCAGCCGTCTTCGCACTGGTCCGGATAGGCGTCATTGCATGCCTGGTCCAGCGAATCGATGCTGTCGCCGTTACACGGAAGGCATTGCGCGCTCGACCACGACCAGCAGGTGCCGATCGACCCGCCCGGGAGCGGACCGACCTTGGACAGGCCGGCGTAGCAGTTGGAGATGTCCGGGCAGTCGTCGATGAACAGGCTGGCCTCGCCGAAGCTCGGCGCCAGGTCCTCGTCCGCCTGCCGCTGGGCCACGAAGTCCAGTCCGCCCTCGTAGTCGCTCAGGATGTTGACGCCGTAGGTGACGGACCCCGCGTCCGCGTCGTAGGCCGGGGTGAGCAACTCGACGACGAGGATATCCTCGTTACCGTCGGCGTCGCTCGTGACCAGCGCCGCGTTGGGCGGGTTGTCCGGCGTGAAGCCCAGCCCGGTGAGGAAGGCCGGCGTCGGTGATTCGCCGAAGATCCGCTCGGGCCGGTCGGAGAAGTAGACCGTGCTGCCGGTGTGGCCTTCGAGCGTGAGTAGATAATCGGCCCCACCGCCCGTGACCGCGGTCCCGTCGACGGCGGGCGTCCCGGCATCGGGGTTGGCCGCGAAGGTGCCACTCGTGGCGGACTGGACGAAGAGGAACGTCGCGTCATCGCCGGACGGGGCGGGCGTCGCGTCCTGCGCCCGAGCGCCGATCGGCGATCTGGCGGCCAGACCGGCGGCGAGGCCGATTCCCGAGGCCTGGAGGGTGACCCGGCGGGAGAGACGGGCGGAGAGACGTCGGGTGAGGGGGGTGAGACGCTGAGCGTCCATTGGGACTCCTGTGTCGTGATCGATCGCCATCGAGCCGTCCCAGGTCCTGACGGCTCCTGTCCCATTCTACCGAATGCTCGTCAGAAGCACGATTCTCGCAACGACCGGATCCCATGGAATATGGTCATGGCCCGGGTAGCCCGTCCGGCCCGGGTACGATACCGTCGGAGCCGCCGACCTGATACTGGCGGTGCTCTCCCCAGGGCGGAGCCGGCGGCTCTGACCCGCTGGCTCAAGGCAGACGATTCCACCCGGGCATGCTGTCCGAGCCAGCGGCTGTGACCAGACAGGCGGACGCCGCTGGCCCCTTGCCCAGGGATGGCGTCGATGGCGTCATCCCACTGCCGTTGACCGATGGGGCTCTGGTCGCTCCTCCGACGGTCCCTGGCCAACCCAGCTTTAGGTCGAGGCGTTCGCCGGTCGAGGATGGGGCGGAACGGATCGAGGCCCTCCCCGGCAAGAAGACGGACGAACCGAGAGGTCGAGCGCGTGACGATCCGGGCGGTACTACTGGACTTCTCCGGAACCGTCGTCCACGAGGACGATGCCGTCATCGCGCTGATCTGCGAGGAGATCCGCCGGACCGCGACCGTAGCGGCGACGGCGAGGGAGATCGGCCGGTTCTGGTGGGAGCAGTTCAGCCCGCTCTGCGACCGATCGTGGGGCGACGACTTCATCCCCCAGCGGGAAGCCGGTCTTCGGACGCTGGCGACGACGATCCGTCGCTTCGGCTCGTCCGCGGACCCGGAGAAGCTCATCGAGCCGCAGTTCCATCACTGGCGGGCTCCACCGCTGTTCGCGGACGCTGTGCCATTCCTCGCCTTCCTGCGGGATCGGGGACTGCCGGTCTGCGTGATCTCCAATATCGATCGGGCCGACATCGAAGCGGCGATCACCCACCACGATCTCCGGTTCGACGGGCTCGTCACCAGCGACGATGCTCGGGCCGACAAACCACGGCCGGAGATGTTCCGGATGGGGCTGGACCTCCTCGGACTGGAGGTCGGCGACGTCCTCCACGTCGGTGACTCCCGGCCCAGCGACATCGTCGGGGCCCGGAACCTGTCGATCCCGGTCGCCTGGGTCAACCGGTCGCATCGAGACGCGGCGGGACAGCCACAGGCCGATCTCGTCGTCGCCAGTCTCGGCGCGCTGATACCGCTCATCGGTCGCGAGCAATCCTGACCAGCCAACGACCGGAGCAGGTCGAGCGCACCGCCAAGCCACCGATTCGGCCCTTCAGCAGCCGCCCTCGCCTGCCTGTCACGGCGACGAAGGCCGGCCATCCAAACCCTGCTGTTCGGTCCCTCCAGATATGGGTCGGGCGCGATTCGTGACAACGGGACACGAACCCGAACGGGTGTCCTGATTCCGGCCGACGGGAACGATCGCCAGCCGGTGCCCTTCCGGACAACAGGCGAGTTGTACGCAAAGAATGGTGCGGACAATTCGCATCCGCCCAACGACGCTCGCTCGCTCTCGCCGATGGCGATCGCTGTACCGAGCCGGACGGGGCTGTTCGCGCCCGATGTCCTGCGGGAAACGCTTCCGGAACGACCGGTCCTGGCTGAGCGATCGGCGGGATGGGCGGCTGACAATGGGACAAACGGTGACAGGGGAGCGGGGGGTCCGTACACTTTCGCTATGCACTTGCAGAGTAGATACTGCTGGCAAGGGCTCCGGACAGGGACTTCGACCCGCCTCGGTGGTGCGCCAGATCGACCGGCCGACCACGATGACGACCCATACGACGGACCGGCTCGGCCGGTCCCGGAGGTACCCCGCAGTGAGCGACGCGCAGGACATGCAGGACGTGCAGATCGATGTCGCGACCGGACCGGCCCCGCAGCCGTTCACGCCGGCGACCCAGCCAGCGACGGCGGACGGCGTTGCGCAGCCTGCCCAGACGACGGCGCCGGCGCGACCGCCGCTGGCCCGGCTCTACATGACCAGCGACCTCCGGGCCGCGACCGGCCTGGCCCGGACCCACATGGATTTCTACCTCCGTGAGGGACTGATCCAGCCGACGGCCCGGACCGAGAGCGGCTACCTGCTCTTCGACGACGGCGAACTGACGGTCCTGCGGGCGGTGATCGCCGCCCGGCAGGAGGGGCTCGGCATCCGCGAGATCCGGGCGCGGATCGGCCGATAGCGGCCAGCCATCGGACAGCGGCCTTCATACGAACGGATGCACGGCGGGACGGGGTAACGGGATGACGAGCGGGACGACGGGACAGCGACAGCACGACGGAGGGCGATCCGGCAACCGGGTCGGCGCCGCTGGCTGCCGCCGTCCAGCCGGACCGGGCGGGGGCGGGCGATGACGGTCTTCACCGCCTTCGGGCTCAGTCGCGAACCCTTCGGCCCGGAGCCGGACGCCGAGTCGTTCTACCCGGCCCTCGGCCACGAGGACTGCCTCGAGCGGCTCCGGCTGACCGTCGCCCTCGGGCTGGGCCTCGGGATCGTGACCGGGAGGACCGGTTACGGCACGTCGACCGTCCGGGCCGCGCTGCTGGACGAGATCGGCCATCACCCCGGCCTGACGATCGCACCGATCGACGACCCGACGGCCTGCCGGACGGACGTCCTGTTCCTCCGCCGGATCATGGGGCAGATCGGGCTGGCGGGGATCGGCCGGACCGGGCTGGACCTGACGACGGCCCTGCTGAGGGACCTCACGGCGCGGCGGGACGCCGGCGGGCACGTCCTGCTGGTGATCGACAACGCCCACGGCCTGGCTAGCAACCAGCTGGACGTGCTCCGGGCTCTGGTCGCCGCCGAGTCGCCGGCCCCGCTGACGGTGCTGCTGTTCGGTGAGCCGGAACTGACCGAGAAGGTCGCGCGCAAGCGCAACCTCGCCCAGCGGGCCGCGATGACCCACACCCTCAACCCGCTCAACCGGCGGGACACGGCCGGGCTGATCGCCCACCGGCTGACGGTCGCCGGCCTGCCGCAGGGGACGGACCTCTTCGCGACCGAGGCGATCGACGAGATCCACGTCGCGACCGGCGGGGTCCCGGCCGGGATCGTCGCGCTGGCGGCGGCGGCGATGGATGCGGCGGTCGCGGCCGGAACCACCACGATCGACGGCGACCTGGCCCGGCGGGTGATCGGCGCCGGCCTGACGACCGGCGGCCCCGACGACGACACCACCCCGGCCCGGACCGCGACGACGGTCGTCCAGACCAGTTTCGCGGCCCAACTGGAGCAGCTCACCGCCTCCCTGGCGGACAGCACCGCGACCGGGCGGACCGGTACGCGACGATCGGGAGGGAGACGATGAGCAGCTCGCAGGCTATCGGATGTGCAATGCCAGGATCCGGGATAGCAGCGGCACCTCGCCTCATCACCCCTGAGCCCGGTCCCTTCAGGGCCGGGTCGACCGCCGCGAACGACACGGGACTCAGGCTCGGGTGCGAGGGGCATGTCGCGACGCGCGGCGGGCTCCTCACACCGGCGCCGGACCACTGTCAGACGACCGGCCACGCAGCACGCGCCAACGTGCCGGCGGGTCGGACCCTGATGGAGACCGATGACCGGACGATCCGGACGGATCGAGTGCGACCGATGAGGAATCGGGGAGGGTGTGCGATCGGGATGACGCGACAGGCCGAGGAGACGGGCGCGACCCGGAACTCCGCACGGTGGCCAATGGGCGGATCGGACCGGCGCCAACCGGGACGGACGGCCACACCGGCGGGGACGATGGGTTCGAGCCCGAAAAAAGCACCAGGCCGGCGCGCCAACGCCGACCCGATCGCTTGCCTCGCCACGCGAGACGGATGTGCTGTGTTGAGGTCGTCTCCGGGTTCGATGAGCTAAAGGCTGCCACACCGCCGCTCATCAGGTCCGGCTCACGAGACTGTCACCGTTGTTCCCTATCGAGGGAGGGTTCCGTGTACCCTGGCGACACCGATATTCTAGGCACGCCGTGGACGGTGTGTCAACACCGCGCGGTCACCGACCGGACGCAACCGTTCGCCGCCACGACCGCCCCCGGCGGGGGTGCGCGATGAGCGACGGGCAGCGGCGTGCCGTGCGGGCCAGCCGCGTCCGGACCAGCCGGACGGCGACCGCAGTGGATCTCACCCAGGCGACGGCCGCAACGGAGGTCGTCACGGCGGCCCCGGTGCGCCCCGCGACGGGTGCGGGCACCACGCCGGCGTCCGTCAGCGCGGTCCCCGCGAAGGTGACCAGGGCCAGCGCGAAGCGGCCGGCGAAGTCCCCGGCCAGCCCGGCGGCTCCGGTCGCCGGCGTCGATGCGACCACCACCACCCAGAGCGGCAGCGACACGCGCAAGCGGGGCTGGTTCTGGCACTGGAACAGCATCGTCACCCAGTTCGCCCCGCTGATCGGGTTGAAGGGCGTCGGGCTGCTCAACTCCTACACCGTCTGGACCGACCGGCGGGAGGATTCCCCGAACCGGGGCTACGCCTTCCCCTCGCAGCAGAGCGAGGCCGACTTCTACGGCGAGGAGCGGTCCGAACTGATCACGATCAACAAGATCCTGGTCGCCCTGGACCTGATCGAGATCCGCAAGGAGATGATCCTCAAGCCGGACGCGCAGGGGCGCCAGTGGCGGGTGCCCCACAACTTCTACCGAGTCAAGGACCACGACGATGGCTACGTCCTCAGTGCCCCGGCGGTCCTGAGCGTGATCCAGATCGCCGACCGGGACCGGAACGTCTACCGCTACCTGCGCCGGATCTTCTCGACCCGGTTCAGCCCGATCGGCTCCGAGAGCGTCTGGAACGACATCATGCCGACCCTGCGGCGAGACCCGACCTGGCAGCGGCTGGCGGCGAAGGTGGAGACCGAGGAGCGCCGGGCCAGCGACCGGACCCGGGCCGGACACGCCGCCCGGCAGTCGGCGGCAGCCGCCACGGTCCTTTTCTCCGTGCCCGACGACGGTGACAACGGGGCGGCAAATGCCACCTTCAACGACAGTATCATCCCATCGAGTGTCGTAGCCGGATCTTCAGATCCAACCGCTGTTGCAACGACCAACGAAGGTTCGACGGGCCTCGACGGGGTCGATGTTGCAGCGACCAACAACGGTTCGGGGATGGATGCTGCCGGGAGCAACAGTGGTTCGGGGCGAAAGCGGCCGAGCACTGTTGCCGGAGCCAACGTCGGTGCCTCAACCATCGTTGCGCCGACCAACACGATGTATGACCAAACGTTTTCTACTACGAGAACAACGACGGACACGGGAACAACAGATGAGTCGAATCGAAGCGTGGAAGGTTCTCGCAACCGGATCGGTCGCCGGGTCGCGGCTCGTCGAGTCGGCCGGGCGCTTCCCGTCATTGGCACCACGCCGGTGACCGCGCCGACCCCAGCGGCCACGCCGCTCATCACGCCAATCACGGTGGTCAGCCCATCCCGTCCCGCGGCAGACGGGGCCGGACCCGATGCCGGAGCGGCGGCGATCCGGGCGTTCGAGGACGCCAACGACAAGCCGTCGACCACGGCCCAGCGCCAACTCCTGACGACCCTGGCCGAGCAGTTCGACGCGGCGGCCCGCGAATCCGGCACCGGTTCGACCGGGTGGGCGTGGGTGACGGCGGCGATCTACGAGGCGGTCGAGTCGGGCAGCGCCTACGTCGCGCCCCGCCGGATCCGGGAGATCCTGGCTCGCTGGGAGCGGGAGGGTAAGCCGTCCGGCGATGACGATCCGGGGCGCGGTGGCCGGAGGGCGACCCGCGGCAACCGGGCGATTGCCGGAGCGACGCCGGCGTTCGTCCCGGAGGGAGCTCCGGCACGGCGACCGGCGATCGTGGCCCAGCAGCCGACCACCGCAACCGCTACCCTCGCCTCGCCGCGAACCGGTCCTCGCCGGGGGGGCTCCCAGAGACCGGCGGCATCGGTCGTCGCAACGACACCGGCTCCGGAGATGACGGCTCCGGTGGTCGCCACGGCGACCCGCCGAACGGCCCCGGCCGACACGACCTTCACGGTCGAGGAGTGCGGACTGGCCAGCACCCAGGTCTGGTCGGCGATGCTGACCGAGCTGGCCTTGGGCGGCGAGATCGCCCGGGCCGACCTCGAGAGCTGCATCCGCAGCGCCGAGCTGATTGGCCGTGGCGAGGGCGGGACGCTGGTGATCGGCGCCGGTTCCGCCGTCACGCAGCGCCGGGCCAGCCGTTACCTGCCCGTCATCCGCCGGGCGGCCGAGACGATCGTCGGCGTGCCAGTTCCGGTCGAGGTCGTCGTCCGCTCGGTCTGGCTGGCGGCGCACCCGGATCGCGGCGTCACGGGCCTTGCCGACGACCGTCGCTCGTCAGGCGGATAATCTTTCTGAGGACGATTTGCCGCAAGATGAAGATCGATCGAGATGACCGCCGCTGGGCTTGCTTCCAGCGGCGGTCATCTCTATGTAAGGGCCAGAGTGGGCGGCGGCGGATTTCGTCGGTGGTGTGTCTACCATGAACATGCTATGTCGGGTGGTCGGTGAGGTGCCCCGTGGTGACCCGGCCCTGAAGGGGCCGGGCTCAGGGGTGATGGGGCGACAGGACATGTCATGTCATTAGCGAGCAGGGTAGTGTTCGATGATTAGGTAGATGATGTTACCGGACCACCGCGTGCGTCATGAACAGCGGGATGTGGAATCTTCGATCGATTCTGCGACATGACCCTCATGACCCTATTGAAGAAGGGTTCCAAATGACCAGGCCAGAACGGATCGCCGAGGGCGTCTACCGGATCGACGCGATTCCGATCCCGACCGCGATCAGCGTCCTGCTCATCGCGGGCGACGACGGCTGGACGCTCGTCGACACCGGGCTCGGCATCAGCGCCAGCCGGATCCAGTCGGCGCTGCGGGCGCTCGGAGCCGGACCGGACGATCTGCGCCGGATCGTCCTGACGCACCACCACCCCGACCACATCGGCGGGGTGCCGGGGATGCGCGCCTGGGCGCCGGCGGCTGAGATCTGGGCGTCGGAGGGCGAGGCCGACATCATCGCCGGGACCCGCGCGGCCGACCCGATGCGCAACCCCCTCCTGCGACGCGGGATGGCCGCCCGGCGGTGGCCGACGGCGCCGGTGACGCGGACGCTGGCCGAGGGCGACGATGTCGCCGGGTTCCGGGTCATCGAGACGCCGGGTCACACCCGCGGCCACATCTCGCTGTTGCGGGAGGGTGACCTGCTGTTCACGGCCGACGCCTTCGGGAATCTGCTGCCGGGCGTCCGCGTCGGTGTGCTGGATCTCCTCTGCGACGACCCCGGACAGGCCAGGCGCTCGGCGGGCAGACTGGCCGGGATGGCCTGCTCGACCGTCGCCTTCAGCCACGGCGCGACCTTGCGGTCCGGCGCCCAGGCCGCATTGCGCGACGCCGTCGAGCGCGGTCGCGACTGACCGCGCCGCGCAACGTGGCGCACGCCACGAACTGGTCGGCCGGCGCGTATGATGTCGGCTCGCCTCGTGGACGAGTCGCCCGCCAGACGTCGGACCGATCGACTCCGCCGTCACCGACGAGTCCCCTCGATAGGACACCACCCGCTGCCGGAGCCGCCGAATGAGACCGTCCGGATCGACCCTCGGCCTCGTCTGCCTCGCGACCACGATCGTCCTCTGGGGCAGCGCCTATGTCGCCATCCGGGTCGCGCTGGACGGCTTCAGCGTGGCCGGTCTGACGGCAGGCCGGGTCGTCGTCTCGGGCCTGGTGCTGGCCGTGGTCGCCCCGTTCGTCGGGGTCCGGCGCCCGGCCCGGCGCGACCTGCCCCGTCTCGTGCTCTGCGGCATCGTCGGGGTGACCGGCTACCAGGTGCTGCTCAACGCCGGCCAGCGGACCGTCCCGGCCGGGACCACCAGCCTGCTCATCAACACCGCGCCGCTGTTTGCGGCCCTGCTGGCCTGGCTGCTCCTGCGGGACCATCCGGGCGGACGGAGATGGGCCGGGATCGCCATCGGCTTCGTCGGTGCGGCCGTCATGGCCCTCGGTGAGGGGGACGGGCTCCGTCTGAGCGGGAACGCGCTGCTGATCGTCATCGCCGCGCTCTGCTTCGCCCTCTTCATCGTCCTGCAGAAGCCGCTGCTGCGCCGGTACAGCGGCATCGAGGTGACCTGTTACGCCATGTGGGCGGGGACGCTCGTCGCCCTGCCGTTCGTCCCCGCGCTGGCTGGCGACCTGCCTTCCGCCGGCACCGGTCCCGTGCTCGCCGTCCTGTTCCTCGGCATCGCCACCAGCGCGATCGGCTTCGCGACGTGGGCGTACGCGCTGTCCCGGTTCGACGTCGCGACGACCGCCAACGCCCTCTACCTGCTGCCGATCGTCGCCGTCTCCGCCGGCTGGCTGATCCTCGGCGAGCAGCCGCACCCGATCGCGCTGGTCGGCGGCGCGGTCGTTCTGACCGGCGTGATGATCAGCCGCAGCCGTCCGCAGCCCGCACGCTCCCCGCGAGCGGTCGACCAGCCAGCGTGATCCGATCGCACCCATTCGGTCCGAAGATGGTTTGATCTCGAACGACGACACTAGGCGTCGAACTTAAGGTCGACTACGTAGGGATTGCCGAGTGTCACCGCCGGACCCTGGTACTGCAGGACGAAGTGCGTGTCTTGGGGCGCAATGTCGAAGACAATGCCCGTACGGTATTCGGTGTCTGGAGACATATAGGATCCGTCCCATGTGTACTCCGTGAAGATCAGCGCCGCCGTCGCCTCACGAGATAGGCCTCGAACGCCGAACGGTTCACCGGGCCCAGTGCTGGTCTGGAGTGTGAAGTTGCCAAGCGGTAGCGGCTCACCACTCAGCGAGAGCTGGTTGAACCAGATCACCAGGAACTGACCACGCGTGGGAACGATCGAATAGTCACCGATGAAGGTGCGTACCTCAACGGCCGGGTCGAACGTCAGTCGCCATTTGTCTAGACCGACGGTGATGACGGTGGGCTCGTTGAACGCCGTAACGGTACTTCCTGACCGGTTACCAGCAGGTTGGGTAGGTTCAGTTCCCCCACCAGAACTATTGCCGACATTCTCCCGGGGTGGACCTTCGGCTGATGGCTCCACATTCGCTTCCGCTGGATCGGGCAAGTCGATCAGCATTGCCCAGTCAAGGTCGTCACCACGCGAGACGGTGAGTGCGTCTCCTTCGGTCAGGAAAACCTCGGTGGGCTGATGGGGAATCACAGGGAAGATAATCGGGATGATCTGTTCCCGGTCACGCGAGAAGTCGATTGATAGGGCGGTCTCGGCGCTGCCGATCTTATCCGCATCCTCTTGACCCAGCCCGTTGAGGCGGGCAGTCGCCGTATAGTCGGAGAACATAGGGATAGTGTCGTCTCTGGCACCAAGCCGGAAGTAGCCCGTTTCCAGCGTGGTGTCTTGAGCCTCGTCCGAGTAGGTAATTAGAAGGCAGACGGCGATCACATTGTTTACCGTTGATCGGGCACCGTACATCTCAGAGAAGCCCCGGGTGTACCCGGCACTAAGAGCTGTATAGGTGCGCTCGGACACTCCTCCCCCATCAATGAGTAGTGGGTCTCCCTGAGCCACCGCCGCTACACCACGGATGTTGGCTGAGGTCTCAACGTCTCCTTCGGGAGGTTGAACCTCTGTGGGACAGTCGTAACCAACCGAGGGTGGAAGAATGCCTTGGCCCACCGCCGGCAACGATGGCCAAAGGGCCACGCTGAGAACCAAGACGATCACGAAACGCATCCAACGGGGCATTGAGTCTCCAATTCTTTCTTCACGAGCGAGTCAGATCATACCGTTGTTTCCCCTTCCTACTGGCTTGCCAATTTCCGACAGCCGCAAATACTCTGTCGGAAACTGGCCCTGTGATGGGAAGATAAAACCGAACGTCGTTTCCAGACTTGCCTGAGGAGGATGGGGTGGCTCGAACCAGGTGGTGGATCCTCGCTGTCATCTTCCTTGCGGTTGGCTTGCTCTTTGGATTGGCGGGAACGAGTTCGTCCGCTCGGTTGTTCGGCTTTGCCTGTCTTTGTTTGGCGATCGCGATCGGATGGTGGCTGCTCGCCTTAAGTTCCCGTGAGCGGCAGGCGGTTGAGCAAGCACGCGATCTCGCTATGCTCCAAGAAGAGGAACGTCAGCGCACTCGTGTCCTCCATGCACAGGATATGGGGCGCATCCTAATGCAGAGTGGCACCGAGTTTGAGGCGACCGTCCGAGACGTGTTGAATGCTCAGGGCTACGCTCTCGAAGTCGTCGGCAGGGCGGGCGACCGGGGCGTCGACTTGCAGGGCTATGATCCGGATGGCTTTCCCGTGATCGTGCAGTGCAAGCGGTATGGGCCCGATAGCAAGGTGAGTTCGCCCGCCGTCCAGAGCTTCCTTGGAGCCATCGTCAACCATGGTGCATCGTCAGGCATCTTCGTCGCGACCTCGTCCTTTACCCGTGACGCGCAGCGATTGGCCGCGGAAGCGCGGGTGCCGATTCGGTTGATTGACGGCGTGGGGTTTACCGCTCTGGCTCGCCAGTCGTCGCAAAGGGTGGGAGCAATAACTGAGCACTCCGCATGACACTGACGTCCTACTGGCTGTCCATCACCACACAACCCAGCGTGACCACCTCGCCATGCTGATCCAGAAGGTGACAGATGATGAGCTCTAGGACAGGATCGTGCTCCTGGAGTGGCTGACCGACCCGACGAGCGGATGTGATGACCTCCCGTATTCCAACGCCTGCCCACGAGCGGATTTGGTGTCTCGCCTGGGGACTGGAACCGGACGACACGGACCGCTAGGTGGTATGAGCCACCACCTGATTCTTCATGCCATTGACCAAACCCGCAAAATACACTCCTCAGGAGCTGCTCAACCAGAACGCAAGTGATAACGGCGTCATCACGTTTGGTACAGCCCCAACACTACACACCGTTGATTTGCGGGACCGTTTAGGCTGGGGACAATATCCAAACGTCGTCAATCCCCGGTCGCTGGCCTTCTCCCGGCCGGGACCAACTCCCGGGCGCGGTGGTTGAAGGTGTAGACGATCGCGATGCCGGTCAGGAGCAGCGAGATCCCGATCGCGACGAAGGCCAGCCCGAAGCTGCCCGATGTCGTCAGCCCGGCGACGGCCAGCGGCCCGACGAAGGCGCCCATCGACCCGGCCCCGGCCATCAGCCCGAAGACCACGCCCCGCTGCTCCGGGCTGGTCGCGTGGGCGACCAGGGCGTTGGCCGTCGGCACCAGCCCGCCGGCCGCGACGCCGAAGGCCGCCTGGAGGGCCAGCAGCTGCCAGGACTGGGTTGCGATCGCCATCGGCAGGTAGAGGAAGCCGGCCGCGAACGTGCAGACCGTCAGGATGCGGCGGTGGCCGATCCGGTCGCCGAGCCGGCCGAAGTAGATCGACGCGATCGCGCTGGTCAGCCCCTGCGCCCCGAGGATCAGGCCGGCCGTCTCCGTATCGCTGATCCCGAATGAGCCCAGTTCGCCGACGTAGAGCGGCAGGATCGGCTGGATCGCCATCGACGTCCCGCGGATGACCAGCATCGCCAGGACCATGATCCCGACGATCGGGATGGCGAGGATCGCCATCTGCGAGCGGAACCCGCCGCTCCGTTTGCCGTCGACGGTGGTCGTTCGCCGGACGGGCCGGAACCGCTCTTCGACCAGGAAGACGACGATCAGCAGGCCGATCACCATGAAGCCGCTGGCGACGCCGAAGGTCCAGCGGTAGCCGACCTGGTCGGCGAGGAAGCCGCCGAACAGGGGCCCGAGCGAGGAGCCGGAGAAGACCGACGTCTGGATCAGCCCGAGCCCGAAGCCAACCCGGTCCCGCGGGACGGTCGAGGCGACGAGGGCGGCGCAGGCCGTCACGGTCCCGGTGAAGGCGCCCTCGATCAGCCGGAGGCCGAACAGTTGCCAGGGTGCCGTCGCGAGTCCCATCAGCCCGATCGTGAAAGCGGCGAACAGCATCGCCCGGATCACCATCGGCTTGCGGCCCACCCGGTCGGAGACGACCCCCCAGATCGGCGCCGAGATCGTCATGCAGACCGCCCCGGCCGCCGTGATCGCCGTCGACCACCAGATCTGATCGTCCATGTCCGTCAGGCCGAGGTCGCCGAGGAAGTAGGGCAGGAAGGGGATCCGCATCGAGAACGCGATCAGGGCGAGGATCTGGGCGATCCAGAGGGCGTAGAGCGTCCGGCGCCAGTTCAGTGGCGGGCGGGGTCCCTGCCCGTCGGCGTCCGCATCGTCCGGGTCGTCGTCCGGCCGGGCCGCGACCTGGGCGACCCGGGCGGAGAGCTGGGTACGTGGTAACCGCTCATCGACGCGCGGGTCGGTGCCGGGGCGGGTGATGGGGTCATCCGGTTGGGGAGGTGTTTCGGATTCCGCATCAGTCATAGTCGAAGCAGTGTAGCGCGTTCATCGGGATCGCGGATGCGTGCCGAACGCGCACGCATCGCCCTTCCGGAGGAGCCGGGCACATGACCCGGACGGGGCGCGACATCCGCTGACGGTTGCTACGATGCTCGCGAACCGTTGGCTCGCCGCATCGTCGCCCGGTCCGGACGGCCGAACCGCTCGGCACCGGCTCGGCACCGGATCGCCCCTGGACCCCTCGCCGGGATGACCGCCGAGATCGAGCTGAGGTCGGAGACCATGTCCATCCCGGAAGGGACCACGCGCCGGATCGTCATCGACCACGTCGACCTGCTCGTCAGCGACCTGGAGGCCAGCCGCGACTTCTACCGCCGGGCACTGGCCCCGCTCGGGTTCCACGAGCTGGACCGCGGGGAGACCTTCTCGGCCTACGGCGTCGAGGGCTCGGCCGACTTCGCCATCAACCAGATCGCGCCCGGCGACCAGCCGACGTCCTGGGCCCACGTCGCCTTCGTCGCCGATTCCCGCACCGCCGTGGACGCCTTCTTCCACGCGGCCCTGACCGCCGGCGCCCGGGAGAAGCAGGGGCCGGCCGAACACCCGGAGTACCACGAGGGCTACTACGGCGCCTTCGTCTACGACCTCGACGGCAACAACATCGAGGCCGTCGTTCACGAGCGACGCCGCTGATCCGGCGTTGGTCGTCTCCATCGCCGACAGAGGCGGCGACGTGGTGGACCGGCCCTGAAGGGACCGGCCTCAGGGGAGATGTAACGTCGGTTCCTCATGATGAGTAGTCGGTTCGTGGGCGTCTCGTGGCGATGGGCAAAGGTGCAGTGGACGTGCGTGGCCCTTCGCTTTCGCGTCGGTTCTGCATCGCGCCATCACTCGCGGATCACCCCTGAGCGCGGTCCCTTCAGGGCCGCGGAACGCCCCGCAGGGCGATAGCTGGCTCCGCCGTACCGCCCGACGCGGAGACCACCAGCGTTGACCAATGACGACCTACGCGTCGTGGTCCGCCGACAGGTGATCCCAGACCCAGCGCGACGCCCGCGCCATCCGGTCGACGACCTCCGGGATGTCGTCCTGCTCCCGGCTCATGAACGCGATCGCGTACGTCACCTTCGGGGAGAAGACCAGCCCGACGTCGTTCTTGACGCCGCGCAGACTACCGGTCTTGTGCGCCACCTCGATCTGCTCGCCGGGCGGCAGCCGGTGCGGGATGATCGCCGTGAAGTTCTGGTGCCTGAGCGTCGCGATCATCCGCGCCCGGCCGTCCGCCGAGACCCCGTGGCCCTGCTCGATCAGCGTCAGCAGCCGAACCATGTCGGCCGGGGTGCTGACGTCATTGGTCGCGTCGACCGGCAGGCCGGGTGCGTCCGGGCCGGGCTCATGGTCCTTCAGGAGTTGGCGCAGCGCGTCGTAGGTCACGGCCGGGTCGGTCGGGTCGACGCCGACCTGGGCCGAGAACAGTTCCCGGATCGTCAGCGGCAGGTGGGTCGCGGTCAGCCCGAGCTCGCGCAGCGTCGCGGTGATGCGGTCCTTGCCCAGCCGGTCGAAGATGATGTCGGTCGCCCAGTTGTCGGAGACGATGATCATGAGTTCGGCGAGGTCGCGCAGCGTCGGCGCCAGCCCGTCGTCGAGGTGTTGCAGCACGCCGGAGCCGGGCGTCCGGTCAGGGTGGCGCAGCGTGATCCGCTCGGTCAGGTCGACTGTTCCGGCCTCGCTCTGCCGGTACAGCTCGTAGAGCAGCGGCACCTTGAGCGTCGACGCCGTCGGGAACGCCTCCGTGTGGTTCCAGGTCAGCGTCCGCTCCGGCCCGCCGATCTCCCGGACCATGAGGCCGACCGGCCCGGAGAGGTCGTCGAAGTGCTGGCGCATCGCCGTCTCGAACGTCGCCTGGCTTGGGCTGACCGTCTGCGTCTCGACCTCGGTCACGGCGGGGCTCCTCACGGGTGTGGTCTGCGATCTCGCGTATCGGGGCAGGGTAGCAGCGGCGCCGTGGGATGGGACGTGGCGGTCGGCGTCTATCGGTGCGGGACCCTCGGGGGAAGTCGGTCAGCGGTCGTCAGGTGCGATCCGGAGTCCGAGCACGTCCGCGCAGGCGACGAGATCCGGGTCGTTCGCCGGGATCGGTCGGGAGGTCGGCGTCGTCCCCGGTGCGTGGACGAGCCGGTCGCTGAAGATCGCCCAGCACTCCCACTGGTCGCCCCAGCGGGACCGGTAGCGGATGCCGGCGAAGACGGGCTGCCCGTCGCGGTCGGTCAACTCGTAGACATGTCGGGCGCAGGCTCGGGTCAGTCGCCGGCTGGTTGGGTTGGCGCCACTCAGAGCGCTCAGGTCCAGCTCATCGAACCCAAGTCGGCTCAAGGTTGAAGCGAGGGCGTCCCTCAATGTGCCGAGGCTCCGGCCATCCCATAGATCGGCGAAGCGCAGATCGGATGAGAGGATCATATGATCAAGGCGACGAGTATCCCTCCAGTCGACGGAAATCCCGCCGCCTGCCTGAAAGGTTCGTCGGCCCCCTGACGAATCAGGTAGATGGTCACCGATCGTCTCATCGACGTTCATCCGAAGACCAGGTGTTCCGCGCAGACGAGCCGTCGTTTCGGCAAAAGCGCCGATCGCCGTTGTCGCCGCGTACACGACTCGGAACCCTGGCTCGCCAGGTAGATCAGTACGAGAGCGGGGATCATCGAAACGCCCATGGAATGTTCCAGTGACTGGATCGGCGTGCAACCAGTCGACAGGGGAGAAAGGGCTGGTGGAGGCGCGCGCGACTCGATGGATTCCGGCCCGAGGGGCGGAGACGAATCCTAGCCCATGCCAGTTGTGCGGAAGCGTGACCAATCTGGCGACTCTCTTCCCATCTGTTGAGGTGTCGACATTGACGAGCAGAAATCTGGCTTGGACGTGAGTGGCACCGTCGCTCAATGCTGGATCGAGATTGTCAAGAGCAAGCGTGGCTGCTTGACATAGGGCATATCATTGCACTATTGGCAGACCATTCGATGGTCATTGTATCCCGCGTCGGCGAGAGAGGGAATGTGTCATGTCAACCGTAATTCCGATGTCCCCTCAGCAGATCGTTGACGCAGCGACGCGGACCGAATGGAACGTCATCGTTCAACGGGTGTATGACCTGCTGGGTCGCAAACTCACCGCCTATATCGCTGGTATGCGGGACACCAAGGCCGTCGTGCGCTGGATCGACGGGACGACGACTCAGGCCCGGTCGATCGAGGTGGAGCAGCGCGTCAGGGAGGCCTATGTGATTGCGGAGTTGCTTACACAGGCTGGAGACGGCCCGTCTACCATCCGGACGTGGTTCATCGGGATGAACCCGGAACTCGACGATGAGGCGCCGGTCGAGGCGCTCCGGGCCGGCCGCCTGCGTGAGGTTCATAATGCGGCCCTCGCCTTCGCGGGCGGCGCCTGACTGAGGCCGGCTCAAGTCATTCGGATACGACAATGGGCAATGACAGACTGGCGAGTACCGGGGTTGTCAAACCTCATGGCCGACCTCGATGCGTGGCGTTGCTCACCTCTCCGGGTATCTGCGGAGCCGCAGCGCAGCGAGAGCCGCAGCGCAGCGAGAGCCGCATGGGGCGGGTGAGCGAGCCGGTTCAACCCGGCTGGGTGAGAGGTCTGCTCGCGACCAATCTGTTTCACCCCGAACGTTCTTGTCGCCGATACCGCTATCGCCCGGCGGGGCGATGGCCGCTGCGGCGGCCTGGCTCGCAAGCTTCGCCCCTACGACATAGTCTCGGTGTGCTTCCCGCTCCCGGGCACTTGGACAACTCCAACGAATACCGATCGAACACGACGACGCCCCGGACAGCCAATCGGCCATCCGGGGCGTCGTCGTATCTGATCAGGGGAGGGCAGCGTCAGTCGGTGCCGGCGCCGACCGGGAGCGGGGTCTCGTGGCCCAGGCCGACGCGGTCGACCAGCCGGCGGACCGGGGTCGGCGCCCACCAGGCCCAGCGGCCGAGCAGCCGCATCGTCGCCGGGACGAGCAGCCCGCGGACGATCGTCGCGTCGATCACCACCGCCAGGGCCAGGCCGAAGCCCATGCTCTTCAGGATCACGATGTCGGCCAGCATGAACCCGCCGAAGACGACCACCATGATGGCGGCGGCCCCCGCGATCACCCGGCCGCTCCGGGCCAGCCCGATCGCGACCGAGGCCCGGGCGTCGCCCGTCCGCCGGTACTCCTCCTGGATCCGCGAGAGCATCAGCACCTCGTAGTCCATGCTCAGGCCGAACAGGATGCAGAAGATCAGGATCGGCGTCGTCGAGATGATCTCGCCGGAGGCCGCGAAGCCGAACAGCTCTTCGAGGTGGCCGTACTGGAAGATGAAGACGACCGCCCCCAGCGCCGCCGAGATCGAGAGCAGCGTCGAGGCGATCGCCTTGAGCGGCAGCAGGACCGAGCCGAACGTCAGCAGCAGGATCAGGTACGACCCGACCAGGACGAAGATCGCCGCCGGGATCAGCCCGGAACTGATGCCGTCGACCGTGTCGACCGAGGCCGCCGCCGCGCCGCCGACCGTGACCGCCAGGCCATCGGCTGACTCGGCCCGGATGTCGCGGACGACCTGCTCCAGGCTGGCGCCGGAGACGCTCGTCGTAACGTCGATCAGGACCTGGTCGTCGCGGACCGTCGTGTCGACCGAGCTCCGGATCGCCGCCGGCAGGCTGGCGGTGTCGCCGTCCCAGCGGGCCCAGTCGAAGCCATTGGCCGTCGCCAGGTCACCGGAGACGTAGCTCTCGACCCCGCCGACGTTCGGGATCGCGGCCAGCCGGGTCGTCAGCTCCCGGAGCTGGGCGACCGTGGCGGGGGAGGTCACGGCGCCGTCGGCGACGGTGACCAGGACCGGGATCGGGTCGGCGTCGCTGGCGACGAAGTCGGACGCGAGCCGCTCGGAGACCACCCGCGCCTCGGAGCCGACCGGGAGGACATCGGGGCCGCCGGGCGTCAGGTCCAGTCGCAGCAGCGGCGTGGCGATCGCGACGAGCACGATCAGGATGACCACGGCGACCTGGATCGGGTAGCGCATGACGCGGGTCGCGATCCCGTACCAGAAGGCGCTCTGCTCGCCGGCGGCCTGACCGCGGCGCCGGCCGATCCTGAGGCCGTTGATGCGCTGGCCGAGCATCGTCAGGATGGCGGGCAGGAGGGTGAGCCCGAACAGCAGCGCCATCGCCGTCGCCGCGATCCCGGCCTGACCCATCGACTGGAGCGCCGGCAGCGGGAAGAACTGGGTGGCGGACAGCCCGACGATGACCGTGATGCCGGAGACCAGGATCGCCTTGCCGACGGTCGCCATCGTGACGGTGATCGCCTCGCCGACGGGCCGCTTCGCGATCTCCTCCCGGAAGCGCGTCACCATGAACAGCGAGTAGTCGATCCCGAGGCCGAGGCCGAGCATCGTGATGATGTTGACGGCGAAGATCGACTGGAAGACATCGGTCGAGAGGACGAAGATCAGCGCGATCGAGGCGAGGATCGCCAGGGCGCCGATCAGGAGTGGGATGCCGGCCGCGATCAGGCTGCCGAAGACGACGACCTGGATCAGCAGCGTCAGCGGGACCGAGAACGTCTCCGCCCGGACCAGCCCGTCCTCGACCTCGGTGCCGATCGCGGTGCCGATCGCCGGCCCGCCACCCGTCGAGACCGTCAGGCCGTTGGCCGCGGCGGCGGTGCTGACGTCGTCGTGGAGCGCCGTGAAGTCGGCGTCGGCGACCTCGGCGCCCGGCGCGAGCAGGGCGATCGCGTAGGTCGCGGTGCCGTCCTCGGAGATCATCCGGGGGTTGCCGGTCGACCAGGTCGTCAGGACGGCGCTGAAGCGGCTGTCGCCCTGGAGCGGTGCGAGGGCCGCCTCGACCTCCGGCTGGACGGCCGGGTCGGTGACGGGCTGGCCGGCGTCGAACAGGAAGACGATCGCCTCGTTGCTCTGGCCGAATTCGGCGGCGAGGGCCTCGTCGACCCGGGTGGACTCGGCGTCACCGGCGACGAAGCCTTCGGAGGAGAGGTTCGGCGCGACGGTCGCCAGGGCGGCGATGGCGGCGGCGAACGCGAGGATGGCGACGACGGTGACGAGGCGGGCGTTGGCCGCGATCAGGCGGCCCCAGGCGGTGAACATGGCAAGGCGCTCCCAGGCCGGGTCTCGCGAGTGGAGACCCGGGCGTCGATATCGGTCGATTCGGGTATCGGTGGCCTATCGGGGAAGGCCGGTCGACCGGGCGATCTGCCGGTCCGGCCCGCGGTCAGTCGGTGAGCTCCGTGGTGGCGTCCGCCGGACTGACGCTGGTCGCCAGCAGGGAGCCGGTCGTCCTCCGATACGCGTCCGTCACCAGGCCGACGAGCATCATCCGGATCACGGTCTCGAAGAGATCGTCGCGGTGCTGGCGGGCGAGTTCCGGGGAACCGATCTCCATACCCGGCGCTTCCGCCCCGGTGATATGGCCCTGGATCTCCAGCGAGACGAACCCGTGGACCGCTGACCAGGCGGCGTGCGCGATCAGGGAGACGGGGAGGTCGACCAGCGAGCCTTCCGCGACCCCCCGCTGCGCCAGCCGGACGAGGGTGCCGAAGCCGCCGGTTTCCTTGCCCATCTGCTCGACCGGCGGTGGGTCGGGGAGACAGGTCATCCCGCCGAAGACGAGGGTGTAGAGCTCGCGGTTGGCGAGGGCATGGGCCCGGTAGCCCCGCGCCAGAGACAGGAGGCCGTCGATGGCCGTCGTCCCCGGCGGCAGATCGGCGACGGCCCGCTCCATCTGCCCGCCGAGGCCGCTGGCGCCCTGGAAGTACAGCCCGACGAGGATGTCCTCCTTCGACCCGACGTAGTCGTAGATCGCGCCGGGCGAGTATCCCAGCGCCTGGGCGACCGCCCGGATCGTGAGTGCGTCGATGCCGCTGTCGGTGACGATGGTCCGGGCGGTGTCCAGGATGGCCGTCTGCATCTGTTCCCGATTGGCGGCGCGACGGGCGGCCGCCCCGGCGGGGCGCTGCTCGCTGATCATGTGTCGAACTCCTGAACGCTGTTCACTCGGACCTGATCGCAGTCTACTCGCGATTCACCATGTGTCAAGCGATTGTCTGAACGCTGTTCAGCAAAGCGATGTGTGTTCAAGGATCGTGACGAACCGGCGGTCTGGGTGGGTCATCACGCCGTGATGCCAGGACAGCCGGGTCCGTCCCTGCGTCCCGCCCGAAGCGAGGAGTGCGACACTGCCACCGTCGAGTGACCCCGGATCGCTCCATGACGGGATGGGTCAACCGACGCGGACCTGGCACTGACCGCCATCATCGGGAGATCGTCTCATGAGCAATGAACCGCACCATGACCCTATGCCGGCCCGGCAGGCCGACGATGGGTACGCGTCGGACATGTCGTCCTACCGTGTCCGGCCCGGCGGTCGGGTCGACCTGTCGAGCATCGACGCCGGCGACTCGGGATCATTCCATTCCGCCCACGACGTCAAGGCGGAGCTGAAGCGGCAGCGCAAGCGGATCGCGGCCTTGCAGGAGCGCCTCTACGCCGAGCACCGCCGGAGCCTGCTCGTCGTCCTCCAGGCGCTGGACACCGGCGGCAAGGACGGTGCCGTCCGCGGTGTCTTCCGGGGGGTCAACCCGCAGGGGTGCCAGGTGACGTCGTTCAAGGCGCCGACCCCGGAGGAGCTCGACCACGACGTCCTCTGGCGCTACCACACCAAGGCGCCGGGCCGCGGCATGATCGGCATCTTCAACCGGTCGCACTACGAGGAGGTGCTGATCGTCCGGGTCAAGGGGCTCGCCCCAGACAGCGACTGGGACCGCCGCTACGCCGCGATCAACGCCTTCGAGCGGAACCTGGCCGACAACGGCACGACGATCCTGAAGTTCTACCTGCACATCTCCAAGGGCGAGCAGAAGCGCCGCCTCCAGAGCCGGCTCGACGACCCGGAGAAGCACTGGAAGTTCGACCCGGCCGACCTCGTCGAGCGGGGCCGCTGGGACGACTACATGGCGGCCTTCGAGGACGCCCTCTCCGCCTGCTCGACCGAGGCCGCCCCGTGGTACGTCGTCCCGGCCAACCACAAGTGGTACCGCAACCTCGTCCTCGCCCGGACGATCGCCGACACCCTCGAAGGGATGGGACCACGGTTCCCGCCGCCCGCCGAGGGGCTGGATCAGATCGTCATCCCGGACTGAGCGGAGCCGGTCGGTGTCCTCTGTACGTCATCGCGCGTATTCGCGATCTCCACGCGAACGGTGTCCGCAGCCGTTTGTGTCCCGGCGCTCCGGGCAGTCGCGGATATGCCTCACATCGCTCAATTGACGGCGCCACTTCCCACGCAGGCGTTGGCCGCAGCCTGTCGTGTCCGCTCACCCCCACTCTCGCCAGATCTTGCGGGGAACGTCCGCCCCGTGTCCGGATCACGCAGGCTGACCATCATCGAATAGAAGTCGGTCGTCGTGCCGCGCGGCAGTGTGAGGTCCAGACTGGCGACGCTCAGGAGACCCGTTCCGGCTGCCGGCTCGAGCGTTGTCGTGGTGTTGATCGTCTCGAGTCCGGCGAACCGTGGGACCAGTTCGACCTGCACGTCGAGCGGATGGTCGCTCGTCGCGCCGGCCTGGAAGAACAGGTCGAGGTCCCGTCGATTCGGGTCGTCGGGGTTCAGCTTCGTGCTCTGATCGTTATAGGTGAGCAGCGTGAACTGGTCGCCGAACTGCCACGTACAGGGTAGGGTCGCAACCATGTCAGGCGGAGGTGGGATCGCGGCGAGGGCATAGACTCGCGCATAAGGCACCCCATGGATGAAGATGGTATCGAGGGCCGGGTACGGTGCCACCTGATGGAGGACGATCGGATCGAAGTCGCGTTGCCACTGGAGGGTGTAGGAGACGTAATAGTCCGTCGTGCCCCAGGCGACCAGTCCCCGGACGCCCTGCGGAAACCCGCCGTCACCACCGAGTGAGACCGACGGCGGGAGATAGTAGAGCAGCGTGACCTGATTGGCCGACGTGCGCACTGTCGACGTGGCACCGCCCGGTTGATCCAGGATGACATCGCCGGCCTGGTCGAGCCCTTCTCCCCAGCCGAGCATCATCGTCTGCTGCGCGGCCGTCGATCCGCCCATCAGCGGGTTGTAGTAATCGAACCCGTAGGGGCGATCGGACCAGGCCGCACCGATCTGCCCCACGCCGACGACGAGCACGAGCAGCACGGCCAGGGACCGGCCGACGCTGACGTCCACGAAGCGGAGCTGGCGCATGTGCGGGCGCATACCCAGCCGATGACTCCAGAGGATGCGAGCCAGCCCGACCCACCCGACAGCCGCCAGGAGATCGGCGATCGGGAAGACCGGCAGGACATACCGGTCGAACTTCTTCGCTCCGGCGTCCATCAGAGCGCCGTAGAGCACGGCAAACACCGTCACGGTCAGGAGTGGCGCCCAGAGGTGCCTCGGCAGCATCGTGCGAGACCGGCAAGGAGCACGACGATGCCCCCGAGGACGAACGGGGTCATCCGCCAGAGCAGGACGTCGGGGTAGAAGCTCCAGCCCAGGTTTCCCTGGACCACATCCCCGTCATAGAAGAGCGGCAACTCGTGCCCGGTCTCGGCCGCGTAGATCGAGTAATCGAGCATGCGCTGGATCACCGAGATCGGGTTCGCAAGCAAGGCCGGCCAGAGGAGAAGCGTCGAGAAGAACGCCGTGAGGAGGTAGGTCAGCAGACTCGTCCGCATGAGCACCAACCGTGATCGCCTCTCGCCCCGGCGCCTCACGAGTGCCACGATCACGGGAAGGACGATCACGGCGACCGCGACGACGATCAGCATGCCGGCGGTGAAGCGCGATAGCCAGGCGATGGCGGACAGGATGCCGGCCAGTGCCCAGAGCGATTGGCGATCGCGCTCGCGGGCGGCGTAGGCGACGGTCAGGATCGCGGCGAACGACGCGATGGTGACCAACCCGTCGATATGCAGGAAGCGATCGTTGCCGAGGATGAAGGGGTCGAACGCCACCAGCAGCAGGGTCGCGGCGGCCAGGAGACGGCCGACGAGTCGATACAGGAGCCAGGCAGCGATCAGGAACAGCGCCAGCTCGAAGGCCAGCTTGACCTCCCGCGCGAGGACGAGCAACTGGAGTGGGTCCTGACCCAGACTCCGCAGTTCGGTATGGATCTCGTGGACGTTGCCGAGCTGTTCGGGATGCGACTGGGGGTAGTCGGGCAGCGCAATGACATAGGCGATGACACCGGCCCACATCGTCGTGACGCCCGGATGCGCCATCTGGAAGGTGTATTGGGGCTGGCCGTGTACCAGACCGGTGTAGAAATTGGCCGAGTTTCCCAGCCAGTCGGCCTCGTCAGTGTTCATCATCCGGTCGATGTTGTGGAGTCTCGGCATCAGATAGCCGCCAGCCAAGACGACGATGACGACGACCACTCTGATGACGGGGAGGGCGACCGCCTGGACACGGACCCGGAAGCGCTCTGATCCCACGACGCCCGCGCGGTGGGTCAGGGACGGGAGTGGTATGGCCGATGGGATGATCCTGGTGGGGCTGCTCATCGAGCGGTTGCCTCGGCAAGGACCGCGTGGAGTCGGGTGGGCTGGAGGTCGCGACTGTTCGTGGCCACGAGCTGCCTCCACCAGAGCGCCCGAACGGCGTCCTCCCGGAGGGCGGCGAACGACTCGATCCGGTTGTCCCGACCAATGAAGAGCATCGCCGGAACGATGTCGACCCCGAAGCGTCCGGCAATATCCTCCTGCCCTTCCAGCAGGACATTCTGGAGTCCGCTGGCGCGAACAAGCTCTTCGACCTCAAGGGGCTCGCCCGTCACAATCGACACGATCGTCAGTCGATCGGCGTACTTTTGCTGCCACTGGGCCAGATCCGGAGCGAGGTTATGGCATCTCCCGCCTGAGGTATCGCCGAAGGTCAGCACGATCGGGAGTGCAAAGCTCACTGGCCGGACGCTCGGCCCAGGGATATGAAACGCACGCAGGGATTGTTGGAAGGCGACGTGGTCGATCAGTTTCGACACCCCGGCCACCGTCAACATCACTGCGAGAAAAAGCTCGATCACCACCGTTCCAATGACCATGACCCTTCTCCTCGTTGCATCACGGACCGTCGTTCGGCGGTGATCGAACGGTCGACGGGTACCGGAGGCACCACGCTTGGGTGCTAGCAGCAGCCACTGGGGTAGTTGACGCTGGAGACCGTCTGGTTCACCCAGCACCCGAGCGGACCATCGGTCTGGTTCCAGATGTTGGTCGAGGCACCGCAGACGTTGACGACGTACTCCTGAACGTCATAGCCGCGGGTGTCGATCGGTTCCTGACAGCTGTAGGTGTACTCGATACCGGCGGACGTGCTGGGCAGCGAGCGGCAGTTGGCCTGACCCTTGGCGTACCGTCGTTGGTAGCCGGCCATGAAGGCATCGGTATCGGGCGGTGTGCTCGCCGATGCCTTGGTGACGCCTCCAAGCAGGGCGGCACCTCCGACGACGCCGGCCGTCACGTTGGCCGCCCGCAGCGTAAGGGTACGGCGGCTCTGTGGCGCTGCCACCTTTGCCGATGAGAAAGAGCGAGCCGCCTTGTCGAGCAGATCGTCCATGGTGACCTCCCGGTCAGTGTGGTCGGCTTCTGTGCCGGCCCTACCACTGATACGACCTGAAGACCTCGATTTCCGACATCGCGAACATGTTCCCGACAATTCCTTCGGAATACTTGATGATAGTGAAATCCGCGGTGTGTAACGCCAAGCCAACGACAGCACGCCAGTGTGTTAGATTCGATAGAACGATCGATCGAGTGCCCACTCATCGACGTCAGGTCGACCATCGCTGACACTGTCCGTTGGCTCAAGCCCCTGCAATGAAGCCATCGCGTGCTTCCCGGGAGCGTCATGCACCCACCACGAGTGGAGATCCGGCCCTCTGATGCAATCGCGACCGCCCTTCTGGTCGAACGACACCTGCGGCTCGGTCTTCAACGCGGACACCAGGACGCGTGGAGCGGGATGCAAGCCCAGCATACGGATGGTTTGCAAAGCTATTTCCTGAGATGGACCAGCAATGTCGACGACGCCGCCGACCTCGTTCAGGACACCTTCCTCGACGCCTGGCGCAATCGACTGCATCTTGTCGACCAGCCCGTTGCGCCATGGTTGTTTGCCATCGGTCATCTCAATGCTCACCGATGGTGGCGCCGGAACCGGTCCCCCAATCGACCCGTCGTGATGGGGTCGTTCGCTGATCGCTCAGCGGAACAGATGGTGTCGCTGACCAGTGATCTGGACACGGAGCGTCAGGCAATGTCACATCTGGCAATGGATGGCGCACTTGCGTGCCTGAGTCCCCCGATGCGGGAGTCCTTTCTCCTTCATGTCGTCGACAATCAGTGCAGTCGTGAGATAGCGATTCGCCTGGGAATTACGGTCAGTGCGGCCGAGCAGCGAATCCAGCGTTCACAACTCGCCGTCAGACAGCATCTGTCGAGGGCACTCTGATCTACGCGGGCCGCCGCGAGTCAAGGAACCATCAGGACATGCCCATTTCACCGATCCGGGTGGCCGTCGTCGGCCTCGGCGCCTGGGGCACCCTGGCCCACCTGCCCTCGCTGCACGCTCACCCGGATGCCGTTGTGGTCGCCGTCGTCGAGCGGGACGAGCGCCGGCTGCGGGAGGTCGCCGCGCGGTTCGGCGTCCCGCTGGCCCTGACGACGGCCGACGAACTCTGGCGGCGGTCGGACGCGTTCGATGCCGTCATCATCGCCACGCCGACCGACACGCACCACGACCTTGCTCTGGCGGCGCTCGCGCTCCGCAAGCACACCCTCTGCGAGAAGCCGCTCGCCTTCGATGTCCGGCAGGCCCGGGCGATGGGCGATGCGGCCCGAGCGGCCGGTGTGGTGACGAAGCTCGGCTTCATGTTCCGCTACTCGCCCGCCATCCAGCGCATGAAGACGCTCCTCGACGAGGGCTACGTCGGCGAGATCGTCGCCTTCCAGAGCCACACGATGAATGGCCAGTTCATCGACCCCGAGACGCCGATCCACTGGAAGATGCGGCGCGACCGGGCCAATGGCGGCGTCTTCGCCGAGTACGGCGCTCACGCGATCGACCTCGCCTCCTGGCTGGTCGGCCCGATCGACCGGGTCGTCGCGCAGGCCCGGACGCTCAGCCCGCGGCGCCCGGACGGGTCGGGCGCACCCGTCGCGGTC
>CAXTHM010000008.1:64694-76038 GCA_964244115.1 uncultured Thermomicrobiales bacterium
TCGACGTCGACGACGCGGCAGCGTGGCTGGTCGAGTTCGGCTCGGGCGCGCAGGGGAGCTTCGAGACGAGCTGGTCGACGCTGCCGGTCGGCGGCGGTGGGGTCCGAGTCTACGGCACCCGCGGTTCCCTCGCCTGGCAGCCCGACCCCGGCCTCCGGACCAGCGAGCGGCTCGTCGGCGCCACGACCGATCACCCCGAGCCGGCGGTCCTGCTCGAATACGAGACTGCCCGTGGCGGCGCGTCCACGGCCGGTGACGATGGCCGGTGGATCGGCATCTCGGCCGACTACAACGACGGCCTGATCGCCTCGTTCCTGTCCGACATCCGGCTCGGCCGCGGCACCGGCCCGGACTTCGCCGACGGGCTCCGGGCGCAGGAAGTGCTCGCCGCCATCCAGCGGTCGCTCGACGCTCAGCGGTGGGAGCCTGTTCACACGGAGGCCGGACGAGACCGTCCCGGGTGACGGATCTCGTGATGTCGGCGATGTGACCGGCCGACCAATGCCTGGATGGGCCGCTTGCGGAGCGAACCTCCTGACCGGTATGCGCGTCGAGCAGAAGGCGTATTCAGGCCGGTCGCTCCGTATTCTTACGGACGACACGACATGGTCCCTCCCGTTAGATTGATGCTGGTCAGAACTGCTGGCCCGATCGTCGTCCGCTACATCGAGGAGAGTCACCTTGGACTCGCACCGCTTCGACACGCTGACCCGCTCCCTGTCTTCCCGTCTCTCCCGCCGGACGGCCCTCCAGGCCAGTGGCGTGGGGCTCGCCGCCGGCCTCGCCGCCGTCGCACCGCTCCGGGCCGCCGCTCAGGACGCCGGCGCGACCCCCGTCGTCCTGGATGGCGTCACGCTCACGCCGGGCGCCTTCCTCTTCGTGCAGTCGGCCGCCTCTGGTACCTTCGCCGCCAACCCGGGCGCTGGCACGCCGACCGCCGGCAGCCCCATGGTCACCGGTGGAGGAGCCGACTACCTGCTGACGCTGGAGGGGCATACCGGCAATACGGTCTTCTTCTCCGATCGGCCGGAGCGCGTCTTCGGAGAGGCTCCCACCCAGACCTTCCTCGACGGGCTCGGCTTCGCGCCCTCGAACCCACCCAACGCGGCACTGGTCACGAACGACGCCGACGGCAACGAGGATATCCTCGTCGTCGAGTTGCTCACCCCGACCTACGACGCGGACGCGGGGTCCGTCACCTACGGCGTCAACATCCTGAGCGACTACGAGGGCGGACTCGACTTCGTCGCCGGGCGGCAGGGGGACGAGGACCTCGGCGCGACCTTCGGGGCGGCCAGCCTGTTCATCGACGACTGCCCGGATCTGCAAGGTTGCTTCACAGGGGGGTCGCCGATTAAATGGGCTACGTACATCGGCGAGATCCCGGACGGGCTGAGTACCGGGACATGCTGGCACTGGAAGGATTTGACCTGCTTGCCGTGCAATGGAGACGATATCTCGGTCTACAACGATGCCTGCAACGCCGCGTATCCCGATTGCGGCGGGAAATGCTACGCACCCTGAGACGATCCGGGTTCGTCAGGTGTGGCGCTGGCTGGGTATTGCACCCGTGCGATCAACCGTAAGCTCATGCTGGGTCGGCTCGGCCGGACCGACCCAGCACCGTCCGATACGGTTCCCCAAACAGACCCTTTCCGACCAGCAGGATCGGCGCGATCCACGTCCGGACGTGGGGACCTGTTCGTAGAGGAGGTGATACCGTGCGTGAACCCGCGGCGAATACGGGTCCGCGGCGAGTCCAGGGTACGGAGGGGTACGCGGGGACGGCCGCCGTCGTGGCGGAGCGGTTCGAGCGGATCACGTTCGACGATGTCCACGCGTCGGTCCGTCACCTGATCCCGGCGCCGCCCTCCGACGTCGCGACCCTGCTCCGACCGGGTGGCGTCGTGCTGTTCTCCGTCCGGCACGGCCCCGTGCCGCCGGGCCGGGTCATGTTCGAGGTTCCAACCGAGGAGACCATCGACCTGGCCGCCGCGTCCGGCCTGCGGCTGCTCCTCCGGCTGGACGACCAGCCCGGCGCCTACGGCGACACCGATGTCACCTGGACGAAGCTGGTCTTCATAGAGGGGTAGGTGCGGGACGCGCTAACCAACGAGCCGGTTCCGCTCGACCCGGTCCCACGGTTGCGCCTCGGCGGAGTGAAGCACGTACTCCTGCTCGAGCTTGGGGATGCACAGTAGCGCCAGCCAGATCCCGATCGCCCACCACGTCTTCGGTTGGTGGTGCGGGAAGAACCGCCGGACGATCAGGAAGGCGAGGGACCTGTTCCGGACCTGGTTCGGGGAGATGACCAGGTCCCAGCGGGTCTCTGTCATCTCGAACAGCGCCATCCCGACGACGCGGTCGGCCAACAGCGCCAGCGTGGCGGTCCGGGCCGGCACGTTCAGCCAGCGTCGGACGCTCCAGGCTTTCAGACCGAATCAGGAGAGATCGAGCAACTTGTCGATCGTGTGGTCGTGGAGCCCCTGCCGCCGTCGGAGATGACGTCGACGAGCATGACCTAGAGCCCGTCCATTGCCAACGGGTCGCTGCCCAGCAGGAAGCGAGGGATCAGGAGCGTGACCGGGAGCCGGGGGACGATGGTGACGATCTGGCCCTCCGTAACCGTCCCTGTCCTCTCTTCGGCGACCGTCGGAGACCGGCCAGCAGGGCTAGTCCAGGTCGCTCCGGGGTGAGCCCGATGGGGAGGGGGACGACGACGGTCGGGAGACGGCCGGCGCGGCGGGGGACGGCGAGGGTGAGCCAGCGGCTGTGGCCGCCGACGGCGCTGCCGACGCCCCGCTGCCGAAGATGCCGATGAAGTCGCCCGGCTTCGCGGCGCGGGAGGGCGACGCCGGAGCCGCCGACCCGGATGCGGCGGGAGCGACCGAGCCGGTCGCGATCGGCGAGGCGCTCGACCCGGCGATCGGCTCGGGGACCGGGGTCCCGGCCGCCGGGGTGGCGCCGGCCGCGGCCGTCAGGACGGTCAGCTCGCCGTCGCCGAGCTCGACGCCCGTCGCGGTGACGCCCGACTGGGCGAGGATGTCGTTCAGGGCCGGCTCGACGATCCCGGTCAGGTCGTCGGCGCTCAGGACACGGGCGGCCGCGCCGGTGGCCACTGGCGCGGTCAGCCGGAGCTGTCCGCCCTCGGCGACCAGGCCGGACCGGTACGAGGAGTCGATCCCGAGGACGCTGAAGTTCAGCACGACGCCGTTGTCGGCGATCTCGAACGTCGGGTCGCTGATCGCGCCGTAGTCGTCGGTGTAGCGCCGGATCGTCCGGTTGACGTCGGCCTCGCTGACGGCCAGCCGGCCGTCCTCGGGGACGTCGACCGGGCCGATCTGGGTGACTTCCGTCGCCGCGACGTCCCGCAGGCCGTCCCGGAGCTGGCCGCCGGTGGTGGCGTCGTAGGCGATGAGGGCGACGAGGACCGCCCCGACCAGGGCGATCAGGACGACGCCGAGCGCACCGAGGAGGCAGCCCGACGGCCCGCGCGACCCGGCCGGCGCCAGGACTGGCCCACCATACGGCGGCTCACCGCCGGCGTATCCGACCGCCGGCCCGCTGTACGGGGCCGGTCCATACGGGGCCGGTCCGTAGCCCGTCTGCCCATAGTCTGTCGGGCCGTACGGACCCTGGCCGTAGCCGCCCTGAGCGTATGGGTCCGGGGCGCCGGAGCCAGCCAGTCCCTCCGGACCGCCGGGTGCCCACGTCCCATAGCCAGCCGGACCGGTCGGGGGCTGGCCGTAGCCTGGCTGGGCGGACCCGCTCTGGTCGAACCAGGGTGGTCCGCTCTCGCCCGGCGCTCCGGCGCTCCGGCCCGAGCCGGACGGACCGTAACCGGGCTGGCCCGCTCCCCCGGAGCCTGACCCATACCCGTAGGGGCTGGCCGGCGTGGTCGTGGCGGTCTGATCCTGGGCGGGGGACTCGCCGTCGCCATCCTGAACGACCCGCTGCTGGCCGGCGGTGCCGCCGGCAGCCGGGTTGGGCGCTCCCCAGGTCGCGGGGTAGTTCCGGGTCGGCCTGGCCTGCGGCTCCCGCTGCTCGGTCGAGGTGAGGAAGGGTTCCGTCGCCTCGCCGCCCCAGCCGGGGTTCGGGCCGGGATCGCGCTCGGAACTGGCGGCCGGCTGGTCGGTGGCCGGCCCGATGGTGCCTGGCCGCGCCCACCCTGGCGGGTCATCGCCCCGGTGCTGCCTGGCGCGGTCGCCCCGATCCTGCTCGGCCTGCCCGTCCTCGCGTGTCGCCCAGAGCTCCTGGCGCTCATCCGAGGTCGGCAGCTCCTGACCGCAGTTCCAGCAGGACTGGGCGTCGATCGGGTTGGACTCGCCACAGTTCGGGCAGTACTGGGTGGGGGCGGAACTCACCGGCGGGGTCCTTCCAGAGGTCCGGAATACGGCAGGTCCGGAATACGGCGGGACGGGATGCGACATCCCGATGGCCCGGCCGGATATACACGAACGCCGATCCACCCGGATGCGCACGGCCTGGCACCGGACCGGACCGGCTGACGGGCACGATGACTCAGCGACGCGATGGCGCGAACGGTACCACGCGGCTGTGCGGGACGACCGGGGACCGCGGCGATCCGGGCCGCGTCGGCGTGCGATCGTCGCAGACGGTGCCGCGCGGGAGGCGCCGGGCTGGCCACAGCATGGCCCTCGCCCTCGGCCGTCCTACTCGCCGCCGGAGAGGAAGTTCGGGTCGACGGCGAAGGCATCGGAGACGCCGAACCGCTCCATCACGATCAGGCTGATCGCGTCGGTGATCGTCAGCCCCTGAGCCCCCCGCGCCTTGAGCACCATCCGGCGGGCGCGGCGCTCGTCCTGCTCGTCGGCGTGGTAGGTCGCGAGTCCGCTGTCCTTGAGCCACTGCCGCGCGACGGCGTGCCCGACGCCGGTCCGGAGCAGGTCGTAGGTCTCGGCGACGACGTAGTTCGTCGTGAACAGCCGGTACCCCGCCGAGACCAGGCCATGGTAGGCCGAGACGGCGTCCTGATGGGAGGCGTCGTCCTGATCGACCAGGGCGACGATGGCCGAGGAGTCGATGAAGACGGCGGGCGCCTCTCCGGTCGCTGGCCCGAACGGCTCTCCGCTACCGGCCGGTGCCGCCGGAACATCGGCGAGACTGGCGGGCTCGCCGACCAGCGCTCCCTGCTCGCCGCCCGCGCTGTTGTCGTCCGCGACGGCAGGGGTATCCGGTGTCCAGGGCGTGAAGTCCTCCCCGTTGCCCGGTCGTCTCGTCCAGTCCGACATCCGCTCGCCTCCTTCATGCCTGCCGTGCGCCGCGGTCTCTCGGCCGGGCCGGGCCGACTGCCCGGAGATGATCAGCGCCGCCAGAGGAAGGCGCGCCGGTAGGCTTCCTTGCCTTCGGCGATGCTACTGCCACCGCCGCGCCCGATCCCGATCACCGCCGCGAGGGGATCGTGGGAGCCGGGGCTGGCTGGCCGGACGGTGTCGAGGAAGCCGAGGTTGTCCCGCATCGCGCCGTGGAAGCGCTCGACCGCCGACTGCTCGATGAACCACTGGCCGCCGATGCGCTTGCCCGTCAGCCGGCCCTCGCGCAGGTAGCGCCGGACCTGCTCGGTCGATCGGCTCAGCCGCCGGGCCGTCTCGGCCACCGTCATCAGCGCACTGTCCGCCACCCGCTCGCTCATCGTCTCACCCCACGCGTCCGTCCCCGTCGCTCCGACCAGCACGGCGTCGTATTGGTCGCATGCGACAACGTGTCTTCAGGATACGGGCAACGGGCTATCAGGACAACCGGGCGATCCGGAGTCGCGGTCTTGGTATCCTGACGCCCTGTGAGAGGAGCCATGATGAGCGATCGAGCGATGACGAGCCAACTCAGCCGGACGGAGATGCTGCCCCTCGCCGAGGAGGTCGACGACGGCCTCTGGTGCATCGACCTCCGGTTCCAGGGCGAACCGACGGTGATCGCGGCCTGGCTGATGGTCGGTCCGGACGGACTGGCCCTGATCGAGACCGGCCCGTCGTCGACGATGCCGGCGCTCCGGGCGGGGATCGCGGCGATCGGGTTCAGCCTGGCCGACGTGCGCGATGTCGTCGTCTCCCACATCCATCTCGACCACGGCGGGGCGATGACGCACGTCGCCCGGGAGGCGCCCGAGGCCCGGATCTGGGTCCACCCGGTCGGCCTGCCGCACCTCGTCGACCCGGCCCGGCTCTGGGCCAGCGCCGCCCGGATCTACGGCGACCTGATGGGACGGCTCTGGGGCGATGCCGGGCCGGTCCCGGCTGATCGGCTCCAGCCCGTCGGGGACGGTGATGTCCTCCGGCTGGCGGGTCGCGACCTCCGGGCGATCCACACGCCGGGCCACGCCGGGCATCACCTCGCCCTCCATGATCCGGCCCGGCGGCTGGTCTTCACGGGTGACGCGGCCGGGGTGCGGATCCCGGGGACAGGCTACGTCTGCCCGCCCGTCCCGCCGCCGGAACTGGACATCCCGCTCTGGGACGGGACGATCGCGACGCTGGCTGCCCTCGACGCCCGCCGGCTCTGCCTGACGCACTTCGGCGTCGTCTCGGACCCGGCCGCCCACCTCCGGCAACTGGTCCGCAACCTCGACGGTTTCCGGGATCTCGCGTGGTCGGTCCTCGCCTCCGGGGGTGATCAGGCGGCCCTGACGGCGGCGCTCCACGGTGCGATGGCGGCCGGCCTGGCGGTCGGCGCGGATGACCCCGCGACCGATGCCAACGCCGCGGCGCTGCGTGAACTCGAGCTGGCGACGCCGTCGTCCATGGCGGCGCTGGGCCTGACGCGGTTCCTGACGAAGCAGGGCTGGCTGGGCTGACCCCGGCCGAGCTGGTCTGATCCGCGTGGTCCCGTCCGGGTTGCACCCTGACCGCCGCGTCGTCCGGCGGAATCTCTGCACCGTTACCGAACCGCCGCTGAGCGATGCTGCCGTCAGGATCGTTGGGTGATGGTCGATCGCTGACGGGGTCGGACGGGGAGTGACGGGGTTGGCCGGGAAGTGCACAGTGGTCGCGCCGAAGCATCTGGTCGCCTACAACCAGTGCTCGCTCAAACACCACCTCGCGTTTCGGCGCAAGCTGCGGGGGGATTTCCGGCCGAACTGCTCCATGGCCGAGGGCAACGCCCTCCATCAGGTGATGCGGCGCTGGTTCCGCTCGACCAGCGACTGGCGGGCCGGCGCCGACCCGGCCGTGATCTCCCGCTGGCTGCGGGAGGAGCTCGACGAGAGCCACTACCAGGTGCCGACCGAGCACCTCTCCGCGATGCGGACCGTCGCCGACCACGCCGCCTGGTGCCTGGACCAGATCCCGTCCGACGTCGCCGTGCGCCTGTCCGAGCGGGAGCTGCAAGCGGCGCCGGTCCGGATCGGCGACCGCCCGGTCCGCTTCCAGGCCCGGGTCGACCTCATCGTCCAGCACCCCGACGGCGAGATCGAGCACATCGACTTCAAGACCGGCGGCCCGCAGGAGGATCACTGGATCCAGCGCGGCGTCGAGCGGCTCGTCGTCGGGGCGGCGCACCCCGCCGACGGGGGCCGGCCCGCGACCCGGACGACCACCCTCTACGCCGGCCCGCGTCTCGCCGATTCCCAGTGCCATACCGTCGAATCGTTCCGGTCGACGAAGGCGGAACTCCGCGACCTTGCTCACCGGATGCTGTCCGATGACGCACCCGCGCCAACGCCATCCGGCCGCTGCGCCTGGTGCGCATTCCGGGACGCCGGCTGCCCGGTCGGCCAATCGCTGGCCGCCCCAGTCGGTCCCTCGCCCAGCCCAGCGGACGACGGCGAGCCCAGGTGATGCAACCGAGCGCGATGGGCGGTGCAGCCCCCCTCTCCGGGCGCCTGCGGAGCCGCAGCGCAGCGAGAGCCGCTTCAGCGGGTGAGCGACGCAGGTTCACCCCGGCTGGGGGAGCGGTCTCCTCCGCCACCACTCCCGTCGATCATCACCAGCAGGTTACCCGCTCATCCCATCTGGTCCAGCCAGTCGAATCGGGATGTTCCGACGTACCCGGCGACGGTGACGACGCCGCAGGGGACGATGAAGACGACCTCGACGATCGCGCGGAACCAGAGCGGCGTGGCCGGACCGTAGGTGGCCGGACCGCGGGTGGCCGGCTCACGCCCCACCACGACCGTACGCCGGGCCGCGAGGACCTCGGCCGGGACCACGGTCACGAGCGGTGCCAGCAGGCAGATCGCCGCCAGCCGGGCCGTCTCCGGGACGATCAGTCCGATGACGCCGGCGATCTCCAGACGCCGCATCTCCCGCACGATCTGGGGCGGGTTCGGCAGGTCACGCGGCACCATCTGGGTCAGCGCGATTCGGGACCGATCTACGTGCGCCGCCGTGGCGATCGCGCACATCGCCGCCAGCCCGCCACGGAGGGCATCGACCCGGGCGATCCCGTCGGCGGGGGCAACGCCCCGAGCAGCCGGGCGACGAGCGCGATCTGGTTCCCGTCGTTCCAGAACTGGCAGCGCGAGTTCCTCGCCGTCGGCGCCCTCTCCGCCCTGTCCGTCTTGCTGCGGCAGAAGGGATCGCCGGAGTCGAAGCCCGTCGCCGACCCCAACCGCTCGACCGGGGCGTCCTGACGGTCGATCCTCGCCTATCCCCAGTCCATCCCTCGTCCATCCCGCACATTGTCCGGCCCCGACGTTCCTGCTACCGTGCCGGCGTTCGCGGCCACCACCCCTGATGTCCGGCGGCCGTTCGCGGCTGTCCGGCGCTCACGGGGCGGTCGGGCCGGGGCGGGGATGGCTGCCGCCGGACGGCTGATGGCGGGGAGATGGGGAGAGCGACGATGGGACAGCGGACCGGACCGATCGCGACGACGATCGCAGCGTTGGGCCAGCGGGCCCGGACGATCATGCTGGTGGCGGCGGTCTTCGCCGCCGGGCTGGGGAGCGCCTCATTCCTGACGGCGGACGCCGCCAGACCGGCCGCGCCGGCCGGGGCGCAGGCCACGCCCGATATCGCCGCGACGCCGCAGGTGCAGCCGGCGGTCGTCGGCACGCCCGCGGCCGCCAACCCCTGCGAGACGCTCGCCCCCGGGACTGGCGGGGAGCCGTGGGTCCAGACTGAGCTCTACTTCGGCCGCGGGACGGACGACACCGACAGCGAGATCACTGACGAGCAGTGGCAGGATTTCCTCGACACCGAGGTGACGCCGCGCTTCCCGGACGGCCTGACGGTGCTGGACGGCTACGGCCAGTTCTTGAACGCGTCCGGCACGATCGCGGCCGAGGACAGCACCGTCCTGATCATCCTCGCCCCGCTGGACCCGACCGGCGAGACCAGCGCCGCGCTGGACGAGATCCGCGAGGCCTACAAGGTCGCGTTCGACCAGGAGTCCGTCCTCCGGACCGACACCTACCCGGTCTGCACCGCCTTCTAGGCACGCGGAGCTCGCAACCGATCGAGCCAGACGATAATCAGGTACCTGCCAACTGACGCCCCGGTTTCCCTCGCGATCATGCGGAGGGAGCTGGGGTGTCGCCATGTCCACGAAGTCGAGGGCGTTACTGGCCATCTGCTCGCCCGATGACGGCGCCGGCGATCCGTGTGGGAACAGCTTGATGACTGCCCACCGTCTGGACGCCAGCAATCGTGACCATGGTGACGCCTACGACGATCTATTGACACGATGGCACCCATTCTGGATGATCCCGAAACGATGCTCGACGACAACCGGATCCTGGTGCGGCACAGGGGAGTGTCGGCCGTTCTCGCTGACTGACTCGACACCCTGCGGTGCAACGATGGGAGGCTGTTCGACGTGCGCAATCGTCAGTCGGTCAATGCGACCACGACTCCTCGTCCGTGGGGGCGAAGCATGTCGCGGGGTCTTCTCGCCCTCACGCTGAGCCTCGTGCTCGCCGCCGCGCTGCTTCCGTTTGGGGAACCGGGTCGCTCGGGCCGGTCGGGAGCGTCTTCTGGCGTGAGTGCGCAGGGGGAACCGCCGACGATCTGTAGCCTGTATCTTGTCATTAGCGATACGGAGATGCCGTTCAACTACTCCGTTCCAGGACCGATCGTCGGAGCGGCTTTCACGGTATCCGATCTGAACGGCGTCAGCCGGTATACCGTATTCTCGAATGTAAACGGCGGAGTCTCTCTCGATTTCTCGGATCCGAACGTCACTCCCAGCCTTCGGTCCGGTGAATCGATTCTCATCACTCAGGTCGCGACGATTCCCGGCTATGGGCTTGGGCTGTTTCCTTATCGCCAAGCATTCGTTCTGGAACGCTCCTACGCGTCTACCTGCAACATCTCGGCACTCGTCGTAAATCCTCCCGTTGCCGAGCCATCAGGTCAGCCCTCTTTCGAGCCGACCATTGACCCCGACGCGTCGGCGAGTGCGGCGGCGGACGCGTCGTTTAGTGCTGAAGCATCTGCCTCGTCAGAGGCCGTAGCATCCAGTGACGCACTGGTGTTGGCGTCAGCATCCGCCGCGGCGGCATCGGCCGGGGCCGATGCGTCGCAGGAAGCCATCGCCTCTGCGAGTGCGGCCACCGAAGCCAGTGTTGCCGCATCGGCATCGGCATCGGCATCGGCATCGGCGCGGAACGCCGCCGCGTCAGCCAGCGCTGCCGTCGAGGCCTCCGACAGCGTGGTCGCCAGCCAGCGGGCCTCGGCTTCGGCAGCGGTTGCATCCGATGCGAGCGCCGCGTCAGCTTCGGCCCAGGTGGCTGCGTCCGAGCAGGCGGTCGCGTCCGAAACGGCTCTGGCGTCGGCTTCCCCAGCCACGCAGGCTTCGCTGGGCGCCGTTGCCTCAGCGTCAGCAGCCGCGCTGGCGTCCGCGTCGGCGAGCAACGCCGCCGCGTCAGCGCGTGCGGTGGCGTCCAGTGAAGCAGCTGCGTCCGCTTCGGCATCGGCCAGCGCCGCATCGGCGTCGGACGCAGCAGTGGCTTCGGCCAACGCGGTTGCCTCGGCCAGCGCCTCGATGTCTGCGGTGAACCAGGCATCGCAAGCGGCCGTGGCGTCTGCGGCAGCCGCCAGTCAGGCGTCGGAGGATGCAGTCGCATCCGCCTCGGCAAGTGCCGCCGCGGCGGCCGAATCGGCTTCAGCCGTGGCGTCAAACTCCGCGGTTTCTCGGGCTTCCGCCTCGGCGTCGTCAATGGAGGCGGTCAGTTCGGCGTCTGCTGTTGCTTCGGCGGCACAGGCATCGGCCAGTTCAGCGGCATCCACCGCGGCGGCGGCATCGGTGTCGTCCGTGGCGGCGGCATCGGCGTCGTCCGTGGCGGCGGCATCGGCGTCCAGTGCGGTCGAGATGTCACCGTCGGCCACCGCCAGCCCGTCGGCCACCGCCAGCCCGTCGGCCACCGCCAGCCCGTCGGCCACCGCCAGCC
>CAXTHM010000009.1:0-68206 GCA_964244115.1 uncultured Thermomicrobiales bacterium
CGAGCTCGATCGCCAGCTCGGTATCGTCCCTGGACTCCGCCACCGAGACGCCGGCCGAGATGCGGGCGTAGGGTGGCACGCCATAGTCCGCGCCGCTTCCCCAGCGGATCAGCTCACGGTCGGAACCCGCCCGATGGCTTCGCGCCGTCGAAAGCAGGGAGACCGCTTCCAGGACCGAGCTCTTCCCCGAGCCGTTCGGGCCGACGATCCGGATTCCCGACGCTGGCAGGGAGACATCCAGCCCGCGGTAGACGCGGAACTCTTCCAGGTGAAGATGACGAAGATGCAAGGGTGCGAGTGGCCTTCCGGTGCGGGGATATGTCCGAGCAGCGCCGCGAATCCCCGCGTCAGCCGCTCGTCACCATCGGCATGATCACGTAGGTATAGGAGTCATCTGGCTGGGCATCGGCATAGCGGACCATGCCAGCCTGGTTCGGCCCGTTCAGCCCGAGCATGATGTCGCCATGCCGGACGACAGCGAGGACGTCCGTCAGATAGCGCGAGTTGAACGCGACCTGGTCCTTCACACCGGTGATCGCCGCGTCGACGAAGCTCTGGCTGTTGCCCCGCTCCGCCGCCGTCGCGCTGACCTCGATCGTGCCCGGCATCAGTTCGTCCTCGCCGGGATTGACCTGGATCCGGACGACATCGTTGTTGTCCCGCGCGAAGTAGCTCGCCCGTCGGACCGCGTTGACGAACGCCTCGCGTCCGACGTCGACCCGGGTCGCCGTCTCCTTCGGGACGATCTGCATGACGTCCGGGAACATGCCCTCGATCAGGCGGGACAGGAACTCGGTCTCTCCGATCCGGGCCAGCAGCTGGTTCCGGCTCTGCGTGATGGCGAGCTGGACCGGCTCGGTGGAATCCCCGATCAACCGAGCCATCTCGCGCATCGCCCGGGCCGGCACGATCGTCTCGATCCGCTCGGTCACCGGCTGGCTCAACTGCCCCTTCCGGATCGCCAGGCGGAACCCGTCGCACGTCGCGAGGGTGAGCTGGCTCTCCTCGAACCGGGTCAGGACACCGGCGAGCACGGGACGACTGTCGTCGGTCGCGGCCGCGAACTCGACGTGGGCGATCATGTCCCGAAGCTGCTGGGGGTCGACGCTCACGGTCGTTGCGTCCGTCTCACCATCGAGGGACGGGATCACCGGGAAATCCTCGGCGTCGATGCCGTTGATGCCGGCCTTGTCCCGGCCGCTGCGGACCATCAACACGGTCCGGTTCGGTTCGACCGTCAGCTCGACCGGAGCGTTCGGGAGGGTATTGACGAACTCCGACAGCAGCCGGGCGTCGACGGTGATCCGCCCCTCGTCTTCCACCGCGGCCGAGATCCAGGTCGTGATCCCGATCTCGAGGTTCGTTGCCGCGATCCGCAGCCGACCATCCTCGGTCGAGAGCAGGATGTTCGCCAGGACCGGCAGGGCCGTCTTCGATGCGACCGCTCGGGAAACCTGACTCAACGCCCGCTGCAACTGATCCTGCTGACAAGCGACCTTCACCCTTGACCCCTCCCGACCGGCGGCTACCGCCACCGCCAGACCGTCCGTACACCTCGAACGTCTCGGGAGTATAGCAGCCCGCGACCCGATCCTCAGGTGTGGGCCACGATCGGGTATTACCGACCTCACCCCTTGGTGGGCCGGCGACCCGTCGATCGTGTCCACCGATCGACTGACCAGGGTCCTCGCACTTCTGCACGGTGAGACGAACGAATGACGAGACTCGACCATCCGTTGCCTGCTTGACACGTTATCGCCATTTTCGTACAATACGAACACTTGTTCTTGTCCCTCGCAGAGGACACCTCTCGAAAGGTTGACCCATGGCCGAGTCGCAGCTTCTCCCGCAGACCAACGACCGCGCCTTCGAGCCGGCCCGTCATCTGACCCGGATCAATGGCGCCGAGTACCTCGAAGTCAAGTGGCGCCTGGTCTGGCTCCGCGAGACACATCCGGACGCGTCCGTCGTCACCGAGCTGCATCACGCCGATGAGCGCCAGGCGATCTTCAAGGCCACGGTTTCGATCCCCGGCGGCGGCTCCGCCACCGGCTGGGGCAGCGAGTCACCGGGCGACTTCCGCGACTTCCTCGAGAAGGCCGAAACCAAGGCACTCGGCCGTGCCCTCGCTGCGCTCGGCTTCGGCACCCAGTTCTGCCCGGACTACGACTTCGGCGCCGATCAGCAGCGCGTCGTCGACTCCCCTGTCCGCTTCGGCGCCGGCGGGCGGAACACCCGTCAGCAGCCGGTCGATTTCAACTCGGGCCGGGGGGCGGCCGCGGGGCGGGATGAGGGGAATGGTCCGACGGCCCGTCAGCTCTCCTATCTGAAGAACATCGCCCGCGAGGCCGGACTCGACGACGCCCAGCTCGACGACGTGATCGCCAGTCAGGTCGGCGGGACGTTCGATACCCTGGACCGCCGGTCGATGTCGCAGGTGATCGAGCACGTCAAGGGGCTCGGATCGAACGTCACGAATCTCGCCTCCTGATCCAGCCGACGGCCCGCTGCCCCGCAACACGAACGAGGAGTTTTATGACGACTTCATATGACAGTGTCAAGCCATCGCAGTCCATCGAGACCCTCACCGCTCGGCTCGACGATGGCTACAACCGGATCGAGGCGGCGCAGGCGGTCGGCCTCGACATCACTGCCTGGGAATCGTTCTGGATCGAGCTGCTCAAGCAATATCAGGCTGCGTGCGACGCCTTCGAACTGGCCAGAGCCGCCTGACCACCCATCTCCCGGATACCGGACAGCATGAGATGGGGCCGACTGGATTGCCCAGTCGGCCCCGTCTCATGCTGTCCTGATTCGTCCTGGCCCGTCTACTTCTCGTTGACCGTGACCGACTCGATCGTCACCGTCTCCGTCGGCTGGGAGTTCTCTCCACTCCGGCTGCGGGTGACCGGGGTGGAACCGATCGCGTCGACGACGGACATGCCGTCGGTGACCTGGCCGAAGATGCTGTAATTCTTCGGCAGCGATCGGCTCAGGTCACCGAGGCAGACGAAGAACTGACTGCCGTTGGTGTTCGGGCCGGCGTTGGCCATGGCCAGCGTGCCCTTCTGGTAGCTGTGGTCGGACGTGAGCTCGTCGTTGAACCGATAGCCCGGCCCGCCCGAACCGGTCCCCGTCGGGTCGCCGCCCTGGAACATGAACCCGGCGATGATCCGGTGGAACACGGTCCCGTCATAGAACCCCTCGCGCGCCAGGTTGACGAAGTTGTTGACGGTGTTCGGTGCGTCGGCGGCATAGAGGTCGGCGGAGATGCTGCCCTTGCTCGTCGTGATCGTGACGGAGTAGGTCTTGCTCGGATCGATGGTCATCGCGAATGGCTTGGACCACTGCTTCTGTCCCGCTGTCATGGGTTCTCCTCGATATGGGTAGCGTCGGTCAGGCGGCAGGCGTTGCAATGGGCGTGCCGGGGGTCTGGAGCACGACCGGGGTCGCGGTATCCGGCGTCGCCCCGACAGGCGTCGCCCCGCTTCCGGCGACCGGGATGCCACCCTGGAAGATCGTAACCGACTCCAGGATGACCGGGCTGACCGGGCTCGAGATCGCCCCGTCGCTGCCCTGGACGCGCTCGACCGAGGCGATCGCGTCGACCGTGTCCTGGCCAGCGATCACACGGGCGAAGTTGATGTACGTCGGGTTCGGACCGAACGTGCTCGTGTTATCGACCGTATTGATGAAGAACTGGCTCCCGGAGCTGTCTGGCGCCGCGGTCCGGGCCATGGTCACCATCCCGACGGAATAGTCGCCGACGACCGGGCTGTCGGGGATCGAATACCCCGGACCGCCCGTACCGGTCCCGGTGGGGTCGCCACCCTGGATGACGAAGTTATCGACGATCCGGTGGAACGGGGCACCGTCGTAATAGCCGGCACGGCTCAGGCAGACGAAATTGTTGACGGCCGTTTGGGATGCGCCAGGCAACAGCTGCCAGGTCATCGTGCCGTAGTTGGTCGTCAATTCGGCGGTGTAGATCTGGGCCGGGTCGATCACCGTCGCCGGCGCGGATGTCCACTGGAGCGGCTGCTTGCCGTCGGTCGTCCGCTGCCCCTCCGTCCAGCAACCGCTCGCGACATCGCCGTCGTTCGCCAGCGCGACACCAGGTGCGGTCGGCACAGCGCCGAAGAGATCTCCGGTCGGGGCGACGGTTGGCGCAGCCGCAAGGGCAGCCGTGGCGGTAAGATCGGCGGCGGCGAGTTCCGTCCCGTCGTCGTCATCCCCGGATCGAACGGCGAAGAAGATCGCGGCGGCCGCGACGACGAGCACCGCCAGACCGCCGATCAGCCAGGCGACGGGAAGCCCAGGGGACCGCCGCGCCTGTCGTCCTCGCGCCATCCCGGAGGGCCGGTTGGGCGGGCGACCACCGGTCGATCCACCTCGCCGCTGCGTCCCGGCCGCTCCCTGCTGCTCCGCCGCGGCTCGCCATTTCTCCACGCGCTTGGTCTTCTTGGCCAACGAATCCTCCAACTCACCTTGTGAACACGAGCCCGCGGGCTCCACGGGACGGGACGATCAGACGATCAGCATCGCGTCGCCGAACGAGAAGAACCGGTAACGCGCATCGATCGCCGCAGTGTATGCCGCCAGGATATGGTTCCGTCCACCCAGCGCGCTGACCAGCAGCATCAGCGTCGACTTCGGCAGGTGGAAGTTGGTCAGCAGCCCATTGACGAGCACCCAGCGGTGGCCGGGAACGATGAAGATGTCGGTGTCGATCGTCAGACCGGCCGGGCGGTCATCGTCCCACTGCCGCCCGAGCGTCTCGAGCACTCGCGCGGCCGTCGTCCCGACCGCGATCACCCGGCCACCGTCCCGCCGCGTCTCCGCGATCCGCCGAGCGGTCTCGTCGGAGACGGTACACCACTCGGTGTGGATCCGGTGCTCGCTGACCCGTTCCGTCTGCATCGGCCGGAACGTATCCAATCCGACATGCAGCGTGACTTCGGACCAGCCGATCCCACGATCCTTCAGTCTCGCTCTGAGGTCGTCGGTGAAGTGCAGGCCCGCGGTCGGCGCCGCGGCGGACCCGTCGACCGAGGAATAGGTCGTCTGGTAACGCTCCTGCCCCCCGAGTCGCTCCCGGATGTAGGGCGGCAGTGGCATCTCTCCGTAGCGGTCCAGCTGGCTCGCCAGGTCGGGCGGTATCTCGACGATGAGCTGCCCGTCGCCTTCCCCGGCCTCCACCGTGATCGTTCGGCCGCTCCGGTTGCCCGCGGCGTCGAGGATCTCGATGCGCTCGTCCGGATGGAGTCGACGGGCCGGGCGAGCCAGGGTCCGCCAGCGGTGATCGCCGAGGTTTCGGAGGAGCAGCAACTCCACCCGCCCACCCGTCTCGCTCCGAACACCGTGGAGACGCGCGGGAAGCACCCGGCTGTTGTTCGCGACGAGCAGATCTCCGGGCCGCAGGATCGCGGGGAGATCCCGGATCATCGCGTGGTCTATCGCCCCACTCACCCGATCGAGCCGCAGCAGGCGCGACGCGTCCCGTGGTTCGATCGGCGTCTGGGCGATCAATTCCGGTGGGAGGTCGAAGTCGAAGTCGGACGCCAGGAGGTCGGACTGGGCCGGGTTCGGAGCGAGCGGATCACTCATCCGTTGATGTCGCGGGAGCGCAACTCGTCGAACAGCTCATTGTCCTCGCGGGCATCGGCATCCAGCTCGACCGGGCGGCTCCCGAACCCGAGCTGGTGCGCGATCGGCGAGGTCGACGCTCCGGCGCCCTCGACGAGACCATACGGCCCCGACCGGAAGACCGGCTCGAGCCCGAGATGCTCGTAGGCCCGCCGGGTGGCGATCCGCCCTCGCGGGGTGCGCTGGAGGAAGCCGAGCTGAAGCAGGTAAGGCTCGTAGACGTCCATGATCGTGTCGGACTCTTCGGCCGTTGCCGCCGCCAGCGTGTCGATCCCGACCGGCCCGCCATCGAACAGCTCGACGATCGCCCGGATGATCCGGCGGTCGATATCGTCCAGCCCGAGGTCGTCGACCTCCAGCATCGCCAGGGCGTGGTCCGCCATCTCCGGCGTAATCGAGCCGGTCCCGTGGACTTGCGCGTAGTCCCGCACCCGCCGCAGGAGCCGGTTGGCGATCCGGGGCGTGCCGCGGGACCGGCGACCGATCGCCTCCGCTCCGGCCTCGTCGATCGGGACGTTCAGGATCTCGGCCGATCGGGTGATAATCTTGATCATCGCCGGCAGGTCGTAGAACTCCAGCCGCAGCACCGTCCCGAACCGGTCGCGCAGCGGCCCCGTCAGCAGCGCCAGCCGGGTCGTCGCGCCGGCGAGGGTGAACCGGGGCAGGTTGATGCGCATCGAGCGGGCCGCCGGACCCTTGCCGAGGATGATGTCGACGGCGTAGTCCTCCATCGCCGGGTACAGCACCTCCTCAACGATCCGGCTGAGTCGATGGATCTCGTCGATGAACAGCACGGAACCGGCCTGGAGGTTGGTCAGGATCGAGACGAGATCGCCCTGCCGCTCGATCGCCGGACCAGACGTGATCCGGAGATTGACGCCCATCTCCCCGGCCAGGATGCCGGCCAGCGTCGTCTTGCCCAGGCCGGGCGGCCCGTGGAACAGGACGTGGTCAAGCGGCTCGCCTCGCGCCTGGGCCGCCTTGATGAAGACGCTCAAGCTGGCCTTGACCCGGTCCTGTCCGATGTACTCGGACAACTGGAGGGGGCGGAGGCTCGTTTCCGACCGGACATCCTCCGGCTTCGAGGCCGGCGTCACCACCCGATCCTCGATCTCCCGCTCGGCCGGGGCCGGGTTGTCCTTTCGCCACTTGGTGGTCTTGGGTGCGCGCTCGCTCATAGGGAGAAGTATACCAGCGACCGGCCCGAAGTCGAACAGGTGTTCGTATCAGGTCGGACAGCCGTGCCCTCGGCATCAGATCGCTCGGTCGATTGGCCGAACGACCATATCCGGCTTGCCGTCGACGACGGGATAGACCCGGCCGCAGATGGCGCAGACCAGCGTCCGTTCGATGTCGTCGAGATCGCCGTGATCCAGCGGACAGACAAGGAGCTGCCGCAGAGTGGGATCGATGGGCGATCCGGAATCAGGGTTCGATGTCTGCTCGGCCCGTTCCATTCCGGTTCTCTCCTAATTCGGGTCGGAGCCGCACGATCGCGGTGGTCCACCGGCGACCCCGGTCAGGGAGCCGCGATCGGCGTCGAGGAGATCGGGACACCCGGCGTTGCCGCCGGCGCCGCGGCGCCGAGGAGCGTCAGACGATCGCGGGCTGTCGTCGCGAGCGCGCTATCGGGACCGACGGTGAGCACCTGCTGGAACTGGGCGATGGCCTCGACGGTCCTGGGTTCCGGCTCCCAGAACTGGTAGAGGTCGCCCAGGTAGAAGATTGCCGGGATGTTGCCCGGGTCGATCGTCAGCACCCGCTGATACTGGAACTCGCTGTCCGCCTGGCGTCCGGCCTGAGTCAGCATGTCGGCGAAGTTCAGCCGGATGTCGACGTCGCCGGGATCGATCTGGAGCGCCTGCTCGTACCACTGCACCGCCTCAGTGGAGTTGCCGCCGAGCTGGAGGTACTGGGCCAGCAGGGCCGTCGCCGACGCGTCGTTCGGGTTGGCCGCAACCGTCGCGCGCTGGTCCGCGATCAGAGACGCCTGCTGATCGTTGAAAGCCTGCGGGTCGTCCTCCTGCTGGGTCCCCTGCCGACTGTTGATGTCGAGGAAGATCGTCCCCAGCGTCGAACCGACCAGCGACAGGACGACCAGGATCGCGATCGATGCGAAGACCCACTGTCCCCGTGTCGGCCGGCTGGACGATCGTCTCCGGATCACCGGTCGGCTGCTCGTCGGGGTGGCACCACCGAACCGGCGGAGGAATCGAGGCCGAGGGGAAGGCGGCCCATCAGGACCATCGCCGGAGGGGCGTCTGGAGTCGCGTGGGTTCAACCGGATCCTCCTGGACTCAGAGTGATGGCACTGGCCCGCATCGACCTCGCCGCCGGCGATGCCGCGACACCGTGTCCCGACGCGCCGAGGTCCCGCCTCCGCTGCCCGACGTCGTGCTGCAAGGGAGGCGGGAGGAGCTACCTGATTTCCAAGACGATACCACTCCGCCCGGTGCCAGACGGTTGCCGACCAGATCACGTCGGACCGTCACGGGCGGCGGCTCAGCCAGGTCGGTCCCCATGCCGGCGTGGACGAGCGCGTCGTTGCAGGCCGGGATAATCACATGCTAGGATACGCCGGTGCTGTTCGGACCCGCCGACCTAGCTCAGTTGGTAGAGCAGCTGTTTCGTAAACAGCAGGTCGCCGGTTCGAGTCCGGCGGTCGGCTCCACAGCACGGACATTGACAATCCAGTGACCCGGTCCCGCGCAGTGATGCGCCGAAGTGGCGGAACGGCAGACGCGCTACGTTCAGGTCGTAGTGGGGAGACCCGTGGGAGTTCGAATCTCCCCTTCGGCACCACAGGACACGCGGGATCGGGAAACCGGATTGCCAGCAACGGCGCCGGGAAGGGCGAAAGGGCGATCGCTGGGCGAAATCCCAGAGGAAAGTCCGAGCTGCATGAGCCAGGGTGCCCGGCGACGAGCCGGGGAGACACCGGAAACGGTGTCGACAGTCCAGATCGGCGTGGGGCGACCCACGAGAGCAACAGTGACCAGAGCCGGCGGCCTCGTGCCAATGGAGTGAAAAGGGCAATCCTCCCTGCAGCAATCTCCGAATCGACCGTTATCAGGATGGCTCACCGAGGTCGGAAGTCGAGAGCAGCCGCTCAAGCGATGAGGCGGCCGGTCCTTCGGGGCCGAGAGAGATGATCGCCAGGAACAAAACTCGGCTTACTCTTCCCCCTTCCCGCGCCATGTGGTGCCTTTAGCTCAATGGCAGAGCGCCCGCCTGTGGAGCGGGAGGTTACGGGTTCGAGCCCCGTAAGGCACCCCACATGGGATGGCCCCAGTCCTCACGGACTGGGGCCATCGCATTTTTCGCTCGTGATTCGTTGCGGACCGCCGGTCACCGCCGGGTCAGAAGCGAGGCGATGAGATCGGTGTCCCAGCGCTACGCCGCTCGCGCCACCGCCCCACCAGCCAGCCGGCAACGCCAGCCGAGAGGATCATCAGTAGCGGCACCACCGCCGCGGTCGGTGGCGGGTCGGTCCGCACACTCGCCTCGCCACCGGTCGCCGATCGAACGATGGCCGGCACGACGGCCGTCAGCAGGTGGACGGGAAGCCAGAGCGCCGGCACCATCAGCGCCCAGGCGACCGGCCGACGTGACATGAGAGCGATCACCGCCCCGCCGATGGCAAACCCCGGCACCGCCGTCGCGATGTCGGTCGGCTCGACGCCGAACGACAGCACGAGCGTGACGAGCGTGGCCAGCCCGAGCATGGTCTGCCAGCGTGCACCCTCCCTGACCCCGAGCAGCAGCGCCGCGAGGCTGAGCATCCAGGCCATCGCCCCGACGCCGTTGATCCCCCGGGAGACCGCGCCGTCGGTCACGATGGCGAGCGCCACCACCAGCCCGGAGAGGACGAGCCCGATGGCGCCGATCCTCGTCCAGTCGGCCCTGGCTCGCCCATTCAGGAGTGCAGTGATTCGGCTCATGACATTCCCTTCGAGAGCGGCTATCCCGTCACCCCGTTGACGGTACGTTCCCACCGGCCAGCCATCAAGGTCGCCGCGTCCGGAATCAGGCGTCGGCGCCCATTGCTGCTATACTCCGCGCCGGTCTTCGCCACGCCCTCGTAGCTCAATGGATAGAGCGCTTGGCTTCGAACCAAGAGGTTGGGGGTTCGATCCCCTCCGAGGGTACCCACGAAGAGCTCGCCGCTACGGTCGGACGCGAACGTGACCACCTCGCGGCAATTTAGTCATCCCGGCGGCATGGCATTGATGCTCAGCCACTTCTGCATGACGAGGACGTCCGAGCGCTCGTGGGCGAGGCGGTCGTAGAAGGCCATGACCGGCTCGTTCGTCGCCCGGTCCATGAGCTGGACTTTCGTGACGCCGCGGCCCCGAATCCAGGCCTCCCCAGCCTAGACCATCTGACGACCGACACCACCACCTTGTACCTCGGGGTCGACGGCCACGTAGTAGAGCCAGCCCCGGTGCCCATCGTGGCCGACCATGACCGACGCGACGACGGTATCGCCGACGGTCGCGACGAGGACGTCGGAAGACGGTCCGCCGCGGGCGCGGTCGAAATCGGTACGGGGATCGTTGTACGACGTCGTCAACCCTACCCGCCGCCACAGCGCCGCCACGGCATCACCCTGGTCCGCGGTCGCCGGTCCGATCACGAGACTCATGCCCGTCGTCGCCGTCCCCCGAGGTCGACCCGGTGGCAACCATCACGAGCGCGACGAGGGCCGGCGCCCGGCGCCTGGCCCTCTGCCTCCGCGACATCGTAGACGATCCGGCCGCTGGTACAATCGTCCATCGTCGAGCCCGCCGGCGGCACCGTCCAGCACCCCGACCGCCGCGGACCTCCCCACCTCTCCCACTGATCGAGGACACCACCGATGCGAGCCTACGTTCTGTCGATCGGCACCGAACTCATGCAGGGCATGATCACCGATACCAACGCGACCTTCCTCGCCCAGGAACTCGTCGCCCTCGGGATCGATCTGGTCCATGTCACCCAGGTCGGCGACGATCGGGCCCGGATGGTCCAGACCCTCCGCCGGGCGCTGGACGAAGCCGACCTCGTCATCTGCACCGGCGGCGTCGGTCCGACCGAGGACGACCTCACCCGCGAGGTCATCGCCGAGACCGTCGGCGAGACCCCGGCGATCGACCCAAGCTTGCTCGAGACGCTGGAGTCGTTCTTCGCCGGTCGCGGGCAGGACATGCCGGAGCGGAACAAGAAGCAGGCCTGGCTGATCCCGAGCGCCGAGGCCCTGCCGAACCCGGTCGGGACGGCGCCGGGCTGGTTCGTCCGGGCCGGGAGCGGCCGGATCATCGCCATGCCGGGCGTCCCCCGCGAGATGTTCCGGATGTGGGCCGAGCAGGCCGTCCCGCGGATCTCCGCCGAGCTCACCGAAGGCGTCATCAGCGGGATCACCTTCCGGACGCTCGGGATCGGCGAGTCCAGCGCGGAGCAGGAGATCAGCGACCTGGTCGCCAAGGACAACCCGGTCGTCGCCACGTACGCAAAGGACGATGGCGTGCACATCCGCGTGACTGGCTTCGGCGACTCGGTCGAAGTCGCCGAACGGCACCGGGATTCCGCCGCCAATGAGGTCCGCCGTCGCCTGTCCCGCTACATCTACGCCGAGACGATGGCCCCACTGCCGGACGTCATCGTCGGGCTGCTGGCCGACCGTGGCCTGACCCTCGGCGTCATCGAGGAGGGCAGCGGCGGTCGGCTGGGCTCGCTCCTGACCGGGTCGCTGGCGTCGGACGGCGTCGTCCACGGCGGTCTCACCCGACCGGTCCCCACCGGGCCGTCGGCCGCCGACCTGGCCGACGAGGCCCGCCGCCTGTTCGGTACCGACATCGGGATCGGCCTCTCGATCACGGTCGAGCCAATGCCCAACGTCGCGGGGGTCTACCGCGGCCCGGTCTCAATCGCGATCACCGGCGCCATCAGCGCGACCGAAGAGCACCAGACCCGCGCCAGCCTGGCCGACATCCATCGCCGCGCCGCGATGTCCAGCGTCGATCTGCTCCGTCGCCAGATGACCGCCTCGGCTACGACCAACTAGCCGGTCGTCTACGCCTCGTATTCGCGGAGCAATCCCTCGCCACGGGCGAGCATCGCCGCTCGCTCCTCGGCGGAATGATCGACCCAGCCGGTGAGATGCAGCAGGCCGTGAACCGCCACGAAGAGCAGTTCACGGCCCGCCGAGTTTCCGTTCGCGCCGGACTGCTCGATTGCCCGGTCCACCGAGATGATGATGTCCCCACCGCGGACTGGCTGTCCGGGCTCGCCGTCGTCAGCCTCGTGCTCGAAGGTCATCACGTCGGTCGGCTCGTCGATGCCCATGAAATCGAGATGGAACCGCTGGAGACGGGCGTCGTCGACCAGGACGAAGGCGACTTCCCACCGGCCGGTCACCCGCTCGGCCGCGAGGACGGTCTCGCTGAGCGCAACGAGATCATCCTCACTGGCCAGCGCGACCGGTGTCAGATCGACCTCGGCGATCGTCGTCACGTCGAGCACCAGGGTCTCCGTGGGGCGGTCGGCCATCAGCCGGCGCTGAGCCGGGTTCGGACGGCGGTGCTCACCCGTCGACCGTCGGCGCGGCCGCCGATTCGCGGCAGCAGGATCGGCATGACCTTGCCCATCTCCTTGGGCCCAGTCGCGCCCGACTCCGTCACGGCCGCATCGACCAGTGTCGCGAGTTCCTCGTCGTCGAGCTGCGCCGGCAGGTAGCGCTCGATCACGGCGAGCTGCTCCTTCTCCCGGTCGACGAGATCGGTCCGACCGGCGGCCGCGAACTGCTCGATCGATTCGGTCCGCTGCTTGACCTGCCGCTGGAGGAGGGCCAACTCTTCCTCGGCGGACAGGGACTCCCGCTTCTCGATCTCGGCGTTGTGATAGGCCGAAAGCAGGAACCGGATCGATTCCCGCGCGACTACGTCGCGGCTCCGCATTGCGTCCTTGAGGTCGCTCTGAAGGCGTCCCTGAAGGGTCATCACCTGGTCGGTCACTGATCGTTCCTCCCTGCCATGCGCAGTCGCCTCGAACCCATACCACGCCTCATACGGGGCGGACACCCAGAGGCCGTCCTCCCACGACATGGAAGTGGAGATGAAACACGGACTGGCCGGCATCCGGTCCGGTATTCGTCAGCACCCGGTAGCCACGCTCATCGAGACCAGCTTCGTGCGCGACCTGACGAGCCAGACCGAGCAGTTCCCCGAGCAGCGCCTCGCTCCCTGACGTGACGCTGAGGTCGGCGATATGCCGTCGGGGAACGACGAGGATGTGAGTCGGTGCCTGAGGAGCCAGATCGGCGAACGCGACGGCATGCGGCGACTCCGCGACGAAGGTCGTCCCGAAGTCGCCCCGGACGATCCGGCAGAAGACACAGTCCGGGTCGAACGCCGATTCGATCCCTGTATTCCGATCAGTGGCAGTCGCGTCCATCACCAGGTCCTTTCCCCGAGAGTCGCCCGAGTCCCGGACGCTCGATCATACTATCCGCATGCCAGAGCTTCCCGAAGTCGAGACCGTCCGGCGCTCGCTCCAGCCCGTCATCACCGGCAGGCTGATCACCGCTGTCCAGGGCGACACCTTCCCGGATGTGATGGGTCCTGGTGGCCTCGACCGCACTGACCTCCTGATCCACCGTCGGATCACCGGGTTGGACCGCCGGGGCAAGTACCTGATCGTCGATCTGGATGACGGCTCCGCGCTGGTCGTCCACCTCCGGATGACCGGGCAACTCGTCGTTGTCAGCCGGCACGAGCCGCCACTGCGCTTCCAGCATCTGGTGATCGGCCTCGACGACGGCACCCCGCCCGACGAGTCGAACGATGGCCTGGCATCACGGTCGGATGGACCGATCGAACTCCGATTCGCCGACCAGCGCAAGTTCGGCCGCGTGCTGCATATCGCCGCGTCCGAGCGGCCCCATCTCTTCGACGCGCTGGGCCCGGAGCCCCTGCTGGCCACATTCACCGTGGAGACTCTGGCGGCAGCGCTGGTCAATCGCCGCGCACCGGTCAAGAACGTCCTGCTCGACCAGCGCCGCATCGCGGGACTGGGCAACATCTACGTCGACGAGGCGTTGTTCCGGGCCCGCGTCAACCCGCTACGCCCCGCCGGGTCGCTGGACGCCTCCGAAACCGAGGCGCTCCACGCCGGCATCGTCGCGGTCCTGACCGAATCACTCGACCGGCGCGGCACCACCTTCTCCTCGTTCCTCGATGGCTACGGTCGCCAGGGTGAGAACGGCGAGAACCTGCGTGTCTACGGCCGTGGTCGATCCGGGCAGCCCTGCGTCGTCTGCGGGACGCCGCTCCAGATGGTCAAGCTGGCCGGGCGATCGAGTACCTTCTGCCCGGTCTGCCAGCCGCTCGCCTGACCCAGCCACGATCTCCGCGGAAAAAGCAACGTACCCGCCCATCGCTGGGCGGGTACGTCATCTCGAAGTGGCCGAAGACGATCCGTGAAGGGATCGTCAGGTCACGAACGAGACCTACGCCTCAGGGGTGGCGTCGGCGGTGACGAAGAACGGGGTCGCGATCTCGAGGACCTCGGCCGGCGTCCGCGGGGCGTCGACGGCGTCCGGGAACGGCTGCGTCGCCTCGTCGTTGACCAGCGCGCCGATGAAGCCGGCGTGGCGGGCCTCGACGCTGTGGATGCCGAGGGCGGTCGCAACGAGGCTCGGGGCCAGGACGACGACCGACGGGGCGGCACCGGCGTAGGCGGAGACGCCGACGTTCTCGATCGCGGCAGCCGTGATCAGGAACGACGAGGCGTCGGAGTATCCGAAGTCGTACGCTGCCTCTTCGACGGGCTCGCCGCCGAGGTCGGTGATCGTGGCGGAGAGGGCCTCGACGTGAGCGGCCTCATGCGCACCGATCTGCTCGATCAGAGCGTAGACGGAACCCGTGGTGTCGAAGTCCTCCGGCGTGAAGGTCGCGAGAGCCTCCCGATAGAAGGTGTTCTCGAGGTGCTCGAGGGTCAGGGCGTAGTTGAGGACGGCGATGCCGTCATCCTCGAAGTACGGGTCCGCCTCGAGGGCGTCGTCCTGGGCGGATGCCCGGAAGCCCGGGACCGCGGCCAGAGCCAGTGCAGCGCCGCCGCCGATGACGGCAGACTTGCCGAGCAGTGAGCGACGCGACGACAGACGAGCCTTCTCAACCTCGACAGCGGCGAGGAAACGGTTCGAGAGATCAGTCATGGTAACTCCCTGTTGTGTCGATCGAACGGACACTGCGTAGCTGCAGACCGCGACCCGAACACCGCATCGAGAGACCATCTTCGCGGGGTTCCGGATCCCCCGCCGCGATGGACATCGTCGATTCGGTTGCCTGCCACGCGACGTTCGCCGGTGGTTCAGCCGTCGGGGTTTGTAATCTGCCTTGCAGCTTTTGTGCCGCCGCTTCTCGTTTCACTCCCGGAGGGGAAAACGATCCGGCGGCAACCGAGAGCCAGTCGGCCCCGCTCCATTCTATACGACCCTTCTGTCCGGATGGATCATATGGATCATTCGGATGAGACCCTGGTCCATTCGCGGTCGACCGCCGGTCCGGTCGGCCCGGTCCGGTTCTCGACTGCTCATGGGATCGGATAGAGCGATCATCTTCCCGTTCACCCAGTTCACGTTACGGCTCCGTCACCCGACCCATGTCATTCGCAGTGTCCGCTCATAGGCGGGGAGGACATCGGCAACACGCGGCTCCGGCAATAGCCGGGAAACGCGAGACGAGTCGCGGCGCGGAGTCCGACTCGTCTCGACCGTGGGGCACGGGCGGCACGGGCGGCACGGATGATCCGTCGACGCATTCACATCCGTCCGGACCGCGGGAGGATGATCGCCGGTTTTTCCGGGCCGATTGCGAATGGGCGGCGCACCGATATACTTGTCGGGATGTCCAGACGTTCTAGCTTCGAGAATATCGCCGTCGGCGACGCTGGCCGAGCGGCGGTAGTCCCGTGTGGAGCGTCCTGCGACACCGTCGATCATCCTTTCGCATCGCCGCGCAAGAGGGAGTTTTCCGGATGGCAACGAACCGCCGTACGCTATTGAAGAGTGCCGCAGCGCTTGCGGCCATGCCGATCGGTCTTAAGGCCACGCAGGCCAGTGCCCAGTCGACTCCAGCCGCGACGCCGGTCGGGACGCCAGTCGGCACCCCGTCCGCGCCGCTCGTCGTCGGGACGCCGGAGGCCTCCCTCGAAGTCTTCTCCTGGTGGACGTCCGGTGGTGAGGCCACCGGCCTCGACCAGCTCTTCGCGGCCTTTACCGCCGGTTCGCCGTCGGTCGGGATCGTCAACGCCGCCGTCGCCGGTGGTGGTGGCAGCAACGCCAAGACCGCCCTGCAGACCCGCCTCCAGGGCGGACAGGCGCCGGACTCCTGGCAGTCCCACCTCGGCAAGGAACTCCAGAGCCTCTACGTCACGCCGGGCTACTGCGCCCCGCTGACCGACCTCTACGCCGAGCAGGGCTGGAACGATGTCTTCCCGCAGGGCGTCATCGATCAGTCCAGCGTCGACGGCGTTCCCTACGTCGTCCCGGTCGGCAACCATCGCGGCAACGTGATGTTCTACAACAAGGCGCTGATGGAGGCCAACGGCATCACCATCGGTGAGACGCTGTCGGTCGACGAGTTCTTCGCCGCCGCCGACACGCTCCAGGCCGCCGGCATCCCGGCCGTCGCGCTTGGCGACCGCGATTCCTTCGCCGCCCCGCAACTGTTCGAGAACACGCTGCTCGGTGTCCTCGGCCCCGAAGCCTACACCGCCCTCTGGAACGACCCGAGCCAGTGGTCCAGCGACGGCGTCACCCAGGCGATCGAGGCGTTCGCCAAGATGCTCGGCTACCTCAACCCCGACCACGCCGCCCTGACCTGGGACGGTGCCGCCGACCTCGTCGCCGCCGGGACCGCCGGTTTCACTTCGATGGGCGACTGGGCCTATGGCCAGTTCGTCTCGAAGGGGACCGAGTCCAGCATCGGCTGGGTCACCCACCCCGGCACCTCCGGCTCGTTCGTGACGGTCATCGACGGCTTCACGCTGCCCGTCGGCGCCCCTGACACCGTCAACGCCTCCAACTGGCTCCGCGCCGCCGGTTCCGCCGCTGCCCAGACGGCGTTCGCGCCGTACAAGGGCTGCATCCCGGCCCGGACCGACATCGACAGCAGCTCCTTCAATGACTACCTGAAGTGGGCCGCGAACGACCTGACGACCGCCACGGCCGTCCCGTCCAACGCCCACGGCTCGGCCGCCTCGCCGCAGGTCCAGCAGGCGATCTTCGACGCCACGATCGCCTTCATCGTCGCGCCGGACACCGAGACCTACCGCGTCACGATCCAGCAAGCCGCCGAGGACGACGCGGCCGGCGCCTAGTCGTTCGACGAGCCTACACTCGTCTCACGCGTCAGCCGGGTCCATGGTCCGGCTGACCAGCAATCCGTCCGGACGAGCGGGGAAGGCGACGACGCCCTCCCCGCTTTTCCCGTCACGACCATCCCCCGCCGACCGAGGTTGCGCCGCGCACACCCATCGAAGGAATGCCGCTGATGGCCGCCGAGACCACGTCACCGCTCCAGACGCCGAGGGGTTCGCGACTCGGGGACCGGCTGATCGCGCCGGTCCTGCTCGCCCCGAGCGTCATCGCCCTGCTGATCTTCGTCTACGGCTTCATCGGGACGACGGTCTGGATCTCTCTCTCGAACTGGCGCAGCGCCAAGCCGGACTGGAGTTTCGCCAGCCCCCTGTTCAGCGTCTACGACCGGCTGTTCCACACGCCCCGGTTCCAGACCGACCTGCGCAACACGGTCGTCTTCACCATCCTGTTCCTCGTCGCGGCCGTCGGCATCGGCTTGATCTTCGCGCTCCTGCTGGACCAGAAGTTCCCCGGCAGCGTGTTGTTCCGCAATATCTTCCTGTTCCCCTATGCGCTCTCCTTCATCGTGACCGGCGTCGCCTGGCGCTGGATCTTCAACCCGGTGACGGGGATCAATCTGCTGTTCGAGAACCTCGGGCTCAACTGGATCCTGAGCAAGATCGGCCTCGGTCCGCTCCACCCGGCCTGGTTGACCAATCCCAACGTCTCCGGGGATCTCAGGACCGTGATCCCGGGGCTGGATGGCATCTTCACGCAGATCGGCATCCCGCTGGCGATGCTGCCGGTCGTCATTGCCGCCGCCTGGCAACTCTCGGGCTTCGCGATGGCGATGTACCTGGCCGGGCTCGGCACGATCTCCGGCGACATCCGTGAGGCGGCCCAGCTCGACGGCGCCTCGACCTGGCAGATCTACCGCCAGATCATCATCCCCTTGCTCAAGCCGATCACGATCAGCACCCTGATCATCCTCGGCCACGTCTCCCTGAAGATCTTCGACCTGATCTACGCCATGTCCGGCTCCGGCCCCGGCTTCGCGACCGACGTCCCCGGCATCTTCGTGATCGAGCAGACCTTCCGGGCCACCCGCTACGACCTCGGAGCCGCCGCGTCGATCGTGATGCTGCTCCTGGTCGCGATCGTGATCGTGCCCTATCTCGTCCGTTCGATGAGGGACCTGTAAGCATGGCGACCATCACCAATCCCATCGCCGGGACCGCGCTCGACGCGGTCAGCCGCAAGCGCCGGGGCCGCCCGAGCAACATCGCCAAGATGGTCTTCCTGACCGTGATGGCAGTGTTCTACCTGCTGCCGATCTACGTCGTCCTGATCACGAGCGTCAAGCAGATCGCCGAGGTCGGGACCGCGACGATGTGGGAGCTGCCCACGACGATCTCGTGGGCGTCCTACCGGCAGGCCTGGGACAGCCTGAGCCCGAACCTGACCCAGAGCATCAAGCTCGTCATTCCGGCGACGATCCTGTCGGCCATCTTCGGGGCGCTGAACGGCTACATCCTGAGCAAGTGGAAGTTCCGCGGTTCGGACGTCCTCTTCACGGTGATGCTGTTCGGGATGTTCATCCCCTACCAGGCGATCCTGATCCCGCTGATCCGCTTCCTGCAGCAGGTCGGCCTCTACAACTCGATCGCGGGCCTGATCATCGTCCACGTCGTCTACGGGCTGCCGATCACGACGCTGATCTTCCGCAACTTCTTCACGGCGATCCCCGGCGAGCTGATCGAGGCCGCCCGGGTCGATGGGGCCGGGCTGGTCGGCATCTTCATCCGGATCATGCTGCCGCTCTCGATCCCGGCCTTCGTGGTGGTCGGCATCTTCCAGTTCACCAACATCTGGAACGAGTTCCTCTTCGGCCTGACGATCATCACCAACCCGGCCGAGCAGCCGATCACCGTCGCCCTGAACAACCTCTCCGGGTCGTTCTCGGTCGACTGGAGCGCCGTCATGGCCGGCTCCGTCCTCGCCGCCCTGCCGACGGCGCTGATCTACATCCTGCTCGGCCGCTTCTTCATCCGTGGGATGCTCGCCGGCTCCATGAAGGGGTAGCCGCCGGACGCTCCGATCGGACGCAGGACGACCGCCGGGAAGGATCCCGGCGGTCGTCGCGTTTGCGATGGCTCCCGGATCAGACCGTCGTCAGACCGCTGGCAGCCAGGCCCGCTCGACGCCGAGCGTCGTCGGGTCGCCGTGGCCGTTGTAGACCGTAACGCCATCGGGCAGCGCCGCGAGTTTGCGGAGCGACCTGTCCATCGCGTCGGCGTCCGCGCCGGGCACATCGAGCGTCCCGTGGCCACCGGGGAAGATGACGTCCCCGCTGAGGAGGACCGCCTCCTCCGGCTGATAGAGGGCGATGTGGGCCGGCTCGTGTCCCGGCGTGAACAGGACCTCGAAGCGGGTCCGACCAAGGAAGACCAGGTCGCCCTCGTCGATCGCCTGGTCCGGCAGCAGGCTGGCCGGTCCGAAATCGACGCCCTCGACGGGAAAGAGCGAGGTCCTCGCATTGGTCAGTCGCGGGCGGGCTCCGGGATGGGCTGCGATCGGGACGCCGGTCAGTTCCCGCAGCACATTGGCATCGGCGAAGTGGTCCCAGTGCGGATGCGTGATCACGATCCGGGTGAGCGTCAGGCCGTACATGCGCAAGGCACCGGCGATGGTCGTCGCCGTGCCGGGCGGCACATCGACGACCATCGCCTGGCCCTCCTCATCACTGACGAGGAAGCTGTTGGTCGCGAGCGGCCCACCCGTGAAGGTCCTGATTCGCAGCGTCATCGATCTCCCCCCACCGCCTCGATGCTCGTGCACCGGTCGAGCCGTCGTAGCCCTACGCCATCACGATGACGCTGCGCAGCGTCTCGCCGCGCTCCATGGCGTGGAAGGCCTCTTCGGTCTCGTCGAGCGTGATCGTCCGGGTCACCATCCGGTCGAGATCGAGCTTGCCCTGCGCGTACCAGTCTGCCAGGATCGGGAAGTCCCGCGTCGGCAGGCAGTCGCCATACCAGGAGATGCTGAGCTTTCCGCCCCGGTCGAAGAACTGGGCGACCGGGAGGTTCAGCATCGCCTCCCTGTTCGCGACCCCGACCACGACGCAGCGGCCCGCCAGATCCCGCGACCAGAGCGCCGTCTCGATCGTCCGGGGCGAACCGACGGCCTCGATCGCGACGTTGACACCGAACCCGCCGGTGATCGCCTTGATCGCCTCGACCGCGTCGCCATCGTTCGGGTTGACGGTGTGCGTGGCCCCGAACTCCCTCGCCCACTCCAGCTTCCGTGCGTCGAGGTCGACCGCGATGATCGTCGTCGCGCCGGCGATCTTCGCGCCCATGATGGCGGAGTCCCCGACGCCCCCGCAGCCGATCACCGCGACCGACTCGCCCGGCCGGACGCCGCCGGCGTACAGCGCCGCGCCGATGCCGGTCATGACGCCGCAGCCGATCAGGCTCATCTGGGCCGGTGGCAGCTCGTCGCTGACCGGGATGCACTGGTGCGAGTGGACGACCGTGTGCGTGCAGAACGTGCCGATCCCGAGGACCGGGGTGAGCTGGATGCCGTCGTGGGTCCGCATCCGGGGCTGCGCGTTGAGCGAATTGGCGCAGAACGCGAGGTCGCCCCGCAGGCAGAACCGGCACTCGCCGCACGGCGCCCGCCAGGCGAGGATGACGAAGTCGCCCTCCTTGACATTGGTGACGCCCTCGCCGAGTCGCTCGATGATGCCGCTGCCCTCGTGGCCGAGCAGCCACGGGAACGGCTCGGTGCCGAAGAGGCCGTTCTTCGCGGACAGATCGGTGTGGCAGACGCCACTGGCGAGGATCCGGACCAGGACCTCGTTCGGCCCCGGCGGGTCGATCAGGAACTCCTCGACGACGCCCGGCTGGCCGGGTTCCCGGGAGATGACGCCGCGCGCCGTGATGGTCTCAGCCATGTCTTCGTCCTGTCCCCGCTTGCGGGCATGAGCCGGTCAGACCTGACCGGAGCGATGAGGTGGATCGACCTCGATCACGTCGACGTTTCCGCAGGCATCGTACCGGGCAGACCGGGGATAGGGAAGTCAGCTTCGGCAGTGTCACCGATGGCGACCAGCCGGGACGGGGCGATCGTCAATCGATCGCGGCCGTGTCGATCGGCGTCAGGAGCGGCCGGCCGGCGAGGAATGCCCGGATGTTCTCCATGAGCAGGCCGGTCATGATCCGCACCGGCTCCGGCCCCCGACCGGCCATGTGCGGCGTCAGGACGACGTCATCCAGGGCCAGCAGATCCTCCGGGATGGCTGGCTCCCCTTCCACCACGTCGAGCGCGGCACCGAGGATCGTCCCGGCCCGGAGCGCCGTGATCAGCGCTGCGGTGTCGACGATGCTCCCTCGCCCGATGTTGACGAGGAAGCCGTCCGGGCCGAGCGCCCCGAGCACCTCCGCGTCGACCAGGTGCCGGGTAGCGGCGCCACCCGGCGCGGCGACGACGAGGAAGTCCGACCACTCCGCCAGTTCCGTCAACGAGTCGACGAACCGGAACGGGCTCTCAGGTTTCGGCTGGCGGCCGAAGTAGGCCACCGGCATCTCGAAGCCGAAGTGAGCCCGGTTGGCGATCTTGGTCCCGATGCTCCCCAGCCCGACGATGCCGAGGCGCTTGCCGAAGACACCGCGCCGCCGGGGCAGGAACGGGTAGCCGGCCCCACCCGCCGCGAACAGGGGCCAGTCACCCGCCCGCACCATCGCATCCGCCGGCACGATCCCACCGGCGATGGCAAGCATCAGCCCCAGCGTGTGATCGGCGACGGCGTGGTCATTGGTTCCCCGGCCATTCGATACGACGACTCCGCGGGACCCCGCGGCTGCGAGGTCGATCCCCTCGAACCCGACGCCGATGGCGCAGATCAGCTCAACGTGAGGCAGTGCCGCCAGCTCAGGGGCCTTGAGACCACCCTCACCGTTGGTGATGACGATCCGCGCCGCCGTCCCCTGCTCGATGATCGCCGCCCGGCTCCCGACATCGTCCAGGCAGATGAGCAGGTGCCCGTCGCCTTCGAGCGCGGCCCGAACGACCGCGGGGAGATGGATGAAGACCGCGATCGTCACACCCATGGGTTCGCTCCGGTGGAGAACGGGAGTCGTCGGAACGCTCCAGCCTCGATGTCTGCCTCGCTCTCGCCGTGGCCGCACGGATCGTGACTGGTCGGTGACGAAAGCGCAACGGGCAGTATCTCTGATCACGAGCGATGACTGGACGATCTCGATGCCCGTCGAAACGCGAAGCACAACGATACCGCCGTCCCGTTTCTAGGGCGGCAGGGCTCGCGTGGCCGACACGCGCTAGTCGTAGTGGCGGTCCGGAATGCTGGCCGGGCGGCGGCGCTCGCGTGGCCAATACGGAGCAGCATGGGTCAGCGGGCGAATTGGCTGCGATCATGCCGATGCCGCCGCGACGCAGCGCTGATGGATCGGCGGCTAATCGTGTCGAGCTGGGACGATGCCGGAAGCACCGGTTGGGACGGCAAGCATCGCGATCGACGCGATCAGGCTCATGGTCAGGCCGGGAAGCGCCGTCTTGCGGCACCCGTCACCGGTTGTGAGCCGAAGACGATCATCGATCCGGTTCGCAAATGACGACGGCCACGGCGGCCGGGACAGCCGGTGATCGAGATGTCGCATTCCGCCGTCGGGCTCACATCCTCCCGATGGTGGTACGGCTCGGCCCACCGGCCGGATCCGAGACATCGGTGAGATGTATGAAACGATCTCGAACCCTCGGAGCCATCGATGCGGGTCGAAAACGCGGAACGCCAAGCTTGGATGCCCGGCGTTGTCTCGATGCGGATGGAGCGGGTGATCGGATTCGAACCGACGACATTCTGCTTGGGAAGCAGACACTCTGCCAACTGAGTTACACCCGCGTTGGAGAAGAGTGTATCACAGGATTCCGTCCCGTCCAGCGTACTCAGAAACCGGCCAGGCGTTACGATCGGCTCGGTGCGAATCCCGAATCGGGCGCGGCTCCGACCATCGGTGGACCAGCCCACCAGGTCGCTGGATCGATCAGCGAGTGTTTGACGGCGCCAGCGCCCGCCGCTATACTCCGCCTGTTCCCGGGGACTTAGCTCAGTTGGGAGAGCGCTACAATCGCACTGTAGAGGTCGGGGGTTCGAGTCCCCCAGTCTCCACCCCTTCCCGGAACCATCAATCGAATCTCGATGCGCGCCAGCACCGGGGGCTTAGCTCAGCTGGTAGAGCGCAGCGTTTGCAACGCTGATGTCAGGAGTTCGAGTCTCCTAGCCTCCACCATCCGACGGACGCGCGGGCGAGATCTCGACAAGCAGCGCGGCCGGACGATCTCTCGCCCGGCCGCGCTGCTCGTTCCCATCAGACGCTATGACGCCGGGTTCGGCCGGAGGCCGCCGAACGAGCCACCGTGCCCGTCAGCGCCGCGATCAGCCGGTGCCTGGAGGCTGGGCGGGAGGTCGCCCGGGTTGGCCCGCCACTCCTGCATCCGGTTGGACGGCCGGCCGTGCGGCGGACCGACGAGTTCCGGTCGCGGTCGGGGGCGGTCGAACAGCGCCTCCATCTCCTCGCCCTCGATCGTCTCGTTACTCAGCAGCAACTGGGCGATCGACTCGAGATACGGGAAATTGGCCTCCAGCACCTCCCGCGCCCGCTCATGCGCCTCCTCGATCAGGTCACGGATCTCGCGGTCGATCGACAGGGCGACCTCGTCCGAGTAGTTGCGCGACTCGTTGATCTCCCGGCCGAGGAAGATCATCTCCTCCTTCTTGCCGAAGGCCAGCGGACCCAATGCGCGGCTCATACCGAACTCGGTCACCATCCGGCGGGCGATCCCGGTCGCCTGCGAGATGTCGTTGCTGGCGCCGGTCGACTGCTCCTCGAAGACCATGGTCTCGGCGGCGTGGCCGGCCATGAAGACGGCCAGCCGGTCCTGGAACTGGCTCTTGGTCATGAAGAGCCGGTCCTCGTCCGGGACGACCCGGGTGTAGCCGCCCATCATGCCGCGAGCGACGATGGACACTTTCCGGACCGGGTCCGAGTTGGGTAGCATCCGGGCGACGAGGGCGTGACCCGCCTCGTGATAGGCCGTCATCAGTCGCTCGCGCTCGCTGATCACGCGGCTCTTGCGCTGCGGTCCCGCCAGGACGCGGTCGATCGCTTCGGTCAACTCCGAGACGCCGATCGTCTTCTTGTTCCGCCGGGCCGCGAGGATCGCCGCCTCGTTGACGAGATTCTCCAGGTCGGCCCCGGAGAACCCGCTGGTCTGCCGGGCGAGGTTCTCGATCGAGACGCTGTCCTCGAATGGCTTTCCGCGGGAATGGACATCGAGGATCGAGCGCCGGCCCTGGATGTCGGGCCGGTCGAGGATCACCTGCCGGTCGAAGCGACCGGGCCGGAGCAGAGCCGGGTCGAGCACGTCCGGCCGGTTGGTCGCGGCGATCACGATCACGTTGACCGAGCTGTCGAAGCCGTCCATCTCGACCAGGATCTGGTTGAGGGTCTGCTCGCGCTCGTCGTGACTGCCGCCCAGGCCGGCGCCGCGCTGGCGGCCGACGGCGTCGATCTCGTCGATGAAGATGATGCACGGCGAGTTCTTCTTGGCCTGGTCGAACAGGTCGCGGACCCGGCTGGCGCCGACGCCGACGAACATCTCGACGAACTCGGAGCCGGAGATGCTGAAGAACGGCACCCCGGCCTCACCGGCGACGGCCCGCGACAGGAGCGTCTTACCCGTACCCGGCGGGCCGACGAGCAGCACGCCGCGCGGGATCCGGGCGCCCAGCGCGGCAAACTTGTCCGGGAACCTGAGGAACTCGACGACTTCCTGGAGTTCCTCCTTGGCCTCGTCCACCCCGGCGACGTCGGCGAACGTCACCGATGGCCGGTTGCTGGTGAACAGCCGGGCCCGGCTCTTGCCGAATGACATCGCCTGGCTGCTGTTGCCCTGGTTCTGCCGCATCATGTAGAGGAAGAAGCCGATCAGGAGCAGTGTCGGGAGCAGGAACGGCAGGAAGCTGAGCAACCCGCCCCACCGGCTGCCACGCTCGATCTGGACGTCGACCGTCGTCAGATCGACGCCGTACGCCTGCAGGATCGAGATGATGTCCGTGCTGTCCGGAACACGGACCTCGGCGTCGGGCCGATTGGTGTTGTACCGGACCTCGACCGCGGGGTTCCCGTCTTCCTGCACGAGACGGGAGACCTGACCCGCGTCGATCTGGTCGACGAGGGTCGTGAACGTCAGGTCGGTGGTTCGGCTACCGGCACCGAGGAAGACGAACCAGAGGGCGATGACCGCTACGGCGATGCCGACGTAGACGAAGCTGCTGCGAAGCGACTTCGCTCTGCCCATCCATTCCTCCGCTAACTACCCCCGGCGACCTGGCGTGCGAACCGGTGTTCTGGGCTGGGGCGTCACGAAGTATACGACGGGCCGACGTGCCATAACGACCGCGCATTGTCAACTGATCGTGACACTCTCGGGTGCCCGATCCCGGACTCGACGGGCGACCCGCTGCTCCGGTCGGTCAGGTGGCCGGCGCCCCCATCGGCGAGTGCCGGGGCTACTCCTCGCGGTGGATCGACGTCGGTTCGTCGAATACGCCGGGGTTCAGGATGGCAACGTACGGCAGGTTTCGGTAGTGCCCGGCGTAGTCGAGCCCGTAGCCGACGACGAACTCGTCCGGGATGTCGAACCCGACTAGGTCGACCGGGACCTCGACGGCGTCGGGCTTGGGGTGCTTGCGTAGGAGGGCCACGACCTTGATGTCAGCCGGCGCCCGGCGCTCCAGGAGGTCGAGCAGGTACTGGAGCGTCAGCCCGGTGTCGATGATGTCCTCGACGACGACGATCCGACGGCCCGAGATCTCATGGTTGAGGTCCTTCAGGATGCGGACGACGCCGGAGCTCCGGGTGGCGGCGCCGTAGCTGGAGACCGCCATGAACTCGATCTCCAGCGGCACGGTCATCGCCCGCATCAGATCGGTCAGGAAGGTGACCGCTCCGGTCAGGACGCCGACCAGCAGCGGGACGTCGCCGTGGCCGGGGACGGGATGGTGGCCCGCCGCCGGGCGGTACCACTCGTCCAGTTCGGCGGCCAGTTCGGCGATCCGGCGCTGGATGGTCGCCTCGTCCAGCATGATGCTGGCGACGCCATGGGCTCGGGACTGGTCGTTGGCTGACGATTCCGGCATCGGGCAGGCTCTCCGCGAGGGTCGCAAACGGACCGCGATTGAGGGTCGCAGTCTACCGGTTCCGCGGGAAGTCGCTCGTGCCCGATGACCGGACCGTCAGCAGATCACCATCCCCGCTCACGGTGAAGCCCGCACCGACCTCGATCGACCAGCGGCTGTCATCACCACCGGCCAGCTCCCGGAGCGCCTCGACCCGTTCCAGCGAGAGTTCCAGGCCTGGGGCGTTGGCGAGCAGCCAGCCCCGCAGGACGCGCCGGGCGATGGCGACGGGCTGGACGGCCAACACGGACCGCGAGAGTCGCCGGGCGGGATCGGTCGCCGCGATCAGGGCCGTACCCGCGATGACGTCGAGCAGATCGCTCTCCTCGGCGGCGATCCGGGCGAACCGGTTCAGCGCCTCGACGGAGCCGGGAACGATCCGTTCGGCCTCGGGGAGCAGGTGGTGCCGGACCGCGTTGCGCCGGTACCGATCGGAGCGGTTCGTCGGGTCCTCGACGGGGCGGAGATCGGGGCGACGGGTCGCGAGGTAGTCCCCGATCTCGCTCCGGCGCGTGTCGAGGAGCGGCCGAACGACCGTCAGGCGCGTCGGAGGACGGATCGGCGATGAGTCCCACCAGGGAACCATGAGGCTCGTGACGGCGCGCATCCCGCCGGCACCGGCCCCCCCACTTCCCCGAAGGAGGTGCAACAGCACAGTCTCGGCCTGGTCGTCGGCATGGTGACCGGTGACGAGGCTACCGCCGACCGCCCCCACGAATGTCGCCCCAGCCCGGTAACGTTCGCGACGCGCGGCCTCCTCGATCCCGACGCCGGGATGGCGGCCAGCAAGCCCAGGTTCGAGACGCTCGACATGGAGCGGGACGCCGAGGTCCGCGGCCAGTTCCTCGGCCCGAGCCGCGTCGAGGCCGGAATCGGGACGGAGGCGATGATCGACGTGGATGGCGAGGAGGTCACGGTCGAGCAGCGACCGGATCTGGCCGAGGATCAGCAGCAGGGCCAGCGAGTCCGGACCCCCGGAGAAACCGACGACGAGCGGACCGGCGGGCAGGGAAGGCCCGACCTGACGGAGCCCGGCGAGTGTCCTCTGCTCGAGCCCGTGGTTACCGCGGCCGGAAACGACCGAGCGGTCGCGACGGGTCATGGCGGTCGACCTGCTGTCTGGGGAAGGGTGGATCGGGCAACCATTTTGGGGGTGCCGACGGGTGGAATCGAACCACCGGCCAAGGGCTTATGAGTCCCTTGCTCTGCCGCTGAGCTACGTCGGCGCGTGGCGGTCGACGACCGCGACCACGGCCGGAAAGGGTACGGGACGTCTACCGGATCGTCAAGGTCAGCCGTGGGCTGGCTCCCCACCGATCGAATCGGTCCGGCGGCGACGTGATGCTAGACTCCATGGGTGAGAACAGCCGTCTTTGGAGGCAACCCCGTGGCCGATCAGGTGACCCGTCCCGACACCGCCCGCCTCACCCGCGGGCTGAACGATGAGCAGATCCGGGCCGTCCAGACCACGGAGGGGCCCGTCCTCGTCGTCGCCGGGCCGGGCTCCGGCAAGACCCGCGTCCTCACCCATCGGATCGCCTGGCTGCTGGAGGAGAGGGGCGTCCTCGCCGACCAGATCCTCGCCGTCACCTTCACGAACAAGGCCGCCCGGGAGATGCGTGACCGGATCGAGCGCCTCGCCGGCGACGAGATCAGCGGTCTCTGGATGGGTACGTTCCATAGCTTTGGCGTCCGCCTGCTCCGCCAGAACCCGGGCGTCGTCGCCGACCGGATCGGCCTCCAGCCCAACTTCCTCGTCTATGACGACAGCGACCAGCAGAACATCCTCAGGCGCGCGATCCAGGCCGCTGGGATCGACCCCCGCCAGCTCCCTCCGCGCCGGGCCGGAGGCCGGATCTCGTCCGCCAAGAACCAGATGCTGAGCCCGAAGGAGTTCGCCGCCTCGGTCTCCTCCCACGACGACGAGGTCATCGCCCGGGTCTACGAGCACTACGCCCGGCTGCTGCGCGAGGCCAATGCCGTCGACTTCGACGACCTCCTCCGCCTGCCGATCGAGCTGTTCGACCGGGCACCTCAAGTCCTGAAGCGATACCAGACCCAGTTCAAATACATCCTCGTCGACGAGTACCAGGACACCAACCGGGTCCAGTACGTCCTGGTCACCGCCCTCGCGAACCGCTGGCACAACCTGTTCGTCGTCGGCGACCCCGACCAGTCCATCTACGCCTGGCGAGCGGCCGACATCCGGAACATCCTCGAGTTCCAGTCCGACTACCCCGACGCGATCCGGATCGACCTCGATATCAACTATCGCTCGACCGCCCGGATCGTCAGCGTCGCCGACGCCGTGATCCGCGAGAACAAGCAGCGGCTCGACCGGAAGCTGACGACCAACAACGATGAGGGCGACCCGATCGCCCTGCGCGAACTGGCCGACCAGAACCACGAGGCCCAGTACGTCGTCTCCGAGATCCGCCGGCTGATGCAGTCGCAGGGCATCCGGCCCGACGCCGTCGCCGTGATGTACCGGACGACCGCCCAGAGCCGCGTCCTGGAGGAGGCGTTCCGGGTCAGCGATGTCCCCTACCGGGTCGTCGGTGGCGTCAAGTTCTACGAGCGCAAGGAAGTCCGGGACGTGATCGCCGTCCTGCGGCTGATCCACAACCCGGCCGACGTGGTCAGCCTGGAGCGGATCATCGGCAGCTTCGCGATCGGCAAGGGGCTCGGCCCGAAGGCAGTCGATGCCGTTCGCGAGTGGTCATCGGTCTATCAGCGCCCGATCGCCGAGGGTTTCATCGCCCTGGTCGAGCGACCGACCGATCCGGACGTCGAGCCGCCCACCCTGAGCGGGGCCGCCCGAACCGCCGCGACCAAGGTCGGCAAGGCCCTCGCCCGTCTGCGGGACGACGCGAAGACCGCGACGCTGAGCGAGCTGTTCGACGCGATCGTCGAAGTGACCGGCTACCGGGATGCCTTCGACGGCAGCGTCGAGGAGGAGATGCAGCGCTGGGCCAACGTCCTCGAGCTGCGGACCGACCTGAGCCGGTACGACGACATGCCCGACCCGTCGGACGCCCTCGCGCAGTACCTGGAGCAGGTCGCGCTCGTCTCCGATGTCGACACGATGACGGACGACGGGCAGGGGCAGGTGACGTTGATCACGCTGCACTCGGCCAAGGGGCTGGAGTTCCCGGTCGTCTTCATCGTCGGGCTGGAGGAGGGGCTGCTGCCGATCAGCCGGGCGGTCGAGGCCGAGTTCCAGGACCCGCAGCCGATGGAGGAGGAGCGCCGCCTGTTCTACGTCGGCATCACCCGGGCCCAGCGGATGCTCTACCTGACCTACGTCACCAGCCGTCAGCTCTACGGCCGCTACAACCCCGGCGTCGAGTCGCGCTTCATCGAGTCGATCCCGCAGTCGGCCCTCTCGACCGTCTCCCGGAGCTTCCCCCGCTTCGGCGGCAGCCGAACCTCCCTGCGCGACCGGGCCACCTCCAATGACCGCCTCGGGGGCCACGGCGCCGGCGCCGGCCGCTACAGCGGCGCCCAGCCTGGGCAGAGCGACGACTTCTCGTCGAAGCCGATCGGCGGCGGCTTCGGGCGCGACGACCAGCCTGCCCGCCCGCACAAGACCTACGCTGCCGGCCAGCGCGTCTTCCACACTAAGTTCGGTGAGGGCCAGATCACCGGCGTCGAGGCCCGGCGGGACGATCAGGAAGTCGTCGTCGCCTTCGAGCGCCACGGCACCAAGCGCCTGATGGCGAGCCTGGCGCCGCTGGACATCATCGCGTGACCGACCGCGAGGCGCCCATCGTGACGGAGAGTTGGGTCCCGATCGAGACCGCGAGTGTCCGGGAACGCCTCGAACAGCGTGAGACGACCTGGCTTGCGCCGGGAGCGGCGCGGTCGGTCGACGGCCGCCGGCTGCGGTACGAGGACGAGAGCCCGGTCCGGACCGCCTTCCAGCGCGACCGCGACCGGATCATCCACTCCTCGTCGTTCCGGCGGCTGATGCACAAGACACAGGTCTTCATCGCCCCGGTCGGCGACCACTACCGCACCCGCCTGACCCACACGCTCGAGGTCACGCAGATCGCCCGCACGATCGGCCGGGCGATCGGTCTGAACGAAGACCTCGTCGAGGCGATCGGCCTGGGCCACGACCTCGGCCACACGCCGTTCGGCCACGCCGGCGAGCGGGCGCTGGCCGAGATGTTCCCTGGCTTCCGGCACAACGAGCAGAGCCTCCGCGTCGTCGATCTGCTGGAGAAGGACGGCGAGGGTCTCAACCTGACCGACGCCGTCCGCGACGGGATCCTGCGCCACTCCAAGGGCCGGGCGACGATCACCGGCACGCGGGCGGGCACGCCCTCGACAGCCGAGGGTGAGGTCGTCAAGCTGTCCGATGCCCTCGCCTACATCAACCACGACCTCGACGACGCCATCCGGGCCGGGATCGTCGCCTGGCCCGACGTGCCGACCATCGTCGGCGAGGTTCTCGGCACCAATCACGCCGCCCGGATCAACACGCTCGTCACCGACGTGATCGAACACGCCGACGCCGCGACCGTACCGGTCTCGATCGGGCTGACCGAGGAGGTCCGGACGGCGGCCGACGCGCTCCGCGATTTCCTGTACGAACGTGTCTATACTCCGATCAATCAGCGTCGCGACACCATCCGCGCCCAGCAGATCGTCCGGGATCTCTTCGCGTATTATGTCGAACACCCCGAACGGATGTGGTCCAACGGCCTGGTGTCTCCGGCCGACGATCCGGTCGAGCGCCGGGTGGCGGACTACGTCGCCGCGCTGACCGACCGGTCGGCCCTGGAGCTGTTCGAGGCCCACGTCCTCAACCCATGACGAATTCGGTCCAGCGATCCCGTCCGCCCCATCATCCCCGCAGGTGAGAGGTCAGCAGACAGCAGGTCAGCGATGGCACGCGACTCCGTAGCCGAGGTCCGGGAGCAGACGGACATCGTCGATCTCGTCGGCGGCTACGTCCAGCTCAGGCGAACCGGCAACAGCTTCAAGGGCCTCTGCCCGTTCCATCAGGAGAAGACGCCGTCGTTCGTCGTCTTCCCGCAGTCGGGCACCTTCCGCTGCTTCGGCTGCGGCAAGGGCGGCGACGCGCTGACCTTCTACCAGGAGGTCGAGCACGTCGACTTTCGCGAATCGCTCACCGAACTCGCCCGGCGGGCCGGCATCACGCTCTCGACGGCACCGGTCCGCGACCCAGCCGAGCAGGACCGCCGCCAGCGGCTGCTCGACGCCAACGCCGCCGCCGCCCGGTTCTTCCAGCGGGCGATCACGCTCGACCAGGGCACGCCGGGCCGCGAGCTGGCCGAGCGCCGGGGGATCGACGCCGCTACGATGCAGGCGTTCCGGATCGGCTACGCGCCCGAGAGCCGCAATGCCCTTCAGAGCAACCTCGAGGCGGCCGGTTACACGGCCGACGAGGCGGTCGCGGCCGGGCTGCTCGGCCGGAGCGACAGCGGCCAGGTCTACGACCGCTTCCGGCGCCGGCTGATCTTCCCGATCGCCAACCGGGACGGCGAGATCGTCGGCTTCGGCGGCCGCGCCCTCGGGGACGAGCAGCCCAAGTACCTCAACTCCCCCCAGACGCCGCTCTTCGACAAGAGCGGCCTGCTCTACGGCCTGCACCTCGCCAAGGACGCCATCCGTGAGCGCGGCGAGGTCGTCGTCGTCGAGGGCTACATGGACGTCGTCACGGCCCACCAGTTCGGCCACCACAACGTCGTCGCGGCGATGGGCACCGCGCTGACGGAAGCCCAGATCAACCTCGTCAAGCGCTTCGCCCCCCGGATCGTCCTGGCGCTCGACGCCGACGCCGCCGGGCAGGCCGCGATGGTCCGCGGGCTGGAAACCGCCACCGGGGCGATCGACCATGACGAGGTCGTCGTCGCGGTCAGTCCCGGCCTGATCTCGACCCAGCAGCGCCTCAAGACGGAGATCCGGATCGCGACGATGCCCGTCGGCAAGGACCCGGACGAGCTGATCCGACGCGCCCCGGAGGCCTGGCAGGCCGCGATCGCCGACGCCCGGCCGGTGATCGACTGGCTGATCGACGCGGTCGCCGAGACTGTCCAGCTCGACGACGCCAACTCGAAAGCCAGCGCCGTCCAGCGGATGCTGCCGATCCTGCGCCAGTTGCCGGACCGCGTGGTCCTGCATCACTACGCCGCGATCGTGGCCCGCAAGCTCGGGACCGTCCCGGACGCCGTCCTGCAGGAGCTCTCCGCCGCCTCGACAAGGACCAATCCCCGCCGCGGCGCTCCGACGCAGCGGAATCAGACCGGCTTCGACGGCCAGCGGAACGGGCCGAACCGGAACCCGGCCCCACAGCCCAGCGGCTTCGGCTCCCCACCGGCGTCCCGGAGGCCGGGCCGGGAGATCGACAACGAGAGCTACCTCGTCGCGCTGATCGTGGCGTTCCGGCCCTATCTCGAACCGATCATGGGTCAGGTAACGGACGACCTGATCCAGAGCAGTCGCAACCAGGAATTGCTGCGGCTGATCCGGAGTCCGGACTGCGCCGGCCTGTTCGGAGAGCGGCTCATCATCGGGCTGCCGGACGAGCTGGCCGACTACGCCGAGCGCCTCAACACCGCCGTCGGTGGCGAGGAGACCCGGCTGGAGACGGACCTCGAGCGCGAGGACATCGCGAGCCGCCAGCCCGTCCGGATGATCCCGAAGCGGTTCCCGGCCGAGGTGCTGACGGAGGCGATCGAGACATTGCGCCAGCTTCAGCGCGAGCGACTGGACGCTCACATGCGCCACCTCCAGGAGACGATCCGGGCGGCCGCAGCCGACGGCGATCTCGGAACGCTGGCCGAGACCCAGCAGCGCATGAGCGACCTGAGCCGGAGCCTGCTCCTGCTCAATCCACCGCTCAGCCCCGTCTTCAGGGACAGCCGCTCCCCGACCGCGCCGTAGGGTCGGACCGATCACGTCGTAGCGGCGAAGCGCGTGAGCCCGGCGGACGACTTGACCATGAATGGATCTGGCTCGGGTACGCTCTTGCGAACGCTGCGGCATGAGGGCCGAAGGCGGTCATGCGGCGAGGAACCGGTGACATCCGGTGCTGGCGCGTTCATGGTCGATGACCAAAATCGGAGCGGTCCGTCATGCCCGAGGACGGGCGGTTCAGATGCGGGAATCGGGTCTGGGACATCGTCTCCGAGCCCGACCCGTTCATGGTCGGGTCTCCTGGAGCGACATTGTCAGCGCCCCGGCCAGGCGGTCGTCGTCATCCGGCGCCACCGTCCGAAGATCCAGCCAGAGACAGCCGTCCTCGACCCGGCCCCAGACCGACGGCTGGCCCAGTCGCAGTCCGGCCGCGATCCGATCGACACCGATCCCCGCCACCGGTCGAACCCGGAGAGCGACACTGCGCAGGTTCTGTCCGGGGACGGCTCCTCCGCCGAAGGTCGTGACCGCGTCGACGACCTCGACGGACCCTCCCGCTTCGGCTCCACCGAGCATCGACACGATCGTCCTGGCACGCCGCCGGAGTTCGTCGACCGGCGTCATCGCCATCCGCCAGAGTGGGATAGCCGTCATCTCCTCACCCCGCAGGTAGTGCCGCAGTGTCGCCTCCAGCCCGGCCAGCGTGACCTTGTCGACCCGGACGGCGCGGGCGATCGGGTGCCGCGCGATTCGGGCGACGAGATCGGCGCGTCCCAGGATCAGTCCGCACTGGGGGCCACCGAGCAGCTTGTCGCCACTGGCCGTGATGATGTCGGCCCCGTCGGCCAGGCATCCCGACAGCGATCGACCCAGATCGATGGCATCGAGGTCGATCGGGTTGAGCAGCCCGCTGCCCTGGTCCTCGACGACCGGGACGTCGTGAGCCGCACCGATGGTCGCCAGTTCACGCACGGTCGTCTCGTGCGTGTAGCCGGAGATGACAAAGTTGCTCGGGTGGACCTTGAGGAGCATCCCGGTGGTGTCCGAGCAGGCGTCCTCGTAGTCATGGGCATAGGTCCGGTTGGTGGTGCCGACCTCGACCAGGCGGGCGCCACCCTGCCGGAGCACGTCCGGGATCCGGAAGCCGCCGCCGATCTCGACCGCCTCGCCGCGAGAGACGATCGCGTCGCGGTCCGCTGCCAGCGCCGCGACCGTGACCAGCAGCGCGGCGGCGTTGTTGTTGACCACGAGGGCCGCCTCGGAGCCGGTCAGGACCCGGAGCAGCTCCGAGACACGCCGTTGCCGATCTCCCCGCCGTCCCGTCCCCGGATCGACTTCGAGGGCGACCGGCGACCGCGCGGCCTCCGCCATCGCGGTCGCAGCCGCGTTACTGACCGGGACCCGGCCGAGATTGGTGTGGATCAGCACACCGGTCGCATTGATGACCCGGTTGTCGGCCGGAGCCAGGGCACCGAGCAGCTCGGCGACGAGCGCGTTCAGGAGCGGCTCGGCCGGATCGCCCCCGCCGGCGAGGATCGCGGAGCGGGCTCCGGAGAGGCGCCCACGTATGGCGTCGCGAAGCAACGCCGGGCGAACCCCGAGCCCGGCCAGGCGCGGGTCGGCTGCGACCCGCTCGACCGACGGCAGACCGCGCAGGAGCGCGTCATTGCCTCTCGCCGCATCTCGATCCATACCCCGTCCTGCCCGGAAAACGGATCAGGCGGCTGGCTCTTGCGAAGCCAGCCGCCTGATGATGGTCGGGGAGAGAGGATTCGAACCTCCGACCTCAGCGTCCCGAACGCTGCGCGCTGCCGGGCTGCGCTACTCCCCGTTCCGACGCCGGAGTATAGCACTTGCGCTCGCCACTGCCCAACCCGCACGCAGTCGTTTTCGGTGGCGCCGGCTTTGCATCCAGATCGCCATGACCGCGTTGCCCTGAAACACCGGTCGGGACGTCTGGGCGGGTGGACCCGCGCGGCGACTGTGGTAGCATCGCGCGAGACTGACGAAGGGTTAGTCGATGCCCGTGTAGCTCAGTGGATAGAGCGCCGCCGTCCTAAGGCGGGCGTCGGGGGTTCGAATCCCTCCGCGGGTACCCGGTCCGACGCTCGGCCCAGATCCGTCCGACAGGAGCCGCTCCCCGGTGGCTCCTCGACCCGTCATCCTGCTCGCAGGCAGCGTCGACAGCCATGCTGGCCGGGCAGATAGGTTCGGATCGACCCTAGCGTCGGCCGAGCGGAGACCTCTTCCACGTGACTACCCCACCATCCCCATCGGCGTACCGGGGTCCGGCTCTGCCGGGCTACGACGTCGACCCGCCGGTCAGCCGGATCGGCATGCTATCGGTCCATACCTCGCCCCTCGCCCAGCTCGGTACGCAGGACGCCGGCGGCATGAACCTCTACGTCCGGGAGCTCGCCCGGCACCTGGCGCGGCAGGGCCGCATCGTCGACATCTACACCCGCCGAACGGATCCATTCACCCCCGAAGTCACCGTCGACGTGCCGGGCGTCAACGTGATCGCGATCGACGCCGGACCGCCAGCGACTGTCCCCAAGCACTCCCTCTTTGAACTCACCGACGAGTTCGCCGATTCGATGGTCTCCTACATGATGCGCAACGGTCTGCACTACGACGTGCTTCACGCCCATTACTGGTTGTCCGGCTGCGTCGCGGCCCGGCTGAAGCAGGAGCTCGGCATCCCCTTCGTCCAGATGTTCCATACGACGGCCTTCCACAAGAACGCAGCCAACATCGCTGCCCACCACGAGCCCGAGCTCCGGGAGCGTGTCGAAGCCCGGATCATCAACCTCGCGGACGCACTGATCGCCGGCAACCCGGGCGAGCGCGACGATCTCGACCGGCGCCGGGCATCGCACGATGGCATGGTCTGCATGGTGCCGCTCGGGGTCGACATGGATCGGTTCCAGCCCGGCGACATGGCGCGGGCTCGCCGGGACATGGACCTTCCGGCAGACGGCGTCCTCAGCCTGTTCGTCGGCCGGATCGACCCGATCAAGGGCATCGATATCCTGATCGAAGCCTTCTCCCGGACGGCCCAGGGCTGGGGGACGGCCTCACCGAGCCCGAAGCTGGTCCTCGTCGGCGGTGAGATCGGTGCGGACGGCCGCCCGGTCGGCGACCTCGCCGCGGTCGAGGCAGACGCCCGCCGACTTGGCATCGCGGACGATATCGTCTTTCTTGGCTCACGGCCGCAGGAGGACCTGGCGACGCTCTATCAGGCGGTCGACTTCGTCGTCATCCCGTCCCGATACGAATCGTTCGGGCTGGTCGCGATCGAGGCGATGGCGAGCGGGACCCCGGTGATCGCCTCACGCGCCGGCGGCCTGCCGTACTCGGTCCGCGACGGCGTCGCCGGACTGCTGGTCTGCCCTGGCAACGCCGTCGCCCTGACCGACGCGATCCTCGCGCTCTCCCGAGATCCGGAGCGCCGCGCCGCCCTGGCCAGGCGGGCCAGGGCTGAAGCCGGTCGGTTCTCATGGGACACCGTCGCGACGGCAATGACCGGCGTCTACCGGTCGCTTGCGGCCCGGAGCCAGTCGCCGATCTGCGCCGCGGAGTGACGTACGGGTCGATTGCTTCGCCGGACTATAGGCACAGCCCAAACCTGGTCAATCTGCGCGTACGACTCCTAGGGTCTGGAGGTGAACCGGGACTTCCGACCGAGCGTTGTCTCTGGGCGCAGAATAGCTACCTGGAAACCGGAGGCTGAAGCCATCCGGCTCAGGGGTGAACAACCAGGGTATCGATCCGATTTCGCCCGGTAGCCCTTCACGGCGGTCAACCCAGCCCGGCCATCTCCTCTGAGCCGGGCGGCGTCAGCCCCCGGCCCCGCGACCCGACCAGCATCGCGAGATCCGCTCAGCTGCGCGAACGGTGCTCCTTGTAGTACTTCTTCGACTTCGGAAGCGGCCGGCTGTCGGCCGCCTCGCGCTCGGACTGGAAGCTCTGAGCCGCGGTCTCGAGCTCGTCCTCCAGCTGGACGAGGTCGTTGTAGACCGTGCTGTTGTCGTTCGCGACCGGCGTCCGCATCAGCATCCGGACCAGTTGCAGTTGCGACTGCGACGGGGCGCTCGCCGCCGCGGGGTCCGAGGCCCGCAGGATGATCGCGTCGACCAGCTTCATCGTGGCGCCCGAGGCGTCGTTCTCCCAGAGTCGCTGGCGGACCTGGCTCAGCCCATGCATCAGACTCATGCTTGCTCCTCGTCCCTGCCCCGCCCGACCGCGACCAGCGACCGGCTCGTGGTCGGGCGGGCGTCCGGGCCATACCGACATGGTAGCCTATCGGGGATAGTTGCCAGGGGTGCGGACACCGCTGAGAGGCTGACGGAACGACCGATGGGCCCGATGCCAACCCTCCGAATCTGATCCGGGTCATGCCGGCACGGGGATCGCGACGCCGTCGCGACCATCCCGGAACCGAGCGGACAGCGGCCTCTATGGGGCCGTGTGTCCGTAGATGGTCTTGGTCGCGCTGTCTCCGTATTCCCTCGGGGCACTGTCGACTCACGCCGCCCATCCGCCCGCTCGGCGATGGCCGCGGCCCAGCGCGGACGAGGCAGACAGCGTGTCAGACAACGGCCATACCCACGATCACCCGGCGCCATCGACGAAGGACAGGGTCCTCGTCCCCGAGGAACTCCGGCCCAAGGTGCCGAAGGCCATGTCCGTCGCCGCCTCGGACTCCGGCGCCGGCGCGGGTATCCAGGCCGACCTGAAGACGTTCGCCGCCCATGGCGTCTACGGGACGACGGCGATCGTCGCGATCACGGCCCAGAGCACCAAGGGCGTCTACGCCATCGCCGAGGTTCCCGATGAGGTCGTCGTCGCCCAGATCGACATGATGATGGAGGACATCGGCGCCGACGCCGCCAAGACCGGGATGCTCTCCAGCGCCCTGATCGTCGAGGTCGTCGCCGACCGGCTCGCGGCCTGGGGCGTCCCGACCGTGGTCGACCCGGTGATGGTCTCCAAGAGCGGCGACCAGCTTCTCCAGCGCAACGCCGTCAACGCCGTCCGCCGCCGCCTGATCCCGATGTCGAAGATCGTGACGCCGAACATCCCCGAGGCCGAGGTGCTGTCCGGCAAGACGATCATCACCGAGGACGACCTGCGGGAGGCCGCCCGGGCGATCCACGCCCTCGGCACCGAGTGGGTGCTGATCAAGGGCGGCCACCGGGCCGCGACGGCGACCGACGTCCTGTTCGACGGTGTCGAGTTCATCGAGCTGCCGTCGGAGCGCGTCCGGTCCCTGAACACCCACGGGACCGGCTGCACCCTCTCGGCCGCGATCACGGCCAACCTGGCGCTTGGGCTGGCGGTGGTCCCGGCGGTCGAGTCGGCCAAGGCCTACCTCACCGGCGCCATCCGGGCGGGCTACGCGATCGGCGGCGGTCACTCACCGGTCAACCACTTCTACCGCTTCCCGGAGATGGGGCCGGCTGCCGTCGAGGGCACCGGCCGCATCGAGAGGGCCGCCGACCCGCCGACGGACCAGCCCGAGATCGTCCAGGCGGAGATCGACCGATGAGCGAGACCCGGAGCGACGCCCCACCTACGATCGCGGGCAGGAACGTCACGACCGGTAAGACAATCGATGAGGCATCTGTCGACGACCCAAACCAGAGCCCGACCTGTGCGTCATCGAACGGCCCGTCCGCCAACGTGCTCGGCACTTGCTCGTGACGGCCGCTTACTGGGTAGCCGACCCCAGCCGGCTCCGGACGGCGCTGGCGCTCTATCTCGTCGCGGACCCAGAGCAGTCGGCCTCGGGGGATCTCGTCGCCGATACCGCTGCCGCGATCGCCGGCGGCGTCACCTGCGTCCAGCTCCGGGCCAAGCACCTCAGCGACATCGACGCGCTCGACCTTGCGACCCCGCTGGCCGAGCTCTGCCGCCGCCACGGCGTCCCGTTCCTCGTCAACGACCGGCTCGACGTCGCCCTGGCCGTCCGCGCCGACGGCCTGCATGTCGGCCTCAGTGACCTGCCGATCGTGGTCGTCCGGCGCCTGGGCGGGGAGCGGTTCCTGATCGGGTGGTCGCCGGGGACGGAAGGACAGGCGGCCAGATCGACTGCGGAGGGGGCCGATTATGTCGGCCTCGGACCGGTCTTCCCGACCGGCTCCAAGGCCGACGCCAGCGCCGCGATCGGGCTGGACGGCCTCGCCGCTCGCGCCCGGGTCGCCGGCGTCCCGACCGTCGGGATCGGCGGCATCTCGGTCGGATCGGCCGCATCCGTGATCGACGCCGGAGCGGACGGAGTCGCCGTGATCAGTGCCATCCTGCGGAGTGACGATTGTCAGGCGTCCGCGTCGGGGCTCAAGGCAGTCGTCGATCAGGCGCTCCGGAACCGGTCCCGCTAATCCCCGCTCCCGTTCCCGACCCGGGAACTCGGGCCGGCTCGGCCTCGCTCACGGACCCGACTCGCCCCTGCCCATCGGGAAGCACGGTCGATGCGTCCCTCACGACCCCCTGCCCCGCGTTTCAGTGGATCGCGCAACGCCAGGGAGGCCGCGGGGAGCGACCCGCGGGGCCTTGGCGCCGGCCATCGTCGAGTGGGACCAGCCGTCGCCTCAATGACAGAAGGCAACGCATCGACCGGATGGCCACAAGGGGGTCGTCCTAGGCCTCGCCCTCCGGTCCGGCAGGTGGGACGACATCCACGTGAACCAGGTCCGGGTCGTCCTGCCACGGGTCCCAGACGCAGCGGTCAAGGTCGACGAAGTACTCGGTCTTGAACGGGACGCCCTCCGCGACGAGCCGGGCCTGCATGATGTCCGGGTGGCCGAAGTACCAGCCCCCGGTCAGTTCGCCGTTGCGGTTGACGACGCGATGGAAGGGGAGCTCCGCTGATGACTCACCGTGCATCAGCGCCCAGCCGACCATCCGGGCCCCGCGGGGGTCCCCGATCGTGCGGGCGATCCGACCGTACGTCGTCACCCGCCCATGCGGGATCCGGGCGACGATCGCGTAGACGCGCTCGGTGAAGTCAGCCGACGCCGGCATCGCTCGCCCCCTGTCCCCAGGCCTCACCGCCACCACGACTCACCGTCACTCGCCGAGCGTCAGCCGCTCGTTCGCCCGGCCGGCGCGGGGGCTCGTCGCCGTCACGGTTACGACGGTCCCGGCCTCGGCCCGGACGACGAAGCGGACATCGGCCCGGCGCCGGGCGGCGATCGGGCCACGCCAGGCCTCGTCCGTGACCGCCGACTCGCCCTTGAGGTGCCCGATCGTCTGGCGACGTCCGCCATCGAGGACCTCGATCCCGTCCCCGTCGAGCGAGACGCTGACCGATCCGGCTCGGCGGACGTCGATCGCCTGCTGGCAGACGTTGGTCGGCAGGTAGCCGGCGTTCGTCACCCGTGCCGTCACGAGCCAATGGTCCGGCCCGAGGGCCGTCGCGGTCGCGGACTCGATCTCCAGCCGGGGGGCGGACCGGGCGACCAGGAAACTCCAGTCGATCGCCGGACCGGCGATCTCGGGGATGTACTGCGGCGGTGCGTTCTGGTGGGTGTACTTGAAGGTCCAGCCACCGATCTCGACCGGCCCGAGCTGCGGGTGGTCGAACGCCGTCCAGTCGAGGAAGCCGGTCTCCGGGATCGTCCGGTCGGCCCAGGCCAGCATCCGGCGTTCGCCCTGCTCATCCAGCGACTGGAACGCCGCGATCCGCTCCGGCCGGGCGCCAGACGCTTTCTGGACATCCCACAGCTCCGGCACCCAGGTCAGGACGCCCATCTGGCTGTAGGCCCAGTCCATCAGGGAACCGGAGCGGGCGGTATCCGTCTCCTCATCGTAGCTCTGGAAGGCGGGGCAGCCGGTCAGCCGCGTGTAGTGCTCCGTCAGGATGCGGTACTCGGACTGGAGGTCGTCGTGGGAGTAGGCGCTGATCGACTGCGACGAGGGCAGCGTGAAGATGAAGCCGCCGGCGGTGTGATAGAGCACGGCCGCGAAGATGTTCGGGTGGGCGAGGAAGAAGTCGGCCGTCGCGCGGGTCTCCGGGACGTAGAGCGGGTACGGCCCGGCGCCGAGCTGCTGGTGCTCGGGCTGCCAGTTGTGCGGGAAGCTCCGGTTGAAGTCCAGCCCCCAGTACGCCCAGGCCATCGTCAGATTCGCCCCGACCGGCCCCTCGACCCGGCCCTCCTGGACGAGCTGAAACCGGTCGCCGGCCGGCGTACCGGGCTCGCAGCGAACCATGATCCGGGGATCGACGTCCGAGACACACCACTCCCCCTGCGGGTCGCGGAGCCGCATCAGCGTGATCTCGCCGTCGCCGTTGACGTCCTCCGGGTGGAGGCCCGGCAGCCGCTCGGGGTTGGGCCACGGAATCGCGGCGCTGCGCAGGCGGTACGGGGTCGTCAGGTAGACCTCGGCCCCATCCGGAGAGACCCGGGGCCGGACGTAGAACGTATACCGGGCGAGCAGCTCGGCGATCTCCGGCTCGGCCGACCGCGTCAGCAGCGTCTCGATCGTCCCCAGTGCCAGTACCGACGGCAGGACCTCGCCGGCGTGGATGTTGCCCTCGACGTAGACGGCCGGCTTGTCCTCCGGGGAGCCCACCCGATGGTCGGACACCGTCGCCGACAGGAGCGGACGGCCCTCGGTGGAGTGGCCGATCGTCTCGACGGTGATCAGATCCGGATACGCCGCCTGCCACGCGTCGAGCGCCGCGACGATCTCATCATGGCGAGGGTAGTGGTCGAGGGTCAGTGGGCTCACGGTGGCTCCTCCAGGGGCGGCTAACGGTCGATCCGCCGGTCCGTCGCGGAGATGTGGACCGGCGGACGTTCTCGTCGGTCGATGGTCGGGCACCGGAGCGATGCCGTCAACGCCAGCGGCTATACTTTCGACACCTACGCGGCACGATAGCGGTAGACCGGCGAGCGTAGATTCCCCATCCCGCTGTCCACAGGAGAACCAATGGTACGGACATTACTGACCCGGGTGTTCGGCGAGACCGACGAGAAGATCGCCAAACGCTACCAGCCCCTGGTCGACGACATCAACAAGCTCGAAGCCGAGATCATGGAGATGTCGGACGACGAGATCCGCGCTACCTCGGACGAGTTCCGGGAGCGGCTCGCGCGGGGCGAAACGCTGGACGACCTCCTGCCGGAGTCGTTCGCCGTCACTCGGGAGGTCGCCCGGCGTGTCCTCGGCCAGCGCCACTACGACGTCCAGCTGATCGGCGGCATGGTCCTCCACGAGGGCAAGATCGCCGAGATGCGAACCGGCGAGGGCAAGACGCAGACCGCGACCCTCGCGATCGCCCTCAACGCGCTCGAAGGCAAGGGCGTCCACCTCGTCACGGTCAACGACTACCTCGTCCGCCGCGACGGCGCCTGGATGGGGCAGGTCTACCACGCGCTCGGCCTCTCGGTCGGCGTGATCCAGCACGAGACCGCCTTCCTCTACGACCCGGACCATGAGCCCGAGGAGGAGGGCGCGATCCCGCACCTGCGGAAGGTGACGCGGCCCGAAGCCTACGGCGCCGACATCACCTACGGGACGAACAACGAGTTCGGCTTCGACTACCTCCGCGACAACATGGTCACCACGGCGGCCCGCAAGGTCCAGCGCGGTCTCCACTTCGGGATCGTCGACGAGGTCGACAACATTCTGATCGACGAGGCCCGGACGCCGCTGATCATCTCCGGTCAGGCCCAGCAGGCCAACGACAAGTACTACCAGTTCGCCCAGATCGCCAAACAGCTCCGGGACAAGCGCGACTTCGAGGTCGAACTCAAGAGCCGGACGGTCAACCTGACCGACGACGGCATCGACCGGGTCGAGCAGCTCGCCGCGATCCCCGAGGGCGAGAGCATCTACGACGACCGTCACATCGACCTCACCCACTACCTCGAGCAGGCCGTCAAGGCCGAGGTGATCTTCAAGCGGGACAAGGACTACATCGTCGACGACGAGGGCGAGGTCGTCATCGTCGACGAGTTCACCGGCCGGCTGATGCCGGGCCGGCGCTACAGCGAGGGGCTCCACCAGGCGATAGAGGCCAAGGAGGGCGTCCGCGTCCGCCGCCAGAACGTGACGCTGGCGACGATCACCTTCCAGAACTACTTCCGGATGTACGAGAAGCTGGCCGGCATGACCGGTACGGCCAAGACCGAATCCGAGGAGTTCCACCGGATCTACAGCCTCGACGTCGTCACGATCCCGACCAACGTCCCGGTCGCCCGGGACGATGCGGCCGACCTCGTCTTCCGGACCGAGGACGGCAAGTTCCGGGCGGTCGCGCGGGAGATCAAAGCCATGCGCGAGGCGGGCCGGCCGGTCCTTGTCGGCACGACCTCGATCGACACCTCCGAGCGGCTCAGCAACCTCCTGCATGAGATCGGCACGCCGCACAGCGTCCTGAACGCCAAGCAGCACGAGCGCGAGGCCCACGTCGTCGCCGAGGCGGGACAGGCCCCGGGCGGGATGGGCAATGTCACGATCGCGACCAACATGGCCGGCCGCGGCACCGACATCAAACTCAGCGAAGAGGTCCGGCAGGCAGGCGGGCTCCATATCATCGGGACCGAGCGGCATGAGTCCCGCCGGATCGACAACCAGCTCCGGGGCCGCGCCGGCCGTCAGGGCGACCCCGGCTCCAGCCGCTTCTTCGTCTCGCTGGAGGACGACCTGATGAAGCGGTTCGGCTCGGACCGGATCGGCTCGATGATGGACCGGCTCGGCATGACGGACGAGACGCCGATCGAGCACTCGCTGATCTCCCGGTCGATCGAGAGTGCCCAGCAAAAGACCGAGGGCCACAACTTCGACATCCGGAAGCACGTCGTCCAGTACGACGACGTGATGAACCGGCACCGCGAGGTCATCTACGGCGACCGCGACAAGGTCGTCGCGGGCGAGGACATGTCCGAGCGGATCGCCGAGATGGTCTCCGGCGAGATCGATTCCCTGATCGAGAAGGCCCAGCCGGTCGCTCGCGGGGACGACATCGACTACGAAGGGCTCGTCGAAGGTTACCGGGCACTGGTCGGCCGAACCGAGATCGATCTCGACGATGTCGACGGGCTCGATCGCGAGGACCTGACCGCGCTGCTGGTCGAGGACGCTGACCGGGCGCTGGACGAGGTCGAGGAGCAGTTCCCCGGCGACACGATGCGGACCGTCGAGCGCCACGTCATGCTGGCCGTGATCGACCGGCTCTGGGTCGAGCACCTGACGACGATGGACGATGTCCGCGAGGGCGCAGGCCTCCAGGCCTATGCCCAGCGCGACCCGCTGATCGCCTACAAGAGCAACGGCTTCCGGCTGTTCAACGAGCTGCTGGACCACATCCGCCATGACGTCGTCCACACGATCTTCCGGGTCCAGCCGGCCGCCGCCCAGCAACCGGTGAAGACGGAGGTGACGGAGGCGCAGGATAACGCGCAGACGAACATCAGCCCAGAGGCTGACGAGGGCGTCCAGCCCGTCGTCAAGCGCCGAAAGGTCGGCCCGAACCAGCCGTGCTGGTGCGGCAGCGGCAAGAAGTACAAGCATTGCCACGGCGCCCCGCAGCCGCAGGTGGCGACCCGGGTCTAACCGTACCCCACCCCCAAACCCCCTCCCCATCTCGCTGGCGTGCTTCGCAATCGCGGATGGAGAGGGGGCTTTTTCACGGGCGCTTCGGTCTTGACGAGGATCCTTCTACACCGAACGTGGGGGTGACGTCTTGCCTCGCCCGACATACCTTGTCTTCGCAATCCGGGGTGCATTCGTACACGGTTGAACTCGACATGCCGTCTCGCCTGACGGCGAAGGCCGCTGCGGCGGCCGGATGGGGCAAGCCTCACCCCTACGAACGAGCCTCGAACGCATGATCCGGTAACAGGCAAACACTTCAAGGGCCAGCGTATTGGGTCAATCGGACGTGGTCGAGCTTGGAAAAGCGTTTTATATCGCGGCGACGGACGTTGCGGCCGCTCGACGACCACAAGGGTCGCTTCTACACCGTGGCCGCTCCCAGAGGTGTCGCCCCTAATCGGTCCCACCTCGGTATAGCAGGACGGCGAAGCCGACATGAAAAAGCCCCTCTCCATCCGCAGATGGGGAGGGGTTTGGGGTGGGGTCAGAACGCAGTCGCTAGAACTTCTGGTCCCGGCCCCGGACCTCGGTGATCACCTTGCCGAGGCCACGCCCGATCTTGCCACCGACCTTGTTGACCGTCGCCCGCTGCTCTGGACTCAAGACGCCGTAGTACATCGCCACGCCGGCCGCGCCCAGCCAGATGATCGACTCGACGCCGTCCTTGCCGGCGTCGGCGGTCCGGTGGGCGGCGTTACGGGTGCTGCCGCGGAAGTGGGACGATGCGGCGACCGCCTGGTCGCCGACCTGGGCGGCGCGCTTCGCGGCCTCGGAGAGGCGGTCGAGAGCCGACTGGAGGCCGTCCTCGGCTCCCTCGACCGCCTTGGCCCCCTGCTTCCTGGTCTCATGGACCCGGGTGCCGGTCTTGTCCCCGGTCTGCTCGATCAGATCGGTGACCTGCGAGATGAACGACGGGATGTTGGACTGCAGCAAAGCGGCCATGTCCAGCCCACGGTCACGGGCCTCGCTCGCGCGATCCGGTGCCAGTGACGACACCTTGGCCGTCGGGACGAGATCCTTCGCGGCCGGGACGAGATCCTTCGCGCTCTGGGCCACGTGCCCCGCCTGTCCCTGGAGCGTCTTCAGTGCCTCCTGGCTCTGCCCGACGACACGATCGCGGAGGGCTGAAGGGTCATCGCGGAGATCATCGGAGAGGTGGCCGATACGATCCCCCACCTTGCCGAGGGCGGGACCTGCTGCGGCCGCCGCCTTGTGGGTCGCGTCGGAAATCGCCGACTGGGCGCGTCCGAGCGCATCGGCCGCGGCACCGGTCGAGACGCCGGAACCCGTCGTGGCGGCGCGTTCCGAAACGGCCTGGCCAGCCCGGTTGGCGGTGTCGGCGACCTGATGGCCGATCTCCGCCGCTCGCTCGCCGACCGTCTTCGCGACATCGGGAAGGTTCCTGCGAGCGTCCTCACGGACATCATTGATGAGGGCCGTGACATCGCCCGAGGAGGACTTCGCCAGGGACACGACCTGATCGCGGACCCCGGAGACGCGGCTGGTGGTGTCCTTGCTGCCGTCGCGGAGCGTCGTCCCAATCGCGTCAGCCGCTTCCTGGCCCCGCTCCTGGAGACGCCTGACGTGTTCGTTGGCCATCGTCGTCACCTCTCCCGTCAGGTTCGATGTGGTTCGGCGCAGGCCGTCCGCCCGCTGACCGGCCGCCTTCTCGAACTGCCTGACGTCCTGCCGCCCATTATCGACCATCCCGGCCAGCAGGCGCGGAACATCGCCGACGACCTGCCGTGTCGTGTCGACCCGTCGACCGGCCTGCCGCTCCAGCCGCTTCACGGATTTCGCCGACTGCTTCCGCCGCCGGGCGAGCTCCTTCTCGGCCCTGGACAGACGCTTGCCACCCTCGACACTGGCCACCCCGGCGAGCTCGACGGCTCGCTCGCGGTAGCCCTGGACGACCGGGGCGAGCTCGTCGGCTCGCTGCTCGATCGACCGGACGGCCTGGCTGTCGACGGCGGCATGGAGCCGACCACGCAAGTGCGTCGGCAGGGGCGTGGGGCCGGACGGGTCGGAACCGGTGTCGCGGTCCTCGGGCTGCTCGGTCAGCTTCTGGAACAGCCACGCCGCCCCACCACAGGCCGTCGCCGCCAACGCGACCAACTGCCCGTTGCTCAGTTCAGGCCGGACCAGACGTCCGGACTCGATCTCGTTCGCCATCTAGACAGCCTCCTGCTCGTTTTCATTCTCATTCAGGGCGGAACGTAGGGCCATGAGCCGCTGCTCCACGCTCACATCGCGCAGAAGCTCAGCCAGGAGCAACCGGACCATCTCCGTCCGCTCCTCAGGCGAGAGGTCGCGAACCATCGTCATCGCGATATCCCTCGCCGCCTCGGCTCGCTCGTCCGGACTGAGCTGCGTCACCATCTGTTGCGCCATCGTGCTCAGCAGGCTCATGCCACTCCCAACCGCCGGTCCGGTGATCCCCCGGACACGACGTGCTACGGTGTGCGTTGCAATCGGCTGGCCAACGCGACCCACGGCGAAACGCCAGTACCACGACGTTTTCCGCCGTAGTGCATGGTCGCGGCTCGCCACGATCGTGCGCCCGTATCCAGCCACAGAACGAGACCAAGAGCCAAGTATGAACGACAGGCAGCGTTTCGATGTGGTGGTGATCGGCGGGGGTCACGCCGGCTGCGAGGCCGCCCTGGCCTCTGGCCGGCGCGGGGCCCGTGTCCTCGTGATCACCCCGAACCTCGACCGGATCGGGTTCATGCCCTGCAACCCCTCGATCGGCGGACCGGCCAAGGGCCACCTGGTCGCCGAGATCGATGCCCTCGGTGGGGAGATGGGCCGAGTGGCTGACCGGACGGCGCTTCAGGTCCGGACGCTCAACACGGGCAAGGGGCCGGCCGTCCAGGCGCTGCGGGTGCAGTGCGACAAGACCCTCTACGCCCTCGCGATGGCGGAGGCGCTGACGGCGGCGCCGAACGTCACGCTCCTTCAGGACGACGCCACCGGCCTCCTGACCACGGACGACAGGGGGTCGCGCGTCGTATCGGGTCTCACGACGCTCGGCTCCGGGTCGATCTCTGCCACGGCCGTGGTCGTCACGGCCGGCACCTTCCTGCGCGGGCAACTCGTCCGCGGCGAGGAGCGGCTCGGCGGGGGTCGAGCCGGGGAGCGGGCGGATACGTCGCTGGCCGAGGAGCTGGCCGCGGTCGGCATCCGGACGCGCCGGTTCAAGACCGGGACGCCCCCTCGGATCGACGCCCGAACCGTGGACTTCCCGCTCGGGACCCTCCAGCCGGGCGACAGTGCCGACCGCTGGTTCAGCCACGACGGGCGCCAGGGCCGGATCGTGCCGAAGGGCCAGGCGCCGATCGACCTGCTCGCTCGGCAGCTGCCCTCCCCCACCCAGCGGGCGGACCGGCCCCAACTGGCGTGCCTGCGGCTGGACACCAACGCCGAGATGCACGCGATCATCGCCGCCAATCTGCACCGGGCCCCGATGTTCAACGGCGCGATCGAGGGCGTCGGACCGCGCTACTGCCCGTCGATCGAGGACAAGGTCCACCGGTTCGCCGACAAGGCCAGCCACCCGGTCTTCCTGGAGCCGGAGGGCTGGCGGACGGACGAACTCTACGTCCAGGGCATGAGTACCAGTCTGCCGGCCGATGTCCAGGAGGCGGCGCTGCGGACGATCCCGGCCCTGCGCGACGTCCGGATCACCCGGTACGGCTACGCGGTCGAGTACGACGCCGTCGACGCCAATGAACTGACCGGGGCGCTGGAGGCGCGACGACTGCCGGGGCTGTTCCTGGCCGGACAGGTCAACGGCACCTCCGGCTACGAGGAGGCCGCCGCGCAGGGGCTGGTCGCCGGCGCCAACGCCGCCGCCCGGGCATTCGGGCTGGAGGAGCTGCGGCTCCGGCGCGACGAGGCGTACATCGGTGTCCTGATCGACGACATCACCACCCGCGCCCTCGACGAGCCCTACCGGATGCTGACCTCCCGGGCCGAACACCGCCTGCTCCTCCGGGTCGGGACGGCACCGCGTCGTCTCGGGACGGTCGCCCGGCGGCTCGGGCTGGTGGACGAGCGCCGCTCGGCGGAGATCGAGACAGAGTTCGCCGCCGAGGAGGCGCTCCAGGCCGGGCTCAGGGCGATAGCCTTCGACCAGCGCCCGGACGACATCAGCCTCCTGGCCGCCCAGGGGATCGAGCCCCCCAGTGGGCGCCAGTCGGCCTGGGATCTGCTGCGGCGCCCCCCGGTCACGATGGGCCAGATCGCGGCGGCGTTGGCGGCTCGCGGGATCGACCTGCCGGATGACGCGGACAGCGAGATACGGGCGCGGGTGACCGACACCGCCAAGTACGAGGGCTTCGTCCGGCGGGCCGAGCGGGAGGCCGGCCGGACAGCCAATCTCGACCGGTTCCGGATCGACTCGGGGATCGACTTCCACACGGTCGCCGGGCTCCGGATCGAGGCCCGGCAGCGGCTCACCGCGGCCCAGCCGGAGACGATCGGCCAGGCCGGGCGGTTGGCAGGGGTCACGGCGTCCGATATCGCGGCCCTGCTGATCCACAGTCGGCGGCGGGGGCGATGAGCATCGCCATCATCTCGGACATCCACGGCAACGCGGCGGCGCTCGAAGCGGTCCTGGCCGACATCGCCGCTCGGGGCGACTGCGACACGATCTGGAACCTGGGCGACACGGTGGGATACGGGCCGGAGCCGGGCCGCTGCCTGGATCTCCTCGCCGCCGCCGGACCCGCGATCACGATGGTCGGCAACCACGATCTTGCCTGCATCGGCCGCCTGGACACCGGCCTGTTCAACCTCGTCGCCCGGTCGGCGACCGAGTGGACGGCCCGGCAACTCGACGACGCGCAACGGGCGCTGCTCGGGAGCTACCCGGAGACGGCGACCGCCGGCGAAGTCACCCTCGCCCACGGCAGCCCGCGCTCGCCGATCTGGGAGTACGTCATCTCGGCCGAGATCGCGACGGAGAACATGGCCGCCTTCCCGACCCAACTCTGCTTCGTCGGCCACACCCACGTCGCCGCGGTCGCGTCGTACCCGGGAGACTCCAGCCGCGTCCGCTATCGTCGCGCCGGAGCTGGGACGGTGATCGACGTCGGGGACGAGCGAGCGATTATCAACCCCGGCAGCGTCGGGCAGCCACGAGATGGCGACCCCCGGGCGGCGTGGATGGCGTTCGACGTCGCCCGCGCCACCGTCGAGATGCGCCGGACGGGCTACTCGATCGAGGTGACTCAGCGAGCCATCGCCGCCGCCGGGCTGCCAGAGGCGCTCGGCAAGCGGCTGGCGCTCGGGCGGTGACCCCACTCCCAGCGAAGCGAAGCTTCTCTCCATCCGCGGATGGAGAGGAACTTCTTCCGGGCGGCTTCGCCTCCCTGTCCCGGGTGGGGACGTGGTAGTCACCCACCGCGGCGCGGCGATCGCTGAGCCTGACGACCACTCGATTCGCTCCGATGCGGCCCGTCGGTTTGCGGAATGATCCCGGTGGCGGGATACTTGACCGGTCGAAAGCAATCGAATCCGCGCTGGCCCGGTCGTCCCCTGGTAGCGCCTTACGCTCGGAGCCTTCGGCTCGGGGTCGATGGATAGTCAGAACCTATGGAAGACCGCGTCAAACGGCTCGTCGTTCCCGTCAGCGGCCAACGCTCCGACGACCGGGCCATCCGCGTCGCCGCCCAGATCGCCGACAAGAAGCCGATCGAACTCACGCTGATCCACGTCGTCGAAGTCCCCCAGCAGCTCCCGCTCGATGCCGAACTGCCAGCCGAGATCGAGCGTGGCGAGGCCATCCTGCGGGGCGCCGAGCGACTCGCCCAGTCGCTCCTGACCGGCAAGAACGTCCAGGTCGAGAGCGAACTGCTCCAGGCCAGAACGGCCGGCACCGCCGTCGTCGACGAGGCGATCGAGCGGCACTCGCACCTGATCATCATGGGGACGCGGCTCCGCTCCAAGCACGGCAAGGTCGGGCTCGGAGAGACGACCCGCTACATCCTCCAGACGTCTCCCTGCGAAGTCATGGTCCTGCGCCAGGCGATGGGCGCGACCGAGGAGGACGCCGTCCTGACGATCGCGGCGGCCAGCCAGAGCCGGGGCGGCCGGTGAGGGTCGTCGTGATGGGGAGCGGCCGGGTCGGGGCCCGGGTCGCGACGATCCTCGACAAGAACGGCCATGACGTGACCGTGATCGACGTTGCCGGAGACGCGTTCCGGCGGCTGCCGGCGACCTTCGGTGGCAGCACCGTGATCGGGACGGGGATCGATGAGGACGTCCTGCGGTCGGCCGGGATCGAGGGGGCGGACGCGTTCATCGCGGTCTCCGGCAAGGACAACCGGAACATCATGGCGACCCAGCTCGTTGATCTGCTTTTCGACGTGCCGGAGCGGATCTGTCGCATCACCGACCCCGTCCGCGAGGAGACGTACCGGCGCATGGGCATGACGACGGTCTGCCCGACGACGACCGTCTCCGCCGTGATCATCGACACCGTCATCAACATGGACGCCGCCATCCCCGGCCGCGTCGGCGCCGCCCTCGGCGATGCGTCCTGAACCCCAACCCCATTGACCAGTCGCTCCCATGCCGGCCGGGCCGGTTCCGGGATCGCACACCTCTCCACAAGGATTGAGATACCGTGTACATCATCGTCGTCGGCGCCGGGAAGGTCGGCTACTACCTCTCCCGCAATCTGCTCGAGGAGGGCCATGAGGTCCTGCTGATCGAGAAGGACGCCGCCAAGGTCGAACGGCTGACCGAGGAACTCGGCTCCGTGATCGTGCTGGGCGATGCCGCCGAGGCGACGACCCTGAGCAGCGCCGGCGCCGCCCGGGCCGACGTCATCATCGCCGTCACCGGCGAGGACGAGGACAACCTCGTCGTCTGCCAGATCGCCAAGCAGAAGTTCCGGGTCGGGCGCTCGGTCGCCCGGGTGAGCAACCCGCGCAACGAGAAGGTCTTCCGGCTGCTCGGGATCGACGTGATCGTCAGCCAGACCAGCTACATCATGAACCTGATCGAGCAGGCGATCCCGGATCAGTCGTTCGTCCACCTGCTCAACCTGCGCTACGCCGACCTCGCGATCGTGGAGGCCCGGATCGACCAGAACTCGGTCGTCGCCCACCAGATGATCGGCGAGATCAAGCTGCCCGTAGACTGCGTGATCGCGGCGATCGGCCGCGGCGCCCACGTCACCATCCCGACGGCGGGGACGGAACTCCAGCCAGGCGATGACGTCATCGCGGTGACGCGGTCGGACCAGGAAGACGAGCTGCGGCGGTTGCTCTGTACCATCTGTTGAGCCGGAGGCGCGAGCGGTGATCCGTGCTCCGGGTATGCCGAGAACCATCGCTCAGCGTTGAGTGGTCCCGACCAGGACCGTCGATGACCACGACGGCCGGGTCACGAGCCGGCGGACGGCCTCCGGCTCGGGCGGTACGTATTGCGGTTGGTAGCCGAACTGGCGTTCATTGCGTTCTCCTCCCAGAATATCTATATTTCCTCAAACGCCTCGACTGTTCGGCGCGGCGAGATGTGATCGACCATCAGGGGAGTAGCAAGATGAGCGAACGGTTCGATGGACTTGCCCGCGCCGCCACGCGACGACTCACGCGTCGCACCGCGCTGAAGGCGTCAGGGGTGGGTCTCGCTGGCGGTCTGGCGATGCATTCGGCGGTCAGCGCCGCTGCCCAGGACGCCGCCACCCCGACTACCGTCGACGGCGTCACGCTGACGGACGGCGCCTTCCTCTTCGTCCAGTCCGCCACCTCGGGCACCCTGGAGACCAACCCCGGTGCGGGCACACCTTCGGCCACTGGCACTCCGGTCGCCGGTGGAGGCGGCGACTACCTCCTGACGCTGAGAGGGCACACCGGCAACACGATCTACTTCTCCGATCGGCCGGAGCGGATCTTCGGCGAGGGCTCGACCGACCGGTTCATCGCCGGGCTCGGCTTCTCGCCGACGAACCCGCCCAACGCCGCCCTGGTGACGAACGACGCGGACGGCAACGAGGACATCCTCGTCGTCGAACTCCTCGACCCAGTCTACGACGCCGGCGCCGGCTCGGTGACGTACGGGGTGAACATCCTGGGTGACTACGAGGGTGGTCTCGATTTCGTCGCCGGGAGGCAGCAGGATGAGGATCTCGCCCCGACTTTCGGCGCGGCCAGCCTGTTCATCGACGACTGCCCGGATCTGACCGAGTGCGTATATTACGGCACGCGACCCGGCGAGGTCGTCGATATCGGCGGGCTCCCGGGTGGCTCGGTCGGGCAGTGCTGGCACTGGAGCAAGTTGGAGTGCATTCCGTGCAACGGGAATGACACGTCCTACTATGACAACATCTGCAACGAGAACTACTCCGGCTGTCAGAACAGGTGCTCCGCGGATTAGATCCTTGCCGCGCAAGGGTCGACGCGACCCGGATCGAAAGGCGAAGACGCCGAGCCAGCGCTGGCTCGGCGTCTTCGTATCGTCGGAAGGATGGAACGCCCGGGGGCTATGGGTAGATACCCCTGAGCCGCGTGAATTCGGCGACGCGACGGACGGAGAGCAGCATCGCCGCGGTCCGGAGGTGGACGTGATGTTCGGCGCCAGTCGACTGCACGGCCCGGTACGAGTCCCGCATGATCCTGCGCAGGCGGTCGTTGACATCGGTCTCGGTCCACGGGAACGCCTGCAGCGCCTGGACCCACTCGAAGTAGCTCACCGTCACGCCGCCGGCGTTGGCGAGGATGTCCGGCAGGACGGTGATATCGCGGTCGAACAGGATGTCATCGGCCTCGGGCGACGTCGGCCCGTTGGCGGCCTCCGCGATGATCCGGGCCCGGATGCGCGGCGCGTTGCCGGCGTCGAGCTGGCCCTCCATCGCCGCCGGGATCAGGATCTCGCAGGGCAGCTCGAGCAGATCGCGGTTGGAGATGTCCTCACCCTCGGCGTAGCCAGTGACCGAACCGGTCGCGCTCTTGTGCCGGGCGACCTGGTCGAGGTCGAGTCCGGCCGGGTTCCAGGTCCCGCCGCTGCTATCGCTGACGCCGATCACGCTCGCGCCGAGTTCGTCGATCAGCCGAGCCGCCGTCGCGCCGGCGTTGCCGAAGCCCTGGACGACGACCCGAGCCCCGGCGAGGTCGAGCCCGGTGGAGCGGCAGGCCTCCTCGATCACGTAGACGCAGCCGCGGCCGGTCGCCTCGGTGCGCCCCGCCGAGCCGCCGAGCGCCAGCGGCTTGCCGGTGACGACGCCGGGGACCGAGTAGCCGACGTGCATGGAGTAGGTGTCCATGATCCACGCCATCGTCTGGGCATTGGTATTGACGTCCGGCGCCGGGATATCCCTGTTCGGGCCGATCATCGGCATGATCTCGGACGTGTAGCGCCGGGTCAGGTTCTGGACTTCGTTCTGCGAGAGCTGCTTCGGGTCGACCCGGACGCCGCCCTTGGCGCCACCGTAGGGCAGGCCGACGACGGCGCACTTCCAGGTCATCCACATCGCGAGGGCCTTGACCTCGGACAGGGTGACGTCCTGGTGATAGCGGATACCGCCCTTGGTCGGCCCTGGGCCCCGGTTGTGCTGGACGCGGTGGCCCTGGAACATGCGGACGGTGCCATCGTCCATCTCGACCGGGAAGCTGACCGTGAGTTCCGCCTCGCAGTGGCTGAGGATGCCGCGCATCCCGTCGTCCAGCCCGAGGCGGTCGGCGGCAATGTGGAACTGGTGGACGGCCACGTCGAAGAGGTTGTCGGCGGCTGGTCGAACGTGAAGGGTCGACGGCTGGGTGCGTTCGGTGGGTGGTGCGCGGCGTTCAAGGTCGATCGACATCGTCGTCTCACTCCTTGGGAGGCGGCTACATAGCCTCCGAAGATGGGGATCGGGTCCGCCATGGAGCGGAATGCCTTAGTATCTCATCACAAACCCGTATCATCCATCTCATGCATTGAGCACATACCATCCAGGCAAGGCGACTCGGTCCAAGAGCATAGTCGTGTCTTGACCGGCCGTTGCGGGGCCGGTCATAGGCACGCGACCTGGTGCTCCGGGTTTGCCAGTCCTGACGGAAACGCAGCAAGGCAATGTTGATCGAGATGCATCCGGCGCCCTGGCAAGCTGGCCGGTAGCCCCAGGTCGCCATGAATAACCTGGCTGAAGGACGGCGCTTGGCGCATCCGTCGTTCAACGTGCTGTGAGAGCGGGCGCGAAGGACCGTCTTTGAGCCAGGCCGTTCATGGCCAGGCTGTCAGGACCGATCGATCGTTCAAGATCCCGGGCAGCACGTCGAGCGCCTGCACGACAAGAAAGCCCCCTCTCCATCTCGCTGGCGTGCTTCGCCCTTGCGGATGGCGAGGGGGCTTTCTTAGGGGGGCGTCTCGCCCCTACTGCCCGTCAAGCGCCGCCGTCAGCCGCTCCCGGACATCCTCCGGCCGGGCCCGACCGCCGGTCCGCTTCATCGTCTCGCCGATCAGCCGGCCGAAGGCCGCCTTCTTGCCAGCTCGGTAATCCGCCACAGCCGCCGGGTTGCCGGTGATCGCATCCTGAACGGCCTGGTCCACTTCGTCACCGTCGTCCATCGAGAGCAGGTTGAGCCGCTCGGCCGCTTCCGTGGGGAGTTCGTCGTCGGCCAGCTGGGGCAGGACGTCCTTGGCGGCGCGTGAGGTCAACGTCCCGGCGTCGATCGCATCCAGCAGGTCGCGGAGCTGGGCGACCGAGAGCGGCAACTGACTGGCCGGCAGCCCGGCGGCGCTCTGCAGACCCATGACGTCGTTGACGATCCAGTTCGCCGCCGCCTGGGGCCGCGCCGGACCGCCGCCCGCGATCACCGCCTCATAGAGATCGGCGACCTCACGCTCGCCCGTCAGCAGCTCAGCGTCCGACGGTTTGATCCCGAACTGCTCCCGGAAGCGCTCGCGCCGGGCGGCCGGCAGTTCCGGCAGCTCGCCCCGGATACGGGCAACCGTGTCGCCACCGATCTCCAGCGGCGGCAGGTCCGGCTCCGGGAAGTACCGGTAGTCGTTGGCCTGCTCCTTGGTCCGCTGCCCGACGGTGACGCCGCGGGCCTCGACCCAGCCCCGCGTCTCCTGCGGAATCACGTTGCCGGCCTCGAGTTCGGCCCGCTGGCGCTGCTCCTCGAATCGGAGCGCCCGCTCGACGGCTCGGAACGAGTTCATGTTCTTGATTTCGACCTTGGCGCCGTATTCGGCCGCCCCCCGGACCCGGAGCGAGATGTTGGCGTCGCAGCGGAAGGCGCCCTCCTCCATGTTGCCGGTGCTGGCGCCGATGTACCGCAGCGTCTGCCGCAGCGCGACCAGGTACGCCCCCGCCGCCTCCGGCGAGCGCAGGTCGGGCTCGCCGACGATCTCCATCAGCGGGACGCCAGAGCGATTGAGATCGACGTAGCTCGCCTCGGCCCCGGAGACGTCGTCGTGGTGGACCAGCCGCCCGGTGTCCTCCTCGACATGGACCCGGGTGATCCCGCAGGTGACCGGCTCGCCGTCGACCGCGAACGTAATCGTGCCGTTGAGGCAGAGCGGCAGGTCGTACTGCGAGATCTGGTAGCCCTTCGGCAGGTCCGGGTAGACGTAGTTCTTCCGGTCCAGCTTGTTGTGGGCCGGAATGTCGCAGCCGAGGGCCAGCCCCGTCCGAATCGCCAGCTCGACGGCCTGACCGTTCATGACCGGCAACGCCCCCGGCAGGCCCAGGCAGGTCGGGCAGTTGTGGGTGTTCGGCTCGGCCCCGGCGTAGTCGGCGGCGCATGAGCAGTACATCTTGCTCTGGGTCAGGAGCTGGGAGTGGACCTCGAGCCCGATCACCGTCTCGTAATCGGTCGCCGTCGTGGCCGTGGGCGGGGTAGCGGTCGCGTTCGACATCAGGCTCAGCCTCATCTCTGCCGGCCCCGGAGCCCCGCTGCGGGAAGATCCCCGGGTGGTCCGTAAAACCGCGATCTATCTCGGAAAATCACGCTGGATTCTACCATCCAGGTCTCGTCGGGCGGGTATTAGTGGGACGAACGTGACGCCGTCAACGGGTTGATGGCAAAGCGGAACGCTCCCAGAGATAGAGACTGCTCTGCCACCACCCGGAGCGTTTGCGCGACCCGAAAAAGCGTCTCTCCAGGCGGGAGCGACGCGGCCCGATGCGAGCCGGGGAGGGGTCACGCTTCACTGGGCGAGGGGTCTGCCCCGTCACCGACGCGTGACGAATCAGCCCGACATCACTGCGATCCCGACCGGCCCGACCCACCCCCTATGCTAGACTTTCACCAAGATTGTGCCGTTTCTCACAAACGGCTGGCCGACCCTCATGGACGGGCCAACGGTGACATCAGGCGGGCCTGCCCCGGACCCGTCAGACACCCGCCGGCCGCCGTCGAGGCGCCGACCTTCTCCATTGAAGCGAGGTAACGCGAACCGATGGTAGCGACTCAGCCGACGGTCACGATGGTGACGGGCAAGATCAACGACGTCGAGGTCACCGTCCCCGCCGGCACGAACCTCCTGGATGCCGCCCGCAACGTCGGCATCGAGATCCCCAACCTCTGCTTCCAGCCTAAACTCCGCGCCTGGGGCTCCTGCCGGATCTGCACCGTCGAGGTGATCGGCTCCCGCGGCGGCCTGATCGAGGGCTGCGCGACGCCGCTGACCGAGGGCATGGAGGTCCGCACCCACACCCCGGAGGTCGAGCAGGCCCGTCAATTCATCCTCCAGATGTACCTGATCGACCATGCCCTCGACTGCCCGACCTGTGACGCTTCCGGCCAGTGCTATCTCCAGGACAACACCTACCTCCACAACATCAACGCCAACCCCTACCGCCGCCCCAAGATGGCGCACAGCTACGAGCACCTCAGTTCCACGATCGACTACAAGTGGGACCGCTGCATCATGTGCGTCCGCTGCACGCGTGTCTGCGACGAGGTCATCGGCGTCACCGCGATCGAGTCGGCCAACCGCGGCCTGGAGGCGACGATCACGCCGGCCTTCGGGGTCGACCTCTCGGAAACGACCTGCACCAACTGCGGCATGTGCATCGCCGCCTGCCCGGTCGGCGCCCTGACCGACCGCCACTTCGCCCACCACCCGTGGGAGGTCGACACGACCGAGACGATCTGCGGCGGCTGCGACGGCGGCTGCACGATCAACCTGGAGACCAACCGGGGCGTCGTCCGTCGGGCCTCCCACCTCTGGGACCGCGGTGTCAACTTCGGCTACACCTGCGAGTTCGGCAAGTGGGGCCATGAGCAGCTCCAGTCTCCCGACCGCCTGACTTACCCCATGTATCGTGACGCCAGCGGCGAGCTGGTCGCGACCGGCTGGGACGACGCCATCGAGCGGGTCGTTGCCGGCCTCGAGCACCATCAGGGGGACGGCTTCGCGGCCCTCGCCAGCCCGGACCAGACCACCGAGGAGGCCTACCTCCTCCAGCAGTTCACCCGTGCCGTCATGGGCACCAACAACATCGACATGTACAGCACCCGCGCCCAGCAGTCGGCCGCCAGCGCCACCGAGCTCACCCTCGGCGTCGGCGTCAGCGGGACGAATAGCCTCCAGGAGCTGTTCACCGACGTGAAGTCCGCCCTGATCGTCGGTCCGGACATCAACAAGACCACCCCGATCGCGGCCTACTGGCTCAACCACGCCCGGATCTACCGCGAGGCGAAGACGGTCGTCGTCAGCACCGACCGCTCACCGATGACCGACCGGGCCGACGTCTGGCTCCAGCCCCACCCCGGCATGACCGCCGATGTCCTGCTCGGGATCGCCGCGATCATCGCCGCCGAGGGCTGGTCCACGGGCGCCGAGGGCGACCGCAAGCACGTCGACCCGAGCCTGGTCGCGGACGCCGCAGGGGTCGACCTGGAGGCCATGCACCGAGCCGCCCGGATCTACGCCTTCGGGGGCGCCGGGACGACCAAGGGCCCGAGCGTGATCTACCAGACCGCCGCCCGCGCCGGCGCCCCGACCAAGATCGGCGGGGGCTACGCCGGGCACTACGCCCCCGGCGATATCGGCACGTTCGTCGATGACGCCGGCTCCGTGACCGCCGCCTGCACCCTGCTCGCCACCATGACCGGCAACCTGGGCGTCGCCGGGGGCGGCGTGATGTCGCCCCGCGGCGGCGCCAACGCCCAGGGTCTTAGCGACGCCGGCGCCCGCCCGGCCTGCCTGCCCGGCGGTCAGCTCGTATCGGATGCCGCCGCCCGTGGCATCTTCGAGACGGCCTGGGCGCCGCGCTGGGCCGCGAAGGCCAACACGACCAACGGCTTCGTCCCGGTCCGCCAGCTCTCCGACCGGCCCGGTCTCTCCGCCGCCGACCTCCCGGCCGCCATCGCACGGGGCGACGTCCGGGCGCTCTACATCGAGGGCGCCCTGGATGGCCGGGATCGCGTCCTCGATCCGGAACTGCTTGCCGTCCTGCCGCGGCTGGAGCTGCTGATCGTCGCCGACGCCTTCGGGTCGCCACTGACGGAGCTGGCCCACATCGTCCTGCCGCTGGCGACCTCGATCGAGAAGGACGGAAGCTTCACGAGCTTCGACCGGACCGTCCAGCGCGTCCGCAGCGCCGTCCCCACCCCCGGCGAAGCCCGCTCGTCCTTCGAGATCCTGCAGCGGCTCGCCCGTCGCTTCGGTTACGACATGACGTATCGCCACCCAAGTCAGGTCATGGCCGAGCTGGCGCGGCTGACCGAGCTCTACTCCGGCATCGCCTACGCCCGGCTCGAGCGCGGCGGCATGACCGTCCCGTCGGCCGGTCGGGTCGGTGTCGGCCTGACGGTCCTGCCGGTCGCCGGGGCGGGGCTCAGCGGCCCGCTGAGCCTCCGGCCCGACGTCCGCAACCTGAACCTCAACTAGAAGCGACGCACGTCATCGCGGCCGGCGGCGATCGCGCCGGCCGCATCAGGGAAGAGACGGGACATGTTCGACGAGGTCAAGGGGTTCGGCGTTACGCTCAAGCGGCTGGTGATGCCGGATCTGGTCATCCAGTACCCGGAGGAGAAGCGGCCGATGGCTGACCGCTTCCGGGGGCTGCCGTCGCTGCGGGCCGACCCGGAGACCGGCGAGGCGCTCTGCGTCGCCTGCGGCCTCTGCGCCCGGATCTGCCCGACGAGTTGCCTGGAGATGCACGTCGTCCCGTCGGAGGAGGGCGATCGCGAGTTGGGCGAGTTCATCCTCCGCTCCGGTCGCTGCCTGTTCTGCGGCCTCTGCGCCCAGGTCTGCCCGGTCGATGCGATCGCGATGAGCCGCGAGTACGAACTCTCGGTGATGGACCGAGACGGCCTGATCTACACCAAGACCGAGCTCGCCACGATCGGCGGCCAGGTCCCGACCTGGTGGGACTCCGGCACCGAGCCCGACCACGATACCCGCCGGCCCGAGGGCGGCCGCTACGACCGCTTCCGCGACCACGCCACCGGGAACCGGTACGAGTAGTCGATTCGCGCGGTTGGGCCCTGGCAGCTGCCATCAGCCCGCGGGGCGTAGGTGATTTGCGCCATTGCCCTGTTCATTGCGACTGCTGTGGTCGCGGAGCAGTCCCCCGCCTCCCTCGATGGTAGGATCACCGGCAGCGACGCCGCCGTGACCAACCCTCAGGGAGCAACCCAGCCGTGAGTACCCCCGACACCGCCTTCCGGATCGAGCATGACTCCATGGGCGACATGCAGGTCCCCGCCGGTGCCCTCTATGCCGCCCAGACCCAGCGCGCCGTCGAGAACTTCCCCATCTCCGGCTTGCCCCTCCCGCCGGCCCTGATCCACGCTCTCGGCGCGATCAAGGCCGCCGCCGCCCAGGCTAACCACGGGCTTGGCCTCCTCGACGCGGACACCGCCGACGCGATCGGTGCCGCCGCCGACCGGGTCGTCAGCGGAGAGCTGGATGACCAGTTCCCGATCGACGTCTTCCAGACCGGATCCGGCACCTCGTCGAACATGAACGCCAATGAGGTCATCGCGACCCTCGCGTCATGCACCCTCGGCCGTCCCGTCCATCCCAACGACCACGTCAACATGGGGCAATCGTCCAACGACGTCTTTCCGTCGGCCCTTCACGTCGCGGCCATCGTAGGGATCGAGCAGACGCTGATCCCGGCGCTGGCCGGACTTCACCGGTCGCTGGCCGCCAAGGCCACAGAGTTCGACGGCGTCGTCAAGATCGGCCGGACGCACCTGATGGACGCTGTCCCGATCCGGCTCGGGCAGGAGTTCTCCGGCTACGCCCGCCAGATCGAACTCGCGGGCGAGCGCCTGACCGCCTGCCTGCCCGGCCTGCGCGAACTCGCGATCGGCGGGACCGCCGTCGGGACCGGCCTCAACACGCACCCCGACTTCGGCGGCCATGTCGCCGCCCACCTCGTCGACCGCTACGGGACGGGGTTCGTCGAAGCGACCAACCACTTCGAGGCCCAGGCCAGCCGCGACGCCTACGTCTTCGCCGCCGGCACCCTGACGACCGTCGCCAGCTCCCTGATCAAGATCGCCAACGACATCCGTCTGCTCGCCTCCGGGCCGCAGGCGGGTCTCGGCGAGATCATCCTGCCGGCGATCCAGCCCGGCTCCTCGATCATGCCCGGCAAAGTCAACCCGGTCCTGTGCGAGAGCGTGATCCAGGTCGGCATCCACGTCACCGGCAGTTGCCAGGCCGTCGTCGGGGGTGGCCAATGGGGCCAGCTCGACCTGAACGTCATGCTGCCGATGATGGGCTACAACCTGCTGACATCGATCGACCTGCTTGCCAGCGTCACGACCTCGTTCACGGAGAAGTGCCTCGTCGGGATCGTCGCCAATGCCGCGCGGTGCGAGAGCTACATCGAGGGCTCGATCAGCATGGCGACGGCGCTCAACCCGCTGATCGGCTACGAGCACGCGGCGGCGATCGCGAAGCGGGCCTATGCCGAGGGCCGTACCGTCCGTGAGGTCGCCTACGAGACCTCCGGCCTGAGCCGCGAACAGATCGACGCCGCCCTCGACCCCTACGCCCAGACCGTCCCTGGCAGCATCACCGGTGGCAGCGGCGGTTGACACTCAGGAGTACGACCGGACGATACCGCCGCCCCGCAGAGGATCGTCCAGCCGCAGCCAGCATGAAGCCCCCTCTCCATCCGCAGAGAAGATGGGGTTAGGTGCTTTGTTTCGATCATCCTGCGTAAGGGCAGCTCGATCCCCGGTCATCCGAACGGTCGCGTGGCGGCGCGGCCTGGCCCTGAAGGGACCAGGCTCAGGGGTGAAAGGCACGTCGCCGCGCAATCAGGGGAGTTACGGGCCGTCCGAACACAATCCGCACGCTCGGAAGGGGTTCGGGGTGGGGTCACAGGAGCGCCTGCGCGACCAGCATGAAGCCCCTCTCTGGGCGCCTGTGAGCCGAAGCCGCTTCAGCGGGTGAGCGAAAAGGTTCTCCCCGGTTGGAGAGAGGTCTGCTCCGCCATCTACTCTTGCCGCTGGGAACCCGACTCCGCCACCAATTCGCCCGAAGCGACGACGAGACCAGCACGACAAAGCCCCCTCTCCATCCACAAGTGCGCGGCACGCCGGCGAGATGGGGAAGGGGTTTGGGGGGTTGGGTCTACACTGCCAGCGATCGCAGCGTCGCCAGATTCTTCCGGTCGAGGTCACCGCTGAGATCCTTCTCGGTTTCCAGCACGCCCATCCGCCCGGCCAGTCGCTCGTCGTTGACCAGACTTCGGAACCCCTCGAGCCCGATCTCACCGTCGCCGATGTGCTCGTGCCGATCCTTCTTGCTGCCGAAGCCGAACTTCGCGTCGTTGAGATGGAAGACCTTGATCTGGTCCAGCCCGACGATTTCCTCGAACTGATTCATCGTCTCGGCGTAGACCTCCGGCGTCCGGAGATCGTAGCCCGCAACGAAGGTGTGGCAGGTATCGAAACAGACGCCGACCCGAGCCTTGTCCTCGATCCCGGCCAGCATCCGGGCGATCTCCTCGAACGATTTGCCGAGCGTCGTCCCCTGCCCCGCCGTCGTCTCCAGCAACAACATCGTCTTGCCATCCGGCCGCTGGGCGAGCACCGTGTTGACCGACTCGACGATCCGCGCGATCCCGACGTCGACCCCGCTGCCGACGTGGGCGCCGGGATGGCTGACCAGGTACGGGATGCCGAGGACGTCACAGCGCTGCAACTCGACCAGGAGCGCCGCCTGCGACTTCGTCCAGAGTTCCTCGTCCGGCGAGGCCATGTTGATCAGGTAGGAGTCGTGGGCGACGACACGCCGGTCGAGCACGGTATCGGCGGCGAGGCCGGCGTGGAACGTCTCGATCTGCTCGTCAGTCAGTGGCTTCGCCGCCCACTGCCGCTCGCTCTTGGTGAACAGCTGGCAGGCCTCCAACTCAAGCTCGGCGGCCCGCTTGAGTGCCATCGGCACCCCACCGCCACTGGTCGACATGTGTGATCCGAGCGCGAGCATGGATATCCCTTCCACGGAGTCAGAGATGACGTCAGTCGGAGAAAGCCGATCACGAGTCTTATCGCTTCGAGTCGGCCGACGCGAGGGCGGTCAGGGCGGTGGCGTTGAACCCGACGGTGCTGGCCCCGTCGACGACCGCCAGCGGCCGTCGGAGCAGCGTCGGCTCCTCGACCATCAGGGCGATCAGTTCCTGCTCGGTGAGGTCTCGATCGGCGATCCCCAGCTCCTTGTAGGCCTTGGCCCGAGTCGAGAGCATTTCGGCCGGCGTCCGGCCCGCGCGAGCGAGGACGGCTGCGAGCTCCTCGGCCGTGAACCGGTCCTTGAAGTAGTCGCGGCGCTCGACTTCGGCTCCCGCGTCGTCGAGCAGGGCGACCGCTTTACGGCAGGAGGTGCAGGTCGGGTGAACGTAGAGAGAGATCATCGTGGCTCCCGGTCTGGCGCGAACGTCCGACGATAGACGGATCGTCCGTACAGCATAAACGACCGTCCGTACACCTGCCTGGTCCGGAGCGCCAGGTGAGATGTCCGACTCACGACAGGGCGGGAACCATGACCGGCCGACTCCACCCAGGTGTCGGTCATGTGTCGGTATCGTTCCCAGCTTCGGGCGGCGTCGAATAGACAGGGGCCGCCGCTGCGGGTAGCATTGGCCGCCGGGTCATCGCTGGCGGAGCGGCTCAGGCCATCTCCGGAGCAGCACCGTACGCCGATGCCGGACGGCGCTGATCGACTGGCCACCCCGATCAAAGGAAGTGCTGATGGCAACCGCGCCGTCGACCAGGGCCGACACGCTCGACGACGAGCCGTCACTCAGCATCGTGATCCCGGCCTACAACGAGAGCGCCCGGCTCGACGGATGCCTCCGGGATGTCTTCGCCTTCGTCCAGGCCCGGGCTGGGACGACGGAAGTCCTGCTGGTCGACGACGGCAGCAGTGACGACACCCTCCTCCGCGCCCAGGCGTTCGCGGCCGGGTCCGGTGCGCTCCGCGTCCTCGCCGAGGCGCACCGGGGCAAAGCCGCCGCCGTCGAGGCGGGGATGCTCGCGGCGACGGGATCGGTGATCCTGTTCATGGACGCCGACCTCGCCACGCCGCTCAGCTACACCGAGACCCTGATCGCCCGGATCGACGCCGGGGCCGATGTCGCCATCGCCTCGCGGGAGGGAGTCGGCGCCAGGCGCGTCGGCGAACCGATCCATCGTCACCTGATGGGCCGCGCCTTCAACCTGCTCGTCCAGGCGTTGCTGTTGCCGGGGATCCAGGACACGCAGTGCGGGTTCAAGGCCTTCCGCCGGGACGCGGCGCACGAGATCCTCCAGCGAACCCTGCTCTACCGGGGCTCGGGACTGGCCCGCGGCGCACGGGTGACGGCATTCGACGTCGAGTTGCTCTACGTCGCCCGTCGCCTCGATCAGCGGATCGACGTCGTCCCGGTCGTCTGGTCCGCTGGGAGCGACAGCAAGGTCAACCCGATCCTCGACACCTGGATCAACCTGACCGATGTCTTCGAGATCCGGGTCAACGGATGGCGCGGGCGCTACCCGTCCGTCCGTCCCCGCTGAGTCCCCACGCTCGCATCGCGCAACGAGATCGGCAACGCGCGTTGCCTCCGGTGATGAAATCGTTAGACTGATAAGGACAATGGTCCTGTTCGAAACCATCCGGGTCCGGATATCGGGCCGGGATCGGTCAGGAGCCGCCCCAAACGACCATGACCGGTCGTGCCCGGCGTGCATGTCAGATCGCTCGCGCGGCGTTTCCGGAGGCCAGATGGGATCGGACGACGCCACGCAACCCGGCACCCTGGAAGCGATCGCCGCCCGGATCGCCGCCTCGCTGGCGACGCTCGCCGACGAGACGATGGCGCTGTCCGTGGAGACGTCGACGCTCCTGCGGCGCCAGGAACGCGAGCGGGCGCAGGTCCAGCGATTCATCGATCATTTCGCGGTCGGCTCGATGCTGGCCGACCTCACGGCCAGCCAGGGCGATGTCGAGGTGCAGACGACCCAGGTCAACCACCGCGTCGTACGGCGCGACGTGGATGCCCTCGATGCGGCGATTGCCCGTGGCCATCTCCTCCACGGGCGGCTCGTTGCCAGCCACCGGGTCATGCGCGAACTCCGGTCGGCCTTCGAGACCGGCCAGTGGGACGTTTCGGTCGATGGCACCGGCGACATCCGGATGCAGCAGGCGACGATGAGAGCCCGCGAGGACGAGCGCAGCCGGCTGGCCCGAGAGATACACGATGGTCCGGCCCAGGTCTTCGCCAACGCGATCTTCGCGGTCGAGATCGCCGAGCAGGTCTCCCGGCGCGACCCCGCTCGCGTACCCGATGAGCTCGGCCAGCTGCGGGCGCTTCTCAAGGACGGCGTCGCGGAGATGCGGCGGTTCATGGCCGACCTGCGCCCGGCCATGCTCGCCGACCGTGGGCTCATCCCGACGCTCCAGCGGTACGTGGCGGATTACAACCGGTTCTTCGGCAAACGGATCGCCTTCACGGCGACGGACATCGCGGAGACGCTGACCAGCGAACAGCAGTTGACCCTGTTCCGGATCGTCCAGGAGGGTTTGCAGAACATCCAGAAGCACGCCGGGACGGACGAGGGCCGGATCGAGATCGCCCCGGATACCGGTATGCTCGCCCTGACGATCACCGATGGGGGTCAGGGATTCGACCCGTCGGTCCCGGCCCTCGGTTCGGACCACGGCGCCGGGCTGACCGGAGTCCGGGAGCGAGCGCGACTCGTCGGGGCGGACCTGGAGATCGTGAGCGCCCCCGGTTCCGGCACGACGATCCGGCTTCGCCTGCCACTGCCGCGTCAGGTCGAGCGACCATTGCCTGACCAGTCCACCAACGGGAGCATCCAATGAGTCGACCAGGCGGATCCTCGCACACCACCATCTCGATCCTGATCGTCGACGATCACCCCCTGTTCCGGCGCGGGATCCATTGGAGCCTGGAAGCGGAACCCGACCTGAGCATCGTCGGTGAGGCCGAGAACGGCTCCCAGGCCATCCAGCTCGCCGGCCAGTTCGTCCCCGATATCATGCTGATCGACATCAACATGCCGGAGATGAGCGGGCTGGAAGTCACCCGGATCGTGAAGCGGCACCACCCGCAGATGGGCGTGATCATCCTGACGATGCACGAGGACGACGAGCAGCTCTTCCATGCCATCCGGGTCGGGGCGGCGGCCTACTCGACCAAGGACGTCGAGGCGGAGGAGCTGGGCAAGCTGATCCGGCGGGTTGCCCGGGGCGAGTATCTGATCAACGAGAACGTCCTCAGCCGACCGTTCGTCGCGTCCCGCGTCCTCGACCAGTTCCGCGAGTTGCCCGACAGCCAGGGCGGCGGTGACACGGTCTTCTCTCCGCTGACGCCGCGCGAGGTCGAGATCCTGGACTGCGTCGCCCAGGGCAACAGCAACAAGGAGATCGCCCAGATCCTCAAGATCTCCGACCAGACGGTCAAGAACCACATCACGTCGATCCTGCGCAAGCTGGCCGTCAACGACCGCACCCAGGCCGTGATCTACGCCCTCCGCCACGGCTGGATTCGCCTCGACGACGACCCGGCGGCGTACTGACCGGTCGCCGGTGTCGCTGTCGGCCGTAGCACCACTCGTTGTGGTCGTCCGTTCCTCGTAGGGGCGACGCGTGCGAACCCGGCCGCCGCAGCGGCCATCGCCCCGCAGGGCGATAACCGGCGCACTGAGCTCAACCATCTCCATGTCAACCAGGTTCCGTGCTGCCTCCTGGGATCCTGGGGCCAACCCCACGCTGGCCACGATGACGCACCCAGAGACGTCTCGTCACCGCCGCGAGAACTGCCGCTCCAGCTCGCCCTGGCTCAGATGCAGCATCGTAGGCCGGCCGTGACCGCAGGCCCGTGGCTGGTCGGTCTGCTCCAGTTGCGCGACCAGTTCCCGCATCTCGGCCAGCGACAGCGGCTGCCCGGCCCGGATGGACGTGTGGCAGGCGGCGCTGATCGCGACGGCGTCCAGCCACGACTCACCCGTCCCGCCCTCGGCCAGCTCATCGAGGATCAGCCGCAGCCGGTCGCCGATGTTGACGCCGCGCATCATCGCCGGCATCGCCCGGATCGCGACCGTCTGGGGACCAAACTCCTCGATCTGGAACCCGATCGCCTCCAGTTCCGCCGTCGACCGCTCGAAGGCCCCGAACTGCTGGTCCGTCAGCTCGACGATCATCGGGTCGAGGAACGGCTGCCGGTCGATCCGCCGGCCCTGCATGTCGGCCAGGATGCGCTCGTACATCACCCGCTCGTGGGCGGCGTGCTGGTCGATCATGAACATCCCGTCCGGTCCCTCGGCGATGATGTAGGTCCCGTTGACCTGCCCGAGCACCCGCAGGACCGGCACCGGTCGCGGGATGAACGCGACCTCGGGCTCCGGCTCCGGCTGCGTGGCGGTAACGACCGACGGACGGACGCCCGGCACCGGCAACCCCTGGACCGGCCGGTCGCTGGGCTCGAAGGGCCGCGGCCCCAGCCCGACCCCATCGCCCAGCGGTGACGCCCCCCAGGCCCGCTGCCCGGTCGACGACCGGAACTCCAGCGGCCGGTTGGTCTGAGCCGGTCCCGATGAATCCCGGAGATGGACTTCCGGGACCTCGTTGGGCCGGGCCTCGCTCAGCCCGCGATGGGCGGCGCGGGAGACGGCCCGCGCAACGGATCGCTCGTCGACGAACTTGACCTCGGCCTTGGTCGGGTGGACGTTGACGTCGACCATCGCCGGGTCCAGGGCGATCCGGATCACGCCGACCGGATGCCGCCCGACCATCAGCAGCGAGTGGTAGGCCTCCTCCAGCGCGAACAGCAGCGTCCGGTTCTGGACCCAGCGGCCGTTGACGAAGAACAGGAGGCTGTTGCGGTGCGACCGCGTGATCTCCGGCAGCCCGATCCAGCCCGAGACCGAGACGCCGGGCACGGCGGCCGAGTCGTCGAGATCGGGCAGCGCGATCGCGGCCGGGCCGATCTCCGTCCCCCAGATCGCGACCGCCGCCGCGACCTCATCCCCCCGCCCGTCGGTCGCGAAGCTGCGCCGGTC
>CAXTHM010000009.1:68216-73289 GCA_964244115.1 uncultured Thermomicrobiales bacterium
CCGGCACCTGCACCGGCGGTGACGTGCCTGGGACGCCGGTCGTCGACCGTCACCTGGAACGCGACATCGGGCCGGGCCAGGGCGTAGGCGGCGATACTCCGGACCATGATCGCCGTCTCGGTCCCGGCCTGGCGGAGGAACTTCCGCCGCGCCGGGACGTTCCCGAACAGGTCGCGGACCGTCACCCGCGTCCCGACGACCGCCGCCGCCGGACGGGGCGGCCGCGCGACGCCGTAGACCACGTCGAGATCCGTCCCGACCGACTCGTCAGCCGTCCGGCTGCGCAGGCTGAAGTCGCTGACGGCGGCGATGCTGGGCAGCGCCTCCCCCCGGAAGCCGAGCGAGGCGATCCGCTGGAGGTCATCCCAGGCGGTCAGCTTGGAGGTCGCGTGGCGCTGAAGGGCGAGCGGCATCTCGGCGGCGGGAATCCCCGTGCCGTCGTCGACCACCTCGATCAGCCCGGTCCCGCCCTTCTGGAGCGCGACCGCGATCGTCGTCGCGCCGGCGTCGAGGCTGTTCTCGACCAGCTCCTTCAGGGCGGAGGCCGGCCGCTCGATCACCTCACCCGCCGCGATCTTGCCGATCACACGCTCGTCCAGCAACCGAATCGGCATCCACAACTCCCGGGACCGTACTCGCCCCTTCACTGACCTGATCGAGACGTATCGATCGCTATTATGTCACTTCCGAGCCCCGACGGTGAGCCGAGACGCTGCGGCTGGCCGGGTCGAAGAAGCGCCACTGGACCTCGGTCGCCTTCGTGAGCCCGATCCGGGTCGATTCCCAGACGACCGGGCAGGGCGGGCGGTCGAGCAGGAACAGCATCGGGTCCGTGGTCAGATCTCGGCCGTCGTCCGGCAGCGTGATCGCCAGCGCCTGCGCCAGGTTGCCCGGCCCGGCGGCGAGGCGCTCGTCGCGGACCCGGTCCTGGACCCCTCGTCGTTGCCGCATGAGTTCCACTCCGGTCAGCGGTTCCAGGGCCCGGATCAGGACGGCGGTCGGCGATCCGGCCGGTTCCGTGACGACGTTGAGCGTGTTGTGCAGCCCGTAGGAGCGGTGGACGTAGGCGAGTCCCGGCTCGCCGCCCATCCGCTCCCGCGACCGTCGCAGCCGGACGGCGTGCGAGGCCGGGTCGGTCAGCCCCATGTACGCCTCCGTCTCGACGATCCGGCCGCTGGTCTCGACGTCATCATGCATGGAGACGAGGATCTTGCCGATCAGGTCCCGGGCGACCTCCAGCACCGATCGGGCGAAGAACCCCCGGGGCAGGCGCAGCCGATCGTCGGTCACCCGAGGTCGACCAGCCGCTGGGTCAGGACGGCGATCTGCTCCTCGGCCGTCACCAGCCGGCGGCGCTGGACCTCGACCACCTTCTCCGGCGCCCGGGCCATGAACGCCTCGTTGCCGAGCTGGGCCGTCGCCCGGCCGCGCTCGGCCTCGGCGTCGGTGATCTCCTTGCGGAGCCGCTCCCGCTCGACGTCGAGGTCGATCATCCCGGCCAGCGGCAGGGCGGCCGTCACGTCCCCGGCGATCACGGTCAGCGCCTGGGACACACTCCATGACTCGCGGGCCGAGATCGTCAGCCTGTCCGGAGCGATCCGGGCCAGACTGGCGAGTTCGCGGGACAGGTCGGTCAGGGCCGCGGCGCGGGAACCGGCGAAGACCTCGGCCTCGATCCAGCGTCCGGCCTCGACGCCGCTCTCGGCCCGGGCGTTCCGGATGCCACGGACGAGTTCGATCAGGGTCGCGAAATCGGCATCGGCGTTCGGGTCGATTGCCTGGGATTGTGGCCAGGCCGCGACCATGACGCTGTCGCCGGCGTGCGGCAGCGCCTGCCAGAGCGCCTCGGTCACGAACGGCATGAACGGGTGCAGCAGCCGGACACTGCGCTCCAGCACGAAGGCGAGCGTCTGGGCGACGGCGGTTCGCTCCTCGTCCGTGCCGCGGAGGCGGACCTTGGCCGCCTCGATGTACCAGTCGCAGAGCTCCGACCAGATGAAGTCCTGGATCTGGCGGGCCGCCTCGCCGAACTGGTACGTGGTCATCAAGTCGGTCGAACTGGCCGTGACCCCGTCCAGCCGGCTGATGACCCAGCGGTCGGTCGTCGTCAGGGCGAAGGCGTCGGCGGTCGGGCGGACCGGGCCGTCGGCGTCGAGCCGGACGTCCGACTCGTCGATCGCCCGGAGCGCGAACCGGGTCGCGTTCCAGAGCTTGTTGGCGAAGTTCCGCGCCGTCTCGACCCGCTGCGGGCTGATCCGGACATCGTTCACCGGCGACCCGGCCGTCATCAGCGCGAACCGGAGGGAGTCAGCGCCGTACTCGGTCGCCATCGCGATCGGGTCGACGACGTTGCCCTTGGTCTTGGACATCTTGGCGCCTTCGGCATCCCGCACCAGGCCGTGCATGTAGACGGTGTGGAACGGGACCTCGCCCATGATCTCGATCCCGAAGAAGACCATCCGCGACACCCAGGTGAAGATGATGTCGTAGCCGGTTTCCAGCACCGAACCGGGGTAGAACCGGGCGAGGTCGTCGGTCTGATCTGGCCAGCCCAGGGTCGAGAACGGCCAGAGCCCGGAGCTGAACCAGGTGTCGAGCACGTCCGGGTCCTGGTGGACCGCGCCTCCGCAGCGCGGGCAGGCGTCGAGGGTCGCCTCGTCGGTCACGATCGGTCCGATGCAGGCCGGGTCATCGCAGGAGTAGACCGGGATCCGGTGCCCCCACCAGAGCTGCCGGGAGATGCACCAGTCGTGGATGTTCTCCAGCCAGTTGGTGTAGATCACCCGGTGGCGGTCCGGCACGAAGGTCAGGCGACCGTCAGCCGCGGCGGCGAGGGCCGGCTTCGCCAGCTCTTCCATCGCGAGGAACCACTGGAGCGAGATCATCGGCTCGACCACCGTCCCGCAGCGGTCGCAGTGACCGACGGAGTGGCGGTGCGGCGTCACGGTACCGAGATCGCCATCGGCGGCCAGCCGGGCGACGACGGCCTCCCGCGCCTCGCGGACCGGCATCCCCTCGAAGGGCCCGGCCTCGGCGTTCATCGTCCCGTCGAGTTTCATCACGGTGATCTGGGGCAGGTCATGGCGCTGCCCGATCTCGTAGTCGTTCGGGTCGTGGGCCGGCGTCACCTTGACGGCGCCGGTCCCGAAGGCCGGGTCGACGTGCTCGTCGGCGATCACCGGGACGGCCCGGCCGGTGATCGGCAGGATCACGTTCCGGCCGATCAGCGCGGCGTAGCGCTGATCGGCCGGGTGGACGGCGACGGCGGTGTCGCCGAAGAACGTCTCCGGCCGCGTCGTGGCGACTTCGATGATGCGGTCCGGCTCGCCCTCGACCGGGTAGCGCAGATGCCAGAGGAACGAGTCCTCGTCGTGGTAGACCACTTCGAGGTCGGACAGCGCCGTCCGGCAGCGCGGGCACCACGAGATCAGCCGGGTGCCGCGGTAGATCAGCCCCTTGTCGTAGAGCCGCTTGAACACGGTCCGGACCGCCCGGCTCGGCCCCTCGTCCATCGTGAAGGTGAACCGGGACCAGTCGCAGGACGCGCCCAGGACGCGCATCTGCTCGCGGATCGCCCCACGGGAGGCGCCCATGTAGGCCCAGGTCCGCTCCAGGAAGGCGTCGCGGCCGAGGTCGTGGCGGGTCAGCCCCTCGGTCGCGAGCTGCCGCTCGACGACCCACTGCCCGGCGATCCCGGCGTGGTCGGCCCCCGGCAGCCAGAGGGTCGGCCGGCCCATCATCCGGTTCCAGCGCGCCATGATGTCTTCGAGGGTGACGAACATGGCGTGGCCGACGTGCAGCTCACCGGTCAGGTTCGGCGGCGGCATCATCATCACGAACGGCTCCGGGTCGCCGTCCGGCCGGCCGGCGTCGTCGCGCGGCGCGAAGTACCCCGCCCGGTCCCAGCCGTCGTAGAGCCCCCGCTCGACCCCGGCCGGCTCATACGTCTTCGCCAGCCGGTCGGTCGGCTCGTCGGTCAGGATCTCGGCGTCGCTGATGGTCGTGTCGGTCATCGTGGTTCCTGTCTGGTTTGGGCGAGGTGTTCAGAAGTGGCTCTGGTCGGCTACTCATGGCGTCCCGGAATCTGATCGTCCGCGGGACCGGCTGAAGGGACCGGCTGAACGACATTTGTTATGGAGCACCAGGTCAATACAGACGATGTGTGTTCGGGTTGTCATTTCCGGCAGCCAACTCCGAATCCGATGTCCTTCAGCCGGTCGCTTTAGCGCCGGTCCCCGCATGGCTGGACGGCTCGCATCATCGGTTCGGGTCTGGGACTGCTTCCACCCGGAAAACGCAACGAACCCGTCCAGCGCATTGCCTGCGCAAGGACGGGCTCACCCGCGGTACCACCTCGCTTCGCCGCCACCCACCCTCTCGGGTACGGGCAGCGGCACACTCCTGGTCGCGCTAACGGGCGAACCCGGCCAGGCCCCGTCGGGACCACGGCGTCGATCTCACGGGCGACGTTCGGGGCTGCGGTCTTCTGCGGGGGCTTCCAGCCGATGGCTCCCGCTCGCTGGCCGACCGCCGGCCCCTACTCTTCCCGGTCTGCGACCGTGGTGTCCAGTGTGCGAAGCCGGCGGCCTTCTGTCAACGTGGCGCCACTGAGCATTATGCGCAACGATCCGGGCGCCGATTTGCTACGCTACCGGTGTACGGTCACCTCGACCCGTGCTATCCTTTCGAGTTAGCACGCATGTTCGCTATCCCGCTCCGGTCCGGCGCCTCGTCAGTCGGACCCATCGACCTCCTCGGCGCCGCCCGCGCGTCATCCCTCAGGGAGTCCACCGACCATGCCACAGCAGGACCGACTGATCGTCCGCGGCGCCCGGGAGCACAACCTCAAGAACATCGACATCGACATCCCGCGCGACCGGCTGGTCGTCTTCACCGGCCTCTCCGGCTCGGGCAAGTCGTCGCTCGCCTTCGACACGATCTTCGCCGAGGGTCAGCGCCGGTACGTCGAGTCCCTCTCCGCCTACGCCCGCCAGTTCCTCGGGCAGATGGACAAGCCCGACCTCGACATGATCGAGGGCCTCTCGCCGGCGATCTCGATCGACCAGAAGGGGA
>CAXTHM010000010.1:0-16896 GCA_964244115.1 uncultured Thermomicrobiales bacterium
CTACCGCCACTGCGGCTATGCTGTTACCGGACAACTCCTGCGAGAACCGCTCTAGGGGATCGACGTCAGGGAGATGATGTCGGACCGACGGTATCGGGACTCCGCGACAGTGTGCGGGCCGAGAACACTACAGGGCGGCACGGATTACTCCGTGCCGCCCTGTGCGTTTGCCGTCTGTCCAGGGGTCCTAGCTGCGAGACTCGGAGGTGTTGACCTCGCGGAACTCGCCCTCGACAGTGCTGTCATCAGCGACATCGGAAGCGCCGGGCGCGCCGTCCGAGGAGCCACCGAAGTCAGCACCGGCATCGTCCGCGCCGGCCGCCTCGTACATCGACGAGCCGACCTTGGTCAGGGACTGGACCAGCTCGTCGTAGGCCGGACGGAGCCGCTCGATGTTCTCGCGGTCCTTCTCGAGGATGTCCTTGACCGTGGCGACCTTCTCGTCGACCTCGGCCTTGATCTCGCTCGGGATCCGGTCGCCGTAGTCGCTCAGGGTCTTCTCAGCCTGGAAGACCATGCTCTCGGCCTGGTTGCGGAGCTCGATGCCCTCGCGCCGCTGGCGGTCGGCCTCGGCGTTGCTCTCGGCCTCCTGCACCATCCGCTGGACCTCGGTCTCGCTCAGACCAGACGACCCCGTGATGGTGATCTTCTGCTCCTTGTTGGTCGCCAGGTCCTTGGCCGAGACGTTGACGAGCCCGTTGGCGTCGATGTCGAAGGTGACTTCGACCTTCGGCACGTTGCGCGGGGCCGGCAGGATACCGTCGAGGATGAAGCGGCCCAGCGACTTGTTGTCGCCCGCCATCGGCCGCTCGCCCTGGAGGACGTGGACCTCGACCTGCGGCTGGTTGTCAGCCGCGGTCGTGAAGATCTGGCTCTTGCGGGTCGGGATCGTGGTGTTGCGCTCGATCAGCGGCGTCGCGACGCCACCGAGCGTCTCAATCGAGAGGGTCAGCGGCGTGACGTCGAGGAGCAGGATGTCCTTGACCTCACCGCCGAGGACCCCGGCCTGGATCGCCGCGCCGATCGCGACGACCTCGTCCGGGTTGACGCCCCGGTTCGGCTCCTGGCCGAAGTACTGGGTGACCTGGCGCTGGACCGACGGCATCCGCGTCTGGCCACCGACCAGCAGCGCCTCGTCGATCTGGTTCTTCTTCAGTCCGGCGTCGCGGAGGGCGGCCTCCATCGGGGCGACCGTGCGCTCGACCAGCGGGTTGACCAACTGCTCCAGCTTCGACCGCGACAGCGGGACGTTGAGATGCTTCGGGCCGGACGCGTCGGCCGTGATGAACGGCAGGTTGATGTCCGTCTGCTGGGTGCTGGACAGCTCGATCTTGGCCTTCTCGCCGGCCTCCTTGAGCCGCTGGAGGGCCATCCGGTCGCTGCGCAGGTCGATGCCGTCGGTCTTCTTGAACTCGTCCGCGAGGAAATCGATGATCACCTGGTCGAAGTCGTCACCGCCGAGGTGGGTGTCGCCGTTGGTCGCCATGACCTGGAAGACGCCGTCGGAGAGGTCGAGGACCGAGATGTCGTAGGTGCCGCCGCCGAGGTCGTAGACGGCGATCTTCTCGTCGCCCTTGCGCTCCAGGCCGTAAGCCAGCGCCGAGGCGGTCGGCTCGTTGATGATGCGGAGGACCTCCAGACCGGCGATCCGGCCGGCGTCCTTGGTCGCGTCGCGCTGGGCGTTGTCGAAGTAGGCCGGGACGGTGATGACCGCCTTGTCGACCGTGTCGCCGAGGAAGGCTTCCGCGTCCCGCTTGAGCTTGGCGAGGATGCGGGCCGAGACCTCCTGGGGGCTGAACCAGCGGTCGCCGATCCGGATCTGCACGTCGCCGTTCGGCGCCTTCTGCAGCTTGTACGGGATCAGCTTGGCGTCGCGCTGGACGCTCGGGTCGTCGTACTTGCGGCCCATGAAGCGCTTGGCGGAGAAGACGGTGTTCTCCGGGTTGGTGACGGCCTGCCGGCGGGCGAACCGCCCGACGAGTTCCTCGCCGCCACTGGTGATCGCGACCACCGACGGGGTGATGCGCTCCCCCTCGGCGTTCGGGATCACGACGGGCTCACCACCCTCGATGGTGGCCATGACGGAGTTCGTGGTGCCGAGGTCGATGCCGATCGTACGTGCCATTGGGATTCCTCTCTGACCTGCTGTCCGACTGCGTGCTCGATGTCTTCACTCTCGTCGTCCCGGACGAGTCTGCCCGAACGGTGTGACGCACCCATGCCGGTTATGCGACGGGCTCGTCACCGGTGGGCGCTGGCAGGTCGCCGGTCCGCACCATCGCCGGCCGCAGGACCTGGTCCCCGAGGGTATACCCCTCCTGGTAGGCCTCGACGACGTGGCTGCCGTCCCCGTCCGTGGCGACCGCCTCGTGGTGCTTCGGGTCGAACGGCGCCCCGACCGACTCGTAGCGCCGGACGCCGTACCGTTCCAGCACGCCCAGCAGCTTCCTGCCGACCATGCGGGTGCCGGACACCCAGGTCTGCTGCTCGGCGCCGTCTGGCGCGTTGGCCATCGCCCGGTCGAAGTCGTCGACCACCGGCAGCAACTGGAGCAGGATGTCCCGCGCGGCCTGCTGCCGGGCCGAGATCTGGTCCTGCTCGACTCGCCGCCGCAGGTTCTGATAATCCGCCCGGGCGCGGGCGAACTGGTCCCGGTAGGAATCGCGCTCCGCGATCAGCGCGTCCAGATCGACCGCCTCGCTGGCGTCCGCTATCTCGCCGTTCATCATCGCCTCTTCGGCCGCCAGATCCTCGAGCGTGGGCTCGAGGTCGTCCGGCAGGGTCTGTGTCTTGTCGCTCACGTCACCGTCCTTCATCGCTGCGTCTCATTGCGCTGACCGTCGACCTGACCGCCATAGAGATCCGAGACGAGTCCGCTCATCAACTGGGCCATGTACCGGACCGCCGAGATCGACCGGCCGTAGGCCATCCGGGTCGGTCCGAGCACGCCCAGCAGGCCGGACACTTCGCCGCCGACCCCATACGTCGCCAGCACGACGCCGAACCGTCTCAACTCGGTCGTCGGGTTCTCGTCCCCGATGAAGACCTGCACCCCGGACCCGCTCTCGAGCTGCGGCAGCATGGCGCTGAGGAAGCCGCCGCCCCGCAGGATCTCGAGCAGCGCCTGGGACTCCGCGCCGGCGAATTCGGGCTGGGTCAGGACGTTCTCCAGGCCCGAGTGTCGGATCTCGACCTGCTCGACGGCATCGAGGCCGTTGAGCGTCGCCGCGATCCGCTCCAGCATGAAGCGCTTCGATCCGGTCCCGTCCGCGACCCGCCGGTCGATCTCCGGGCCGGTCAGTCCCCGGAGATCCTCGACCAGTTCGTCCGCGAGCCGGCTGAGGGCCGCCTGGGCGGCGTCCTCCGGCCAGCGCAGCATCACCTGGCGAACCATGCTGTCCTGCGTGACCAGGATCAGGAGTGCCAGGCGGGGCTGAAGCGAGATCAGCTCGAGGTGCCGCAGGCGCGCGATCGCCGGCCGGGGCGCGGTAACGACCGAGACGGACCGGGCGCTCTCGGCCAGGACCACGGCAGCCAGTTCGACCCATTGCTCGAGCTGCGCTTCGACCTGCCGGAACTGGTGCCGGATCATGATCTGGTCGCCGGACGGCAACTCCGGATCGTCCATCAGCATGTGGACGAAGTACCGGTAGCCGAGATCGGTCGGGACCCGCCCACCGGAGGTATGTAGGGACTGGAGGAAGCCGTTGGTCTCGAGTTCCGCCATCTCACCGCGGATCGTGGCCGAGGAGTAGCCGAGCACGTACTTCTCGGTCAGCGCCTTGGAGCCGACCGGCCGGCCGCTCTGGACGTACTCCTGCACGATCAACTTGAGGATCGCGCATTGCCGCCCGGTGATGGCCGCGTCGGTGAACGCCCCTGGCTCGACCCACGACGGCTCGGTCGAGAACTGGCCACGCCGCCGCCGAACGCTCATCATCGGGGCCAGGCCCGAGACCGTCGCCCGGGAAGGACGCGTCGGACCGATCGTCCCCGGCGCGAGCGCCCTGGGCCGGTCGGTCATCCCCGTCTGCGGTGTCTGGCGGTGCCGCGGATCGCCGCTGGCACCGCTCGGAACCTCGTCCGTCACGCCTGCTCGCCCCTCGTTAGCACTCTCCTGGTGAGAGTGCTAATGCGCTAAGAATAGCGAAGTTGACCGGGGCCTGTCAAGGTTGGGATGACCATCAGGCCACTTCCTGGGAACCGATATTCGCCGTCCGGAAGCGGCAAACCCGGACCGATCCTCATTTGGCCGATTTCGTCGGGAACACTGGTCACTGGGCACGGAGACGCCCGGTCGAAGATGACCGGGCGTCTCTCACGACGGCGAGATTCGGTTGAGCTGCCCGACCTCGAATGACGGAGCTGCTCGCCTCTCAAGGCACCTGCGGAGTCGCAGCGGAGCGAGAGCCGCATGGGGCGGGTGAGCGCGCAGGCGACCCAGACAGGAGTCGGGGGCGAGGTCGGCTCCGCCACCCGAGCGCTTCGATGGTGAACCGCTCGAGCCCGGTGCCGAGGCTGGCGCCGAAGCGCCAACGCGCGCTCAGTCAGCCGGTGCGAGCAGGAAGAGGCCGTCCGAGGCGGTGAAGCCGTCGCCCTGGTAGGTCACCTGCCCGTAGGAGATCACGTTCGAGAAGTCGACGTCGGACAGCACCGGCTCCGGCGTTCCGGCCGGGGCGAAGAAGTCCTCGCAGGCCTCGCCGTCGAAGTCGTTGTCGAGGTTGGAGTTATCGAAGGGCTCCTCGTCGTACGCCGCCTGGGCCTCGGACTGGCTGTCGTAGTCGGCGCAGGCCGGGTCGTTGTCCGGCGTCGAGCTGGTCCCGCCGAGCAGGTCGGCGCCAGTCTGCGCCAGCGGCAGCAGCGTCGAGAGGTCGAGGTAGACGACGGCTCCCTCTTCCGGGGACCGGCCGAGAGCCGCGAAGGTCTGCTGGAACTGCGGGTTCTCGGCCAGGGACGAATCGGGTCCGTCCAGATAGGACTGGACGGATTCGCCCAGACCGACCAGTACCTGGCCGTCGACCACGCCGTAGCTGATCGTGATCGCGCCAGGGTCCGATCCGGTGGTCGCGGTATAGATGGTGGCGCCGTCGACCACCTCACTCGTGATCGTCACGCCGCTATCCGGGGTGGCGATCGCACCGGTCGCGAGATCGAGCAGGCTGTCGACCAGGGCCCCGCCGTCGACCCCGCTGGCGATCAGCACGTAGAGCGAGTTCGGGTCGCTGAGGGCCGTGATCTGCGGCGCCTGGATCGCGATGACATACTCGCCGGTCAGGAGCGTCAGGAACCCGGTGACGATGTCGGTGATCTCGGCCAGGTCCTGTCCGGAGCCGGGCGCGGCGTCCGGGGCCGAGACGTCATCGGACCCCGCCTCCGGGGTCGCGCCCGATTCGGTCGCCGTCGCGGGCTCCAGCGGATCCGAGACGGCGCCATCGACCACGTCGGTGACAGCGGCCGAGGCCAGCGCGACCGAGACGATCGGCCCGAGGAGCTGGCCCAGCTCGTTGCCGCCGAGGTAGACCATCGTGTCGTCGGGGACGCGATCGGTCAGGTCGGACGAATAGGACGGGGCCGCGGCGGCTCCGTCATCCGTGTTCGGGAACGTCACAGTGTTGAAGCGGAAGCCGGGCGCATCCGCATCGGCCGCGACCTGGATGCCGGTCGTGACGTCGTACTGCCCGAGGAGCGTCGGATCGATCCCCATCTCCGTCAGCACGTCGGCATAGGCCGGATCGTCGAAGATGGCCGAGTTATCGGCGAATGCGAACAGCATCGCATCGCCATCGAGCTGAGCGGTCACATCCTGGAACGTCGCCGTCGAGGCGATCGAATCCGTCGTGCCCTGGGCAGTGTTGATCGACGACTCGATCCCCTCGGACGACAGGGCGATGAGGTTGAGGTCGCCCACCAGCGCGAAGTTCAGCGTGGTCGGAGGGCTGGCACTGTCGGTGATGGAGACGACCTCGACGCCCGCATACTCGGTCGTCTCGGTCGTCACCCCGGAGCCGGCAGCGAGGTCCAGGAAGTCGGTGGTCAGATAGTCGAACGCCGTCTCCGGGTCCGTCGTCGCAAGGACGATCCGAATGTCCTGGTCCGCCGCCTCGGGCAAATCGTCGGTCGTCGTCTCCGAGAGCGACTCGATCTGTCCGGGCGAGACGGCCGGGATGCCGACGCCGATCTCCGTGGCGCCGACGCCCTCGAAGACGGCACCGATGTCGTCCGAATCCGACTCGTCGAGATCGACACCGAGATTGAACAGGTCGATCAGACCGGACGCGCCGGAGAGTTCGGCACTGGTCTGGAACTGCTCGGAAGCCGGGTCGACGTTGATCGCGACGTAGGCCGTCGCGTCGGCCGGGATGGCGGCGGCGGTCGACAGCGAGCTGACCCCGCCGGCGTCGGGCGTCGCCTGCTGGCTGGCGCCGCGGCTGCCCTGAGCGTAGACGGTCGTGCTGATCAAGGTCAGGAGCAGTGCCGCGACGGCGACACCGCGCAGGATGAACGAGCTCCTCGGAGCCGGACGCGAAACGGGCTTGTCCACTCGACGTTCCCTCTTCTCACGATTCCCGCGGGCGCCGCACGGCACCGCGATGCGATCTGGCCAGACCTGATCGAACGACAGACGGCTCCAGCCCTCTGGCACGGACACCGGGCCGACGCCCCCGCCACTCTATGCGGCAACTGTCACGAGAATGTTGCCACCTTTCCGTGACCCTGTGACGGTTGGAGGGGAACGCTGGCTCTGCCCGAGGCAAACGACGCGGCCCCGGACAAATCCTGTCCGGGGCCGCGTGACGGGCAGCGGGATGGGCGACGAAGGATCAGGCGACCAGCGGTGCCTCGGTCATCTTGGCGTGGAACGCCAGCTTACCGTCGGTCCCGAGGTCGATCACGACGTGCTCGCCCTCGTGGAGCTTGCCGCCCAGCAGCCGCATCGCCAGCGGATCGAGGACTTCCTTCTGAATCAGCCGCTTGAGCGGCCGGGCACCATAGACCGGGTCGTACCCGCGGAGCGCGAGCCACTCGCGCGCGGCCGGTGTGACCGTCAGTGAGATCGAGCGGTCGCCGAGGCGGACGCCGACGATCTCGAGCTGGACCCGGACGATCTCGGCGAGCTGATCCCGATCGAGGGCCGAGAAGATGATCGTCTCGTCGATCCGGTTGAGGAACTCCGGCCGGAAGGTGTTGCGGAGCAGTTCCATCACCTGGTCGCGGGCGGCGGACGCATCCCCTCCCATCGTGAGGAAGGCGGACCCGAGGTTACTGGTCATGATGATGACGGTGTTCTTGAAGTCGATCGTCCGACCCTGACCATCCGTCAGGCGGCCGTCATCCAGCACCTGGAGCAGGACATTGAAGACATCCGGGTGAGCCTTCTCGACCTCGTCGAACAGGACGACGCTGTACGGGCGGCGGCGGACCGCCTCGCTGAGCTGCCCGCCCTCGTCATACCCGACGTAGCCCGGAGGGGCACCCACCAGCCGGCTGACGGTGTGCTTCTCCATGTACTCGGACATGTCGATCCGGATCATGGCCTGGTCGCTGTCGAACAGGAACTCGGCCAGCGAGCGGGCCAGCTCCGTCTTACCGACACCGGTCGGGCCGAGGAACAGGAACGAACCCAGCGGCCGGTTCGGGTCGTTGAGTCCGGCCCGGGCCCGGCGGATCGCGTTGGAGACGGCCTCGACGGCCTCGTCCTGCCCGACGACGCGCTCATGGAGGCGGTCCTCCATCCGGAGCAGCTTGTCCATCTCGCCCTCCATCAGCCGGGCGACCGGGATGCCGGTCCAGCGGCCGACGACATCGGCGATGTCCTCGGAATCGACCTCCTCCTTGAGGAGTTGCCCGGCCGCCTGCATGGTCGCGAGGTGACGCTCCTGCTCGGCCAGCCGGACGCCGAGATCGACCAGGGTGCCGTACTGGAGCTCGGCGGCGCGGTTGTAGTCGTACGCCCGCTGGGCCTGCTCGATCTCGGTCCGGGTCTTGTCCATCTCGTCGCGGAGCTCGGAGATCGAGGAGATCGCCTGGCGCTCCTGGTCCCACTTGCTGCGGAGCCCGTCACGCTGCTCCTTGAACGTCGCGAGGTCACGCTCCAGGTGGGCGAGCCGCTCGATCGACGCCTGGTCCTTCTCCTTGCGGAGGGCCTCCCGCTCGATCTCGAGCTGCATGATCCGGCGCTCGGCCTCGTCCAGCTCGACCGGCATGGAGGTGATCTCCATCCGGAGCTTGGACGCCGCCTCATCGACCAGGTCGATCGCCTTGTCGGGCAGGAAGCGGTCGGCGATATAGCGATTGGAGAGGACGGCCGCCGCGACCAGGGCCGAGTCCTGGATCCGGACCTTGTGGTGGACCTCGTACCGCTCCCGGAGCCCGCGCAGGATCGAGATCGTGTCCTCGACGGTCGGCTCGCCGACCAGGACCGGCTGGAAGCGCCGCTCCAGGGCGGCGTCCTTCTCGATGTGCTTGCGGTACTCGTCCAGCGTCGTCGCCCCGATCGTGTGGAGCTCGCCGCGGGCCAGCATCGGCTTGAGCATGTTGCTGGCGTCCAGCGAGCCCTCGGCCGCGCCGGCCCCGACGACCGTGTGGAGCTCGTCGATGAAGAGGATCACCCGACCCTCGGCGTCCTTGATCTCCTTGAGGACCGCCTTGAGGCGCTCCTCGAACTCGCCGCGGAACTTCGCCCCGGCGATCAGGGCGCCGAGGTCGAGGGCCACGATCCGCTTGTCCTTGAGGTCCTCGGGGATGTCGCCGCGGACGATCCGCTGGGCGAGCCCCTCGGCGATCGCCGTCTTGCCGACGCCCGGCTCACCGATCAGCACCGGGTTGTTGTTGGTCCGGCGGGACAGCACCTGGATCACCCGGCGGATCTCCTCGTCGCGGCCGATGACCGGGTCGAGCTTGCCGTCGCGAGCGAGCTGGGTGAGGTCGGTGCCGTACTTCTCGAGCGACTGGTACTTGGACTCCGGGTTGGCATCGGTGACGCGCTGGCTGCCGCGAATGTCGCGCAGGGCGGTCTGGACGTTGCCGGTGTCGAGACCGAACCGGCTCATGAGCCGAGCGGCGCCGCTGGTCTCGACGGACATCATGCCGAGCAGGAGGTGCTCGGTGCTGACGAACTCGTCGCCCAGGCGCCGGGCCTCGGCCTCGGCCGCCGCCAGGGTCCGGCGCAGGCCGGCGCCGACGACGGCGTCCGCGCTGTACTGAAGGGTCGGTGCGCGGTCGAGCTCGGTGACGACGTCCTGCCGGAGGACGGCCGGGTCCTTGCCGAGCTTGAGGATCAGCTGCGGGACGACGCCGTCGGGCTGATTGAGCAGCCCGAACAGCAGCGCCTCGGTCTCGAAGGTGGAGAGCTTGCGCGATTCGGTCTCGCGCTGGCCGGTGACGATGGCGTCCTGCGCCATCTCGGTGAACTTGGGTGTCGCGCTGGTCGACATGACGGGTCCTTTCTGACGCAGGGTTGTCGAATCGGATCGGCCGGAAGGGCCGCTACGAATCAGGCTGGGTGGTCGACGTCACATGGGGAAGACGAGTACGTGACGGAGTGAGAGCGGCAGCGGAGGGCGCAGATCGTCTTCGCCGGCGAGCCGGTGGTAGCGATCGTGTTACCGCGGCGGCGTCGGGTTCTGGTCGATATGGCCAAGATGGGCGAGCACGAGGTTGAGATCGTTCCACGTCTCCTCGACGGAATCCGCGAGTTCGGCCGGTGTGACCGCCGGCTCGCCGTCAGCCGACACGGCGGCGAGCGTCTGCCCGAGGCGAGCCCGGCGTTCACGGAGACGACGGGTCAGCTCCAGCGCCAGCTGCACGCCGGCGAGGTTGAGCCCGCGCTCCTCGACCAGGTACTTGACCTGCCGGAGCCGCTCGATGTCGCGGTCGGAATAGAGGCGCAGGTTCCCCGTCGTGCGTGACGGAGCGATCAGCCCCTCACGCTCGTATTTCCGCAGCGTCTGGGGATGCATCTCGACCAGCCGCGCCGCGACACTGATGACGAAGAGCGGCTCTCCGTGACATGGACCCATCTGACCGACCTCCATCTTGTACGTCGCCTAGTATGTCTCTTGATACGATCCGTGTCAACTCACCGATCCATAGCAGTGGTCGCCATCGACTGATGGGATGTGGATGTGTTGATGGCAAACGCGTGGGTTGTGGGCAGTCCCCTCCCCCAGCGCAGCGCGGCGTGAGCGATAACCCCTCCGCGGCGCGTTGCGCGCTGCGGCGCTCACGCCCGGAGGGGGGCTTCTGGGGGTCGCGCCGGCGCTCCTGCCCGATGCGAACGCGTTGGTCGAGTCGTGTAGGGGCGACGCTCTCGCTGTGCTGGCGAGCCAGGCCGCCGCAGCGGCCATCGCCCCGCAGGGCGATAACGGCACCGACAGCCAACCGATTCAAGGGAACTAATCGGCCGGCCACCTAGCCTGTTTTGATTGCACATGGCGCGACGTGTCTCTACGTCGAGGCGCTGCCGTCCTCCCAGACGTCACTTTCCGTCAGCGCTGGCCTGTAACTCCGCCCAGAACGCCTCGTTCACCGACCGATAGACCGCCGCCATCGCCGGGGCGTCCAGAACCGACAGAAGGGTTTGGGCTTCTAGACGTTCTTGTTGATTCTTGGGATATGTCGTGTTGGTGGCCGATGCCGTGACTACCCGCATCCAGACGCCGTTGAACCGGGCCACCATCGCCGCCAACTGCTGCCTCGGGAGCGCCATCGTTGTGGCCGGCGGCCAGTCGCCCAGCCGCTCGGGCGGCCACTGGTCCTCGTCGAACCCAGGGAACTCCCCGATCCCGTAGGGCTTTCCGTCGGTGAGTGAGACGACGACCAGCCGCGCCGGGGCGAACAGCCCAGGTCGCCCGTCCTCACCAGTCGCCAGGATCGCGACCGGAACCTCGACCCGTCCGGGGTAGCGGGGACTCGGGACCGGGAAGCGGGGCAGACTGCCGGGGTGGAAGGGCGGATTCTCGGCGACGAAGGCGCTGACGGCCGCCATGAGCTCATCGAGGGCCAGGGTCGGCTCCACGCCGAATCGCTTGGTCCCGCCCGATACCCCGAAGTGGCCCGTGTCGAAGGCGACACTCATGCCATCCCCGTCGGGCGCCGCGAGGTCGAACGTGAGCGTCGCCCCACCGTCCCGGCTGGAACGGGTCTCCGAGACGATCGTCCATGGGCCGGATGCATGCGGATAGGCTTCCACCCAGGCGTAGGCCTCGCGCAGCGAATCGACCCGCACCCGGGTTCCAGCCGTATCGAAGCCGCCCGCGTTCGTGTCAGTCATGTCGTCGATCCTTCTGACCTCTTGCTGACCTCTCGACCACTCGTCCGCATCGCAACGATTCAGGGCGCGGGATAGCGCAGCGCCATTGGGCCGATTGCGCGACAATGCGAGCCACTTTCAGTCAGACAGTCTGAAGCTGCCCGGTCGCTCCGGCAAGGCGCCACGAGCACCAGGATGCGGACATCTCGCCTGACGCACCTGGTTCTGGCTCATGAGGGGATCGACGTGAAGCGGTTGCGGCTGCCGGCCTGGCACTTCGGGCTCGGCCGGGAACTCGGGTTCGCCTTCTGGGCGATGTTCTTCGTCGAGGCGGCGTTCGGCTCCTACTGGAACATCTGGCCCATCTTCATCGGCAGTCTCGGCGCGTCGGTCCCGGTCGTGGGCCTGATGGTCGGGGCGAGCGGGCTGATCCGTCTGTTCGTGATGCCGCCGTCTGCGGTGATCGCCGACCGGCTCGGCTCACGTGTCGTCCTGGTCGGCGCCCGGCTGATCGCCTTCGCCGGGTTCTTCGGCGCGGTCTTCGCGACCGACTGGCGGATGCTGATCCCGCTGGTCGTGGCGATGGGGATCGGGGACGTCGCCTTCCCCCAGATCCAGGCTCACGTCGCCGGGCAGAGCAAGGGCGACACCACGCGGATCTTCGCCCTGGTCTTCGTCGTCGGACCCGGTGTCGCCCTCGGGCTCGGCCCGCTGATCTCCAGCCTGGCGATCGGGACGTTCGGTCTCCGCGGCGCGATCTTCCTGACGGCGATGTTCACGCTGGCATCGGTGGTGTGCTTTGCCTCGCTCCGGAATCTCGCCCCGGCGGTCCGGAAGACCGCGGTCGTCACCGAAGCCAGCGACCAGGTCCCGCAGTCGAGCTATCGGCAGGCGCTCGCCGACCCGAACATCCGCCGGATCGTCGCGCTCCACGCCGCCACCGTCTTCTCGCTGGGACTCGGCGTGTCCCTGCTGCCGCTGTTCCTCGAAGAGGTCCGTGGCATCCCGGCCGAGCGGATCGCCCAGCTTGGCTCCATCCAGGCGGTCGGGACGATCGCCTTCGGGATCGCCGTCTCCCGGGTGCGCTGGCTCCAGCTCAACCCGTTCACCGGAGCGGCGGTCGCGGCGGTCGCGGTCTCGACCGGGCTGGTCATCTTCGCCGTCACGGACTTCCTGCCACTCCTGGTCGTCGGGTTCGTCCTGCGCGGCTGCGTCTTCTCGGCCTGGACGCTGTTCTCGTCGGCGATGGGGGTCGTCGCGAAACCGGCCGATCGATCGCGCGGCTTCGCCCTGATCGAACTGACCGGCGGCACGGCCTTCTCGCTGGCGCCGATCGTCACTGGTCAGATCTACGAGCTCGGGCCGCGCGTCCCGCTAGTCGTCGGAACCGTGCTCGCGCTCCTCGTCGTCCCGTTCCTGCTCCGTTCCCAGCGCCAGGTGCATCACCTCGCCGCCACTGCCCGGTTGGCCCCCAGTGCCGCCGACTAGCCATCCCGCCCAACCGGTCACACCGGTTCAGCGTCAACCGTTCCCATCGCGATTGGCCGTCGATCCCGCCCGGTGCTACCATCGGCAGAGTGAATCCTTCACCGTGGGCGCCATCCCCGGCGCCCCACCCATCGCCCTCCCGGCGCTGCACAGGAGTTCCCTCATGGCGGTCGAGCCGTTGATCTTCGATCTCGCAAGTCCGGGCCGTCGCGCGATCAGGATGCCCGAACCGGACGTCCCGGAGACACCGCTCCCGGCCGGCATGGCGCGAGCGTCGCTCGCCTGGCCCGAGGTCAGCGAGATCGACGTGATCCGTCATTTCACCCGGCTCAGCCAGAAGAACCACGCGATCGACATCAACTTCTACCCGCTCGGCTCCTGCACGATGAAGTACAACCCGAAGGTCAACGAGGCCGTGGCGCGGTACCCCGGTTTCGCCGGGATCCACCCCTACCAGCCTGAGGCGACCGTCCAGGGCGCGCTCGAACTGATGAGCGAACTCCAGGACATGCTGGCCGAGATCTCCGGCTTCCACGCTGTCACGCTCCAGCCGGCCGCCGGCGCCCACGGCGAGCTGACCGGGGTCCTGATCATCCGGGACTACCATGCCGAGCGCGGCGACGTGGCCCGGAACACGATCCTGGTCCCAGACAGCGCTCACGGCACCAACCCGGCCACGGCCGTCATGGCCGGCTTCCGGGTCGAGACGATCCCGTCCAACAGCCGGGGAAACGTCGACATCGAGGCGCTCCGCCCGATGCTCGGACCACACATCGCCGGCCTGATGATCACCAACCCGAACACGCTCGGGCTCTGGGACGAGGGGATCGACGAGGTCATCGAGCTGGTCCATGAGGCCGGCGGGCTGGTCTACAACGACGGCGCCAACTTCAACGCCATCCTCGGGATCGCCCGGCCCGGCGACCTCGGCATCGACGTGATGCACTTCAACCTGCACAAGACCTTCTCGACCCCGCACGGCGGCGGCGGACCCGGGTCCGGCCCGGTCGGCGTCCGCGCCGGTCTGGAGGAGTACCTGCCCGGACCGCGTATCCAGGTCGTCGATGAGGCGGACGGACCGCGCTACGAGTGGTTCATGCCGTCGAAGACCATCGGCCGCCTGCACTCGTTCCACGGCAACTTCGGCATGCACGTCCGGGCTTACACCTACATCCGCATGCACGGTGGCGCCGGGCTTCGACGAGTCAGCGAGGACGCCGTCCTGGCGGCCAACTACCTCAAGAGTCAGCTCGCCGAGGACTACGTCGTCCCCTACGACCGCTCCTGCATGCACGAGTTCGTCGCCTCCGCCAGCCGGCAGAAGGCGAACGGCGTCAAGGCGGTCGACATCGCCAAGCGGCTGCTCGACTTCGGCATCCACCCGCCGACGACCTACTTCCCCCTGGTCGTGCCCGAGTGCCTGATGATGGAGCCGACCGAGACGGAGTCCAAGGAGACGCTCGACTCCTTCGTGCTGGCGATGAAGCAGATCGCGCGCGAGTCGGCCGAGACGCCCGAGCTGGTGAAGTCCGCCCCGCACACGACCGATTTCAAGCGGTTCGACGAGGCCGGCGCCAACCGCCGCCTGAACCTGCGCTGGGAGCCGGAGCACTCACAGGTCATCCCGAGCGAATCGGTCATCGGCGACCGCGAGCCGGTCCGGGAACTGGTCCCCGCCGAGTAGCTCCCCGAGTTGGGTTGAAACGGACATGTGAGAGGGGCAACGCCGGATTGGCGTTGCCCCTCTCGCTGTTTCGATTGAGCGAAAATCAACGGCCTCGCCCGGTGACGAAGCAGGCCTATCCCCCGGCCCGTCTCCGGCTCACCTGCTCGCTCACCCGCCGGAAGCGGCTCTCGCTACGCTGCGGCTCTCAGGTGGCCGGAGAGCGGAGACGCTCGTGTCAGCGGAGATGAGGGGTATGAGCAGAGCCCGCTGTAGCGCGAAGACGGTCCTGGGAGGCGAAGAGCGACGGGACTGGCAACCGCAAACCTGGAAGCAACGAGCCACCGTCCAGAACCTCATCCCCGGTCAACCGCCTCGCAGAACCACGACTGCCCATAACCCGAACCTCGCGGCGTGTCGGATCGACCAACCAGGTCGTCTCAGTACCGGCGTCGAGATATCGGCCCATCCGCCGCTCCAGCTCGGTGTGGTTCTCGTCAGGTCCGCAGACTTCGACCGCGAGGTCAGGCGCGCCCTCGAAGAATGACGTCGGGTCCTGACCCTCGAGCCGTGAGCGCCGTACGAAGGCCGCATCTGCCAGGAGCACCGTGTCTGGCTCCCGAGAGATGCGAAAGGTGCCGTTACCTGCAACGACGTCACCAAGAGCTCGCTGACTGACGAACAGCAGCAGATGGGTCGCGATCGTCGTGGTCGTCATCGAGGCCCACCAGCCCGACAGGACGCGCCTGGTCAGGCGACCGTCGATCAACTCGACCGACGAGTCAGTCTCAAACAGCGTATGGAACTCCTCGCCGGAGTACGACCGTTCGAAGTCGTAGCCGGATTCGGTCGGTAATCGCTCCATCCACCGTCCTCCAGAGATGCTGGATCGAGGTCTACCCGCGGACGACGATGTTGATCAGCCGATCGGGCACGTGGATCACCTTGACCGGCTCGCGATCGCCCATGTGCTCACGGACCTTCGGCAGGTCGCGCACCTGGGCCAGCGCGTCCGCCTCGGTCAGACCGACCGGGACCGTCAGCCGCTCGCGAACCTTGCCGTTGACCTGGACGACGAGCTCGACCTCCGCGACTGTCAGGAGCGACGCGTCGAAGACCGGCCAATCCTGATGATGGACCGAGTACGGATGCCCAAGCCGCTGCCAGAGCTCCTCGGCGACGAACGGCGTGCTCGGCGCCATCAGCAGGACCAGCGTGTCGACGGCGTCCCGCCAGGCTGGCGTGCTGACCACCGGGGTCTCGCGCTGGGCCATCAACGCGTTGGTGAACTCGATTAGGGCCGCCACCATCGTGTTGAAGGCGAACTGCTCGATATCCTCCGTCACCTTCCGGATCGTCTGATGCGTCAGCCGCCGGATCGCCTTCGCTTCGGCCGTCGTGTCGTCGCCGTCGATCGGCCTCCCGACCGATTCCGAGACGACCTGGAACGTCCGGCGGATGAACCGGTTCATCCCGATCGGCCCCTGGTCGTTCCACGGACCGCCCAGCTCCCAGGGGCCGAGGTACATCAGGTGGAGGCGCAGCGTGTCCGCTCCCCACTGCGACACGATCGAGTCCGGGCTGACCTGAGTCCCCCGGCTCTTGGACATCTTGGTGCCCTCGACCGACAGGATCATTCCCTGGTTCCGGAGCCGCTTGAACGGCTCGTCATGGTCGATCAGGTCGAAGTCGCGCAGCACCTTCGTGATGAACCGGGCGTAGAGCAGGTGCAGGATCGCGTGCTCGATCCCGCCGGTGTAGAGATCGACCGGCGTCCACAGCTTCGCCGCCGCGGTGTCGAACATGCCCTGGTCGAACTGCGGGCTGGCGTAGCGGAACCAGTACCACGACGAATCCATGAAGGTGTCCATCGTGTCCGTCTCGCGCCGGGCCGGGCCGCCGCAGGACGGACAGATGGTGTGCAGGAACGCCTCGTGGTGGACGAGCGGGCTCTGGCCGGTCGGCGTGAACTCGGCGTCGAGGGGCAGCTCGACCGGCAGCTGGTCCTCGGGGATCGGCACCATGCCGCAGGCGTCGCAGTAGACGACCGGGATCGGCGTGCCCCAGTACCGCTGCCGGGAGATCAGCCAGTCCCGCAGGCGGTAGTTGATCTCCCGCTCGCCCCGGTTCTGAGCGGCCAGCCACTCGATGATCGTCTCGATGCTCTCCGGCACAGGTGTCCCGTCGAACTGGCCGGAATTGATCATCCGGCCCGGACCGACGTACGCCTCCCTCATGCTCGCACCGTCGAGCGGGTCGACGCCGTCGGGCTGGATGACCGGGATGATCGGCAGCCCGTGGGAGCGGGCAAACTGGAAGTCGCGGTCGTCGTGCGCGGGGACGGCCATGATCGCGCCGGTGCCGTACCCCATCAGGACGTAGTCGGCGATCCAGATCGGGATGCGCTCGTCATTGACGGGGTTGGTCGCGTAGGCACCGGTCCAGACGCCGCTTTTCGCGTCGCTGACGTCGCTCGACATCCGCTCGATCTCGG
>CAXTHM010000010.1:16906-69881 GCA_964244115.1 uncultured Thermomicrobiales bacterium
ATGAACGTGGCGCCCCAGACCGTGTCCGGCCGGGTGGTGAAGACCTCCAGCCCCTCGCCGGTGTCCAGCCGGAAGGACAGCCGGGCGCCGCGCGACTTGCCGATCCAGTTGCGCTGCATCGTCTTGACGCGCTCGGGCCAGTCGACCGTGTAGAGGCCGTCCAGCAATTCGTCGGCATAATCGGTGATCCGGAAGTACCACTGCTCGAGGTCGCGCTTGTAGACCTCGTGCCCGCAGCGCTCGCAGATGTTGCCGTCGATGACCTGCTCATTCGCCAGCACCGTCTGGTCGTTCGGGCACCACCAGACCGACCCGGGCGCCCGGTAAGCGATCCCGCGCTCGAGCATCCGGAGGAACAGCCACTGGTTCCAGCGGTAGAACTCCGGCGTGCAGGTCACCACCTGTCGCGACCAGTCGATCATCGGTCCCATCGCGCGGTACTGCTCGCGCATGAGTTCGATGTTGTCGATCGTCCAGGCCGCCGGGTGGATGTTGTTCCGGATCGCGGCGTTCTCGGCCGGCAGCCCGAAGGCGTCGAACCCCATCGGGAACAGGACGTTGTAGCCCCGCATCCGCTGGAGCCGGGCGTAGGCATCCGGCACCACGTAGGCCCACCAGTGACCGACATGGAGAATCCCGGAGGGGTACGGGTACATCGTCAGGCTGAACCACTTCGGGCGCGGGTCGTCGTCGTCGACCCGGTAGAGATCGTCGATCTCCCACTGCCGCCGCCACTTGGCCTCGATCGCCGAGGCGTCGTAGGCGTCCTGCAGCCGTCGACTGTCGTTGGACTCCACCGCCGTGCTGCCCGCTGTCCGCTCGACCATCTTCTCTGCCCATCCCTGTTGCGTCGGATCAGTGAAAACGACAAAGCGCCCCTCGTCCCATGACAGGGACGAGAGGCGCTTTGCTCCCGCGATACCACCCTTGTTGACCGATGCCGGGCGCCCTCTGGGTGGAGCTCCGGGGACTCGAACCCCGTACCTCCACACTGCCAGTGTGGCGCTCTCCCGGATGAGCTAGAGCCCCGTAACGGCACCCGGCATCGATCCACTCAAGGACCCGCTATCGGAGGTCACCCGCTGTCACCCGGCCTTGCGGCCGTGACAGGACTCCCGGACGAGTTCGGCCACTCACGTTGCCTCGCACCGACCGGCAACTCGCTGGGAAACGCAGCCTACTACTTCCGATCGGCGTCTGGTGTTCCGCGCCCGAAACTGACCGGGCACGGCGATGAATACTAGTGGCGAGCCCGATCGATGTCAAGGGTTCCAGTCAAGGAGTTCCGGCGGGCCGTCCGGCCCCGTCATGGCCCCCGAGACCGACCGATCAGCCCGGACGAGCGGATGACTCCTCTACCCCGATCAGCCCTGGGCCGGCTCGGGCGTCGGGATGCCGTAGGGGTCCTCACCGAATGTGACCGGGGTGTCGACCCCGTAGCCGTTCCCGGCGAGGAAGCCGGCGGGCATCTCCAGGACGTACTCCGCGGCGCCCGGCGACTGATGCCGGGGGATCAGATCCTGGGACTCGCCCGGCGGTCCCGGACAGGTGTTCTCGGCCGCACCGGTGATGACGCCATCCTGCAGCCAGATGATGTCCAGGCAGAACCGCATCCCCCCCATCCAGAAGTTGCGCACCTCTGGCGGACCGTCGAACACGAACAGCATCCCCGTGTCCGGCAGGAGACCGGCCCGCTGGCCGAGCCCCAGCGACCGCTCCCGGTCGGTGTTCGCGACCTCGACGAGGACCGGCGTCGTCCCGACGGTCATCGCCAGCGGCCGATCGCGGGGGACGAGTTCGGCTCGCCACGGCGGTGCGGCGGGAACGGTCGCTGCGGCTCCCGGCGCGGGCGTCACATCCTGCCCGGCCGCCAGGGTGACGCCGCTAAGGCCAAGGATCATCGCCAACAGGATCAGGACGAACCGCATCGTGTTCGGATGGGACGACCGGTGGGCGGATTGCTGGATCATGGACGGTTCCTCCAGACGGTTCCAGGAAGGGGCCGCGTCATGGCTGACCCGAGAGGTGGCTGGCGATCGCCGTCAGGACGGCCGACATCTCGTCGGGGTTGGCGACCTGCACGTCGCTGGCCTCCCGGACCTGGACCGGCGTGTCCGACCCAACGACGCCGATGATCAGCGCATCGATGGTTCCCGCCGCTCGCATCCCCGCCAGGATCTCGAATCCTTCGACGTCCGAGATGTCGTCGCCGGAGAACACCACGCCCCGGAGGCCGTTCTGCTGAATGATATCCCGCAGCGCCGTCCCCTTGGAGATCCCGGTATTGGGCCGGAGTTCCATGATCATCCGGCCGGGGACGAGTTGCAGACCGTGCTCCCCGGCGGCATGGACGAGCACCGGCAGCATCTCTTCCAGGAACCGCTCGGGGTTGGGGGCCTGTCGGTAATGGACCGTCGCGCTGAGCCGCTTGTCCTCCAGGATCAACCCCTGATCGAGTTCGAGCCGTTGGGCCGCCCCCGCGATCTCGGCGAGCGCCTGGCGCAGCCCGTCCTGGGCCGCCAACGCCGCCGGGTTGTCCTCGTGCCGCCCATCGATCTCCCATTCGAGGCCGTGGTTGCCAACGAAGGAGAGGGCTGGCACCTGGACGAGACCCTGCGCCACGTCCAGCGCCCGGCCCGTGACGATCCCGGTCATGGCGAGGTGGCGCTGGATGACGATCAGCGCCTCCCGGGCGGCGGGCTCGACGAAGGCCTCGTCCGGTCGCGGCGCCATGTAGCTGATCGTGCCGTCGATATCGGTGAACAGGCCCGATGGGGTCGAGGCGAGGGTCGAGATCGCCCGAACGGTGATGGCCTCGATCTCAGCGGTCATCTGCGTCGTCATGCCGTGTGCCCTCCTCATAGGTGAAGGTGTCGCCGGTGACGGCGTCCACGTAGAGGTCGCGGGTCGCGCCGCCGGTCCCCACCGTCAGGTGCAGGACGATCGTCTCGGCGGGGATCGACCTCGGTCCGAACGGTGGGTCGGCGGTATTGAGCCGGATCGTGATGCCGCTGGCGCCGACCTCTTCGTCGTCCGGGATCCCGAGCCTCACTATCGCGTCGTGAACGACGTCGAACGAGACGTTGTCGGACGGCAACTCCTTGGGCTCCGGATCGCCGGGATCGAGCGGCCGGAGGGTAGCCGTCTCCGGGTCCCAGACGCCCTTGGCATCCGCGGAGTAGAAGGTCGTCCGGACTCGCGGTTCATCGGCGAGGAATCCGCAACTCAGGTCCGTCGAGATCAGCACCGCATCCGGCCGCCATTCCACGGCCAGCGAGCGGTCGGCCTCGACGGTGATCCGCCACGCCTCCGCGAGTTTCGGGATGTCGCCGATATGGAGCCGTCCCGTCGCGCAGATACCCACCTCGCCCGCCGTCGAGGGCAGAGGGCCATCGTCCGGCTGCGCCGACGCCGCGAGGGTCGGGCTGGCCACGATCAGGAGCAGCAACGCCACCATCCGTGCCACGGTCAACCACCGTCGGCGGCCACGGCCACGGCGCGACGGTCCTGACTGATGAGGGAAACCCGAACGATCCATGAGGCTGCGAACGCTCCTGCTGCGCCGAGACGCCGGCGACCGCCACTTCCATGGCACCGGCCCCAATATAGCCGACCGTTCGGCGAACGACCGGACCTGCCGTGCACGCGTCCCGGCGGCGGTGGCATCCCGCCAACGTCGGCGGGTTCCGGGCCGGGGCGCTCGGATATACTGGCGACCAGCGACGATGAGCGTCCGGCCGAACCGGCTCAGTGGCCAGCGGCCGAACCGATCCCTCCAGCACCGAGCGACTCGAACACCGGAACACCGACAGGTCGACAACCCTATCAACGTCTGGAGTACGACGGGAATGCAGCTGTACAACACGCTCTCGGGGCAGGTGGAGACCTTCACGGACCGGGGCGGATCGGTCGGAATCTATGTCTGCGGAGTGACTCCCTACGACACGACCCATGTCGGCCACGCATTCACCTTCCTCACCTTCGACATCCTGACCCGATACCTGCGCGCGTCCGATCTCACGGTCACCTATGTTCAGAACGTGACCGATATCGACGACGATATCCTCCGCAAGGCCGGCGAAGTCGGAGTAAGCTGGCGGGAACTGGCGGACCGGGAGACGGACCGCTTCCTCCGCGATATGGCCGACATGAATGCCCTGCCCTTCGACCACTACGTCCGGGCGACCGATCACATCGTCGACGTCGTCGAACTGGCCGGACGCCTCGTCGCCAGCGGCAACGCCTATGAGTCCAACGGCAGCGTCTACTTCGACGTCGCGTCGGACCCGGACTTCGGCGTTTTGAGCAGGATCCCGCGGGGCGAGATGCTCGCGGTCGCCAACGAGCGCGGCAACCACCCGGACGACCCGGACAAGCGCGACCCGCTCGACTTCGTCCTCTGGCAGGCGACGAAGGCGGGCGAGCCGGCCTGGGACTCGCCGTGGGGACCGGGCCGGCCGGGCTGGCACATCGAGTGCAGCGCCATGTCGACGAAGTACCTCGGCGACACCATCGACATCCACGGCGGCGGCAAGGACCTGGTCTTCCCGCACCACGAGGCCGAGATCGCCCAGTCCGAACGCGCCACCGGGGTCTCGCCATTCGTCCGCTACTGGATGCACGTCGGCATGGTCGCCTACCAGGGCACCAAGATGAGCAAGTCGCTCGGCAATCTCGTCCTCGTCCGGGAAGTCCTGGACACCTACAGCGCCGATGCCCTGCGCCTCTACGTGATGTCGCATCACTACCGCTCGGACTGGGAGTACATCGACGACGAGGTCGATGCCTGGAGCCGCGTCGCTGACGATCTCCGGGAGGCCGCCGACTTCCCGACTGACGGCCCCGACGAGCCACTCGACATCAGCACCCTGGCCGACGAGTTCTACAACGCCATGGACGACGACCTAAACACCCCCGAGGCCATCCGGGCGCTCCAGGAGATGGCCCTGAGCATCCTCGAGGCACCGGAGGATGACGACGTCCGGGCGGCGCAGAGCACGATGCGCCGGGCGGCGACCGTGCTCGGGCTGAGCCTGGCCGGCTGACCGGGCACGGATTCGGGCCGTGCTATACTCGCCCGTCTGCACGAACGCACGGACGGCCCTGATCTTCGCGGTCGTCCGTTGTCGTGCGTCCGCCCTCCATCCGTTGGCACCCTCGCGGTGCCTTACCTTTCCGCTTTGCTCGAGCCCGGGAGCGCAACCCCGATGTCTTGACGTGAGGCGTCTCCATGGAAAGGAGCATCCGTTGCGCGAATACGCACCGACCGCACGCCCCTATGAGCTGATGACCATCTTCTCCCCCGAGGTTGCCGACGACTCCGTCACCGAGCAGCTCGAAGTCATCACCGGCTACATCCGGACCGCCGGTGGCGCCGTCTACCAGGTCCTGCAGGACGCCCCCTGGGGCCGCCGCCGCTTCGCCTACCCGATCCGCCACAGCGGCCGCGACGTCCGTGATGGCTTCTACAGCGTGATCCACTTCGACCTCGTGCCCAGTCAGGTCTTCGAGGTCGAGCGCGATCTCAAGCTCGACGAGCGGGTCCTCCGCTTCCTCCTGACGCTGAACGACGTCAAGGAGACACCGGCCGAGACGACGGAGACGAGTGACGGTGAGGCCGTTGCCCCCGCCCCGGTCGTTCGATCCGAGATCGCCGCCGGCGACCTGGTCCGGAACGCCGAAGCCGCCCGCGCCGCCGCTGACGCCGCCCGTGAAGCTCAGGAGGCTGCCCGCGCCGCCGCCGAGGCCGCTCGTCCGCAACAGCAGAATACCAACCGTGACGATCGCCCGCGCCAGCCCGCCCAGCCCGCCCCCGAGGTTCCAGCCGCTGTCGCCGTCGCTCTGATCGTCGAGCCGGCCGTGAGCGCTCCGACCGAGGGTGCGGCTGCTGAGACGGCTCCGGCCGCCGAGTTTGCTCCAGTCCTCGCCGAGACCGGATCGGTCGTCGCTGAGGCCGCTCCGGCCATCGCGGAGACTGAGTCAGCCGCCGAGACGACCCCGGTGATCACCGAGACGGAGCCGGTCGTCGAATCGTCTCCGGATGTCGCTGAGGCTGTGACCTCCGACGCTCCGGTTGCCGAGACCGACGCCACTGCGACGGCCGAGGCCGCTGCCGTTGTTCCGACCGAGCCCGAGACGGCCCCGGCTGACGATGCCGAGCCGAGCCGCGCCTAACAAGGACGGAGCGCAAGATGAGCTACAACAAGGTCAGCATCATCGGCAACCTCGGCCGTGACCCGGAAACGCGGTACACGCCCTCGGGAGCCATGAACGTCCAGTTCTCCGTCGCCACCAGCCGGCGGTACAACGACCGCGATGGTCAGCAGCAGGAGTCCACGACCTGGTTCCGGGTAACCGCCTGGGGCCGACTCGCCGAAACGCTGGACAAGTTCACCCAGAGTGGTGTCCTCGCCAAGGGCCGCCAGGTCTATGTCGAAGGCCGCCTCGAGCAGCGTGAGTTCACTGGCCAGGACGGCCAGTCGCGAACGTCGCTGGACGTCAACGCATCCGAGTTCCAGCTGCTCGGCAATCGTGGCGATAGCGACGGGAGCGGCTTCGGCGGTGGCGCCCGGGGCGGCGACACCGGCGGTGGCAACGCCGGCGGCGGTAATGCCGGCGGAAAGAGCCAGCAGGGCAATGCCGACTATGGCGACATGGACGACGTCCCCTTCTAGCTGACCGATCCGGCCTCGAACACGGACCCCGACGCCCGGCTACCCGACGCCGGTGACCAGTTCGAGCCGGACCTGACAACGCACCGCTTGTGGCCGCCCCGTCGGACGCAGGTGGTGCGTTGTCGTATGAGTGAACCGGCGACCGACTGGACGACGGGTGTTCGCCGGGACAGGACGCAGCCGCGTCGCGAGGGAGAGACCGTGTCAGAACGACGGCCGCAGAGGCCATCCCGATCAAACGTGCGGCAGGCCCGGCTTCCCCGCGCCCGCAATGCTCCCGACCGCCAGCACCGGATCTCCCGCGCCCAGCGGGAGGCGAAGCGACAGAGGCAGCTCTACATCGGCATCGGCGCGATCGTCGCCCTCGTCGCCGTCATCCTGATCGGGACCTTCGTCTGGACCGATGTCGTCCGCCCGCGCCAGGTGCTGGCCAGCGTCAACGGGACCGACATCTCCCGGCAGGACTACTGGCGCGCCCGCGGCGTCTCGCTCGTCGATCAGGTCGATCAGTACTCCTACCTCGCCGGCGTCGTCGGCGGGGACCAGGCGACCCAGTACCAGAACGCGGCCGCCAACGCGCAGACGGAACTCGATGGTCTCTGGGGGTCTACGGACGTCGACGACCAGTACCTCCAGCAGATGATCGACGACCAGCTCTACGTCCAGTACGCGGACACGTTGGGGGTCACGATCACCGACGAGGACGTCGACGCGTTCATCCTCAACCGGTTCGCACCGGAGGATGCACCCCTCCTGACGCCCACCGTCGAACCGACGCTCATCCCCGAGCGGGCGTCCTGGGCGACGCAGACCGCCGTCGTCAGTGGTGGCGAGCCGACGGCGACCGTCGCTCCCGGCGGCACGCCCGAGGTGAACGTCCCGGCTGGCACACCAGTCGTGGCGGACAGCGGCTCGCCGGTCCTGATCGGCGCGACGCCGGTCGTCGTCGAGACCAGCGCGACGCCGGCCACCGGCGACCTGGCGTCCTCCCCGATCGCCGGTGTGCCGGAGGGTGCCGTCGGCACACCGGCCGTCTCCCCGACGCCAGATGCGGTTCAGGCTCGGGCGACCGCCGAGTCCAGCTATCAGCTCTACCGGGACCGGACGTTCGACATCGCCCACGTCGATGAGGATCAGTATCGCCAGTGGGTCGCGATCCCGGCGCTGTCCCAGCAGCGGGTGTCCGACATCCTCGAAGGGCAGCTCGGCCAGTCGGCGCCCCAGGTCCACGGGTCGCACATCCTCGTCGCCACTCAGGAACTCGCTGACCAGATCGCCGCCCAGCTCGCCGGTGGGGCGAACTTCGAGGAGATCGCCCGCAGCCAGTCGATCGACAGCGCGACGGCGGCGAACGGCGGCGACCTCGGCTGGTACTCGCAGTACGATGTCGACGACGCCTTCTGGTCGGCCACGTCCGGCCTCGCCGCCGGCCAGACCAGCGCACCGTTCCAGACCTCGTTCGGCTGGGAGATCGTCCGGGTCGCGGAGACGGCACCGGATCGCGCCTTCACCGATGCCCAGTTGACCGCGGCCCAGACCGCCGTGACGGACGAGTGGCTGGCCGCCCGGTCCAGCGAGGCGGACATCTCGGGCGCGGCCGACCCGACCCCGACGCCGGCGGCTGATCAGTTCACCCCGCCCGTCAACGCTCCGACCGGCGTCGCGGCGCCCTCCGGAACACCGACCGGTGCGACACCGGAGGCGGGCGTCCCGGCATCCGGAACGCCGCCCGCGCAAGACGCAGCGGCGACGCTGATCGCGGGAACTCCGGCCGCCTGATCCGCACCGCGATGCGAACGCATGACGCCCGGCCGGACCTGGCCGGGCGTCATGCTATCCTGCGGCCTGTCGCGTCACCGTCCCGCCCGCCGAACAGGCCGCTCAGACGGAAAGGGACTCATGTCGGACCAGCCCCGCAACTGGCGAACGGAGGGTGCCCAACCGAGGGAGCGTGGCGACGCCGCCATGCCGCCCGACGGCATGTCCGATGTCGATCGCTCCTCGTTGCGCACCCGGCGGGACCCCGTCACCGGGGCCGGAGGCCGGGTCCGTCCACCCTCTACCGAGCCGTCATGGTCTGCGGAACCGACCCGGCGACGACGGGGCACCGGACGATACGCTGCCCCGACGACCGAACTCCCGCCGGCGGTCATTCCCGACGGTGCCCCAGGATGGATGGGCCAGACCAGGGACCAGTGGGAATCGGGGAGACGGCGCGAGCCGGTCAACCCTCGGCCACTGGGTGGGGCCGTCCGGAGGGCCGAGGATTACACGACTGCCTGGCCGGTTCGCACCGGAGAGCGCACCGGCGGACGCAACGAGTCGACCGGAACCTGGCCGGCCCAGCTAGCCCGACCCGGACGAGGAACGGACCAAAACCCATCCGGGTCATTCCGGAACGCGCCACGTCCGCCGGAATCCGAAGCGGACGATGTGGATGTCGACGACGGCTTCGATGCGGTTCGACCACGACTGCCCCGGGCGGACCGATCGCCCGCGAGCACCCGCCCGCGCCGCCGCAGCGGGATCGCGCTGTTCGAGGACCCGATGGCGTCGGGCTCGACGCTGCTCGTCGCCCTCTCGGCCATGGTGATGTGGGGGCTGACGCGCTACCTCATCGATTCGGCCCCTGATCCCCTTTCCCTGCGGCTCCGGGCGGACGGCTCGCCCGGCCCGACCACGGGGTCCGGCGCGATCTGGCAGGTCCCCTTCGTTGCGACCATGCTCGGCCTGATGTCGATCGGCACCGCCCTGCTCGTCGCCCGGCGTGATCGGTTCGCGTCCCGGTTCGTGGTCGGAATGGGCGTCCTCGTCCAGGCTCTGGTCTGGGTGGCAGCGATTACACTGCTCCGTTAGGACCGGCCAGCCCGCTCATTCTCCGGGACGGCCAGCGGACCATTGCGCTCGCCTCGCGAGTTCGTACGCAAGGGCTTGTCGTCGACCATGGCCAACCTCATCACCGTCGGCCGGCTCATCGTCATGTTCGTCGTCGTCGCGATGATCTACTTCGGTGACGTCACCGTCATCGGCATCTCGATGATCCTGATCGCCCTGGTCTTCGCCAGCGACGGGCTGGACGGCTGGGTGGCCCGCCGCCGCAAGAGCACGTCGGCCTTCGGCGCCGTCCTCGACATCGCCGGCGACCGGATCGTGGAGAACGTCCTCTGGGTCCTCTTCGCGGCCCTCGGCGCCGTCCCGCTCTGGGTCCCGTTCCTCGTCATGACCCGAGGGTTCATCGTCGATGCGCTCCGGTCGATGTCCTATGCGGACGGGAAGACGGCCTTCGGCAGCGACAACATGATGCGCTCCCCGCTGACGCGGTGGCTGACGGCCGGGCGGTTCATGCGGGCGCTGTTCGGCTACGCCAAGGCGATCGGATTCGTCTTCCTGACCGGGTACGTCGGCTCGGAGCGGCCGGACGCGCCCGGAACGTGGCTCGGGTCGCTCTACGGCAATGCCCCCTTCGCCTGGTTCGGCTGGGGCGCCGTCTGGCTGGCCGTGGCGCTGACGATCGTCCGGGGCGTCCCCGTCATCGTCGACGCCTGGGAGGTCATCGTCGCATCGAGTCACCCTCGGACGGCCAGACTGACCGATCCGTTGACTCCCAACGGTCGGGATTCCCGGTACGCCGCCAGCGTGGAAGCGGAAGATCTCCCGTGACTGACTCCACCATCCCACCGGTGACCGTCGAGCCGACCGGCACCCTGCCCGGCAGTCCCGACGTCGCGACGGATGCCAGCACTCGAGCAGCCGCGCCGGGCGCGGATGGACCCGACGCCATCGGCGAGGAACTCCGGCAGAAGGTCCAGCGCCAGGCCGAGCGTGTCCAGCAGACGGCGGCCGACGTTCAGACGGAGGCGCAGCGCCGCGTCGAGACCGTCCAGCGCCGGGCCAGCAGGCTCCGGACCCAGCTCGAGTTCCGCCGGGAGAAGCGAGACCCGATCCGCTATCGCCTGAGCATCACGCTCGCCAAGCTGCTGTCGTCCTTCGCCGCGATCCTGCCAGATCCGGTCCGGGTTCGCCTCGCGATCGTGATCGGCTGGGTCGTCTTCCGCTTCAACGGTGGCTTCCGGGACAACGTCCGGGACAACTTGCTCCACGTCCTCGGTCCGGACACGCCGGCCGAGCGCATTGAGGCGACATCGCGCAGCATCGCCCGCAACGGCATCCTCAACGTCCTCGATCTGCTCGTGATCTACCGGCGAAGCCCGGCGGAGGTCCTGGCGCTGATGGACCTCGACCCGGCGTTCGTCCGGCACCTCGATGGGCTGGAGCGCGAGCCGGGCGGGACGATCGTCGTGACGGCGCACCTCGGGTCGTTCGACATGATCGGCCAGGCGATGGCCGTGATGGGGTACCCGCTGACGATCCTGACGGGACGGACGACGTACCGCGTCCTGTTCGACGCCATCTCGTTCCTGCGCGCCAACACCGGCGGCCGGATCGTCGAGCCGTCCCCGTCCGGCGTGCGGGGCATCTACCGCTCGCTTCGCCGTGGGGAAGTCGTCGGGATCGTCTGTGACCGCGACTTCTTCTTCAACGGCATCCCGGTGACCTTCTTCGGCGCCGAGACGACGCTCCCGCCCGGCCCGGTCCGGATCGCCCGGGACACTGGTGCGATGCTGCTGCCGACCTTCGCCCGCCGGAACGGGCCTCGCCACGAGATCCGCGTCCAGCCCCCGTTCAAGGTGCCCCGGACCGACGACCTCGAGGCCGACATCGCCGCCGGCATGGCCTTCCTCGTCGCGGCCCTGGAGCGGGAGATCTCAGCCGAGACCGACCAGTGGTCGATCTTCCAGCGGGTCTGGCCCGACGCCCGACACGGTGCGGGTGCGGGTGCGGCTACCGGAAGTTGACGAACTGGAGGGCGACCGGCACGTCCTCACCCTTGAGCAACTGGATGACGTCCTGCAGGTCATCCTTGCTCTTGGCCTGGACCCGGAGCGTGTCCCCCTGGATTTGCGGCGTCACCTTCTTGTTCTGCTCCCGGATCTGCTTCGAGAGGGTCTTGGCGACGTCGTCGGGAATGCCCTCCTTGAGCTTGATCGTGATCCGGACACGGCCGCCGGACGCGGTCTCCTCATCCTGGTAATCGAGGATCTTCAGCGACAGCTCGCGCCGGATCAGCTTGCTCTCCAGGATGTCCCGGATCGCCGTCAGCGACATCTCGCTCTCGGTGTTGATCGAGATATCATCGTCATTGAGCTCGAGTTCCGTCTTCGTGCCCTTGAGGTCGTACCGCGTCTCGATCTCGCGGCGGGTCTGATCGACGGCGTTCTTGAGTTCCTGCCGGTCGTACTTGGAGACGACATCGAACGAGAATGTGGAAGCCATGCTGCTTGCTCCTCCTGTGAGACGTCCCGAAGTCGGTCTACATCCAAACCGATAGTGTACCGTCATGTCGGAGACCGGTGTCCGCAATGGACGTTTGCGCCCCGCGACTGCGTCGTGGGGACCTGGTCCGACTCCCCGTCATCGAGGACCCGTCTGTTATGTCGATTCCCGACCATACCGTAGCTAACCAGACGGCACCGCAGCCCGAACCCGGCCGGCGTCCGTCGCCCCGCTGGGTGACTCGTCTCGTCGCTCGCATGAACGGCTCGCCGGCGCTCGACTGGATCTACACGCTCCCGATCCTGTACAAGGTGCTGATCGCGAATGCGACCATCGTCATCATCGGGGCGATCGTCGGGACGATCGTGACCTGGCAATTCTCCCGCGATCACGGTGCCATCACCTTGCCATCGCTCATCCTCGGTTTCGTCGTGATCGGGTTCCCGGTCAGTGTGATCGTCAACTACTTCGTGCTGCGGGCCGCCTTCCGCCCCATCGAGATCCTGCAGCGAACGGCCTCGGCAGTCCGGCTCGGCGACATGACGGCCCGGACGGAATCGACGACGTTCACCGATCCCCAGATCCGGCACCTGTCCGAGACGTTCAACGCCACGCTGGACGAGGTCGCCCGCGACCGGCGTGAGATCCAGTCCCTCGCCTCCCAGGTCATTCATGCCCAGGAGGAGGAGCGCAAGCGGCTGGCTCGGGAACTCCACGACGACACCGCCCAGCTCCTGTTCGCCCAGCTCCTGACGATCACGACCGTCCGGGCATCAGCGTCCGGAGCCACCCTCCGACTCACGGAGGAGCTGGAGCGGATGACCGTCCAGTCGCTCGAGAGCGTTCGGAGACTCGCACTGGAACTCCGACCGCCCGCCCTGGACGATCTCGGCCTGTTCGACGCCCTGGCCGAGCTCTGTCAACGGTTCAGCGACCAACTCGCGATCCCGGTCGGCTTCGAGCACCGTGGTTCCCGGAGCCGCGTCCCGACCGAAGTCGAACTGGTCGTCTACCGGGTGGCGCAGGAGGCCCTGACGAACATCGCCAAGCACGCCAATGCCCGGCACGCCTGGGTCCAGTTCGACCGGACCGAGACCGAGATCACGATCTCGATCCGGGACGACGGCAAGGGCATCGACCCGCTCGTCCCCCGGCGGCCGGACGATCAGGGTCTCGGGCTCGGCCTGTTCGGGATGGAGGAGCGGGTCGCGCTCGCGGGCGGGTCGTTCCGGATCTGGCGGCGGGGAACGCATGGGACCGAGGTCTTCGCCCTAATCCCGCTCCTCGGAGCGACGCCGGCGAGTTCACGTCTGGACGACGTCGTCTGGCCACGGAACCCGGACCGGTCGATCTTCTCGGTCCTGCCGGACCCGCGCCTGAGCAGAGCGGCAGCGACACCCGATCCCGACCGATCCGAACCGGGCGGGGCGTCATACTAGGCGGGCGCTCCAGTCAGGATCGCGGAGGCCCAAGCAGATGTCGACCGCAGCCACCGTCTCACCCATCATCCGGATCCTGCTCGCCGACGACCACGGGATCGTCCGGGCGGGCCTGCGCGCCCTGCTCGAGACCCAGCCGGACATGAAGGTCATCGCCGAAGCCGCCGACGGCCCGACCGCCGTGCAACTCACGCGTGAACTGATCCCGACCGTGACAGTCGCCGACCTCTCGATGCCCGGCGGCGGCATGGACACGATCCGGCAGATCAACGAACTCGACGTCGCCACCCGCGTCCTCGTCCTGACGGTTCACGCCGAGGAGCGGTATCTGCTGCCGGTGCTCGAAGCCGGCGGTCTGGGATATGTCCGGAAGGCGTCCGCCCACACCGACCTCCTCGACGCCATCCGGACCGTCGCCCGTGGCGAGGTCTTCCTCGACCCCTCCTCGACCAAGACGCTCCTGCGCGGCTACCTCGGCCGGGTCAACGCGGGCGATGAGCTCGACCTGGGCGAACTGCTCTCCGACCGGGAGCGCGAGGTCGTCAAGCTCACCGCCGAGGGCCACACGGCGCAGCAGGCGGGGGATTTCCTCTCCCTGTCGCCCAAGACCGTCGAGACCTACCGTCACCGGGCCATGCAGAAGCTCGGCCTGACCAACCGGGCCGAACTCGTCCGCTACGCCCTCCGGGCCGGACTGCTCTCGGCTGACTCCTGAGCATCTCGATCGCACCGGAGCGGTTCCCCCTGGATGAGACGGCCGGCACGACGATCGTATCCCCCTCCCACCGACCGGCCCCTCCCACCACGGCATGTAGGGAAATCTCTTACAGATCTGGCACGCATTCACAGAGCGTCCCTGACTGACGGACCCTGAGCCGCTCGGTACACTTCGTTCGGGAACCAATCACCCGGACCAGTGAAGGTTCCGTGAGCCCGATGCGAACCCGGTCGACGAACCGCCACCCGCGGGTTTCCAGCGACTGAGCGGCCGATCGGGCGGACACCGGAAGGGAAGGCTCCATGACGAACCAGATGCTGTCGCACTCCTACCGACCCGCGGCACTGACGCCTCGCTCCGCGGCAGGGACCGGCTCCGATGACGGAGCAACCATCAAGGGTGTCCATCCGAAATGGCTGATGGTGGACCCTGGCGTCCAGGCCGCTGCCGAGATGGAGGACACCACCCGCTTCACCGCCTTCATGCAGTTACTTCGGACGGCCGGCGCCCTCGACCGGGCCGCGACCGATGCGCTCGCCGAGCTCGACCTGACGGCCGGAGCGTTCGGCGCCCTACTGGAGCTCGCCAATAACCAGCCGTCGGGGATCGCACCGTCCGAACTGGCCCGACGCCTCTCGGTCGCTCGCCGGACCGCGACACTCTACGTCGATATCCTCTCACGGCACGGCTGGGCCGAGCGCAACGCTCATCCCGACGACCGCCGGATGGTCCTCGCCCGGCTGACTCCGGCTGGCCTGCACCTCGTCAACGATCTCAGCGATGTCTACCAGCGCCGCCTGGCCGCCCTGCTCGGCGACCTCTCGCCGATCCAGGCCGAGCGCCTCCGTCAGCTCCTCGGCGTGATCGATGTCTCGGGTAAGCACCGCGAACCCGCGTCCGACACCTGTTCGTAGTCCAGAGCATCGACTCGTCCAACATGAACACGAACGGGCCGCTCGCATCATGCAAGCGGCCCGTTCTCTTTGGTTCAATTCGCTGGTCCGTCAGCGGCGATACCGAATCCGTGTAGGTCGGTGGACCCAGGACATCTCGGAGGCGGAGCCAGACCTCTCCCCCACCCCTCTCCGGCTCACCCGCTCGCTCACCCGCTAACGCGGCCTCGGCTCGCAAGTGCCCGGAGAGGGGGCGACACTGCCCATCGCGCGAGAGTGTTTCAGCCCGAACCGCTGTGGCGAAACGACAATCGCTACGCACGGACCGGCGCGTCGGGGATCGGGCTGTCGAGCGTCGGAGACTGGTCTTCGGGGTCGAGCAACTCCCGCACCCGGAGCAAGACGACGCAATGCTGCTCCAGCAGGATGGGGGTATTGCCCTCATGCTGCTCGGTCCGGGCCTCGGTTGGCCGCGAGGTGTCGAACATCGTCTCCCAGACGGCCTCCGCCTGCGGACCGAACCGGGGCAGCGTGAAGTTGACGCCGTTGTCGGCGTTGTTGATCAGGATCAGCAGCGTGTCGCCGATGATCCGGGAACCCATCTCGTCCTGCTCGTCGATCGCGTCGCCCGCCAGCCGGAGTCCGAGCGACTTGGCGCGGGACGACCAGTCCTCGTCGGTCATCTCCAGGCCGTCAGCCCGGAACCAGGTCAGGTCCTTGACCTCGGAGCCCCGGATCTGGCGCCCCTGGAAGAACTTCCTCCGGCGCAGGACCGGCTCCTCGCGCCGGAGCTGGACGAGCTTGCGCGTGAAGTCCAGCAGCGAGCGCTGGTGCTCGTCGAGCTTCCAGTCCAGCCAGCTGATCTCGTTGTCCTGCCCATAGGCGTTGTTATTGCCGAACTGCGTCCGGCCCATCTCATCGCCGCCGCAGATCATCGGCACGCCCTGCGACAGGAGCAACGTCGCCAGCATGTTCCGCTTCTGCCGCTCGCGCAGCTCGACGATGGCCGGGTCGTCGGTCGGTCCTTCGACCCCGTAGTTATTGGAGAGATTGTCGTCGGCCCCGTCCCGGCTGTCCTCGCCGTTGGCCTCGTTGTGCTTGTCGTTGTAGCTGACGAGGTCGTTGAGCGTGAACCCGTCGTGCGCGACCAGGAAGTTGATGCTGGCGTACGGCCGGCGCCCGTCGCTCTGGTAGAGATCGGACGAGCCGGTCAGGCGATAGCCGAGGTCGGCGATCATGCCCTCATCTCCGCGCCAGAAGGAGCGGATGCTGTCCCGGTATTTGCCGTTCCATTCCGTCCAGAGGATCGGAAAATTGCCGACCTGATAGCCGCCCTCGCCCACGTCCCAGGGTTCGGCGATCAGCTTCACCTGCGACAGGATTGGGTCCTGATGGATGATGTCGAAGAAGGCGGAGAGGCGGTCGACGTCGAACAGCTCGCGAGCCAGCGCCGAGGCGAGATCGAAGCGGAAGCCGTCGACGTGCATCTCCTGGACCCAGTACCGCAGCGAGTCCATGATCAGTTGCAGGACCTGCGGGTGCCGGACGTTGAGCGTGTTGCCCGTGCCGGTGAAGTCCTGATAGTGCCGCTCATCGCCCTCCATGAGCCGGTAGTAGACGGTGTTGTCGATGCCACGGAAGCTGAGGGTCGGCCCCTGGTGGTTACCCTCGGCGGTGTGGTTGTAGACCACGTCGAGGATCACCTCGATGCCGGCCGTGTGCATCGCCTTGACCATCGCCTTGAACTCGTTGACCTGCTCGCCCTGCTGGCCGGTACTGCAATAGCGGGCTTCCGGCGCGAAGTAGCCGATCGAGTTGTAGCCCCAGTAGTTCTTCAGCCCGAGGTCGGTCAGGAAGCCGTCGTCGACGAAGGCGTGGACGGGCAGCAGCTCGACCGCCGTGACGCCCAGGCGCTTGAGGTGGTCGATCGCGACCGGATGGGCCAGCCCGGCGTAGGTCCCACGGATGTCCTCGGGGATCATCGGGTGCTGCTGGGTGAACCCCTTGACGTGGAGTTCGTAGATGACCGAGTTGTGCCAGGGGATCTCCGGCTTGCGGTCATTGGCCCAGTCGAAGAACGGGTCCGAGACCACGGACTTGGGTACACCGGCCGCGTCGTCGCGGTCATCGAAGCTCAGGTCGACGTTCGGGTCGTCCGGCCGGTAGCCGGCGACGGGTGCGGACCAGTCGACCGTTCCGGCGATCGCCTTGGCGTACGGGTCCAGCAGCAGCTTGTTCGCGTTGAACCGCTGCCCGCTCTCCGGGGCATACGGGCCGTGGACCCGGTAACCGTAGAGCTGCCCCGGACGGACGCCCGGCAGATAGCAGTGCCAGACGTGGGCCGTCTGCTCGCGGAGGCGGACGACATCCGAGGCCTCGACGGCGTCGAGCGACGGATACAGGCAGAGGTCGACGGCGGTCGCGTTCTCGGAGAACAGCGCAAAATTGGTCCCCTGCCCGTTCCAGGTCGCCCCGAGTGGGTAGGGATGGCCGGGCCAGACGCGGGCGCGGCGGCTGGCGGGGATCACGGCAGTTGTCACTGGTACGTCTCTCCGGTTGAAGGTCGGGGGATGGAGTCAGGGGGTCCCGGAGCTAGTCCCGGGGGAGCGACTCGCCGGTCGCCTCGTGGTCATCCTGCTCGATGAGGGAGACCGAGAGCAGCTCGAACATGCCTTCCTCGCGGCCGTGCTCGATCTGGACCTTCGAGGCGGCCGATGCGGCATCGACAGCTTCGACCCGCTGGGTGAACTCCTCGCCACCACTCAGGTACGTCACGTCGTAGTGCTGCATGCGTCTTCTCCCGTCGTCTGCGATGAGGCCGTCATGTCTGACGGAGGGTCGTCGGGCAGGTGCCCCTTAGCGCTGGCTCGGCGCGGTGTCGCGACCAGCCGGCGTTACGCCGTGTTTGCCCGCGAACGTACCGCACGAATGGCGCCAGAACCGGCGACCAGACAGCGGCTCCCGACCCAGTGAACGGATCGGGAAGCAAGGCAAGCTCCGATTGTACCTGCTGGGTGCAACCCTCTGGCTGTCCAGACACGACGACGGCCGGGCGATTGGCCCGGCCGCTGCCGTCATTCGGAATGACTACCTATTGACGCTCACGCGCAGGGGATCGGCGTTTGCTCCGCATTGAAGCAGGTAATCGGCGTATTGGTGGGAGCCGGCGGCACTTCGGTTGGTGTTGGCGGCACCTCCGTGGGCGTCGGCGGCACTTCGGTAGGCGTCGGCGGACTAACGATCACCGTAGGTGTTGGCGGTACAACGATCACCGTAGCCGTCGGGTTTGCTGGAATCGTCGGAGGCACGACTACGTCATCGCAGGCGTCGCCGATGCCGTTGCCGTCGGAGTCCATCTGGCCGGGGTTGGCGACGAAGGTGCAGTTGTCGGTCGAGTCCGGGACGCCATCCTCATCCGCATCAGCGGCCGGAACGATGACCTCGGTGCAGGCGTCGCCGACGCCGTCGCCGTCTTCGTCGGCCTGGTCCTCGTTCGGCTCGGTCAGGCAGTTGTCGACGTCGTCACTGACACCGTCGTCATCGAGATCGCTCTCCTCCTCAGGCGCGGCGGAGGCCGACGCGGATGCGGACGGCTGGGCCTCGGCGTTACTGCCGCCGACCCGGAACAGCTCGACCAGGATCGTCGTCGACTCACCCTGGGCGAACAGCGTCGCCAGGCCCTGGACGCCCGAGCCGTTGCGCTCTGTCAGCGCCACCCGCGCGACACCGGACAGCAGCGGACCGCCGACCTCGCCGCAGGCGACCAGGTCGCCGTCGTCGATCCCATCCAGCCCCGACGCCGCGACCGCGATCGCCGCGGCCCGTGCCAGCAGGTCCGTCACCGGCTGGTCGATCGTCGTCTCGCTGACGAGGACGCGGGTCGCGAACGAGACGCCCTCGCCCCCGGTCTCCCCCAGGAGTTCGGATGTCGTGTTGAGGTCGGTCGAGACGTCGGGGTTGAGGCTGTCACAGATGCCCTGCTGGAGGGAGACCGGCAACTCGACCGGCGCCTCGCCTTCATCCAGGACCTCCGTGTCCTCGGGCGCCGCCTGGTCGGTCAGGGCACTCTCGACCACGATCCGCGTGCTGTCGCCGAGGTCGATCAGGGAGGCGATCCCGAACAGCGGCGAGCCGGGCTGCTGCCGGAGGCCGACGTTGAGGATGCCGCCGGCCACGACGCCACCGACCTCACCACAAGCCGCTGACTCGTCGTCGTCCAGCCCGTCGATCCCGGCGCCGGACAGCGAGATCACCTGAGCCCGGGCGAGCAGATCGGCGAGCGGGACAGCGACGGTCGTGTCACTGATCGCCCCGACAACTGTGAACGGCACACCGGCCGAGCGGGTCTGAACGGCGTCGGCGACCGGAAAGACCAGCCCCGGTTCCACGCCGCCGATCCCGAGGGCGACATCATTGAGTTCGTAGCTCGGGTCGGCGCCGATCCCGCTGCAGACACCAGGGTAGATCGCGGCGGTCTGCGCGGGGAGGACCGTAACGTCGGCGGTGGAGATATCGCCGCCGTCGACCGGGACGCCGTCACCGTCGACCACGACGACGCTGACGGTGTGATCGCCGGGCTCGACATCGGACAGCAGCGCCGGGCTCTCCGTCGCGATCACGACGCCATCGCCCTCCTCGATCGCGTCGCCGCTCTCGGGGTCGGCGGCATCGTCGAGGATCAGCGCGACCTGGTCGCCGTCGCCGGCTCCCCAGACGACCGGGACGGTCTCGCCGGTGATCTCGCCGCCATCGACCGGGTAGGAGACCCGCAGACCGCCGGACGACTGGGCAAGGACCTGGAACGATCGGGAACCGGGCGCCACCGTGAAGCCGGGGACCATCGCGATCACGAGCGCGAACACACCGAATAGCCGCCACCGACCCTGTATCGCCAGCATGTCTTCTCCCCCGCTGAGTCCGACCCCACCCGTCTCCGTGCGGATCGACGGTTCCCATATGATCCCGGCCATCGTAGCATCCCCGATATGCCGTGAGACGCCGTCGGCACCCGCATTGCGTCGATTCCTAAGAGCGGCGGCTTCCCGCCGCCGACGCACGAATTGCCTGCACACGGAACCCTCGACTCCGGCATTCGACGGCCTCGATACGGTCTCCCGGGCCGACCGGCCCCGACGGACCGACAGGTCGTCGGGCCCGAGAAGGAGCACATCACGATGACGGACACGATCGCCGCGATATCCACCTCCACCATCCCCAGCAGCGTGCTGATCGAGGACGTCCGCCCCCAGATCGACAGTGGCCGCTACCCGGTCAAGCGCGAAGTCGGCGACACGCTCGACGTCTCGGCCGACATCTTCAAGGACGGCCATGACGCCCTGGCCGCCGTCGTTCGCTACCGCCGGTGGGACGAGGACGACTGGCACGAGGTCGAGATGGCGTACGTCGACAACGACCGCTGGTCGGGGTCGTTCGCGCTGACCGAGAACACGCGCTACGTCTATACGGTCGTGGCATTCCCAGACGCCTTCGCGACCTGGCGGGACGAGGTCGAGAAGAAGATCGCGGCGGACGTCGAGGTCCATCTCGAAGTCCAGGAGGGCATCGCGCTGATCCTCGAGGCCGCCGTCCGAGCCGGCGGCGCCGACCAGGACCAGCTCGAGGCCGCGGTCACGGAGGCGCGGGGGCTGGCCGAAGCGCCCGCGGCGGCCGACGTCCTGATGTCCGATGAGGTCGTGGCGCTGATGCACCGGCACCGGTCGCGGGCGATGGCGCAGACCTTCGCCCGCGAGTTGACCGTGGTCGTCGACCGCGTCCGGGCCCGCTACGCCTCCTGGTACTCGATGTTCCCGCGCTCGGCCGGGACGATCGAGGGCCAGAGCGCGACGTTCCACGACGTCATCGGCCAGCTGCCCCGGTTGCAGGCGATGGGCTTCGACGTCCTCTACTTCACGCCGATCCATCCGATTGGTTCGACCAACAAGAAGGGCAAGAACAACACGCTCGGCGGCGGGCCGGACGACCCGGGCGTGCCCTACGCGATCGGCTCCGAGGCCGGTGGTCACGACGCCGTCGACCCGCAGCTCGGGACGCTGGATGACTTCGACGAACTCGTCCGCCAGGCCGCGGCCCACGGGATGGAGATCGCCCTCGATTACGCGATCAACGCGTCGCCCGACCACCCGTGGATCCGCGACCACCCGGACTGGTTCTTCGTCCGTCCGGACGGTTCGATCCGCTACGCCGAGAACCCGCCGAAGAAGTACCAGGACGTCCACCCGCTGAACTGGGAATCGGCCGACTGGCGCGCCCTCTGGGAAGAGCAGCTTCGCGTCATCCGGTTCTGGGTCGGCCATGGCGTGAAGACGTTTCGGGTCGACAACCCCCACACCAAGCCGACGATCTTCTGGGAGTGGCTGATCAACGAGATCCAGCGCACCAACCCGGAGGTCATCTTCCTGTCCGAGGCGTTCACCCGGCCCAAGGTGATGAAGGCGCTGGCGAAGGCCGGCTACACGCAGTCCTACACCTACTTCACCTGGCGCAACACCAAGGTGGAACTGACCGAGTACCTGACGGAGCTCACGCAGGAGGAGCCCAACGAGTACATGCGGGGCAACTTCTTCACGAACACCCACGACATCAACCCGTACATCCTCCAGCAGGGGGGGCGGGCCGCCTTCCAGAGCCGCTTCCTGCTCGCCGCGACGCTGTCATCGGTCTATGGCATCTACAGCGGCTTCGAGCTCTGCGAGAACACGCCGGTGCCGGGCCGTGAGGAGTACCTCGATTCGGAGAAGTACGAATACAAGGTCTGGGACTGGGACCGGCCGGGCAACATCGTCCCGCTGATCAGCCGGGTCAACCGGATCCGGGCCGAGCACCCATCCCTGCAGGAGTACGACAACCTGCGCTTCTACCAGGCTGAGAACCCGCAGATCCTCGCCTATGGCAAGGTCATGCCGGACGGCTCGGACAACATCGTCATGGCGGTCAACCTCGACCCGTTCAACGTCCACGACTCCTGGGTCTACCTGCCGATCGAGCAGTTCGGGATCGCCGACGACGAGCCGTTCCAGGCGATCGAACTGATCTCCGGCGAGCGCTACGAGTGGCGTGGTTCCCGCCAGTACGTCCGGCTCGATCCCGAGCAGATCCCCGGGCAGATCTTCCTGATCAGCCGCTACGGCGTCGCCTGAGCAGCCAGGCGGGCTGACGCCAGGGGAGCCGTCAGCCCGGCTCTGCGGCGGGCAGCGGCACCTCGTACAATCCGCGTACGCAACCGATCAGCGGCCGATGGAAATGGGCCAGACCCCGCGCCGGTCCCTACCCAATGAGAGTGGACGCATGCTGACTGCCGATACGGAGTGGTTCAAGGACGCGGTCTTCTATCAGATCCCGGTCAAGTCGTTCAACGACAGCAACGCCGACGGCATGGGCGACTTTCGCGGCCTGACGGAGAAGCTGGATTACATCAAGGATCTCGGCGTCGACTGCATCTGGATCATGCCCATGTTCCCGTCGCCCTACCAGGACGACGGCTACGACATCGCCGACTTCTACTCGATCCACAGCGACTTCGGCACGATCGACGACTTCCAGGAGTTCATCGAGGCCGCCCACGCCCGAGGTCTCCGCGTCATCGCCGACCTCGTCATGAACCACACGTCCGACCAGCACCCGTGGTTCCAGGAGTCCCGCCAGAGCCCGGATTCGCCGAAGCGCGACTGGTACGTCTGGAGCGACGACCCGACCCGCTACAGCGAGGTCCGGATCATCTTCACGGATACCGAGATCTCCAACTGGTCCTACGACCCCGTCGCCGGGCAGCACTACTGGCACCGCTTCTTCAGTCACCAGCCCGACCTGAACTTCGACAATCCCGAGGTCCGGGAGGAGATGTTCAACATCACCCGGTTCTGGCTGGATCTCGGGCTGGACGGGTTCCGCTGCGACGCCGTCCCGTACCTCTACGAGCGCGACGGCACCAACGGCGAGAACCTCGAGGAGACTCACCAGTTCCTTCGCGATCTCCGCGCCGTGGTCGACGTCGAGTACCCCGGCAAGATCCTGCTCGCCGAGGCCAACCAGTGGCCGAGCGACGTCGTCGCCTACTTCGGCACTCCGGAAGCGCCCGAGTTCCACATGGCCTTCCACTTCCCGCTGATGCCGCGCATGTTCATGGCGATGCGCCGCGAGACCCGGACGCCGATCGTCGAGGTCATGTCGCAGACGCCGGAGATCCCCGAGGGCACCCAGTGGGCGATCTTCCTGCGCAACCATGACGAGCTGACGCTGGAGATGGTCACCGACGCCGATCGCGACTACATGTACTACGAGTATGCCAAGGACCCGCGGATGAAGATCAACGTCGGCATCCGGCGGCGGCTGGCGCCACTGCTGGAGAACGGCCGCCGCCAGATCGAGATGATGAACTCGCTGCTGCTGTCGATGCCCGGCACCCCGGTGATCTACTACGGCGACGAGATCGCGATGGGCGACAACATCTACCTCGGCGACCGCAACGGCGTCCGGACGCCGATGCAGTGGAACGGCGATCGCAACGCCGGCTTCTCCCGCGCCGACTGGGCCCGGCTCTATTCTCCGGTGATCATGGACCCGGTCTACGGCTATCAGGGGGTCAACGTCGAGGCGCTCAGCCGCACCCCGACCTCCCTGCTGAACTGGATGAAGCGGCTGATCTCGATCCGGAAGCGCTACCAGGCCTTCGGTCGCGGCTCGCTGGAATTCCTCCACCCGGATAACCTTCGGGTCATGCCGTACATCCGCAAGTACGGCGACGAGATCATCCTCTGCGTCGTCAACCTGTCCCGCTTCGTCCAGGCCTGCGAGCTCGATCTGTCGGCCTACAAGGGCTACATCCCGGTCGAGATGATCGGCGAGACGCGGTTCCCGGCCGTCGGCGAACTCCCCTACTTCATTACGCTCGGCCCGCACGCCTTCTACTGGTTCCGGCTCGAGGCTCCGCCGACGGATTCCTGATCCCGAAAGCCCGATCCCGATGGGGCCGGTGGCGATGTCGACCGGCCCCATCGCCCATACCCGAACGATCGACGCTGACCCGATCGGCACTCCCAACGAGGTGACCCTTGGTTGACGACTCCCCACGCCCGCCCGATGGCGCGACCGTCGAGACCATCGCGGCGGTGATCGGCAGGACCCCTGTCGCCGTGGCTGACATCGTCGACGCGCTCTCCGCCGCCGTCGCGGGCTGGATCGCCGAACGGCGGTGGTTCGGGTCCAAGTCCCAGACGATTGCCGGGGTCGTCATCGACGACATCGCGCTCGACGTCGTGGGCGATGAGATCGCCGGGCTGGCCCTCTCCCGGCTGCGGTACGACGATGGTAGGGTCGACCGGTACTTCCTGCCGATCATGCTGACGCCGACCCCCGCGGCCGGCAGCCAGACGATCGCCACCGTCGCGGGTGACGTGACGATGGCGATCGTCGATGGCCCCGAGGAGGGTCGGTTTCGGGGCTGGTTCCTCGATGCCCTGGCCGAGGGCCGGACGATCGACGCCGTCCGGGGCGCGTTCCGCTTCGAGCCGACCGCTGTGCTGGGCGACTACCTCGCCGCCGCCCGGTCCAGTGACAGCCGCCTGATCCGGAGCGAGCAGAGCAACTCGTCGGTCATCTACGGCGACGCGATCATCGGCAAGCTGTTCCGGCGGCTCCAGCCCGGCATCAATCCCGACCTCGAGATCGGCCGGTTCCTGACCGAGCACACCGACTTCCGGGCGGCACCGCCGCTCGTCGGCGGCGTCTCGTACCTCGACGACAGCGGCGAGACCTCCGTCGCGGTCCTCCAGGTCTTCACGCCCAACGCCGGGGATGCCTGGACCGCTACGCTGGACGAACTCGCCGACCTGATCGATCGCGCCAGCATCGCCCCGACCGCCGAGCTCCCCGACGGGCTGCTCGATGTCACTCCGGCCGCGCTCCTCGGCCGGCGCACCGCAGAGCTTCATGTCGCACTGGCCTCGTCCGACTCCGTCGAAGCATTCGTCCCCCGCACCGTGACGCCGGAGGACGTAGCCGAGTGGGAGCGGGCGACGATCGCCTCGATCGAGCAGCAGCGGACGATGCTCGACAACGCGCTGCCGCGCCTTTCCCCGTTGCAGCAGCAGATGGTCGTCGCGGTCGACCTGAGCCCGACCCGCCTCGCGGGGCGCGTGGGGGGCTACCGGTCGCTGGAGGGCACGGTCAGGATCCGCGTCCACGGCGATTACCACCTCGGGCAGATCCTGCGCGGCCTGACGGGCGACCTCATCATCCTCGACTTCGAGGGCGAGCCGTCCCGAAGCATCGAGGAGCGCCGGGACCGGAGCGCCGCACTCAAGGACCTCGCCGGCATCCTCCGTTCACTGCGCTATGCCCGGGCCGCCGCGGTCAAGGCCTACGACGGCGAACTCGACGAGCGCATCGTCGACCACTGGCTGGCCCAGTGGGAGGCCGCCAGCCGCCAGGCGCTGATCGAGGCCTACCGCACGGGAGCGGCGCTCTCCCCCCACGCACTCGTCCCGACGGCCGATGAGGCCTTCACCGCCGCCCTGCTCGCCTGGGAGCTCGACAAGGCCCTCTATGAACTCGCCTACGAGGCCAACAACCGACCGACCTGGCTGGACGTCCCCCTGATGACCCTCGCGACGTAGCAACGTCGTCGGATCTCGTCGGAGCAACCCGTGTGGTCGTCCGGTCTCAGCTGCCGACCCAAAGGCACAACAAGGTGGTGCCAGTTTTTGTAGGGGCGAAGCTTGCGAGCCAGGCTGCCGCAGCAGCCTTCGCCGAGAGGCGAGGCGGTGTTCCGGGTTCAACGATGCTCGAGATGGCAAACCCTATCAAATGGGCGTGGATGACTGAGACCACCACATGGCGACATGCATGGCCGACATGGCTGGGCGATTTTGAACACGCATCTTGCCAACCCCGTTATCGCCCTGCGGGGCGATGGCCGCTGCGGTGGCCTGGCTCGCAAGCTTCGCCCCTACGACGAAACGACGCGACGGCGTTGTCAGGAGTGCGAAGCCGACATGTGGAGCCCCTCTCCGGGCGTGAGCGCCGCAGCGCGAAACGAGCCGGGGAGGGGTCTCGCTTCGCTGGGGGAGGGGTCTGCTCGCGATCGACCATGTTCGGCTTGAAGACGACAATTGGCAACGAAATGGCCCACACCTATGCGATGTGGGCCATTTTGTCACCCGATGCCGTGTTGGCCGTTAAACAGGCGTTACGGCCGGTAAGTCAGCCAGCCGGGCCGAACCCTGCCGGGCGGCGAAGACCCGGTAGTCGATGACCGGGAACGGGTTGTCCCGCTCCTCCAGCTCGTCGAGGTACGTCCGGTCCTCGGCGCTGATCGTGCCACTCCCGACCGCGACGCCGACGAGACGGTCGAACCGCTCGGTGTGATCAGTGAAGCGCTCGATCGCGTATTCCTTGGCCTGGCCCGTGGTGACGAGGAACGGCCAGTCGCTGCTCTCCAGCAGGAGCAGCTCGCGGGCGGCCTGATTCAGGACCTCGCGGGTCTCACCCTCGGCGTCCGGGAAGCGAGCGACCAGCTCTTCCATCCGCGACTCGGCCCCGTGGATGATCGGCCACATCCACTCGGTGTCCACATTCATCCAGGTGAAGTGGGTGCCATTTGCGCCCCAGCTTCCTTCCGGCACGTCCATGACCTTCTCGGGCGGGTAGTCCTCGACGATGCCGCTGGCCGTCGTCAGATCGACGATCGGGCTGGCGGCGAGCCCGCGAAGCACGCCCTTGAGCCAGTCCACCCCCTCGAACCACCAGTGGCCGAACAGCTCGGTGTCGTAATTCGAGGCGATCACACCTGGCTTGCCGTGCTCGTCGGCGTACGCGGTCAGCAACTTCTCGACCAGCAGGACGAAGTGGCGGGCATGGTCCTGGGTGCGGTCGGTCGCGACAGCCGGGTCGTAGACCTTCTTGGCGCCGAGGTCGACGCCCGGACCGGAGATCCGCCAGTACTGCATCCCGGAGACCGCGTCCTTGCGGTGGAACTCCCGGTAGACGCCGTCGCCAGGGTACCCGAAGTCCCCGGACCAGACCTGCTGCGACGTCCGGTTGTTCCGGGCCAGCACCGCGACCTCACCGGGGGCGTCCCCGACCCAGTACGCCTGATACGTGGTGCCGGGCTCACGCTGCTCATCCGGGCTGAGCGGGACAGAATACCGCTGCGTGACCATGCCGTAGGCACCGATCGCGTCGCCGGCCGCGCGGCCAACGGGCTTGCCGCCCTCGACGAGGTGCGTCTCGCTGAAGAAGACCTGGATGCCTTGGGCGGCGAGGAACGACTCCAGACCGGGCCGCCGGACCGGGTGGTCGGGATCGGTCGTGTCCATCGCGGCCGGACGGTAGGCGCACTCCGGCAGCCAGATCGCCTTGGGCGCCCGACCGAAGTGGCGCTTGTACGACGATACGCCGGTCGCGAGCTGCCCGTAGATCGTCGAGTCCCGCGAGACCAGCGGCAGATAGCCATGCGTCGCGGCGCTGGTCGAGATCTCGATCCTACCGCGGTCCTGCAGCCCCCTGAAGGCACCGATCAGGTCCTGACCGAACCGGTCGGTGAAGGAGCTGAGGCTTCGGGCGTACCACTGGTGATAGTACCGGGCCAGCGCCACCATCTCGGCGTCACCCTGCTCCTCGAACCGGGGGACGTCGGCTGCGGCCCAGGCGGCGCGCTCGGCCGCGTAGACGATGAAATGTTCGGCGATCAGGTCGTCGGCGAGCTGCTCCGCCAGGATCGGGGTGATCCCGACCGTGAGACGGAAGTCCACGCCCTCCTCCTCCAGGTCGTAGAGGGCGTTCAGGAGCGGCAGGTAGGTCTCGCCGATGGCCTCGTGGACCCACTCCTCCCCGTGTGGCCACATGCCGGCTTCCCTGGCATAGGGAAGGTGGCTATGAAGGACGAAGGTGAATGCGCCACGGGTCGTCGTCATCGATGGATCTCCTCTTCGGAAATCGGCGGGTGCGCCATACGTTCAGGCACCCGTCCAAAGCATGGTTCTTCGGTCCCGGAGCATCTTCATTGCCAACGGAGGCCGGGATCAGCCGGCCTGGCGATCCGCACTACCGGGACGTTCCGTCTTCCGCTGTCCGTCGGGCGTCACGACCGGAGTGGGTGCGCCGTATCCGGGGCGGTGTAATCGTACGGATCATACTCCCGCTGCTTCGGGACCGGGTGCTGCCGGCCGTAGACCGTCGTCATCTCATCGAGATCGGCCGCGAGGCCCGTGTGAAGCTGATGCTCGTGGTAGCGCCAGCCCCAGTTGCCGCCCAGCCGGCCCGGCGTGTTCATCCGGCCCTCGTCACCCAGGCGCATGACGTCCTGGAGCGGGAAGATCGCCGTATCCGCGACGGATCCGAGGGCGCTCCTGATGAGGTCCCAGGCGATGTCGGAGCCGTCCCGACCGAGGTAGCGCTGGACCTCCTGACGCTGGGATTCTTTCAGGTGATGGAACCAGCCCACCGTCGTCTCATTGTCGTGGGTCGCGCTGTAGACGACGGTGTCGGCCTCGTAGTTGTGCGGCAGGTAGACGTTCTCCGGACCGTCCCCGAAGGCGAACTGGAGCACCTTCATGCCGGGGATCCCGAGTTCCTGCCGGAGGGCGACGACGTCGTCCGTGATGATGCCGAGGTCTTCGGCGATGAACGGGACGTCACCCAGGCGCTCCCTGATCGCGGCGAAGAGGTCCGCGCCCCGGGCCTGTTGCCACTCACCGGGCTTGGCGTCCTCGGAGCCGTACGGGACCGCCCAAGCGGCCGCGAAGCCGCGGAAGTGATCGACCCGGACGATGTCGACCTGGGCCAGGATCGCCCGGACCCGCTCGATCCACCAGGCGTAGCCCGTCTTCGCGAGTTCATCCCAGTCGTAGTGCGGGTTGCCCCAGAGCTGACCGGTCGGCGAGAAGTAGTCGGGCGGGACCCCGGCGACCACGGTCGGCGTCCCATCCGGCTCCAGCCGGAAGACCGCCTGGTTGGCCCAGACATCGGAACTGTCGAGCGCAACGAAGATCGGGATGTCCCCGATGATCTGGATGTTCCGGTCGTTGGCGTACCGCTTGAGCGTCGCCCACTGCCGCCGGAACTGGAACTGGACGAACTGCTGGAACCCGATTTCCGCGGCCCATTCGACGTGCGCCCGATCGAGCGCCGCCCGGTCATGCCGGTGCAGAGCGTCATCCCAGGTCCACCAGGCCGTCCCCTCGGTCGCGGCCTTCGCGGCCTGGAAGATGGCGACGTCTTCCAGCCAGGACGCCTCGGCCGTGCAGAACGCTTTGAACTCGCTCTTCTGGTCCTGACTGGCCTGCTCGAGAAACCGCTCGTAGGCCCGGCGGAGCAACGGGTACTTGAAGTCGTAGACCGCCCCGAAATCGACCTCCCAGTCCCGGAACTCGGGGATCTGGCCGAAATCCTCGGGCCGAAGCAGCCCCTCACCGCCGAGCCACTCCAGCGAGACCAGCAGCGGGTTCCCGGCGAACGCCGACGGCGATGCGTAGGGGGAGTCGCCCAGGCCGGTCGGGCCGAGCGGCATCAGTTGCCAGCGCCGCTGGCCGGCCGTCACGAGCCAGTCGACGAACCGGAACGCTGCCGGTCCCAGATCGCCGATCCCGTGTGGTCCCGGAAAAGAGGTCGGATGGACGAGCACTCCGCTCACCCGGTCTCGTGTCATGGTTCGCACTCCCTGTATCGCTCATCACTGTTCGGCATGGGACCCCGGCGGAGCGCCCGTTTCGGTGCGTCCCACTGCCGCAGACTGAGGCGCCCGCCGGCTGGCTAAGGCTCTTCGAGGCTGTCGCGGAGGATGTCCAGGTGCTCTATTGCCATTCCCGTGCCCATCGCCACGCAGGAGAGCGGATCGTCGGCGACGTAGCAGGGCACCCCCGTCACTTCCATGAGCAGATCCGGGAGATGGCGCAGGAGGGCTCCGCCGCCGGTGAGGATCATGCCCTTGTCGATGATGTCAGAGGAGAGCTCGGGTGGCGTCTCCTCCAGCACGGCCCGGACCGCCCCGATGATCGCCTCGAGCGGTTCGGTGATCGCGTCGGTGATCTCGTTGGCGTGGACCTGGACCGTCCGTGGCAGGCCGGCGACCTCGTCCCGGCCCCGGACCTCCATCATGACGTCCTCTTCGACCGGCATCGCGCTGCCGATCGCGATCTTGACCTCCTCGGCGGTCCGCTCGCCGATCCGGAGGTTGTATTTGCGCTTGATGTAGTTGGCGATCGCCTCGTCGAACCGGTTGCCGCCGACCCGGAGCGACCGGGCGACGACGGTCCCGTTCAGGGAGATCACCGCGACCTCGGTCGTGCCGCCGCCGATGTCGATGATCATGTTGCCGGACGGGTCCGCGACCGGGACCTTGGCCCCGATCGCGGCGGCCAGCGGCTCGCTGATCAGGTAGGCCCGGCGGGCGCCGGCGTTCAGGGCGGCGTCACGCACGGCGCGACGCTCGACGCCGGTCACACCGGCCGGTACGCAGATCATCACCTCGGGTCGGACGAGGGAGAACCGGCCGCAGCTCTTGTTGATGAAGTACTTGAGCATTTCCTGCGTCACGATGTAGTCGGCGATGACCCCGTCGCGCATCGGCCGCACGACCTCGATGGTATCGCGGGGCTCGCGGCCGAGCATGTTCCGGGCTTCGATCCCGACGGCCTTGACGCGGCCGTCCTTGGCGGAGATGGCGACGACCGAGGGTTCGTTGATGACGATCCCGCGTCCACGCAGATAGACGAGCACATTCGCGGTTCCGAGGTCGATGCCGATCTGTTTTGGCACGCAATCTTGCTCCGGGTTGCCGTCAGGGAGGCGAACGATGACGACGGCATCGACGTGTACTGCACTGATTCTACCCGCAGGCCGACATCACCGGAGCGCAGCGTTGCCCTGGGCGGTCGATGGCCCGGCGACGGCAAGCGCTTCGGAGGCAGACAGCCTACGATAGCGTGCGCACTGTGCACGATCACCCATCGCGACCCGGCCGGATCGTCTCCCATGAGGTGGAAAGGAACCCGAATGAGTTCGACGCCCGATCCGGACGCCAGCGGCCGACGTGGACCCGGCTCCGGGCGTGCCGGTGAGCGGATGATGCCGACCGAGCCATCGAGTTCCCACGACGATCCGGCGTGGCCCGGCGGCGCCCCGGACGAGGCCTCACCCGACCGAGCCGACGCGGGATCGTCACGCCCGGCCGGTCGCCGACGCCGCAATCGTCGAGACCAGCCGCAGGCCGGTCCACAGCCCGAGGGTCCGGTGGACGAACGGCGACCGGTGATCGAGCGGACGCGGAGGGACACCACGGACCCATCGGAGGTCAGGTCGCCGGCGGGACGACCCGCTACTCGGGATCGAGCGGCGACCGGTCACCGACGACCCGAGCCGGTCCGGCACCCCCCGCGGGAGGCAGCTCCCGAGGCCCGGCGACGGCGGACCGAGGGGACGCGGCCACCCCGTGAGGGAAACGGCCGCGGCCTGTCGGGCTCCCCCCGCAACCCGAACCAGTTCGGTGAGATCCCGATCCGGCCCGACAACAGCACCTTCGATGCGGAGCACGACCGGCTGGTCTGTATCGCCCGGAGCCGCGTCATCCCGGAGGACTTTCCGGTCCACTACCGGCGAATGACGGCCTCGGGTCACCTGAGCGTGGTCGCGGAGTCCGGCTCCGATCTGCTGCTCTGCGATCACTCGCACAGCGGACCGCATATCTGGCCAGATCAGACGGTCCTCATCGATGATGCAGTCGAAACGCGGTGATCGGCGCGGAACGAACCCGCCTGAGCAACGATTCCAGGTCGATGAGTCCCGGATGGGTAGCCGGTCAGGTTGCGACCGCCATGCCCTCGACCACACGCCGGCAGACATCGGCATCGGCCAGCGCCCGGTGCCCACCCGGCGCGACGCCGAACGCGGCCGCGGCATGGTCGAGCTTGTACCAGCGCGAGGACGCCCGGCCGGGCAGGGCCGTCACGGGCCCGGCGAACGCCGAGAACTGCCGCATGGCGCATTGCCACTGCGCGGTCGGGATGATCAGCCCCGCTCGCTGGCAGCAGCTGGTCACCATGCCCGAATCGAACGGCGCGTTGTAGACCACGACCCGGGTCCCGATCAGCAACCGGTAGACCTCGGCGTGGATGTCGGCCCAGGTCGGGGCGCCGGCGACGTCGTCGTCGAAGAGGCCGTGGACCTTGCTGGTCGAAGCGGGGATCGGGCTCTCCGGTCGGACCAGGGTATCAAGCAGAACAGTACCGTCGGCGGCGACGATGCCGATGTCGATGATCTCCGCCCGCGGTCCGAAGCCGGTCGTCTCGGTATCGAGGAAGACGACCCGCTCGTGGCGCATGGTCTCCTCGGCCCAGGCGATCGCGTCCCGGCGGCGATTCGTCCCGGCATCGGAGACGGGAGCCGGGGCCGGTCTCCGACGGCGGACGGCTGGCCCGGACGCCTCCGGCGGTACCGCCGCTCGCTCCCGCTCCCGCCGGCCGAGCCACGCCTCGAATCCCTCGTCTCCGCCAGCGCGCTGACCCATCTCATCTCCACTGTCCGTCACGCCGCGATCATCGTCGGCTCGGTATCGGTGCGGGGAGTGCCATCTTACCCGGCCGCACGGGGAGCTGTCGCGATCGCCAGGTCATGGTAGGCCTCGAACGTCTCCGCACCGGTGATCGCCCGGACGACGATCTCGTCGACCGTCCCGGCGTACCGGTCGAGACGAGCCCCGACCTCGGACTGGTCCTCGCTCCCGATCGTCGTGTCGATCGCGTCGACCCCGAACCGGCGGAAGTGCGCGGCGTACGAGGGATAGGACCCGTACCGGCCGGCCTCCACCGAGAGCCGCTCGATCGCCGTCGGGTCCATTGCGACCCGCACATACGCTGTCACGCGCGGCGTGGAACGACTCACCTCGGCAGCCGCCCGTGCCACGTCGGTCGCACTGACTCTGGCCGCGTCGGGAGTCAGCCAGTTCAACAGGACGTCGTCGCCGAGCTCGGCGGCCAGCGCCGTCATCCTCGGGCCGAGCGCACCGACCGAGATCACCGCCGCCGGATCGGCCAGCTCGCGCAGCGCCGCCACCGTCGCGCGGACCCGACCCAGCGGCTTCGGCGCCATGCCGCTGCCGATCCCGATCGTCAGCCGGTCGGCGGGGATACCCTGGAGCGCGATGTCGGCGACGATCTCGGCCGGTCCGCGCCGGTCGATCGGGATGACGCCCGTCGCCACCCGAAGGGTGGTCGTTGCCTCGGCGGCGGCCGCACAGCCGATCAGACTGTCACCCTCCGGCGTGTCGTTGACCCAGAGGGTGCGGAACCCGAGCGACTCCAGCACCGGGGCCAGTTGCCGGATGATGGCGGTATCGAGTGACCCGGCCACGCCAAACCCGCGATCCATCGTGCTCCCTTCGAACTCAGCTGGCCAAGTATGCCCCGACCGGTCGGTTCGGAGAAAGGGTGCCGAGGGGACGAGTATGCCATCGCCCCTGTCCGAGCACGCAACGACGGGGCGGCGCACCGCAGTGCATCGCCCCGTCGTCCGTTGCTGGCTCTGGATGCTGGCGCACCACACGAAACGCCGGTCGGCGTTACCGCTTGGTGTACTGAGGCGCCTTGCGGGCCCGCTTGAGTCCGACCTTCTTGCGCTCCTTGACCCGCGGGTCGCGCGTCAGGAACTTGGCCCGCTTGAGGGGCTGGCGAAGATCGTCGTCGACGCGAAGCAGCGCCCGGGAGATGCCGTGGCGGACCGCGCCGGCCTGACCCGAGACGCCGCCGCCCATCACCTTGACGACGATGTCGAACTGGCCCTGAAGGTTCACCAGCCGCAACGGCGCCATCATCGTGGCGTGCAGGACATCGCGACCACCGAAGTGCTCACGCGCCGTGCGTCCATTGACCGTCACGGTCCCGGTGCCCCGGTAGAGCCGGACCAGCGCGACGGCGGACTTACGCCGACCGGTGCCGTAGAAATAGCGAGAGCTGTCTGCCTGCTCGCTCATGGACGTCCTCCTTCACCGCCGGTCCCCCGGCGATTCACACTAGTCGGCGGCGTGGCGAAGCGCGCCGGCCTTCTCGAACACCGCCATCGGGATCTCGGTCAGGTTCTGGGCCACGTGCGGGTGCTCGGGACCGGCGTAGATCCGGAGCTTGCGCAGCTGGGCGAGGCCATGCGGGCCCTTCGGCAGCATGCCCTTGACGGCGGCATGGATGATCCGGTCCGGGTGGGTACGGCGCATCTCGGCGACCGAGGTCGTCCGGAGACCACCGGGGTAGTTCGAGTGGCGGTAGTAGTTGTTCTGGAGCTCCTTGTTGCCGGTGAGCACCACCTTCTCGGCGTTGATCACGACGACGAAGTCCCCGACATCGATGTGCGGCGCGTACTCGGGCTTGTTCTTGCCCCGGAGCGTCGCGGCGATGATCGTGGCGAGCCGACCGAGGGTCTTGCCCTCGGCGTCGACCACGAACCACGACCGGTCGACCTCATTCGGCTTTGGCGAGTATGTTCGCCGATCCATCCTGTTGTCCTCTCACTACCCAGCGTCGTTCGCCGGTGTGTCGGGCGGGTGCCCCGCCGTATCGTTCTGGAGCGCGGACGTGACGGTCACGTCCCCACGTTGTCTGATGACCACGACGGGTCATCGCCGTACCCGACCCGCCACAGCGTCAACCCGTGGGCGGGAGCGGTTGGTGTCCCATGCCGGCGGTCGCCCGCCGCGAGGACCGTTCTGACCCATTCGACGTCCCGGTTGCCCCGGCCGACCCGGACCAGCATCGCGACGATCGTGCGGACCATCTGCGGCAGGAAGCCGTCGGCCGCGACCTCGATCGCGATCCCCCCGCCGGTCTCACCGGGTCCCCACCAGGGGGCGACCGGTTCGACCGAGACCTGGAAGATGGTGCGGACCGTTCCCCGGGGCCGCTGCCGGGCGTCCGACCAGGGGACGCCCTGTCCGGCTCCGGCGAGCGCCGCGCAATCGCGCTTGCCCAAGAACTCGGGGGCCGCCGCCCGCATCGCCGCGATGTCGAGCGGCTGTCCCAGCCGGAACCAGACGTATGGTCGGCCGACCGGCTGATGCGATTCCTGGCCAATCATATAGCGGTACTGCCGCCACGTCGCATCGAAGCGGGCATGGAAGGCCGGACCGGGACGCCGCACCGCCCGCACCCCGACATCGTCCGGGAGAAAGGCGTTGATCGAGCGGCGGACCATCTCCAGCTGCCGCTCCGGCCACGGGTCGGGCAGGCTGACGACCTGCCCGACCGCGTGGACCCCGCGGTCCGTCCGACCGGCGAAGGTCGTCCGGAGATCCGGCTGGCCGAGTTCACCGAGCGCCCGGAGGAGTTCCCCCTGCACCGAGCGCTGACCGGACTGGAGCTGCGAGCCGGCGAAGCCAGTGCCGTCGTAGGAGAGGGTCAGGGCCAGCATCCCGCCCGATCGACCGGAAGCCGACCCGTCCACGTCCCTACTTCTCGATGAACTCGATCAGCGCCATCGGCGCCGCGTCGCCCTTGCGGGGCTCCAGCTTGTTGATCCGGGTATAGCCGCCCGGCTGGTCGACGAAGCGCGGCGCGATCACCTCGAACAGCTTGGCGGTCGCCGGCGCGTGGTCGATCTTGCTCATGACCAGCTTGCGGTGGAACGCCGAGTCCTCACGCGCCAGCGTGACCAGCTTCTCGACGACGGGCCGCATCTCCTTGGCCTTAGCCTCGGTGGTCGAGATCCGCTCGTGGAGGATCATCGAGATGCTGAGCTGCCGGAACATGTGCATGCGCTGGGCGCTGGTCCGCCCGAACTTGCGATGGGCCTTCTGATGCCTCACGACCGTTTCCCTTCATCGCCGATCACGGAATCGGCCTCATCGACGCGGAGTGACGCAATCGCGTCGGTAACATCCCGGGTGTTCTCGTCGACTCCAGGGCTCTCGACCTCGTCGAGGTAGCCATCGTCGTGGTAGAGACCGTAGTCGCCTTCCGGCAGGTACCCGAACTCGGCCAGCTTCTCGCGAAGCTCGGTCAGCGACCGGGGACCGAAGTTCCGGATGCTGAGCAATTGATCCGGGTCCATGGTCAGGACCTGACCGACCCGGTCGATCTGGCGGCTGCGGAGCGCGTTGAGCACCCGCGGCGACAGACCGAGGTCGGCCAGCGCCTTGCCCTGGACCTCGTCGGAGATGAACGGGCTGACGGACGTCGTCAGGTCGGCTTCCTTGCGGTTCAGCTCGGAGAAGACCCGAGCGTGATCCATCAGGATGCCACCGGCCGTGGCGAGGGCGTCATCCGCCTCGATCGTCCCGTCCGTCAGGATCTCGAGGATCAAACGGTCGTAGTCCTCGGTCTGCCCACGGCGGGAGCGCTCGACGACGAAGTTGACCCGCTCGATCGGCGTGAAGATCGCGTCGATCGGGATCTCGCCGAGCGAGAGGACGTCCTGCGTCTCGGCCGGGCGATAGCCGCTGCCAGACGTGACCCAGAGGTCCATGTCAAGGACGGCGTCGGCCGCCTCGAGCGTCGCGATCGGCTGGTCCGGGTTGATCACGTCGATCTCGGCCGGCCAGGCGATGTCGCCGGCCCGGACGATCCGCTCCTCGTTGCTGTCGGAGCGGGCGTACAGGTGAGCGCGGACTTCGGTGCTGATGTCGAGCATCCGCTTGAGGCGGACCCGCTTGAGATTCAGCACGATCTCCGTGACGTCCTCACGGACATGCTCGACCGTCGAGAACTCGTGCCAGACGTTGTCGATCCGGACCCGCGAGATCGCGACGCCTTCGAGCGAGCGCAGCAGGATCCTGCGCAGGGCGTTGCCCAGCGTGGTGCCGTAGCCCAGAGCGAGAGGCTCGATCGTGTAGCGGGCGTAGTTGAGCCCCTCTTCGGTCCGATTGATCTTGAACGAAACCTTCTCAGACAAGCGTACTCGCCTCCTGGTGGCGCCGGGCGGCGCACCGGCCAGCGACTCGCGCCGCGTCGCTGGCTCCGGCAATGATGAACGTGAAGCGCCTTGCGCCCGAGCCGATGGCACCACCACCGCGACCAGACCGCGGCCGGTCGCGCCGTGACACAGGCCAGTGCGCGGTTCTGGCCGTCCGTGTCGGGGATGAGCGGTCCGCTTCGGACTGCTCATCATGGTGCCGCCGGCGTCGAAACCGCCCGCGGCACCATGGGGATCGATGGATTCTCGCGGGAGGACTGGGCGAGCACTCCCGCGAACCGGATCCTAGACGCGGCGACGCTTCGGCGGCCGGCACCCGTTGTGAGGGATCGGCGTCGTGTCGCTGATCGAGATCACCATCATACCGCTCGCCTGGAGCGACCGGATCGCCATCTCTCGGCCCGAGCCGGGACCCTTGACGAAGACGTCGACCTGGCGGAGGCCGTGCTCCTGCGCCTTGCGGGACGCCTGCTCGGCGGTGACCTGAGCGGCGTACGGGGTGCTCTTGCGGGACCCCTTGAAGCCGTTGGCACCGGCGCTCGACCAGGCCAGGACGTTGCCGGCCGGGTCGGTCATGGTGACGATCGTGTTGTTGAACGTCGCCTGCACGTACACACGCCCGCGAGGGACGTTCTTGCGGTCCCTGCGGCGCACACGCGTCTTGGCCTTCCCGGCGGCGCCGGACCGTCGTCGTTCACTCATCGCGCTTCTCCTTCATCCTCATGTGCCCGTTCGGCCATGTATCAATCATGACAACCCGCGACCGACCGGCATGGAAACCGCCGGACCCGGGAGCAGCGTGCTCCCCGGCCCGGCGAACGGCTTACTTCTTCTTGCCGCGCATGCTGACGGCGCGCTTCGGCCCGCGGCGCGTCCGCGCGTTGGTCTTGGTCCGCTGTCCCCGCACCGGGAGGCCGCGGCGATGGCGCAGACCGCGGTAGCAGCCGATGTCCATCAATCGCTTGATGTTGAGCTGGACCTCCCGGCGGAGATCGCCCTCGACGCGGATCTCCCGGTCGATCAGTTCACGGAGGCGGTTGACCTCGTCGTCGGTCATATCGCGGACGCGACGATCCGGACTGACTCCGGTGCGCTCCAGCAGCACCTGGCTGGTGTGCAACCCAATCCCATAGATATACGTCAGACCGATCTCGATCCGCTTCTCGCGGGGAAGATCGATCCCGGCAATTCTGGCCATCGCTCGTGCGCCCTCCCGGACGGCGGCTGACACCCTGCCCGACGGCGGGGCCAGCTCGTCAATACCTAGCCCTGGCGCTGCTTGTGCCGGGGGTTCTCACAGATGATGCGCAGGATGCCATGGCGCTTGATGACCCGGCACTTGTCGCACCGACGGGTAACGGATGCGGTGACCTTCATTGATCGACTCCTGCTGCCTGATCGCGCCGAAATGGGGCGCTTGCCACCAGGCACAATGACGGCGCATGTTGTTGACATGCGCGCGAACGCTTAGTGTAGCACGTTTGCGAGGGCACCGGTCAGGACCCGTGGTGGCCCGTCCGACTGAATGACGATGTCGTGTTCGAAATGCGCCGCCAGGGAGCGGTCCACTGTCCGGATCGTCCACCCGTCGTCCTCGATGACGTACGCCGGACCTCCGAGCGTAAGCATCGGTTCGATGGCGAGGGTCAGATTGGCGAACAGGTCGATCGGGTCGGCGGTGTCGGAGACGTTCGGCACATGCGGCTCCTCCCACATCGCCCGGCCGATCCCGTGCCCCCCGTAGTCCGGCATGACGCCGAGCCCGCTCGCCGCCGCGGCATGCTCGACCGCTCGACCGATCGCCGAGAGATCGTTCGGTACCCGAGCCGCGTCGACCGCCGCACCCAGCGCCGCCTCGGTGCCATGTAGCAGACGCCTGGCTTCGTCCGAGATGGCGCCGACGGGATACGTCCACGCCGCGTCCCCGTTGAAGCTGTCCAGGACCACTCCGACGTCGATCGAGATGATGTCCCCACCCGCGAGCACCCGGTCGCACGGGATCCCATGGATGATGACCTCGTTGACCGAGGTGCAGATCGACTTCGGGAACCCCTGGTGACCGAGGAACGAGGAGACGGCGCCGGAGGCGGCGATGAATCGCGCTGCCTCGGCGTCCAGTTCCGCCGTCGTGATGCCATCGACGATCAGCGGCGCCAGCCGGCGATGGACTTCGACGACGAGCTCGCCGGCCGCCGCCATCAGCCCGACCTCGGCATCCGTCTTCGGGCGCAACAGACCCCGACCGGGTCCGACGGGCCGGAGCGATGCCCGCCGGGGCAGGCGTCGCCGGACGACGCTGCGACGGCTCACCGGGAACTCGTCTCGCCCGCGCCGAGCCCGGCGCCGAGTCGCGTCCGCAGTTGGCCGACGAGATCGTCGTGGACGACCTCCACCGGTCGAGCTCCATCGACGGTCACGACGAGACCGCGATCGCGGTAGATCTCGAGCAGGGGGGCCGTCTCGGCGTGGTACTGCTCCAGTCGGCGACGAATACCCTCCGGAGAATCGTCCGTTCGCCCACGCGCCATCAGCCGCTCGACGAGCTGAGCTTCCGGGGCGAAGATCTCGATGACCGCGTCGATCCGCTCACCACGACGAGTCAGGAGGTCGTCGAGCGACGACGCCTGGGGAGCCGTGCGCGGGAAACCGTCGAACAGCGCGCCGACCGCCGTGGGAGCATCGGTCTGGATGATCCCGCTGCCGGACCGCGCCTGGCCACTGGCGATGGCATCGAGGCGCTCCTCGACGAGCTGGACCGTCAGATCGTCCGTGATCAGGTCGCCCCGGTCGTAGATGCCCTCGATCGCCCGCCCGAGCGGACTGCCGGCGGCAATGGCGGCGCGGAACAGCTCGCCGGTGGAGAGGTGGTGGAGCCGCAGAGCCGGCGCGAGCAGCGACGCCTGCGTGCCCTTGCCGGAACCCTGCGGCCCCATGACGATCAGGTGCAACGTCCTACCCTCTTGTCTGCGTCCGGAGCCGCCTCGGTCCGGGAGATGTTCCGGCCAAAGGCGATGCCCGGCCCCGGAGACCGTCCGCGACCGGGCATTATGCCTACCGGATGAACCCTTCGTAGTTGCGCATCATCAGCTGCGCTTCGAGCTGGCGCATCGTGTCGACCGCCACGCCGACGACGATCAGCAGCGAGGTCGAACCGAGCTGGAGTTCGTTCACCCCGGTGATCTGCGCCGCGATGAACGGCAGGACCGCGACGGTCCCGAGGAAGACGGCGCCGACCAGCGTGATCCGGTTGAGGACCGTCCGCAGGTAGACCGCCGTGTTCTTGCCGGGGCGGATGCCGGGGATGAAGGCGCCCTGGCGCTGGAGGTCCTGCGGGATCTTCTGCTGCTCGAAGACGACCAGTGTGTAGAAGTACGTGAAGGCGACGACCATCAGGAAATAGATCACGTTGTACTGGAAGGACAGCGGGTTGAAGAACCGCTGGATCCAGCCGGCGAGATCCTGGACCCATCCCTGCGCCGAACCCTGGAGGAAGGTCGCGATCATCCCGGGGAAGACCATGATGCTGACCGCGAAGATCAGCGGGATCATCCCTGCCGAGTTCACCTTGAGCGGGATGAACGTCGTGTTGCCGCCGTAGACGCGTCCCGATCGGATCCGCTTGGCGTGGTGGACCGGAATCCGCCGCTGCCCCTCGTTTATCAGGATAATGCCGACGATCGTCGCCAGGCCGATGAGCAGGAACAGGATCGTCCCGATCACGTTCTGGGTGGCCGAGTTGTTGGTCAGGAGCCCGCCGACCGTCCCCGGCAGGGACGCGACGATGCCGCCGAAGATGATGATCGAGATACCGTTGCCGATCCCGTTCTCGGTGATGAGTTCACCGATCCAGACCAGCAGCATCGTCCCGGCCGTTAGCGACAGGAGGATCGCGACAGTGGGCAGCCAGGTCGCGGCGCTGAACAGGCCGAATCCCTCGATCAGCGGCGTGCCAGCGGCCGAGGACTGGTTGGAGAACAGCAGCGCCTGCCCATAGGCCTGCAGCAGCGCGAGCGGGACCGTCAGGTAGTGGGTGTAGCGGTTGAGCTGGTTGCGGCCCTGCTGCCCCTCATTCGACAGCTCATTGAGCCGCGGGATGATCGGCGTCATCAGCTGCATGATGATCGAGGCCGTGATGTAGGGATACACCCCGAGGGCAGCGATCGAGAAGTTCGTCAGCCCGCTGCCGGAGAACAGGTTCAGGACCTGGAGGATCTGGCTCTGCTGGACGAAGTCGCTCAGCGCGTCCCGGTCTACGCCCGGCACCGGGATGCTGGCGATGAATCGGAAGACGATCAGCATCCCGACCGTGAACAGGACCTTAGCGCGGAGATCCGGGATCCGCAGCGCGTTGGTTACAGCAGCTAGCATCGGCGCGTGCTCCTCGCCGTCGACCGGACAGACCGTCGAGCGGGGTGGAAATGACGCTGACCCGGCGAAGATCGCCGGGTCAGCGGGGACGGGCCGGCTACTCGGCCTCAGCGACCTCGGCCGCCTGGGGCGCGGATCGCCGGACGATGCCGGTCGTCGGGGAGACGGCTGACGACGACATCGATCGGGCCGTCATCTCGTCGCGCCGACTCCGACCGGTCGTCTTGCCGACGTTGGCCAGCTTGAGCTCCCGGTTGAGCGCCAGGCGGCGCGAGTGGGGACGGGCGGAGGTCCAGCGGTCGGTGCGGTCCAGCAGCTCGATCGAGCCGCCGGCGGCCGTAACGGCGTCACGGGCGGCATCGGAGATGGCGTGGACGTGCAGCGTCACGCCGGAGCCGATCGCACCGTCGCCAAGGACCTTGACCGGGAACTCGAGGCCGCGGATCAGACCGCCCTCGAGCAGGGACTCCGGCGTGATCGGACCGTCGATGCGATCGAGATCGCGGAGGTTCACGATCTCCCAGCGAGTCTTGTAGATGTTGGTGAAGCCCCGCTTGTACGGCAGCTTCTGCTGAAGCGGCATCTGTCCACCTTCGAACCCGTGGCGGATGCCCGGTCCCGAACGCGACTTCTGACCCTTCTGTCCGCGACCGGCGGTCTTGACGCTGCCAGAACCGTGGCCTCGTCCGACGCGCTTGCGGTCGCGATTGGCGCCATCGTTGGGGCGCAGATCGTCGAGCGAAAACGGCATGGTGTTGTTCCCCTTGCGACCCGACCGCCGAACGGTCTCGGGTCGCGTCCGACCGGACTCAGCCCGCCGGAACTTCTTCGACGCGGAGCAGGTGGCTGATCTTGTTGACCATCCCGCGGACCGACTCGACGTCGGGGCGGATCACCGTCTGGTTGACCTTGCGGAGGCCGAGTGCCTCGACGATGAGCCCCTGGTTACCCGGGCGTCCGATGGTGCTCCGGATCAGCGTGATGCTCAGCTGACTATGGGTCGTGTCTGCCATTGTAGATTACTCCTGGGGTGGGCCGGCCGGCCCACGTCCACCACCGGGACCGCCCGGTCCACGACCCGGACCACCAGGCCCACGTCCACCACCGGGACCACCCGGTCCACGACCGGGTCCACCTGGGCCGCCGGGACCACGACCGGGACCGCCCGGTCCACGTCCGCCGCCGCCACCCGGTCCGCCACCACGGCCACCGGGTCCGCCACCCCGACCGCCACCGCCGCCCGGTCCACCGGGACCGCCGCCGCGACCACCGCCCGGTCCACCGGCACCACGGCCGCCACCCTGGCCGCCGCCGCTGTCGCGCTGACCGGGAACGCCGGCCCCGCGACCACCCTGGGTACGATCACGACCGGCGGCGCGGGACGCCGCCGCCAGGACATCGGCCGACGGGGCCTGTCGGGTCCGCCGAAGCCGGCGCGTCAACTGGCGGCGCGCCATGACCTGCTCTTCCGACTCCAGCTGCTCGAGCGCCTTGAGGGTCGCCCGGACGACGTTGATCGGGTTGTTGCTGCCCAGCGAGCTGCTCAGGACGTCCCGGATGCCAGCGGCCTCCAGGACGGCCCGGACGCTGCCGCCGGCGATGACGCCGGTACCGGGAGCGGCCGGCTTGAGCAGGACGCGCGAGGCGCCAAAGGTCTCCTCGACCTCGTGCGGGATCGTCGCGCCTTCGAGCGAGACCTTGATCAGGTTCTTCTTGGCGGCATCGACACCCTTGCGGATGGAGTCCGGCACTTCGCCGGCCTTGCCCATCCCCGCTCCGACGCGGCCCTTGCCATCGCCGATCACGATCATGGCGCCGAAGGCGAACCGACGTCCGCCCTTGACGACCTTCGAGACGCGGTTGATCTGGACGACCCGCTCCTCGAACTCGTTCGAATTCTCATCATCGCGACCGCGGGGTCCGCCGTCGCGGCGCGGTCCGCGATCGTTGCGCGGTCCGGCGTTGCTGCTACGATCCAAGTCGATACCCTCATCCGTTGGCCCGGCGTGGTGAGACCCTGCCTGAACCCGTTCTGTCCTAGAAGTTCAGGCCGTTCTCACGGGCACCGTCGGCGACCGCCTTGACCCGGCCGTGGTAGAGGAAGCCACCGCGGTCGAACACGACGCTGCTGTAGCCAGCGGCCTTCGTGCGATCGGCGATGACCTGACCGACCGCTTTGGCGCGGGCGACCTTGGTCGCACCCTCACCGGCGATGGCCTTGACGTCCGCCTCGAGATCGCTCGCCGACGCCAGCGTGTGGCCGGCGGTGTCGTCGATCAGCTGCGCATAGATGTGCGCGGAGGACCGGAAGACGTTCAGACGAGGACGGTTCGGCGTGCCGTTGACCTTGGCTCGAACGCGAACGTGCCGACGCTTGCGCGGGCTGAGCGCCCTTCTCCACTTCAAACGTGCCATGTGCTGTCTCTCCTCGGTGCATGTCCAGGTCCGGCGGATCCGTCCGGCGAACCGGCGGCTGGCGCTCTGGATATCAGACCGAATGTGGTACCGGGCAGCCTTGGGCCACCCCCACGCGATTGCGACGGGAGGCGCGCCGTGACGCAAGTCGTCACGGTGTGCCGTTCCCTACTTGCCCTTGCCTGTCTTGCCGGCCTTGCGGCGAACGACTTCGCCTTCGTACCGGATGCCCTTGCCCTTGTAGGGTTCGGGCGGACGCACGCGGCGAATCTGGGCCGCCTGCTCGCCGACGGCCTGCTTGTCGATGCCGGAGACGAGGATGCGGGTCGGGGTCTCGGTCGCGAACGTGATGCCTTCGGGCGGCTCCATCCGGACCGGATGCGAGTAACCGACGGTGAGAACGAGTGTCCTGCCGTCCATCGCCGAGCGGTAGCCGACGCCCTGGATGGCGAGGACCTTGGTGAAGCCGTCCGTCACACCGGTGACCATGTTGGCCAGCAGCGTCCGGGTCAGCCCGTGGATCGAGCGGTGCTGGCGCTCGTCGGACGGACGGACCACGGTCAGGGTGCCGTTCTCGCGGGCGAGGGTCATCTCCGGGTTGAACTGAGCCGACAGTTCACCCCTCGGGCCCTTGACCGTGACGGCGTTGTCCGCCTCGATCGTGATGGTGACGGACGTGGGGACCTCGATCGGGCGCTTGCCGATTCGGGACATGGAACGTTACTCCCTGGCTTAAGGACCGCGGGCGGTGCCCGGACCGGTCGGTCAGCCGGTGATGGCCGGGAGATGCCCGGCCCCATCGCACCCTAGAAGACGGTGCAGATCACTTCGCCGCCGATACCCCGACGCCGGGCCTCGTAGCCAGTCATGACGCCCTGGGTCGTGCTGACCACGGCGATGCCGAGGCCGCTCCGAACACGCGGGAGCGCGTCCCGGCCGGAGTAGACCCGCAGGCCGGGCTTGCTCACCCGCTTGATCTCGCGGATGGCGTGCTTCTTGTCGGTCCCATAGCGGAGGTCGATCACTAGCTTGTCCTGGGGGGCCTGCGCCTCCACCCGGAATCCGCCGATGTAGCCTTCCTGCTCGAGGATCTTCGCGATCGCCACCAGGATCTTGGTGGACGGCATCGTCGTCTCGTTCTTGCGCGCCATGCCGGCGTTCCGGATGCGCGTCAGCATGTCGCTGATCGGGTCGCTGATACTCACTGGACTCGTCTCCACAGCGAACGACCGGAACCCCGCCGACTCATGTCGGCGTCCGGCCGGTTCCGTCTAGAAACTGGACTTGGTCACGCCCGGCAACTGCCCGCGTGAGGCCATCTCGCGGAAGACGATCCGGCTGACGCCGAACTTCCGCATGTAGCCCCGGCTCCGGCCGGTCACCGCGCAGCGGTTGACCTGACGGGTCGAGAACTTGGGGGTCTTCTGGGACCGGACGATCTGGCTCTTCTTGGCCATACTGGTGCTCCCTGATCGGCGCGTGGGCCGGTCGGTTACCGCTGACTGCGGGCGAACGGCATCCCGAGGAGGGTCAGCAGGCGGCGACCCTCCTCATCGTTCTGGGCGGTAGTGACGATGCTGATCTCGAGGCCGCGCGTCTTGTCGACCCGGTCATAGTCGATCTCCGGGAAGGCGAGCTGCTCGGTCAGACCGAGCGTGTAGTTGCCGCGGCCGTCGAACGAGTTCGGGTTGATGCCCCGGAAGTCGCGGATGCGCGGCAGCGTCAACGTGACGAGTCGGTCGAGGAACTCGTACATCCGCACGCCGCGAAGCGTGACCATGGCGCCGATCGGCATCCCCTCGCGGAGACGGAACGTCGCGATGGACTTCTTAGCGCGGGTGACGACGGGCTTCTGGCCGGTGATCGTCTGGAGATCACCGACCGCCGCGTCGATCGCCTTGGCGTTGGTGATCGACTCACCGAGCCCGATGTTGAGGACGATCTTCTGGACCTTCGGCGCCTGAAGGGCGTTCCCGTAGCGGAACTCCTCGATCAGCGCCGGGACGATCTCGGCCTTGTAGCGGCTGAAGAGCCGGGGCTCACCGGTCGAGGCAAAGCTGTTGCTCTCGACGGCGAGGTCCTTTGGGCTCATGGTCGTAATGTCGCTCATGATCCGAACTCCTGCTTTCCGATACCCGCTCGAGGTTTCCCGTTCGGGACCTGCGCCGGGTTCCGGGCGGATGCCCCTGGTCCGTCAACCGATCGTGACGCTCAGGGCCGCCCAATGCTGTCGAATGAATCAGATGGAGGCGACCTGTCGGCCGCCACGCGCGAACTAGTCGACCCGTGGCGACGCGATGGTCTCGCCCGTCTTCTTGTTGAAGCGCTCGTTCTTGCCCTCGGCGTTCTTGCGAACCCCGACCTTGGCGGGCTGTCCTCCGACCAGGAGCCGGACGTTCGAGACGTGAAGCGGGGCTTCGATCTCGATGATGCCGGCCTGGCGGGCGCGTCCTCGCTTGACATGCTTCTTGACGATGTTGACGCCTTCGATCACGACGCGGTCGCGCTCGGCGATCGTCAGCCGCACCCGGCCCTTGAGGCCCTTGTTGCGACCGCTCATCACCTCGACCTCGTCACCGGTACGGATCTTTCGCATTAGAGCACCTCTGGAGCGAGGGAGACGATCCGCATGAACTGGCGCTCGCGGAGTTCCCGGCCGACCGGCCCGAAGATTCGGGTGCCGCGCGGGTTGCCCTGAAGGTTGATCAGGACCGCGGCATTCTCGTCGAACGTGATGTGGCTGCCATCGCGGCGGCCGTACTCATCGGCGACGCGGACGATGACGGCGCGGACGACGTCACCCTTCTTGACCGCCGAGTTCGGCTGGGCCTGCTTGACCGACGCGATGATGATGTCGCCAACACTGCCGTACTTACGGGCCGACCCGCCGAGCACGCGGATGCACATGATCTCGCGCGCTCCGCTGTTGTCGGCGACCCGAAGACGCGTCTGTTGCTGAATCACTGTTCCGTTCTCCCCTAGACCCTGACGGCCCGCTGGACGACCTCGCGGACCACCCAGCGCTTGTTGCGGGACAACGGCCGGCACTCTTCGATGCGGACGAGGTCACCTTCGAGGCAGTCGTTCTGCTCGTCGTGCGCGAAGAACTTCGACGTCCGGGTGATCCGCTTCTTGTAGATCGGGTGGCGGCGAACGAAGTCGACGCCGACCACGACGGTCTTGTCCATCTTGTTGCTGAGCACGCGGCCGACCTTCATCAGGCGAGCATCCTGCTCGCGCTGCTTGGTTTCGGCGGCGGTGTGAGTTCCCTCACTCATCTTGACCAGTACCTCGCTTGGCGTGACCCGAAGGCCCCGCCCGTGATCGCCGCTCGACTAGCTGCGACCGCTCCCGACGCGCTGGCGGCGGGGCTGATGGACCGGAGTCCGCTGGTGCGACCGGCGGCGACCCGGGAGGGGCTTCCCAGCCGCAACGGCCTCAGCCATCCGACGCTCCGTCAGGATCGTGTGGACCTGAGCGACCGTGCGCCGGAGCTTCCGGATCTCGGACGTGTTGGTCAGCTTGCCGACCGCGTCGTCGAAGCGGAGCTCGCGCCAGCGGCCGTGGGCCAGGTCGAGCTGCTCGTTGAGTGCGGCATCGTCCATCTGGCGAAGATCGGCTGGGTTCATGCGTGCACCTCTTCGACCTGCGTCTCGGCGGCCTCGGCGTTCTGGGCCGCCTCGAGCTTCGAGAGGGCCTCTGCGGCGTGGAGACCCGGGGTGTCGCGGATGATCGTCTGGCAGGCCATCGGCATCTTCATCCCGGCGCGGCGCAACGCCTCCTTGGCGCGCTCCTCCGAGACACCGGCCAGCTCGAACATGATCCGGCCCGGCTTCACGACGGCGACCCAGTACTCGACGCTGCCCTTACCGGAACCCATCCGGACCTCGGCGGGCTTGTGCGTGACCGGCTTGTCCGGGAAGATCCGGATCCAGACCTTGCCGCCTCGCTTCAGGTAGTTGGTGATCGCTCGGCGCGCCGATTCGATCTGCCGTGAACTGACCCAGGCCGGCTCGACAGCCTGCAACGCGAAGTCCCCGAAGGTGATGGTCGAGCCACGGTATGCCTTGCCCGGCATACGGCCCTTGTGCATCTTTCGGTACTTCGTCCGCTTCGGCATCAACATGCGGACGTCTCCTCACACTATCCGCTGACCGTTACTGACCGCCCTCGGCGACCGGCACTTGGATCAGCGGCACGAACGGACGATTAGTCGGCACTGATCGAAGCGGGTTCCGCTCCGACCGTGTTCAGCGCGACGCGACGCTTGGTCGGCATCTTGTCGCCCTTGTAGACCCAGACCTTCACGCCGATCTGGCCGTAGGTCGTGTGGGCATGGACGACAGCGAAGTCGATGTCGGCGCGCAGGGTGTGCAGCGGGACCCGGCCATCCATCTCCGTCTGCGTGCGGGACATCTCGGCACCACCGAGACGGCCACTGAGGCGGATCTTGATGCCCTTGGCGTTGCGCCGCATCGCCTGCTGGACGGCGTGCTTCATCGCCCGGCGGTACGAGACGCGGCGCGTCAACTGCTCGGCGATGCTCTCGGCCACCAGGTGCGCGTCGATCTCGGGGATCTTGATCTCCTCGATCTTGAGATGGACCTTCTTGCCCACCTCCTGCTCGAGCATCTGGCGGATCCGCTCGACGTTGGCGCCCTGCTTGCCGATCACGATGCCCGGCTTGGACGTGTTGAGCGTCACGTCCACGCGGTTGGCGGAACGCTCCAGCTCGACCCGGGAGATCCCGGCGCGGGACAGCTCACGCAGCACCAGCCGCCGGATCTTGATGTCCTCGTGGAGCAGTTCCGTGTAGTTGCGCTCGGCGAACCACTTGGACTCCCACTCACTGGAGATGCCAAGACGGAACCCGATCGGGTTTACCTTGCGTCCCATTACAACCTGCCCTCCCGGTTCTCGGCGATGACGGTGATGTGGCAGGTTCGGCGCTGGATGCGCCCGACCCGACCACGCGAGCGCGGCTTGAAGCGGCGCAGGCTCTGCCCCTCATCGGCATAGATGGCCTTGATCCAGAGCGTCTCCGGGTCGAGGTCGTAGTTGTTCTCGGCATTCGCGGAGACCGAGCGGAGCAACTGCTCCACCATCTCGGCACTCTTGTTCGGCAGGAACTTGGCGATCGCCATCGCGTCCGAGACCCTGCGGCCCCGGACGGCGTCCAGCACCAGTCGCGCCTTGAACGGCGAGACCCGGGCGGACTGCAGACTCGCGGTCACTTCCATTGGAGTTCTCTCCTCGTCCGGTCCGAGAGCCCACTGCTGGGCGGGACCGCGACGGCGCTACCGGCGCGAACGCCGATCGGCATCCTTGCCGTGACCGCGGTAGGTGCGGGTCGGCGCGAACTCGCCCAGCTTGTGCCCTACCATCGGCTCGGAAACGTAGACCGGCACATGCTGCCGGCCGTTGTGAACGGCCACCGTGTGTCCAACCATGCCCGGAAAGATCGTGGACGCGCGCGCCCAGGTGCGAAGAACCTTGCGCTCATTGGCGCTGTTCATCCGCTCGATCTTGATCAGGAGCTTGGCGTCGATGTACGGCCCCTTCTTGGATGACCTACCCATTCGCGTCCCTCGTGTCCTGTGCTGTCGACATCGCCCGATCGGATCCGGTCACGTTAACCGCCAGTCGGACCACCACCCCGAAGGGCGATGGTCCTCGGCGGGATTAGCGCCGGCGGCCACTCTGGCGGGTCGGACGCTTGCGGACGATCATGCTGTCCGTCCGCTTGTTGTTGCGCGTCTTGCCGAAGGCCGACTTGCCCCACTTCGTCTTCGGGTTCATACCGATCGGGGCCTTGCCCTCACCACCACCGTGCGGGTGGTCGCGGGGGTTCATCACCGAGCCGCGGACCGTCGGCCGCTTGCCCATGTGACGTGAGCGACCGGCCTTGCCGATCTCGATGTTCTCGTGATCGACGTTGCCGACCTGGCCGAGGGTCGCCATGCACTCCAGGAGCACGAGGCGGACCTCACCGGACGGCATCCGGACCTGGGCGTACCGCTCTGACTTCGCCATCAGCTGGGCCGAGTTGCCCGCCGAGCGGACCATCTGGCCGCCCTTTCCGGGGCGAAGCTCGATGTTGTGGATCTGCGTCCCCTGGGGGATGTTCCGAAGCGGCAGGGCGTTGCCCGTCCGGATCGGTGCGTCAGGGCCGGAGACGACTGTGTCGCCCACCTTCACGCCGAGCGGCGCGAGGATGTAGCGCTTCTCGCCGTCCACATAGAACAGGAGGGCGATCCGCGCGGAGCGGTTGGGGTCGTATTCGATCGCCGCGACCTTGGCCGGGATCCCGGTCTTGTTGCGACGGAAGTCGATGATCCGGTAGTGGCGCTTGGCGCCGCCGCCCTGATGCCGCGTGGTGATCCGGCCGCGGTTGTTGCGACCGGCGGCGTTCTTCATCGGCGAGAGCAGGCTCTTCTCCGGCTCGGTCTTGGTGATCTCCGAGAACGTGCTGACGCTCATCGAGCGGCGCCCGGGGGAGGTCGGCTTGTACTTCCGAATCGGCATCGCAATTCCTCCTCGTCGCCCGGTCCGCTCAGGGGGTCGAGACCCACCAGAGCCGTGCCGGGCGCTGGTGCGCTAGAGCTGGAAGGGATCCAGCGTCTGGCCCGGGGCCAGGCTCACGTAGGCCTTCTTGAACTTGCCCGAGGTGCCCTCGACCCGACCGCGTCCGCGACGGATGCCGCGGGACTTGATCTTCGGCTTCCGGTTCAGCGTATTGACCGCCGTCACCTTGACCTTGAAGAGTTCCTCGACAGCCTGCCGGATCTGGATCTTGTTCGCGTCCGGGTGCACCTCGAAGGTGTACTGGCCGCGAAGCATGACCATCGTGTTCTTCTCGGTGATGATCGGACGTCGCAGGACGTCCTCCATGCGCAAACCCATGGCTACTCGGCCTCCGCGGCAGCCGCGGTCGCGACACTGCCCTTGTTCGCGATCCGCGCGAGCGCGAACTTCTGCCGGTAGGCGAGCCGCTCGAGGCGAGCCTTGCGGAAGACGCCCGGCGTCCGGCGGGGACCCTCGAGCGCGAGCCAACCGTCGATGACGGGCAGGGCCTCCTCGAGGATCAGCAACTGCTCGTACTTGAGCACGTCCCGGACGTTGATGAGCGGCGCGATGATCACCTTGACGTCAGCGAGGTTGCTGGCGGCACGGTAGATCGACTCGAACCCCTCCTTGGCCGGAACGACGATCAGCGTCGAGCGCACGGTCGGGAAGGCCGTCCGGAACGCCTTCATCGCCTTGGTCTTGCCTTCCAGCCCGGAGAGGTCGCGAACGATCGTGAGTCGCTCGTCGATCACCTTGGCGGACAGGGCGGAACGCACCGCGAGGCGGCGCATCTTGCGCGGGAGGGACTGCGTGTACTTCCGGGGATGGGGTCCCCAGACGACACCGCCGCCCTTCCACTGTGGGGATCGGGTCGAACCCTGACGGGCGCGGCCGGTTCCCTTCTGACGGTATGGCTTGCGCCCACCACCGCGGACTTCGCCGCGGGTCTTGGTGTCGTGCGTTCCCAGCCGCGCGTTGGCGAGCTGGCGCAGCAGCGCCTGGTGCATGACCGCGATATTCGGCTCGATGGCCCAGACGGTGTCGTCAAGCTCGGCCTGAGCGACGACCGCGCCCGCGGTGCTGTAGATATCGGCCTGCATCGGTCCGGTTACTCCTCGAACAACGTCGCGACGACTCCCGCATCGGCGAATGCCAGCGGCGCTCGCCCGACTACTTCTTCACCGCTCGCCGGATGATCAGCTCGCCGTTCCGCGGACCCGGCACCGAGCCCTTGATCAGGAGCAGGTTGCGCTCCGTATCGACCCGGATGACCTCGAGGTTCTGGACGGTGACGGTCTCATGGCCCATGTGACCGGGGCCACGCATCCCCTTGAAGACGCGACCCGGAGTCGCCGAAGCGCCGATCGAGCCGACGGCACGATGGCGGTCGGACTGACCGTGGGTCTTGGGGCCACCGGCGAAGCCGTGCCGCTTGACGCCACCCTGGAAGCCGCGCCCCTTGGAGGTGCCGGTGATGTCGACGATCTCGCCGTTGGCGAAGGCGTCGGCCGTGATCACTTCCCCGACCGGGTGGTCGGCGATGCTATCGGCCTTCACTTCGCGCAGCACGCGAGACATGTAACCGCTCTCGCGGCGCTGGCCCTGCTCGGGGCGATTCAGACGCTTGGAGATACCGAAACCAAGCTGAACCGCCTCGTAGCCGTCCTTCTCCATCGTCCGCAACTGCGTGACGACGCAGGGACCGGTCTCGACGACTGTCACGGGATAGACAACCCCGTTATCGTCGAAGACCTGGGTCATCCCGAGCTTCCGCCCGATCAACCCCTGAATCATTGGCTCTCTCCTGGCTCACTCCGGAGCCGCTGCGGAAGCGGAGGCAGCCCTCGGGCCGACTCCACATCAGAGCGTGACTGGCGCCCGTCGCGCCACGATACCCGTTCCCGTTGCCCGTGATGGGCACCTGACCAGCCATCGGTGATCGGCGCGGACCCACATGTCCTGCGGGCTCCGGCGCCGACGGCCGGTGGCTTCCCAGCGATTGGGAAGATGATGAGAGAGACGTCTAGAGCTTGATCTCGATGTCGACGCCGGCCGGCAGGTTGAGCCGCATCAGCGCCCGGATCGTGTTGGGGCTCGGCTCGAGGACATCGATCAGCCGCTTGTGCGTGCGGATCTCGAACTGCTCCTGCGAGTCCTTGTCGATGAACGGCGACCGGATCACGCAGAACTTTTCGATCCGGGTCGGGAGCGGAACCGGGCCCGCAACCTTGGCGCCCGTCGACTCGGCGGTCTCGACGATCCGGGCAGCGGACTGGTCGAGGATCGCGTGTTCGAATGCCTTGAGCCGGATACGGATACGCTGCGTCTGCTTGCGTGCGACCATCGGTCAGCCTCTCTCTTTGTCAACGTCCGCCCCACATCGGAGTGGGCCGCCGGAGTGATCGGGAACAGTTCACAGCAACGGGGCCGGCGGCAAAGCCGACCCCGTTGATCGCACAGCACGGCACGACACCGCACTTGCTCGGGCAGTCACGGAGTTTAGCGCATTCCACCATCCCTGACCAGTCGGCCAGAACGATGATGGGCCTGACACACGAAGGCGGGCAACGCCGAAGCGTCGCCCGCCTTCTGTCCGTCTCGTGAGCAGCCTACTCGTCGATCTTGGTGACGACGCCGGCGCCGACCGTCCGGCCCCCCTCG
>CAXTHM010000011.1:0-13089 GCA_964244115.1 uncultured Thermomicrobiales bacterium
AGGCACGGCGGTCGAACAGGTTGTCGATGCCGAACCGCCAGGACACCTGCGTCGAACCGATCGACGTGGCGTAGCGCAGGCCGGCATCGACGCGCGTGAATGAGGCTCCTGCCGGCGCATCACCCGGAACGCCTCCCGGGTGCAGAGGAAGGCACCCGTCAGGTTCACCGATACGACTCGATCCCAGGTCGCGAGGTCGAGCTCGTCGATCTCGACGGCCGGCGCGCCGATGCCCGCGTTGTTGAACAGCAGGTCGACCCGGCCGTGCCGCGCGACGACACCGTCGAACAGCGCCCGGACGCTGGCCTCATCGCTGACGTCCGTCGGCGCCGCCTCCAGCGCCCCCGGTAATCCGTCTTCGGTGCCCGCCGCGACGATCGCGTCCAGTGCCTCCCGTCGCCGCCCAGCCAGCACGACCGTCCAGCCGTCCCCGGCCAGGGCCCGCCCGACGGCCGCCCCGATCCCGCTGCCCCCGCCCGTCACGATCGCGATCCGTGGTGCCCCGTCCGTCATGGTGTCTCCTGCTCGTGGTGGGATCGTCGATTCGGGAACGCAGCGCCGATCCCTGGCCCTGGCCGATGTCCGGGCTGACTGGTCTCGGGGCTATCCTACGTGACAGATCTCCCGGTCGCTCGGGGAGCACCCTCGGACCGAGGCAGCCGGTAGGGTCGAGGGGATTACTGGCTCGTCAGACCGGCATGGAATACCCGAACGTCGAGTTCGCTCAGGAACGGTGAGAGATGGATGTCCACCTGACGACCGATCGACTGGTGCTCCGTCGATTCGTCGAGGCCGATATCGACCACCTGGTCTCACTCCACAACGATCCCGAGGTCATGCGCTTCCTGACCGGTGGCACGCCCGTGTCCCGCGATGAGGTCGAGCAGGGGTACCGGGACCACTTCGCCAATGACGGCTATTGGGTTGCCGTCGAGCGCGAGACCGGGGCCTTTCTCGGTTGGTTCGCCTTCCATCGGACGCCCGATCGCGATCCCAGCCGGCGCGAACTCGGCTACCGGCTTCGGCGATCGGTGTGGGGAAAGGGCTACGCCACGGAGGGATCGCGGGCGCTCATCGACAGGGGCTTCACGGACCCTGATGTGAGGCGCGTCTGGGCGCAGACGATGGCGGTCAACATCCCGTCCCGCCGGGTCATGGAGAAGGCGGGCCTGTCGCTCGACCGAGTATTCCACCTCGAATGGGATGATCCCCTACCCGGCACGGAGAAGGGGGAAGTCGAGTACAGCCTCGACCGTAGGAGCTGGGAGCGCTCCCGCCGGGAGCAGGGAGATGGTCCGGGAAAGGGGTCGTGAGTGGTCCTCGCCGACCGCGTCGTCACTGGGCGACCACCCCGATCACCCCGACCGCTGCGTCCAGGTTGCTCGTCCTCGATGCGCCAGGCCTCGCCACGTCATCGAGCGTCATGCCACCCGATCCTGAACCGACCCGTCGTCGGTCGGACGGCGTCGTTCCACCGACCCAGGCCTCGTCGTCACACGGGTTCGCCCCATCGCTGGCTCGGGCATCGCTGGCCGCAGCGAGCTCCCGATCCTATTACGGGCCGCGACTTGGAACCCGGAGGGGAGACCTGCCGGAATCTCCGGCTATGGCCGTATGGGTATGGCGATGCGATCATCCGGTGGCCGCCAGGAGTACGGATACGACCTCAACGTCTCCTCGCTGGATCATCGGGAATCCGGCCCGCCTGTCCGTGGATCTGATACTGCCCGTGATACCATAAGTGGAGACCGTGACCAGTCGGCGCAAGCGGATCGAGTCGTTGAGGGCCCGACCGCCACGCATGCGCTTCTCGGATCTGGAAACCATCCTGACCTGGGACTTCGATTTCGTCGATCGAACCCGCGGCGGTGGTTCCCATCGTACGTTCAAGAGTCCGATCTACGGGCAGGTGCATGTCCCGAAAGACAACGGGCGGTGGGTCAAGGGCGTCTATCTCGACGAGATCTGCCGCCTGCTCGGTCTCGACACCATCGATCTCGATCTATTCGACTGACGGCGTCTCGGAGCGGATACGCACTCAGTGAGGCAGCGGCGATGCGACATCTCGGGGATTATCTCAGTCTTGGCTATGTCTACGAGGTCATCCCGGCGGACGAGGGCGGCTCCGTCGTCCGCTATCCAGACCTGCCTGGCTGCTTCGCGCAGGTCGAGAACGGCGAGGACATCCGACAGATCGCGGCCGATGTCCTGACGGAGTGGCTCACGCTTGCCATCGAGGACGGCGACGACATCCCGATCCCGCAGGCGGCGCGGCAGTACAGCGGTCGCTTCGTCCTCCGGGTGCCCCGCTCGATGCATGCGTCCCTGGCGATCGCCGCCGACCGCGAGGGCGTCAGCACGAACACCTACATCGTCTCGCTCCTCGCCGAGCGTCATGCCACCCGATCCTGAACCGACCCGGCGTCGGTCGGACGGCGTCGATCCCCGTCAGCTCCTCGATCTCCGGCAGCGCCTCGGGGATGTAGTCGTCGATATCGTCATAGATGCTGTCGCGGGTATCGACGCAGAGTGCCTGCACGACATGGCTGTTGAAGTTACAGAGCACCCGGTACTTGCCGAACCGGGCCTGGAACAGGGTCGTTCGGTGGTGCTTGAGCCGCTTGCGCTGCTTGCCTTCCGGCGTCGGGTCGGTGCAGAGGTTCAGGACCTTGGCGTTGATGTTCTTGCCGTCCCGAGCCGGGAGGGCGAACAGCTGGGTCATGAAGATTTTTGTCACCGTGAGGGTCAGTACCATCGTCCGCTGCTCTTCCCTGTGCGTTGCTGGGGATAGTCGCCCGGTCTGGTCTCGACGATGACATGTTCCCGGACCGGCAACCGAATCCGACACAATTCTGTCAGTTCCCGTGCAAAGCTGGGACTGGATCTGACGCGAAGTGCCGTCACGGGTGAGGAATGGTGGGGACGATGGGATACTGGGTGATCATCCTGAATAGCAAGTTGTGATCGGTCAGCATTGCTCGGGCGTTATGGCACAAGTTGGACGACTGCTAGCCAATTATGAGAATCGACGATTCAAGCTCTCATAATCAAATCGAATTCAATTAGGCTGGTCGAGTCGAGCTTGATCACCATAGCGCCTAGTCTTGCCTGGTTGGAAAAGAATCGGTAACTTCGACAATGTGGTTTTCCTCCTTTTTTTCTACTTCGAGCGGTGCTTGAAGTGTGGAATCAGAAAGAAGGCGAAACTCGCCGGGGGCGATCCGTTCGAATCGCGGGGAGCGACTCAATGTGTGATACATGTGACTGGCAGCGTTACTGACCTTGCCCTTTATCATCCCAGCATCGATCATAATTCGTTTTGCTTCGATAACTCTAATGATGCCATTGTTCGCCTCCGCGATCTCGATCAAGGCATCCTGCTGTGTCATTCCACGTAAGCGTCTCGCCCATCCGCTTCCTCCAAGGACACGGGACGGCTGTCCCTGCTTGTCAACAGATTGAGACAGCGGCATTGTCAATGACGTCCCCCGGGGAACAATCGGAATAGGCAGTGGGGCTCCTGTCTGGCGAGCAATAACCCTCTCGTATGCGTCTATGTCGCGCACGACCTCGCCAATTCTGCTCTCATACTCGGCTTGAAGACGAGACTTTTCTTGCCGCAAGGTGTCGACCTCGGTTATCAGCTTTGCGACGAACTCATTTGGCGTTTCGTCCATCACTAGGACCTCCTCGCAGTCTCGATGCGGCGATCGTGCGTTGATGGCGCACGATCGCCAGAAGTACGATAGAAGGTAGAGGCGGGGGGGATGGGATTTGAACCCACGGGCCGCGCACACGGCCCCTCGTTTTGGAGACGAGTCCGATAAGCCTCTCTGGCACCCCCCCAACTCAAAGAAACGGGATAAATGCGGGAAACCGCATCGATCTCGAATCAGACCAAAGAGGCGAGCGTGTCCACTGTGCAAGGCGGGCGCTCGTCTCTTTGTGCATCATCCGTGATTTTTGTGACCATGTCAACCCGATCATGCGGTAAACGCAACAGTGAACGGACACTCTTGCGGTAAGTAGGGTTAACCTCTCAACATGACGGGTAATTCCGACAACCGATCTCTGCTCAATTTGGGAATCGCATCGAGGAAGCAGACCGATACTTGTTATCTTCAATCCCATAATATCCGTTGATAATGTGGAGATCTTCCAACGGGAGGCCGGTCCGCCGGACGCACCTGTCGTCCTGCCCCCGCACGGCTACCCCTCGTCCTCTGTCCGGTACCGCAACCTCATGCCCGCCCTCGCTGATCGGCGACGCCTGGTCGCCCCCGACTTTCCTGGCTTCGGCCTCAGCGTCAACCCTGTCCCGAAGGCGATCGACTACATCTTCGCTGGCTGCGCGACCTTCCTGGAGAGTTTCGTTGAGACGATGAGACTGTCTCGCTTCACAATCTACCTGCACGACTACGGCTCCCAGATCGGCTTCCGATTGGCGATGCGGCTGCCCGAATAGATCGCCGCCCTGATCATTCAGAACGGCGACGCCTACGAGGACACGCTCGGCCCGAAGTACGACGCCTTGAAGGCCTGCTGAGTCGACCCAACCGCGGGGCGCCGGGAGCGGATGGCCGAGGAGGTTGCCGAAGCCGGGCTGCGGCGCTAGTTCCTCGGATGGCTCTCCCGCCGCCTCACCCCGCTTGTCAGCTCTGACCTCTGGCACCTCGCCTGGCCATTGATGGATCCCCCGTTCAACAGCCGGATCATGGTCGATCTGTTCACCGACATCGAGACCAACGTCCGGCTCTACCCCGAATTCCAGCGGTTCTTCCGTGAGCACTAACCCCCAACCCTGATCGCTTGGGGTCCGCTGGACCGATACATGCCGGAGCCATCGCTCTGGGACTGCCTGCGCGAACTGTCCCGATACCGAATTCCACCTATTCGACGGCGGCCACTGGGCGTTGGAGACGAATTTGGATGAGATTGTCGCGCTGACGCGTGACTTCCTCGGCCGCGTCCACCCAGCCTGTCAGCCGACCTGACCGCGTGGGCCGGTTCTACGCTGCGCTCGCGTCGTTCCGGTCCGTTGGCTGTCCCCGGCCCAGCATCGGGCCGAGCAGCAGCATCCCGAGCACGCCGATGGCACAGAGCGCGGCCGGGATGAAGAAGACATCGGGGACGCCGAGCCGGGACACCCCGATGCCGCCGATCAGCCCGCCGAGCGTCGAGGCGACCGAGAGCGAGCTGTAGAACGCCGTCGACGCCACCCCGACGCCCTGCGGGTAGAGTCGCTGGGCAACGCTGACGCCGAGCCCGGCCAGGGCGGCCCAGAGCCCGGCCATCAGGATCTGGCCGAGGAACAGGCCCTCGACGCCGGTGCTCGTCGCGAAGGCGAGGTTGGCGACGACGCCCATCATCGCCCCGGCGATCACGACCCGCCGGGCGCCGTGGCGGTCGGCCAGCCAGGCGAACAGCGGCATCAGCAGCAGCTCGATCGCCGGCTGGATCGCCATCACCGCGCCCCGGACGCCGTCCGACGTCCCGAGATCGCGCTCCATGTAGATCGGCAGGAACGAGAACTTGACCGTGTCGCCGCTGATCGCGAGCGTGCAGAGCCCCGCGAAGACGAACAGCGGCACCATCGCCCGGCCCGGTCGGTCCGCGCCGCCACCCGTCCGGACCGGTAGGGGCACGGAGATGACGTGCCGGGCGACCCGGACGCCGATCAGCGGGACGGCCTGCGCCAGCGTGAACAGCGCCGTGCTGACCAGCAGCGCCCGCAGCCCGAAGGCGCCACCGAACCAGCTCCCCCAGAGCGGCCCGGCGACCCAGCCGACGGTGTAGGCCATCCGGATCGCCGACATGACGCGGTTGTCCGCGCCCGTCGGTTGCCGCGAGAGCTCGTCCCGCGCCGCCGCGAACAGCAGCGCCCCCGTCGCCGCCGAGACGCTGAGCGCGACCAGGCTGATGACGAAGGTCATCCACATCTCGGTCGCGGCCGCCATCGCCAGCCAGCCGGCGGTCCCGATCAGGGCGCAGCCCCGGAGGAGCGGCAACCGGTCCGGCCGGCGATCCGACATCCGCCCGACGGCGAACCCGGCCACCGGCGCGGCGAGGCTGGTCAGGTAGTAGAGCGTCGCCAGGGAGAGCGAGGCACCGAGGTCCTCGACGAAGAACAGCGTCAGCTGCGGCGCCATCGCCGACGTCCCGACCCCAGCCAGGAACAGGCTCAGCGTGGCCGACCGGAAGAACGGCGACCGCCAGACGATGCCGAGCGGTGCGGTCGATCGGTGCGCGGCTACCATCCGGGTCGGTCGTGAATGGGCACGCCTATGAGGCGGACGCCGTGGCGAGAACCGCGTGACCATTGGCGAGTTCTGCCAGCTGACGCCCATGCGCGATCACCTGAACGTCACCCTGCTCATCCTCGGCTTCGAGGATGAGCGACTCCGTGTCCTGGGAACCGTTTCGCTCGATTCCACTCCGCACGAGCGCAAGCGCATCCTCGAACGTTTTGAATTCGGCGACGAGGTTATTCGACTCACCGTCCCAGATCGTAAAGATCATCTCCGTCTGTCCCTTGTGCGTGGCGGATCAGGCTGGTTCGACTTCTATCACTACTCCCAGAATAGCATGAGCCTCTCCCCAGACGGTGTGATGCCCACGACTCGTTCCGGTCCGTTCCACGACGAACCTCGACTCGTCAAACCGAACCGTGGCAATCCAGGCGTCTCCGTTCCATGGACGCCGTCGGGCCACCCGGCGAGCCCGGTCGAGCGAATCAAACATTGAAAGACCGGTCCAGAGTCGTTGGGTCTCGGGGTCTCCATCCACACGCGGCTCCTTGCCCAAAACCGCATTCGACATCATGTCTCTGACCGTTGGTGGATCAGACCTCACGATTCGGTACAGCGTCACGAACCCGGAGTCTTCGGACGACATCGCAATCACCGCAGGTTGAATCCATTCGATGAAACAGTCTGGATGACCGATCATCGCATACAGCGTGGGCTTGTAACGCACAGCCTGTTGGACGACATCTCCCTCGGTGTCGACGACAGGGGCTGAATGCACCGGCAGTGGTCAGCAGACCTGCAATTGGTTCTGTTCGCCGGATCGGCCCGCTGGCACGCAACGTGGAACAATTGCGGCAGCCGACCACATCCCGGCCGGTATCAGTGCGTCCTGAACGCATCTCCCAGTGATCCCCAATCGCTGTGACGACGAGAGGTTCCCTGTGTCCGTATCCCTCGACCACCTGACTCCGACGACCCCGGCCGCCGCGCCGATCGACGTCATCCCCGGCTTCGACGAGGCCGCCAGCGATCCGGCCCTGACCGAGGCCGTCGCCCGAATCGGCGAGGCACTGGCCGGGCGCGGCCCGATGCGGGCGCCCCGGGCCACGTACCGGCTCCAGTTCCACGAGGGATTCACCTTCCGGGACGCCGCCGCGATCGTGCCGTACCTGGCCGCCCTCGGCGTCAGCTCCCTCTACGCCTCGCCGATCTTCCAGGCTCGCCCCGGCAGCACCCACGGCTACGACGTCGTCGACTACGGCGCCCTGAACGAGGAGCTCGGCGGCGCGGCCGGGTTCGCCGAGCTGACCGCCGCCCTCGATGCCGCCGGCCTCGGCCTGCTGCTCGACTTCGTTCCCAACCACATGGGCATCGGCTCCGGCACCAACGGCTGGTGGCTGAGCGTCCTGGAGCACGGCCGCGGCTCCCCCTACGGGATCTTCTTCGACATCGACTGGGAGCCGCTCGCGACCGACATGCGCGGCCGCGTCCTGCTCCCGATTCTGGGGGACCAGTACGGCGTCACGCTGGAGGCGGGCGAGCTCGAGGTCCGGTTCGACCCCGAAGCCGGTGCCTTCCAGCTCGCCTACTACGACAACGTCCTGCCCCTCGCGCCGGAGACCTACGCGATCATCCTCCACCTCGCCCTGGAGCAGCTCCAGACGGAGATGGATGCCGATGACATGGCGCTGCTCGAGTTCCAGAGCGTCATGACCTCGCTGGAGCGCCTGCCGGACCGCGACGACCCCGACGCCCTCGGGATCGAAGAGCGCCAGCGCGAGACCAGGATCGGCAAGCGCCGCCTGGCGGAACTCGCCGCCCGCTCCACCGGGATCGCCGCCGCCATCAGCCAGGCGACGGTCGCGATCAACGGGACCGATGGCGACCCGGCCTCGTTCGACCGGCTCGACCGGCTGCTGGAAGCCCAGGTCTACCGGCTGGCCTACTGGCGCGTCGCGGCCGAGGAGATCAACTACCGGCGCTTCTTCGCCATCAACGACCTCGCCTCGATTCGGCAGGAAGACCCGACGGTGTTCCGCGCCTCCCATGAGCTCCTGATCCGGCTGATGGCCGAGGGGACCGTCGACGGCGTCCGGATCGATCACATCGACGGCCTGCTCGACCCGGCCCGCTACGCCCGCGACCTCCAGCGCGCCTACCTGCTCGAGGCCGGCCGGCGGGCGTACGAGGCCGACTCCTCACTCTCCGGCGAGGATGCGCCCGGCTGGGAAGCGATCGAACCCGCCCTCGATGACTGGCTGGATGCCGCCGGGAGCGACGAGCCCGCCCTGGTCAAGCCCGTCTACCTGCTGGTCGAGAAGATCCTCGAGCACGGTGAGGACCTCCCCGCCGACTGGCTGGTCGACGGCACGACCGGCTACGAGTTCGCCAACTCGTCGACCGGCCTGTTCGTCGACGGTAGCGCCCGCAAGGCCTTCGACGAGCTCTACGCCGCCTTCCTTGGCGAGCGCCGGATCCGGCTCACCGAGATCGTCTACGAGGCCAAGCGGATGATCCTGCGCGATGCCCTCGCCAGCGAGCTCTCCGTCCTCGCCGACCAGCTCGACGACATCAGCGCCGCGAACCGCCGCTCCCGGGACTTCACCCCGCAGAGCCTCCGGACCGGCCTGCGCGAGGTCATCGCCGGCTTCCCGGTCTACCGCAGCTACGTCGGCTGGGACGCCGACAGCGGCGAGCCGATCGTCCAGGCGACCGACCGCCACGCGATCGAGGCCGCCGTCGAGGCCGCCCGCCGCCGCAACACCGGCGCCGACCCGTCCCTGTTCGCGTTCATCCGGGATGTCCTGCTGGTCCAGGTCGAGGGGGCGACGGACGAGCAGCGGGCCGCCCACGGCCGCCTCGCCGTCAAGGTCCAGCAGCTCTCCGGCCCGGTAATGGCCAAGGGGCTGGAGGACACCGCCTTCTTCCGCTATCTCCGCCTGCTCGCCCTGAACGAGGTCGGCGGCGAGCCCGGCACCTTCGGCACGACGGTCAACGCGTTCCACGCCGAGAGCCGGGGCCGCCTCGCCCATCTCCCGGACGCGATGGTCGCCTCCTCCACCCACGACACCAAGCGCAGCGAGGACGTCCGTGCCCGGATCGCCGCCCTGTCGGAGTTGCCGGGCGGCTGGCGATCGGCGGTCAACCGCTGGTCCCGGTTCAACCGGAAGTTCAAGAGCCGCGTCGACGGCGAGCCCGCCCCGGACCGCAACGACGAGTACTACATCTACCAGACGATCCTGGGCGCCTGGCCGTTCGAGGTGGACGCGCGGCAGCCCGATGTCTGGGCGGCGTTCGTCGACCGGGTGATCGAGAACACGATCAAGGCGACCCGCGAGGCCAGCATCCACACCAGCTGGATCGCGCCGAGCGATTACGAGCCCGCCACCGAGCGGTTCATCCGGAGCATCCTCGACCCCGACCAGACCGGTAACCGCTTCTTCGAGGACGTCCAGACCCTGCGGACCACCGTCGCCAACGTCGGCATGTCCAACGGGCTGGCGATGCAGCTCCTCAAGCTGACCGTCCCCGGCGTCCCCGACATCTACCAGGGCACGGACAGCTGGGACTTCAGCCTGACCGACCCGGACAACCGCCGCCCGGTCGACTTCGCCGCCCGGGCTGCCGCCCTCGATGCCCTGGCCGGCAAGCAGCCCGGCAAGATCCAGGGACTCGTCGCCAGCGCGCCCGACGGCCGGATCAAGCTGTTCACCACCGCCCGGACGCTGGCCTTCCGCCGGGACCACGAGGAGCTGTTCCGGCGCGGCACCCATGAGCCGCTGGAGGCGCACGGCACGCACGCCGCCAGCGTCGTCGCCTTCGCCCGCCGCCTGCCCGTCGGCGTCCGGAGCAGTGCCACGCCGGACGCGGAGGCGCTCGTCGTCGTCCCCCGCCTCGTCCACGCCCTCAGCACCCCGGAGCAGCCCTTCGCGCTCGGCGAGACGTGGGGCGCGACGACCCTGACGATCCCCGGCGCCCCGGCTGGCACGGTCTATCGCAACGTTCTGACGCACGAGGAACTCACGACCATCGACGCCGGGCAGGAGGGCCGCAGCGTCCTGCCGCTGGCCGGTATCTTCGGCTACTTCCCGGTGGCGTTGCTGGAGCGGGTGACCCCGTGACCCGACCATAAATGGATCGGGCTCAGGAACGATGTGGCGGACGTGGTTTGCTCATATGGAGGTAGCGTCCTGTCAGTGAGGACGTGCTTATCTCTTGCCGGACGGCGGCGCCGGGACGTCGTCTGGTAGGGGCGACCCTTGTGGTCGTAGGTAATGCAGCGGCCTGGTCGTAGGGGCGCAGCTTGCAAGCCCGGCCGCCGCAGCGGCCTTCGCCGTCAGGCGAGACTGGCGCTCCGGGTTCAATCCTGTGCGGCCTCCCCATGCATCCGGGTAACGGCGGCATTCGTCGCTGGGACGAAGGGGAGTTGGCCGGACAGCAGACGACATGGCAACCGCAACACCGGTTATGGCCCGGCGCAGCTATGGCGCCTGCGGGTGCTGGACTCGCAAGTTTCGCCCGTACAGACCTTTTTGCTCACCCCAGGCAGGCGAAGCCAACAAAAGGAGCCCCTCTCCTGACGCATCCGCAGATGCGGGCAGGGGAGGGGTTGGGGTCTTACCGCCATCCAGTTTTCAAACGAACCGCGTTCGCCCGCTTTCGGGTCCGATCGTGGGGAATGCGTGGGATATCCCCACGCGCTGGCCCGGCTCAAACCCGGTCGGGCCAGCTCCCTCCGCCCTCAACCTGGACCCGACGGCCCGCTGCGGCACCAAAGAACAGTGCTCCACTGGCCTGCTCGGTGCCGTGCGGGTTTCCGGACGAAAACTGTATGGCAGTAAGGAGGTTGGGGTGGGGACTTCTCCGCTGTCAACACCTCCTACGCCAGCAGGTGCCCCAGTGACCCATCGACGTACCGCCGGATCTCCGTTAGGTCCGCCACCGGGTCGGCCGCGCCGTCCAGCTCGAACACCGCCCAGCCGTCGTAGCGGATGTCGCGCAGCGTCCGCACCCAGCCCGGCCAGTCGACCACGCCCCGGCCGACGGCCGCGAACCACTGGAGCTGGGTCTCGTAGATCCGCTCGTCGATCACCGTGTCACGCGGGGCCGGGCCGGTCGCGTCCTTCCAGTGGGTCAGGGTGACGCGATCCTGATGCCGTCGGGTGATCTCGATCGGGTCCGACCCGGCGACGGTGTACTGGGCCGTGTCCGGGCAGAGCGAGACATAGTCCGGGTCCGTCAGCAGCATGAACAGGTCGGTGTCCCGGCTGGAGCGGAGCATCGAGAATGACTCGGGGTGCAGCGCCAGGTCGACGCCATGCCGAGCCGTCGCGACACCCATCAGGTTGAGCGTCTCCGCGATCGGCTCGGCCCGGCGCAGATCGACGATCGTCGGCGACGCTCCGAGCCGGGTCGCCCGTGGGCTGAGCGACGCGACCATCGTCGGTGCCCCGCAGCCCGCCAGGAACTCGGCGTACCGCCCGGCGATCTCGACCGATTCCTCCCGGTCGGCCGGGTCGCCGAAGTCGAGGTGGCGGTCGGTGCCGGGGACGCGGGAGGAGAGATAGCCCGAGCAGACGACCAGTCCGTGGGCCGCGACATCGTCGGCAAACGCCGCCGCCGACCCGTAGGCGGTCAGGGCGCTGGTCCAGTCGCCCGGCCCGAACGTGATCTCGATCCCGTCCAATCCGGCCTCGGAGACGGCGCCCAGGATGCGCTTCCAGAACGTCGCCTCGTCCCAAGTCCCCCACCGGAAGAGGTCGCCGATGTCGGCATAGGCGGCGTCGGCGCCCCAGTAGCGCGGGTCGTAGAAGGTGCAGAGGTCGGTCGCGAACCGGATCCGGCTGGTGGTTGGCATCGGTGGCTCCCTCGTGGTTGCTTATGACGCTGACAGGGATTGTCCCGCAGAATCCATTGCGACGTTACGGTTGGCCACTGTCGGACTACGGAGCGGCCGAATCACGTTTCGTAGGGGCGAAGCGCTCGCTCTGCTGGAGAGCCCGGCGCCCGTACGCACCAAAGACCCGCCGGACGATAACCCGTGTTCCGGCGTTGGCCCGATCATGAATGGATCGGGCTCGGAGACGATGTCGCCCACGTAGGTGCCGGATTCAACCTGTCGGTTGCGAGCTCTTGGATGCGTCCGGCGGGAGGTATCCATCTGACCATAACGTCGGCTCGACGACCCGAGTCCGCCCTGAACCCCGAATCTTTCCGGTCATCGTCTCTGAGCCCGATCCATTCATGGTCGGGACTACGTCGACGACGGCGCCTGCGGGCGCCGGACTCGCAAGCTTCGCCCCTACGACGATGGGGTCCTCGCCTCGTCGCATGTAGCTTCACTCCGTCGCGCAGATCACGCACCACGGCTGGTCGCGGACTCGTGTCATCGCGAGCGTCCCGCGGCCGCTCCCCAACAGCTTGAGCCGCTTGCGGATCTGCTCGACGTCCCCGGCCAGTCCGCGGCGGCGGATGTCGACGGAGCCGATCCCGAGCTCGCGGAGGCGGGCCGCGATCGCTCGCTCGTGCCAGGGCAGCGAGTCCAGCACGCGCAGGGTCCGGGCGAAGGGCGTCGTGACGGCGGTCTCGGTCGAGAGGAAGGCGATCTGCTCGTCGATCTTCCAGGCGCCGATCGTCCGGGCCAGGTCCTCGACCAGCCCGGCCCGCGTCACCGCCGGGTTCGGGTCCAGCAGCCAGGCACCGGGCTCGGCGATCACGACCGGGTCGCCGGGGACCGGCGTCAGCGTCGCGCCGATGGGCAGGACCGTTGCCCGGCGTGTCGTCGTGGCGAGGGCGGGCGACCAGAGCGCCGCCTCCTTGAGGTCGCGCCCGTCGGCGACGA
>CAXTHM010000011.1:13099-41023 GCA_964244115.1 uncultured Thermomicrobiales bacterium
CGACGAACTCCAGCTCCCAGCCCGGCGGGACGGTGTCGTGGTCGATCCCCGGCGCGGCCTTGATCCCGACCTTTGGCACCCGCTCGGCCAGGGCGATGCCCCACCCGAGCGGCGGCTCGGAGGCATGGGGTCCCATCCGGCCCCCGGTGGTCCGCCGGGCCGGGTCGATGAAGACGCCGTCGATCCCGGTCAGGTCGGCACCCCGGACATCGCCCAGCCACGGCGTCACGGCATTCCCCAGGCCGTAGACGCCGGCGTTCAGCGTCGCCATCCGCAGGTGCTCGGGGTCGAGGTCGACTGCCAGCACGTCGGCGACGGCGGCCAGGGCGATCAGGTCGCCGCCGATCCCGGTGCAGAGGTCGGCGACCCGGCCCGCTCCCCGGAACCGCTCGGCGTGGCGCTGGCTGATCGGCTCGGCGGTCGCCTGCTCCAGCCCGGCTCGGGTCAGCCACATCGCGTCGGCCCGGCTGAATTTGCTCCGGGCGGTGATCCGGAGGTCGTGCAGTGCGAACGCGGCCGCGACCAACGCCGGGTCGTGGCGCCGCCGGAGCCGCTCGCTGACCCGCAGGACATCGCCGGCCGGGACCGGTTCGGTGCCCAGCTCGGCCAGGATCGCCTGCCCGCCCCGTCCACCGAGCCGGTCAGCGATCAGCATCGGCGCCAGCGACGTCGACGGGGTGGAGCAGGCCGGTCGCGACGTCGAAGATCATCCCGCTGACCCGGATGTCCTTCGGCAGCAGCTTGCTCGACCGGATCACCTGGACGTCCCCGCGGACGCTCTCGTGCAGGTCGGCGAAGGTGAGGAAGTCGGTGTCGCCGGAATCGACGCCGAGATGGGCGAGCAGGTGGTGACGGATGTCGTCGTTGCTGAACCGGTTCTGGCCGCAGTCGGTGTGCTGGATGACGAGGATCTCGCGGGTGCCGAGCAGGTTGGTCGAGACGACCAGCGAGCGGATCGCGTCCTCGCTGGCCCGGCCGCCGGCGTTGCGGATGACGTGGGCGTCGCCGAGCTTGAGCCCGAGGACGGGGAACAGCTGAATCCGGGCGTCCATGCAGGTCAGGATCGCCAGGTGGCGCGCCGGCCGGAGCGGGATGTCCGTGGTGCCGTGCCGGGTGGCGTACGCGCGGTTGGCGGCGAGGATGGCTTCGACCTGTGACCCAGAGGGTTTCGTAGATTCACTCGACACGGTTGAGGGACTCCTGCCGGGCTGACCCGATGGGCGATCGAGCGCCGATGAGCCGTGGTACGGGATCGCGGTGCGGACGCGGCCGACGATCCGGTCCCATCCAACCGCTGATGGTACACCCCGGACCATCGGGCCCGCTAAAGTCGTGCGGCTTGTCGTGCCCGTGATCCCGGCTGTACAGTCGCATGCGGGAACCGTCGACGATGGTATCGGGGCCGAAGCGGGATAGAGGTGGGCGGGTGCGGCGAATCACGTTGGTGACGGTCGGGATCGGGACGGTCGGTGGGGCGGTGCTGGAGCAGGTCGTCGCCAACCGGACGTACTGGCGGTCGGCGCTGGGCATCGATGTCCAGGTCGGCGCGATCGTGACCCGGGCCGGAGCGGTCGTCTCGGCCAGTGGCGGCCCGCTGCCGGACGAAGTGTCGCTCGGCATGGTCCGGGGCCGGCGCGAGGGCACGACCGACGCCGCGCTGACCGGCGCCCCGATCGATGTGATCGCCCCCGTCCCGGCCCTGGAGCGCCTGACCGAGGCCGGACCGGTCGTCGTCGTCGATGCCGGGGCCGGGGAGGGCAGCGTCCCGCTCCTGATCGCCGCCCTCGGCAATGGCGCCGGTATCGTGCTCGCCAACAAGGCGCCGCTGGCGATGCCGTGGGACGACGACGCCAGCCGGTTGCTCTGGGCCGAGGCTCGCTCCGGCGGCCGGGTCCGTTACGAGACGACCTGCGGCGCTGGCCTGCCGGTCATCTCGACGCTTCGCTCGATGCTCGACACCGCCGACGAGATCCGTGAGATCCAGGGCACGGTCTCCGGCACCTTCGGCACGATCTTCTCCGATATCGCCGACGGTCAGTCGTTCGGCGACGCCGTCCGGGACGCCGCCGCCCATGGCTACACCGAGCCGGACCCGCGCGACGACCTCAGCGGGCTGGACGTCGCCCGGAAGGCGCTGATCCTGGCCCGGACGATCGGCCGGACCCACGACCTCTCGCAGATGGCGGTCGAGAGCCTCGTCCCGGCCGCCCTCGCCAGCACCGACATCGACGTGCCGGCCTTCCTCGCCCGGATCGGCGAGCAGGACGCCGCGATCCTCCGGATGGCGACCGAAGCGACCCGCGCCGGCGGCACGCTGAAGTACGTCATGACCGTCGCCGACGGCGAGATCCCGACGGTCGGGCTCCGGACGGTCCCGCAGCGGGGCGTCCTGGGCGCGCTGCACGGCCCGGAGAACGTCGTCGTCATCCGTAGCCGCCGCTACGACGAGTACCCGCTGGCCATCTACGGTCCAGGCGCCGGCGCCGACGTCACCGCCGCCGGGGTTCTGGCCGATGTCCTGGCACTGGCACCCGTCATCGCATGAACCAGATGGCTGCTGAAAGGGCGTACGATGTCGCGTAGCTCCGATGAGGTCCTTCAGACGCAGCTTGAGAACGTCGAGTTCCGGGAGTACTGGGAGCGCACGGCGTTCGCGCGGGTGATCGCCAACCGCCTGATCAGATACCGGACTCAGCACCAGCTCTCCCAGACGGCGCTTGCCCGCCGGCTCGGGATGTCGCAGCCAGCCATTGCCCGGCTTGAAACCGGCGAGCACGACCCCAGGCCGGCCACGCTGTTCCGCCTGAGTCGTGAGCTAGGCCTGCGTTTCAACCTGGACATTCACCCGGTCGGCGTCCCGTCGGTAAGACCGTCCAACGCTGGGGATACCACACGGCAGGGGGATGACCTGGTCATGGAGCATGTCCTCTCGCGAGATGTCGAACTCGTGGTGCTCGCGGATTAGGACCTCCCCTCGCAGCGCTCTCCGCCCGCCCTCGCGACGCGACCGGGGGACGGCCGTTCCGGGTGTCCGGTCTCAGCGTTCATTGCGACAGCCCCCGGGCGGTGACGGCCCAGACCGCCTCGACGGTCCCGTCCCGGACGGCGTAAACGGTATCGTGGAGGTTGGCGGCGGCGCAGCAGTGGCCGGGGTGGAGCTCGATCAGGTCGCCAGGGGCGAACCCGGTCGCGCTGCCGTCGGTCGTCGTCAGCGTGCCGTGCTCCTCGGACAGCCCCCGGACGGTGAGTTCCGGGTGGCCCTTGGCCGCCGCCGTGCCGCCGCCGGTCGAGAGCACCTGCAGGCCGCTGTCGACGACGATCCGGTCCGCCGTCGGGGCGCTCAGGACGGTGCTGAGCAGCGTGAACGCGAGCCCGAAGGCGGGGGCTTTCTCCTGGTAGCCGGGGTCCATGTAGACATACGAACCCGCCTGGTGCTCGGTCACGCCGGGGTAGACGCCGGAGATGTCGTAGGTCCCCGTCCCGCCGCAGGTGACGGTCTCGACCTCCAGTCCGGCTCTGCGGATCATCTCGGCCGTCTCCAGCCCGATGTCGAGCATGGCCTCGGTGGAGCGGGTCCGCTCGGTTCGATCCGGCACCTGGACAAGGTGGCCCTCGTAGATGTGGATGCCGGCGAAGCGCAGCCCCGGCGCCCGGCCGATCGCCTCCGCGAGCGCCACCGCCGGTGCGCCGGGCCTCGTCCCGCAGCGTGACATCCCGCTCTCGATCTCGATCAGCACGCCCAGCGTTACCCCGGCCGCCGTCGCCGCCTCGGAGAGCACCGCCACGTTCCGGGCGTCGTCGGTCAGGACACTGACCGTCGCCCGATGGGCCAGCGCGACCAGCCGCCGGATCATGGCCGGCGCGACGACCTGGTTGGCGACGAAGACATCGTCGATCCCGCCATCGACCATCGCCTCGGCCACGCTGGTCTTCGGCGCCGTGATCCCCGTCGCCCCGGCCGCGACCTGCATCCGGGCGACGACCGGCGTTCGGTGCGTCTTGGCGTGCGGCCTGATCGTGGCTGGCCGGTCGGCGAAGAACGCCGCCATCGTCGCGATGTTCCGCTCTAGGGTCGGCAGGTCGATCAGCGGCGCCGGCGTCGGCAGCGACGTCACGGGCTGCCCGATCGCCGGGTGGTCAGGCAGGATGCCGGAGGCGTCGGGTGATGACAGTCGGTCGGATGGGATGTACGTGATCATGGCGTGGCGACTCCTTCACATGGGTATTTTCGTCGACGACGGTTGCGACTCACGACTCAACTCGGGTGGCGTAACGCTCCAGGACCGGATCTCGTTACTACCCGGAGCGCTTGCGTGACCAGGAGAAGCCCGTCTCCGGGCACCTGCGAACCGAAGCCGCTTCAGTGAGCAGGTGAGCGGGGGAGGGGTTCTCGCTTCGCTGGGGAGGAGACTGCTTCGCGACCGCATGCTTCGCGATCCATCGACCATGATCCAGCCATCACGCCGACGCGTTGCAGTCGATCACCCGGCCCGGCAGTTCCCCGGTCGGGACGCCCGCCAGCACGACGGTCGTCCCGTTGACGATCACGCGGTCCACCCCGACCGGCTCCAGCCGGGGCTCGTCCCACGTCGCCCGGTCGGCGTAGGTGTCGGCGTCGAAGATCACGACGTCGGCGCCGTAGCCCTCGCGCAGGACGCCGCGCTGCGGGATCCGGAACCGCTCGGCCGGGTAGCCGCTCATCTTCCAGACGGCCTCCTCCAGCGAGATCGCGCCGTAGTCGCGAACGCCCAGCCGGACGGCCTGCCCGAAGCAGCCGTAGGCACGGGGGTGGGCGGATACGCCGCTGTACATCCCGTCCGACGCGACCATCATCTTCGGGTGGCGAAGCGTCGCGGTGATCTCTTCCCGCAGCGCCTGCGGGGTCGTCCGGCGGTGGTAGACCATCAGCGCGTACGGGTGCTCCGTCTCGAGGATGCGGATCGCCAGCTCGCCGAACGGGATGCCCTCCGCCTCGGCCATCGCCTGGATCTCGCGGCCGACGTAGGTGCCGGTCTGGTCGTCGACGCAGACGGCCCGGTCCCGCATCGGGTCGTTGTTGAGCCGGTCATCCAGCACGGCCCGCATCCGCGCCCGCGTCTCCGGGTCGCGGAGCCGGGCCTGGATCGCGTCGGGCCCGCCGGCCTGCGCCCAGAGCGGCAGCATCAGCGCCAGGTGCGTGCAGCCGGCCGGGTAGAGGTACGACTCGAACGAGACATCGGCCCGCGCCCCGCCCTCGGTGAACAGTTTGGCCGACTCGGCGTCGATCCGCTCGTGCGAGATGTGGACCGGGATGTCCGCCCCCTCGGCGATCTGCCACGTCTCCCGGAACGCCTCCGCCCGGCCGAGTCCGTTGTAGCGGACGTGGGCGGCGTAGAGTCCGTCGTACTCCCGCGCGACCCGGCTCAGGGCGATCAGCTCGTCGGTCGTCGCGAAGGCGCTGGGCTGGTAGTCGAGCCCGAGGTTGAGGCACTTCGCCCCGGCCTCCATCCATTCCCGCGTCAGGTCTTCCATCCGCCGCAACTCATCGGCGTCCGGTGCCCGGGTGTCCCAGCCGAGGACGGCCATCCGGACCGCGCAGGCCGGCACCTGCGGCACGACGTTGACCGGCGTGTTGCCGGGGAAGATGTCGAGGTACTCCCGCGCCGACGGCCAGCCGATCGGGAACGGCGCCTCGCCGTAAGCAAAGCGGAGCCCGTCCCAGAGCTGGTGGGCCGGCTCGCCCGTCAGCGGCGCCCAGCCGAATCCGTCGGGAGCCGTCAGGTGCGTCGTGACGCCCTGGAGGACGCTGCCGTAGCGGTACGGGTTGGCCGTGTCGGCGATGGCGATCTCGGAGTGGATGTGGACGTCGATGAAGCCCGGCGCGACGATCCGGCCGGTCGCGTCGATCTCCTCGCCGGCCGTCACGTCCCGCAGGTCACCGATCGCCGTGATCACCCCGTCGGTGATCCCGACGTCCCCGGCGAACCCCGCCGCCCCCGAGCCGTCGATCACCGTCCCGCCGCGAATGACCGTCTCGACGTGCATCCCGTTCGTCTCCCGGCTGCTTCGGCTGCCCATGATGACCGGCATCATATCGGACAGCTTCGGGAGATGGGTGACCCAGACCGGGCGCTGAAGCCGCCCGGCAAATCGAACTGCATTCGGCAAGGGGTGCGTGGGACGGAGATCCTTGCGAGCGATAGTCATGGCCGACGCAACCTGCACACATGGAGCTGACATGATCAGTCATTTGTGATGGACAAAAGCCGCAAACCGGCGATCAACGCGACCACCTACGTGTAATTTACGCGATCACCAAACTGGGAACCGAAACGGCCGGTGATCACGTTTCCGTGATCGACACGACCCGAAAACCGGGGGCTAAAGCCGCCCGGCTCAGGGATGATTTTCTCGTACGATGCATTCTCCGGGAAAGGGTGTCCGATAGAAATCGCGTTCGTTCGCCATTCACTCCTGAGCCGGATGGCTTTAGCCTCCGGCCACCGGGGTAACGCCTACTCGATCACCACCCGCATGAACCGCTTCTTGCCGGAGCGCAGCAGGACCGCCGTCCGGCCCGCCAGTACCTCGCCGAGCGGTGTATCCACGCCCTCGACCCGCTGGTCGTCGATGCTCAGGCCGCCGGCCTGCGCCGTCCGGCGGGCGTCGCCGCGGGAGGTCGCCAGCCCGGCCCGGACGAAACCGTCGGCGAGGCTAAAGTCCGGCGTCAGCTCGCCGGCCGGGATCGTGGTGGTCGGCAGGTTCGGGTCGTCGAGCATCACGCTCGCCGTCCGCGGGCCGGAGAACAGCGCCGCCGCCGCCGCCCGGGCCGCTTCCGCCGCCGGGACGCCGTGGGTCAGGACGGTCACCTCGAACGCGAGTGTCTGCTTGGCGTCCCGCAGGGCGGCCCCGTCGCTGACGGCGACCAGCTCGGCGATCCGCTCGTCCGGCAGGAACGTGTAGATCTTCAGGAGGCGCTCGATGTCGCGGTCGTCGCAGTTCACCCAGTACTGGAAGTAGTCGAACGGCGACGTCAGGTCCGGGTTCAGCCAGACGGAGTTGCCGGCCGTCTTGCCCATCTTCTCGCCGGCCGTCGTCAGTAGTGGGCAGGACAGCCCAAACGCCTTGCCCCGGTCGGCCTTGCGGACCAGCTCGACGCCGCCGGTGATGTTGCCCCACTGGTCCGAGCCGCCGAGTTGCAGGAGGCAGTGCTCCGTCCGGAACAGGTGGAGGAAGTCGTAGGACTGGACCAGCCGGTAGTTGAACTCGACGAAGTTCAGGCCGTGCTCCAGCCGGTTCCGGTACGTCTCGGCGGCCAGCATCTCATTGACGGAGAAGTGGCGGCCGATGTCGCGCAGGAACGGGATGTAATGCAGGTCCAGCAGCCAGTCGGCGTTGTTGATCAGCATCGCCGCCGGGTTGGGCGGATCCTGGGTGAAGCGGCCGCCCGCGAAGTCGAGGTGGTGGCGGAACTGGACCAGGATGCCGGCGAGGTTGGCGTCGATCTCCTCCAGCGTCAGGACCGTCCGGGTGGACGTCTTGCCGGTCGGGTCGCCGACCATCGCCGTACCGCCACCGCCGAGCGCGATCGGCCGGTGGCCGAAGCGCTGGAGCGTCGCCAGCATCATGATCCCGACGAGGTGGCCGGCGTGGAGCGAGACGCCGGTCGGGTCGAACCCCTGGTAGAAGGTGACCGGACCTGCCGCGAACGCCGCCCGCAGCCCGGCCTCGTCGGTCACGTCCTGGACGAAGCCCCGGCGCATCATGTAGTCGAGCGGGTTGACGCCGGCCGCCCGGGCGATCGTGATGGCGTCCTGCGCGGCGGTCGGGGTGGTCGGATCTGCGGTGGTCACGGTCGATCCTCGGTCATGGCGGGTGGGGTATCGGACGACGATTCTGCATTCGCGGCAACGATAGCATGAGGCCCGGTAACGGACGGCCGGTGCATGGCCGGCTGATCCGGGCGCTGAAGCCGCCCGGCAACCCGAAGATGATCACAACGCCTGGCCCTGCCCAGAACATCGTTCTGATGGAACCCCACCAGCACGCCCATTTCGGATTTGCCCGGCGGCTTTAGCGCCGGGAAACGCCGAGCCACGGTAGACATCTCTACACCGGGGCGCTGTCCTGCGGGTCGTAGCCCAGCACCGCCCGGGCGTGGCCGAGGTCCCAGTACTGGCGCGGGTTGTCGGAGATGCCGTAGACCAGGGCCCAGCGCGGCTCCGTCACCGTCAGGCACTGCCGGACCAGCCGGGCGGCGTCGGCCCGGCTCAGCCAGGCGGCCCGCATCCGCTTCCGGGTCTGCTCCGGGGTCAGTTCGAGGATGCCGCCCCCGCCGGCGATGACGGATTCCGCGAACGGGTCGTCGTCGCCCCGCATCGCCCCGATCCGCAGGCAGTAGACCGCCATCCCGTGGCGCTCGTGGTAGTAGCGGCCCAGCGCCTCGCCGTAGGCCTTGCTGACGCCGTAGAGCGAGTCCGGCCGGATCGGGACGGTGTGGTCGAAGACGCGCTCGTCGTCGAGTTCGAACAGCTCCGGCGCGCCCTCGAACTCGTACATCCCGATCGCGTGGTTGGAGGATGCGAACACGACCCGATCCACCCCTGCCAGCCGGGCGGCCTCGAAGACGTTGTAAGTCCCGATCAGGTTGTTCTGGAGGACGTCCTCCCAGGCCGACTCGACCGGGGCCGACGCCGCCAGGTGGACGACGGCCTGGACGCCCTCGAACGCCGGCCGGATCGCCTCAAGGTCGGCGATGTTGCCGACGTGGCTGGGGAAATCCTGCGGGTGCAGGGTCAAGTACCGCAGGTCGAACTCGCCGGCGAGGTGCTCCCGCAGCGCCGTCCCAACCTGCCCGTCGGCACCGGTGATCAGGACATCGCGGACGGGGCGGTTCGGGGCGGGGGCGTCGGTCATCGGAACCTCCAGGCATCATCAGGGCATCATCGGCAGACAGGAGTGAATCGTGCGATCGCCGGATCATCATCGCCGGGGACGCGGACGGCTATCATTGGGAACACGATCGTCTGTCGCATGGGCCGGACCGTCATCCCGACGTGACGAGTCGACCGGCGGTGACGTTCAGGTGGGAGGGTGAGGATGGTCGGGCAGACCCAGGACGACGGCGAGGTGTCCGGCAAGCCGGTCTCCAGGATGCGGCCGGCCTGGCTGTACCCGCCCACTCGCGGCCAGACGCCCGACCCCGCCGTGGATGCGTCGACGCCGATCCGGCCCGCCCCGCGCCCGGCGACGTCCCGCCTGCGCCGACTGCCGCTGGCCGTCGTCCCCGAGATCCCGAACGTCGAGCCCGCCGACGGCGAGCGCCGGTCCGGCTGGGGCTACCTCTGGCACAGCACCCAGCGTCACGCCTCCGCCTTCCGCCGCTACTTCTCGATCCGGACCAACGACCTCGCCGCGATCATCGCCTTCAACGGGCTGATCGCCGTGGTGCCGATGTTCCTGCTCGTCGTCGCGATCGCGGGACTCCTGCTGCGCGACGAGGGGCTGTTCCTCGAGTTCCGCAAGACCGTGATCTCGATCTTCCCGTCGCAGGGCGCCCGCGACGCGCTCGACGACGCCTCGGCCTCGCGGGAGAACGTCGGCTGGTTCAGCCTGCTCTCCCTGATCGGCTTCGTCTGGATCGGCACGTCGTTCGTCGCGACGGTGACGCGGGCGATCAACAGCCTCTACGAGGTCCGCGGCTCGCCGTTCATCCGCAGTCGCATCCGCGCCTTCGTCGTGATCGTCGGCTTCAGTCTCCTGCTCATGATCGCCGTACTGGCCGGCACATTGCCGACCCTGTTCGTCTGGCGGGAGGTCCAGCCCTATTTCCGGGACGTCTGGGGCGTCGAGGACCTGTTCCTGTTCCAGGCCGTCGGGCAACTGATCAGTTACGCCGTCTCACTGGTCTCCGCCTTCCTGCTGTTCATGACCGCCTACCGCTACCTGCCGGCGGTGAAGCAGAGCTTCCGTGACGTCATCCCCGGGTCGCTGGTCGCCTCGGTCGGCCTCGTCATCCTGGCGCAGGTCTTCCCGATCTACGTCCGGATCTACCAGTCGCTGCCGAGCTCCTCCAGTTACGGCGCGGCCTTCGTCTTCGTCTCGATCCTCGTCACCTGGGCCTACGTCCTCTCCCACGTCCTGCTGATCGGCGCCTGGCTGAATGCCCGGGCCGATGAGCGCCGCCGCGTCCACCGGTCACTGACGATGACCCATGTCGAGGCCGGCGGCCGCAGCAGCGACCTCTCCGCCCAGCGCACGCCGCTCAACGAAGTGCCGCCCTTGCCGCCCGCCGAATAGGAGCGCATTCCTTGACCAGCAGGATAGTTGGGGTCGAGCGTTGTGGCCCGTGCGCCGAAGCCGCCCCGCAACGAAAACCGGATAGGCATTTCATTCGCCGGACGGTGCAACCATGTGCTAAAGCAGCCTGGCTAAGGGGTGATTGGCAGACATCAGGGACGATCGCCTACCGCGGTCCTCACCGAATCATCCGATCCCAATGCAACGGCGCGGCTCCCCGCTCCGGGCACATGCGGAGCCTCAGCGCAGCGAGAGCCGCATGGGGCGGTTGAGCGAGCAGGTGAGCGGGGGCGGGGTCTCGTCTCGCTGGGGCAGAGGTCTGCTCCGCCGCCCGAGCTGTTCGAGCGCGAACCCCACCAAACGCCACCACGTCGGAGATCGACCATCCCGGTATCGCCGCATCGCCCCCGGTACAATGCTCCGCTGACGGGTCGCCGCGCCGGTGCGTGGATACAGGGTAGGAGCAGGACGATGGATCTCGGGTTGACGGGCAAGGTGGCGATCGTGGCGGCGTCGAGCAAGGGGCTCGGTCGGGCGGTCGCCCGGCAGTTCCTGCTGGAGGGCGCCCTCGTCACGATCAACGGGCGGGACGAGGCGTCGCTGGGACGGACGGCCCAGGAGTTACGGGACGAGACCAGTGGCGATGTCCTCGCCATCGTCGGGGACATGACCGACCCGGCCGACATCGCGCGGCTGATCGACGACACCGTCGCTGCACGCGGTCGGCTGGACGCGCTGGTCTGCAACGCCGGTGGTCCGCCCCCTGGCCGCTTCCCGGACTTCCCCGAGGACGGGCCGTGGGAGCGCGCGATCGAGCTCAACCTGATGAGCACGCTCCGGCTCATCCGGGCCGGCCTGCCGCACCTCGAGGCCAGCAAGGGCAGTGTCACGGCGATCATGTCGACGTCGATCAAGCAGCCGATCCCGCACCTGATCCTCTCGAACACGGCCCGCTCGGCCGTCTCGGGCCTGATGAAGTCGCTGGCGCTGGACTACGCGGCCAAGGGCGTCCGCTTCAACAATGTCCTTCCCGGCAGCACCCGGACCGACCGCATCATCGGCATGGCGGCCAAGCGGGCCGAATCGACCGGGCAGAGCGTCGACGAGATCATCGCCGAGGACGCCAAGGCGATCCCGATGCAGCGCGTCGGCGAGCCGCACGAGTTCGCCAACGCCGTCGTCTTCATGGCCTCGCCGGCGGCCTCGTTCATCACTGGCCAGTCGCTGGCGGTGGACGGCGGCACCATCCGGGGCGTGTAGGCGGCGTTATCCGACCCCCAAGCGAAGCGAGACCCCTCCCCATCCCCGGATGGAGAGGGGTCTCATCATGTAGGGGCGAACCCTGCGAGCCAAGCTGCCGCAGCGGGCATCGCCGAGCGAGGCGATACCGGTCGTCGCCAACGTCATCGTCGGATCTGGCCCGAACGTAGTTGACCGGACCTGTATGGTCTCATGCGCCGCGACACGCGCTTACGCGACCTCGATGTCCGTCCTGCTGAAATCGTTGCCGACGAACAGCAACGGCTCGCCGGTCTGCTTCGCCAGGGCGTAGGCAAAGCAGTCCCCGAAGTTGAGCCCAGACCCTTGTCTGCTGCCCGTCCCGAAGCGGAGATTCGCTTCACGGGCCAACCGTACGTGTTGCTCGGTCAATGGGACGATCTCAATTGCGTACTGCCGCAGAATCGTATCGACAAGTTCTCGCGCATCCCTGAGATCCAGACGATCAACGACCAGAAACGCCTCGAACTGTGTCGCGGCTGACATCCGGTTCGACGTACCGGCGGCGAGCCTCCGCAGACAGCGTGTCGCTTCGATCTCGTCCTTGGCAATCGCGACGATTGCCGATGTGTCGACGATCACTTCGGCAGGCCATTCTCATCGTATAACCAGTCACCGTTCAGGGATTCGAGTTGCTCTTCCGTGAGCTGAGCCCGGATACCCCGCCCCATCGCGAGTGTCTGCTGGACGAGTCGTTCTCGCTTCTCGGGCGTATCCGCCGTCAAGACGGTCAGGTCCTCGTCCTCATCCTGCACAGGATCTCTTCGATCTTCAGCCTGCCTGATCTGGACGACGACGATATCACCTGGCCGCGCCGCGCCGTCCGGCAGGTGAATCGTCCCGTCCTCGGCAACGGTGGTCGTGATCGTCTGGGCAACCACACGCGTTCCTTTCCAGTACCACGGGTCTGCCGAGTGAACGGACACGCGTACGGGTCGACCGTATGATGCGTGCATGGTACCGCGACGTACCCCCGCGACGACCTGCTCTCGTCCGCTCCCGATCCCGTCGGCTCGACTACCACCTGACCGAATACGCGACAACCTGCCTGATCGCTACGCGATCCCGATGTCCGTCTCGTCGTACACCCGGGCATCCCAGTCGCAATCGAGCTGTTCCCGACTCATTCCCGCCCTGTTCCGCTGGCCCCACTCATGAATCTGCTGACGGAATCGTTCGCTCTTCTCCGGGGTGTCCGCAGTCCGGATGGTCAGGTTTTCATCGTCGAGTGGACCCGGTGTGGGGTGATCCGTTGCCCGATCGATCCGGATCAGGACCGTCTCGCCCGGTCGCGCTTCGTCGACCGGCACGATTACGGTGCCATCTGGCTGGACGATCGCAATGTGTGTGGTCAGTTCGGCTCTCCTCTCGTCAGCCGAAAGGGTCTGCTCAGAGGTGTTTGCGTCTAATGATAGGGGCGACATAACCAGACAACGTCCAGCTCAGCGTCCGAGCGGCACACCCGCCAGCCGTTCCAGCGCCAGGTCGAGCGTCGCGTCGTGCTTGGCGAAGCAGAAGCGGATGACGGTCGTGACCGGGTCTTCGGCGTAGAAGGCGCTGACCGGGATCGCGGCGACGCCGTGCTCGGTCACGAGGCGCTGGCAGAAGGCGACATCGTCGGCGAGGCCGAGCGGAGCGAGGTCCACATCGAGGAAGTACGTCGCCGCGCTGGGCAGGACCGGGAAACCGAGCCCGGTCAGACCATCGGCGAGGCGGTCGCGGCTCCGGGCGAAGCCGTCCCGCATCTGATGGAAGTATCCGTCCGGTTTGGCGAGGCCGTAGGCGACGGCCGACTGGAGGTTGGGCGGCGTGGTGAAGGTCAGGAACTGGTGCGCGCGGGCGATCGGGTCGATCAGCTCGGGCGAGGCGCAGGCGAAGCCGACCTTCCAGCCGGTCAGCGAGAAGATCTTGCCGGCCGAGCCGATCTTGATCGTCCGGTCGCGCAGCTCGGGGAGCGTCAGCAGGCTGGTGTGGGTCCGGCCGTCGAAGACGACGTGCTCCCAGACCTCGTCGCTGATCACGACGGCGTCCGACATCACGACAGACCGGGCCAGCAGGGCCAGATCGTCCTGGGAGAACATCGTCGCGGTCGGGTTGAGCGGGTTGTTGAACAGCACGACCCGCGTCTTGGGCGAGAACGCCGCGGCCAGTGCCTCCTCGGTCAGCTCCCAATCTGGCGGCTGGAGGGTGACGAACCGGGGGACGCCCCCGGCCCGGCGGACGAGCGGCAGGTAGGCGTCGTACATCGGCTGGAACAGGACGACCTCGTCGCCCGGCTCGATCAGCGCCAGCAGCGCCCCCGCGATGGCCTCGGTCGCGCCGGAGGTGATCAGGACCTCGCGCTCCGGGTCGAGCGCGACGCCCTGATGGTGGGCGTAGTGGGCCGCGACGGCCGCGCGCAGTTCCGGCAGCCCGAGCATCGGCGGGTACTGGTTCCAGCCGTCGACCGCGGCCTCGGCGGCCCGCTGGCGGACATCGGCCGGACCGGGGTCGTCCGGGAACCCCTGGCCGAGGTTGACGGCGTCATGTTCCCTGGCCAGCCGCGACATCGTCTCGAAGACGGTGGTCGGGAGGTGGGCGAAGACGGAGTTACCCCGGACGGTGCTGGCGGGCATGGGTCGGAATCCTCATGGGAATCGTGCGGGAGAGGGATCAGGCGATGCCGATGTCGGTCTGGCCGAAGTCGTTGCCGACGAACAGGAGCGGTTCACCGGTCTCGTGGGCAAGGGCATAGGCGAAGCAGTCACCGTAGTTCAGCTTCGCTGGGTGGCGGCCACGGCCAAAGCGGGCAAACGCTTCCCGCGCGATATAGACCTGCGCTTCAGTGACGGGTGCGATTCTGACGGCTGATTCGATGAGGAGCAGGCGAAAATCCTCGACTGCGTCTACATCGTTCATCCGGTCGATGACGGTGAACCCCTCGAGAAGATTCGCCGCCGACATCCAAAGTGAGTCTGCCGACACGATCGCGGTTTTACAGCGATTCGCTTCCGGCTCGTTCTTGATGATGGCTACAAACGCTGACGTATCGACGATCACCGTGGCAGCCCATCCTCGCCGTACAGGAATTCACCGTGGTCGGGCATGTCTTTGAGCTTGGGCGCCAATCGAGCGACGATCTCATCGATCTGCCGGCGCAATTGCTCCTTCTGTTCCGGCGTCTTCGCCGTCAGGCGCGTCAGCCGGACCGGCTCGTCAGACTCCGGCCGCTGTTCCGGTTCGATGACGGCCGGCCGATCGACTCGGACCGTGACCGTCTCGCCCGGCCTAGCGAGATCGGCGGGAACCCGGACCGTGCCATCTTCGGCGACGGTGGTCGTGAACGTGTCTGTCGTCGTGACCATTTCGATTGCCTCCTGCATGGGGTCGACGCTTCCCTGAGGATACCGCGAACACCGCAACGTCCGGACCGCTTCTGCCGCCACCCGCACCCTTTCCGCGGGTCGCCGCGTTTCCCCTTGTAGCGCCGCCGGACAGGACGCCGAGCGAGCGGCGAGCGGCCGGACGAGCGGGGGAGGGATGCGTGATCGCCCGGATGGTTGAGGATGGCGTCGACGACGAAGCGTCCCCGGCGGACCTGTCGGCCGACGAGGCGACGGTCCGGGCCGCCCGGTCCGACCTCGCCGCCTTCGCGCCCCTCTACGACCGCTACCACGACGCCATCTACGGCTACTGCCTGCGTCGGCTCGGCACCCGTGATGCGGCCGGCGACGCGACCAGTCTGACCTTCACCCGGGCGATGACGTCCCTCGATCGCTTCCGGGGCGGCTCGTTCCGGGCCTGGCTGTTCGCGATCGCCCACAACGTCGTCATCGACGCCACCCGGCGCCGTCGCTTCCACGACGACATCGACGCCGCCGGCCAGATCGCCGACCGCCGACCCTCGCCTGAGGACCACGCCGTCGCCAGCGACCAGCGGCGCCACCTGGCCGAGGCGCTGGCCCGGCTGACCGCCGATCAGCGCAACGTCGTCGAGCTCCGCGTCGCCGGGCTGACCGGGCCGGAGGTCGCGGCGGCGCTCGGGCTGTCGCTCGGCGCCGTCAAGAGCCTCCAGTTCCGCGCCTACGCCCGCCTCCGCGACCTGCTCCGCGACATCGCTCCGGAGGGAGACCCCAGATGACGAGCCAGCCACCGCTCCCCGCCGGCGACGCCCGGCAGCCCGACGCGCTCGACGCCTTCCTGGACGGCCTCGCCGATGGCCGGCCCGGCGCGGCCCGTGACCTCGACCCGACCCTGGCCGCGACCGTCCGCCACGTTCACAGGTTGGCGCACCAGTCCGTCGCCGCCGATCTCGACCGCGCCGGCAAGGCGCACCGCTGGGAGGATCTCATGCAGCGACACGACCAGGATCCGATCGACCGCTCCGTCGTCACGTCGTTCCCGATGACGGCCACGCTGCCGTCGTCTGTCCCGCCGCCGATCCCGCTCCGCCCGGTGATGCCGAAGTCCCGGCTCCGGCGGCTCGGCGACCAGTCCCTCGGCCTCGTCGCGACGCTGACGCTCGTCTTGCTGGTCGCCGCCTCCAGCCTGGCCGTCTATCTCACCGCCCCGCAGGGTACCGACGAGCCGACGATGTTCCCGGCGGCGTATGGCGGGAGTCCGGAGACCACACCTTCTAGTACCCAGGTAGTGGCTCCGGATGATGGCTTCCTTGCCAGGTATCCGGATTTGACCATCCCGTATCTTCACACCTGCGATGTGGAGCCACGGACGCTCGAAGACCTGTCGAGCGTGCTTGGCGCACCGATTTACCCGAATAGTCTCGGTACTCCCCGCCTGGACCTGAGTCCCACATGGACGGTTCCGAAGATTCCCGCTTCGCTGTTGCCGGGAATCTACACCCCTGACCCATTGGCCAACCCCGTCGCCGTAATCCTTGACGTGGAGACTCGCGAGGCAATCACTGAGACTTGGGCAAGGTACCGCGCCTGTGAACTCAGCCACGAAGATCGGCGAACCGCGGTGTTCAAGACCGATCACGCTCTTCTACGAGAGATTTATCGAGACGGGACGAACTACACGGCGATCTCACTTTTGTCGGCCCAGCCGCGAGCGGACAATCTACTCCGTGTCCTGGATCAGCCCGACGACACCTATCTCGGCTCGTTCCGCATGATCGACTCCGAGCACGTCATGGCTGAGGTCCTGGTCGCGAAATCGAATCAGTTCGAAGGACAGTTCCTGGAATCAACAGCTCTTGTCGTGTTCGTCCAGCAGGACGGCATGTGGTTGATAGACGAACTCAGTAGCCCTGCTCGCGGCTGATTTCAGGTTGTCAGTCCGTCCAGCCAGTCGATCGCGGCCTGCGTCTGCCGCAACCGGAGGTCGAGGGCGTCGCGGGTGAACCCGGCGCCCTCGTCGGCTGTCCCGGCCGCGGTCGCGATCTGGTCCCGGAGCCGGTCGCGGGCGTCCCTCAGGATGGCGCGCTGCCGGCCGACGAGGTCGGGGACGGCGTCCGGGCTGAGGCGGCGGGCAAAGTAGAGCTTGACGAGGAAATCCAGCCGGATCTCGCGGGTCCGCTGGACCGGCTCGGCCAGCCAGCCGTCGATCTCCGTCCGGCCCGTCTCCGTCAGCGTGTGGACCTGCCGCGGCGGCCGGCTGCCCTGCGGTTCGACGGCGGTCGTCACCCAGCCGTTGCGCTCTAGCTTCTTCAGGTGGTGGTAGAGCATGCTCGGCTCCAGCCGCAGGACATCGCCCAGCGGCTGCCCGGCCTGGAACTGGCGGGCCAGGTCGTAGCCATGGCCCGTCCCGCCGGCGTCGGCGAGCAGGGCCAGGACGGCGTGTTCGGCCGGCATCGATGCCTGGCCCGGTCGCGTCCGCTGGGTCCGGGTCCGGCTGGTCTCTCGCGCCATGCGGCCTGTCCTCGGATCCGTTCAGCGATGTCGTGCAGCCAACTCGTGCGTGCCCCATCGGTGGGGGACTGTGGCACAGTGTATCGCTCCCGGCCCGGCGACCGAACGGGCCCGGGTGTCAGGCGGCCGGATCGATCGGTGCTGGGGTACGGCAGAGGCGGCTCGCCTCTCGGCCCAATCGCCGCTGGGCCGGAAGATGCACATCCCTCGTCGCTGAACCTGTCGTGTCCCCGTCAGCCTCCTGTCCATCCCTTCCACCGCTGACTGTCCGCCGCTCTCGCCCGCCTCGTCCCGTCAATCTCCCGAGAGGACCAGCCCCATGACCCACCCCACCCCGCGGCCCCGCAACGGCGCCCCGGCCAGCCGCGACATCGTGATCGGCGCGACCGTCTACGGCCACGACAACGCCCGGTTCGGGGCGGTCGCCGGCAGCTACCGCAACTACCTGATCGTCGAGCGGGGCTTCTTCATGCCCGTCGACTACTACGTCCCGATGGCGGCGATCGAGCGGGCCGACCGCGACCTCGTCGTGCTGGCCGTCTCCCGCGACGCCGCGCTGACCCAGGGCTGGGAGCGGTCGCCGTTCACCTCGGAGACCGGGCAACGTGCGCCGCTCCGACCGGCCGTCGGCCGTCCCGCTGCGTCAGCGGCCTCCCCTGGCGCCTCGGCCGCCGCCCGGACGCGTCCGCCAGGCGCTCCGTCCGGGACGAATCCGATGGGCTGGCCGGCTCCCACGGGCGCTGCCGCGGCGGCTGCCACGCCGTCCACGGGTTCCGCTCCGGGGGTCGATTCGACCCCGACGAGGACGACGCTATCCCGTGATGCTCCGGCCGCCGCCGCGCCGAAGGAGACGACCGCCATCTCTCCGGCCGCCGCCTTCGCCGACACCTACGCCGTCGGGACCAACACCGACTCCTACCAGGCCATGACGGATTTCGCCCCGCCCGAGCCGGCTCCGGTAGCAGTCGCACCTCCCGGGCGGGCGTCGTCAGTGCCGGTCGTGACTGAGCGCAAGGGAGCCGATCCCGCAACCGGTGAGACCGTCGCGTCAGACGGTGGATCGGACGTAACCGACTCGGCGCTGGCCGCGCCGGCGGATCGCACCACGTCCTGATCCGATCGTCCGCCGTGGTGCGCCGTTGGTCAGGTGGTCGGTCACGACTTGCAGCACCCGGCCGGAACGATCATGCTCTCTGTCACCTGTCCCCCGCACTCCCGTGCCGGGCCGAGAGGCATGGTCGTCAATCCCGGGGAGCGTCGGACCCATGTCCCGAGGGGTGTTTCGGTTTCGTGGGCGCGGCAAGGCGGAACGGTCGGCGCAGATCCTCACCGAGCAGCAGCATCAGCTGATCGACGACGAGCTGCTGCTGCTCGGCCGCGTCCGCGCGATCCTCGAGCGCTACCCGGCCGCCCCGCAGGACATCGTCGAACTGACCCGGGCCGCCGAGCAGCTCGACAGCCTGTTCCTGCTCGTGATCGTCGGCGAGTTCAACGCCGGCAAGTCCGCCTGCATCAACGCCCTCGTCGGTGCCGACGTCATGCCCGAGGGCGTGCTGCCGACGACCTCCGTCATCAACCGGCTCCGGTTCGCCGACGAGCCGGGCGAGACGATGTACCCCGACGGCGTGATCGAGCGCGGCTTCCCCTCGGACTTCCTCCGCGAGATCACGGTCGTCGACACCCCCGGCACCAACGCGATCATCCGCGAGCACGAGGCTCTCACCCAGCAGTTCGTCCCCCGCGCCGATCTCGTCCTGTTCGTCACCTCCGCCGACCGCCCGTTCAGCGAGAGCGAACGCGAGTTCATGGTCGAGATCCGGGAGTGGGGCAAGAAGATCGTCGTCATCGTCAACAAGGTCGACCTGCTCCAGGGTGCGGCCGACCGGGAGCAGGTCGAGACCTTCGTCCGCGACAATGTCGCCCGGCTGGTCGGCTTCGCGCCGGACGTCTTCTCGGTCTCCGCCCTGCTCGCCCGGCAGGCCAAGGCGATCGGCGACCGCAACCCGGCCGAGCGCGACCGGCTCTGGGCGACCAGCCGGTTCGAGGCGGTCGAGGACTACGTCGTCAACGTGCTGGACGAGGAGAGCCGGGTCCGGCTCAAGCTGCTCAACCCGCTCGGGATCGCCGAGCACACCGCCGATCGCTACCTCCACGATGCCACCGACCGGCTGGAGGTCCTGCGGGAGGACGTCCAGACGATCGAGAACATCGACCGGCAGCTCGCTCTCTACCAGGAGGACATGCGCCGCCAGTTCACCTATCACCTGAGCCGGGTCGAGGCGATCATCGCCAAGATGATCACCCGGGGCGACGCCTTCTTCGAGGAGACGATCCGGATCGGCCGGGTCTTCGACCTGCTCAACACCGACAAGGTCCGGAGCCAGTTCGAGGAGCAGGTCGTCGCCGACACCGCCCGGCGGATCGACAGCACGATCGACGAGCTGATCGACTGGATGGTCGAGCAGGACCTCCGCGTCTGGGAGGCCGTCAACGAGTACGTCACCCGCCGAAGGCTCAGCAAGTACGAGGAGCAGCTCGTCGGCGAGATCAGCAACCAGTTCCGCTACGACCGGCGCTCGCTGCTCGATTCCGTCTCCAAGCGGGCCAGGGAGGAGATCGACCGCTACGACGTCCGCGGCGAGGCCAACCAGCTCTCGCAGTCGGTCCGCAACGCCGTCGCCGCGACGGCCGTCGCCGAGGCTGGCGCGGTCGGGCTCGGGGCGCTCGTCGTCGCGGCGGCCAGCACGGTCGCGGTCGACATCACCGGCATCCTCGCCGCCAGCCTGGTCGCCGGGATCGGGCTGTTCGTCCTGCCGCGCCGCCGGAAGCGGGCTCGCGAGGACTTCCACGCCCGCTCGACGGAGCTCGAGCAGCGCCTGCTGACGGTGATGCGCGACCAGTTCGAGTACGAGCTCGTCCGCTCGGTCGGGCGGATCACCGAGGCGATCGCGCCGTACACCCGCTTCGTCCGCGGCGAGCAGACCAAGCTGACCGGGCTCCAGACCGACCTGACGACCGCCCGGAACGACATGCGCGCCTTCCGCCACCGGATCGGCGTGACCGACGAGGCGATCGACATCACACCGCGCCGCGATGTCCCGGCCGGAGGCGGCTCGGCCGGGAGGCGGGGGCCACCGACCCGATCATGGGGACGACCCGACGCGGGGAGGTGCACACCGAGGTCGTCGAGGCGGGCGCTGCCAGAAGGCGCGGCGACCCGCCCGGCCTGAGTGGCGACGGATGGGATCGGCGACTGGACGCATGACGAACGCGACGATGGTGAACGAGTGGGGGAGTGACCGGTGACCAGGCCGCAGGCAGGGATGACGTACCGCGACGCCGGGGTGGATATCGACGCGACCAGCGACGCCGTCGGCCGGATCGCCGAGCGGGCCCGGGCGGCGTTCGGCGCGACCCCGGTCGGTGTCGCGGGCGGCCCGGCGGCGGCGATCGGCCACTTCGGCGGCATGTACCGGCTCCCCTCCGGCCCGGACCGCCTGCTCGTCGCCAGCGCCGACGGCGTCGGGACCAAGCTCAAGCTCGCCTTCCTGCTCGGCGGCGACGCCCATGAGCGCATGGGCCGTGACCTCGTCAACCACTGCGTCAACGACATCCTCACCCTCGGCGCCCGGCCGCTGTTCTTTCTCGACTACTTCTCGACCGGCGCTTTCGATCGTGACGCCTTCGACGGCTTCGTCGCCGGGCTGGTCGCCTCCTGCCAGGAGAACGGCCTCGCGCTGATCGGCGGCGAGACGGCCGAGATGCCCGGCATGTACGCGCCCGGCGAGTACGATGCCGCCGGCTTCATCGTCGGCGAGGTCGCGCCGGACCGCGTCATCGACGGCTCCGATGTCCGGGCCGGGGACGTCCTGCTCGGGCTGCCGAGCGGCGGGCTCCAGACCAACGGCTTCAGCCTCGCCCGCCGGATCGCCGGGCTGACCGGTGATCTCGACGCCGACCGCGCCCGGCTGGCCGTCCCGCTGCCCGGCGACGAGTCGCGGACGATCGGTGCTGCCCTGCTCGCCGGGCACGCCTCGTTCCGGCCCGCCGTCGCGCCCCTGACGGAGGCCGACGGCACGATCGTCCGCGGGATGGTCCATGTCACGGGTGGCGGGCTGATCGACAACGTCCCGCGCATCCTCGCTGTCGACCTCGCCGCCGAGATCGACCCGTCGTCCTGGTCCGTCCCGCCGGTCTTCACCTGGCTCGTGATGGACGGCGACGTCCCGTTCCGCGAGCGCTACCGGGCCTTCAACATGGGCATCGGCTTCGTCGTCGCGGTCCGGCCCGAAGACGAGTCAGCCGCCCGCGCCGCCCTGCCCGACGCCGTCCCCATCGGCCGCGTCGTCCGCCGCCCCGGTGGTGATGCGGAGCAGGTGCTGGGCCTCGGGTAGCGGTTCGCCCATCTCGATGGCCTGATCGAGCGTGAGGAGTCGGGCTGCCACCGTTCTCGTAGGGGCGACGCTTGCGAGCCAGGCTGCCATAGCGGCCATGTGACCCGCGTGGCGATAGCGGTGTTCGTAACCCGGGGTTACATCTTCCGCCCGTGTCGGCGCTTTTCGTCGCCTGACGGCGTGACATCGTGGGGAGCACGGCCGGCCAGGTCCCGACGGCCGGGGAAGGCCGTCGGTGGCCGATAGACATGATGACCTCATAGGGAATCGTCAAGATTGGGTCAACGTTTCCGCCGCAATCGACCGATGCAGTGGCGAATCGCACGGAAACGAGTCTCATTCGTGGTGCGATGTGGCACACGCTTTGCTGTCTCGTGTCTGCTGCGGTGCCTCGTCAGGTCGACGGGATGGTTGCAGCGAGGTTCGGAAGATGATGCCTCGCCGTACCGACGGCTCGTCGTGATGGTGCCGCCGGCGGGGTCAGGGATCGGTGTGACGTGGGAGACCGTCGCACAGGATGGTTCGGCACCCCGGGCATGACGCTGGCGTCCTGACGAACTCCGTCGCGGAGCGATCCGGCGCTCGTCGTGAATCGCGGTCAACGAAGCGCGTCCGTCCACCGCCGGGCAGGACGACCTGCCCACGAACGGCAAGGAGCGAGACCATCATGAGCACCCTCGGCCCGAATGACGACGACCAGCCGGAGGCCCGTCCGGACACGTCCCAATCGACCGATCAGCACCCCGACGCCGACATCGCGCCGCCGACCCCCGATCACGCCGCCGACCAGCATCGGCTCAACCGTCGCCGTCTGATGGCGACCGGCGCCGCGACAGGTGTCGCCGCCGTCGCCGCGCCGCTCGCCTTCCGGGCCGTCGATGCCCAGGTCGGCACGCCGGCCGCTACCCCGGAGGCCACCCCGGTTGCCGGGGCGATGGACATGGCCGGCATGGACATGGACCCCGGCGCGACGACCAACCAGGGGTTCACGATCTTCGTCCCGTTCCAGGCCGCCATCGTCCAGGCCGCCGCGGCCCGGATCATCCCGTCCGACGAGACCGGCCCCGGCGCGACCGAGGCCGGCGTCGTCTACTTCATCGACCGCCAGATCGCCAAGGAGGGGATGGGCTACCGCGGCAACCGCTACAACCAGGGCCCGTTCCTCGCCGGTGAGCCGACCCAGGGGGAACAGACGGCGCTCGCCGTCCGCGACCAGTTCCGGATCGGGATCTTCGGCCTCGAAGCCTACGCGCAGCAGACATTCCAGCAGGGCTTCGTCGCCTGCACCCCCGAGCAGCAGGACCAGCTCCTGACGGACCTGTCCCAGGGCAAGCCGGAAGGCTTCGGGGGGACGTCTCTCCAGACCAACCCGCTCTCCCAGGGCACCCAGTTGACGCCGAACCTCAGCCTCGACGCGGTCTCGACCGCGACGTCCGGAGCGACCGCGTTCTTCACCCTTCTGCGCAACTTCACTATGGCTGGCTTCTTCGCCGACCCCGTCCAGGGCGGCAACCGCGACATGGTCGGCTGGAAGTCGATCGGGTTCCCCGGCGCGCACCTCAGCTACGCCGACGCGATCGAGAACTACGACCAGCCGTTCGTCGGCGACTACATCAGTCTTGGGCAGTACCAGGAACAAGTGGGCGGGGGGCTCTAGCGATGGCCGTATTGCCGAAGGTTGATGTCGTCTTCGTTGGGTTCGGGATGGTCGGCGGCGTCATCGCCAACGAACTCAGCAAGAGCACCAGTCTCAAGATGGTCGGGCTCGAGCGGGGCCCGTACCGCGACACCTACCCGGATTTCCTCCAGGACCACTTCGACGAGTGGCGCTACAGCATCCAGGGCGAGCTGTTCCAGAACTTCAACAAGAACACCGTCACCTTCCGGAACGAGCGCTCCCAGACGGCCCTCCCGATGCGGCAGATCGGCAGCTTCCTGCCCGGCAACGGCGTCGGCGGCGCGATGGTCCACTGGAACGGGGTCTCCTGGCGCTACCTGGAGCAGCACTTCAACTACCGCTCGCACTACGAGGAGCGGTATGGTCTCGACTTCCTGCCGGAGGACACCACGATCCAGGACTGGGGCGTCTCCTGGCAGGACATGGAGCCGTACTACGACCGCTACGAGAAGACCTTCGGGATCGGCGGCAAGGCCGGGAACCTGAACGGCCAGATCCAGGAGGGCGGCAACCCGTTCGAGGGGCCCCGCTCCAGCGAGTTCCCGCAGGGGCCGGGCAAGAAGCCGTACAACACGACCCTGTTCCGGGACGCCGCGACGCAGTTGGGCTACAAGGTCTTCCCGATGCCGAGCGCCAATAGCACCGGTGCCTACACCAACCCGGACGGCCAGACGCTCGCCCCCTGCAACTACTGCGGCTTCTGCGAGCGCTACGGCTGCCACGTCGGCGCCAAGGCCAGCCCGATCGTGACCGTGATCCCGAACGCCCTCAAGAGCGGCAACCTCGAGATCCGGCAGTACTCCGAGGTCTTCCGGATCAACCACACCGGCGGGTTGGCGACGAGCGTCTCCTACTACGACAGCGCCGGGCAGGAGCAGGAGCAGCCCGCCGACCTGATCGTCCTCGGGGCCTTCACCCTGGAGAACGTCCGGCTGATGCTGCTCTCCGGGATCGGCCAGCCCTACGACCCCGTCCAGAACACCGGCGTCGTCGGCCGGAACTACACGTACCAGCTCGGCGGCGCCAGCGCGACCGTCTGGTACGACGACAAGATCATGAACCGGTTCATGGGCGCCGGCTCGGCCGGGTTCGCGATGGACGAGTTCCACTCCGACAACTTCGATCACACCGGGCTGGGCTTCTTCGGGGGCGGCAACATCGCCGCCAACAACACCGGCGCCCGCCCGATCGAGAACAGCGGACCGCTCCCGCCGGGCAGCCCGACCTGGGGCAGCGGCTGGAAGACGGCCGTCCAGCAGTACTACAACCGCTCGGCCGGCTTCAGCATGCAGGGCGAGAGCCCCGCCTACCGGCAGAACTACCTCGACCTCGACCCGACCTACCGCGACGCCTACGGCAACCCGCTCCTCCGCATGACCTTCAACTGGACGGACAACGAGCGCAAGCTCGTCCGCTGGATCGCCGACAACCCGCTGACCCAGATCGCCCAGGCGATGGGTGGCTCGCAGATGTCGATTTCGGGCGACCTGGCGGACTACAGCATCGTGCCGTACCAGTCCACCCACCTCCAGGGCGGCGTGGTGATGGGTCCCGATCCGACGACCTCGGTCGTGAACACGTCGCTCCAGAGCTGGGACGTCTCGAACCTTTTCGTCGTGGGGGCGAGCAACTTCCCCCAGAACGCCGGCTACAACCCGACCGGCACCGTCGGCGCCCTCGCCTACAAGGCCGCCGACGCCATCATCAACACCTACCTCCCCAGTCCCGGCCCCCTCGCCTGACACCTCTCTGGTCTCATTTCGTCAGCGCGACTGCCAACCGTCGTCCACGGTTGGCAGTCCGGGTTTTCGGCCTGCTCCATGTTCCTCATGTGGTGCCCCGCCTCCGCTAGACTGTGCCCAACGGAGGGGAGCCAGTGACTACGACGCAGATCGTCCCGACGATCCCGGCGGAAATCGAAGCCGAACGAGCGCAGATCGAGGCGCTCTGCCAGCGATTCGGGGTCATCCGCCTTGATCTTTTCGGCTCGTCTACGATTGGTCGGTTCGACGCCGAGACCAGTGACTATGACTTCATCGTCGACCTGGGGCCATATGCTCCGGGAATCGCGAAGCGGTTCTTCGATCTTGAAGACGCTCTGGCTCATCTGCTTGGACGACGAGTCGATCTCAATACGGAACCGAGTGGCCGAAACCCATATTATCTGGAGGCCGTGACCGAAAGTCGGATCGCCTTCTATGAATCGTGAGACGAGGAAGCGGCTCGTCGATGCCAAGATGACATGTGAGCGGATCATCCACTATGTGGAGGGACAGACGGCCGAGTCCTATCTGGCGAACGAGGCACTGCAACTCATCGTGGAACGTCTGCTCATCACCGTTGGTGAGGCAATCAACGTAGCGATCCGGCAAGCTGACGGCTCGCTGACCGTCGAAGGTTCAAGTCAGATCATTGGGCTTCGCAACCGGATCGTTCATGGCTATGACGACATCAAGCAGGAAATTATCTGGGATACCGCCGTGACTGACATGCCGGTCCTTCTGGCACATCTCGACGAACTCCTTGAAGGATCAGCCAAACCTTTCGATGGCCGTCAGTGACGATTGCGAACAGAAGCGAGCAAGTGAGGAGCGCTGACGTGGTGCCAACCATCCTCACCGAAGTCGAGACGAAATGGGCGCGGATCGTTGGATTCTGCCAGCAATCCCGCATCATCCCTCTAGGGATGTTTCGCTCGTCCAACAGCGGCCGTCAGTGGTTCTATTCCGCCAGTGTCACGGAGAGCCGGGTGCTGATGTTCGATGCTGCCCAGACATGAGTATCTCGTCCGGGAGATCGTCTCCTCCGCCCGGCTGATTCGGAGCCGCGGGGACGGCCGCGGCGCGGCGGACTTCGCCGCCGATGCCGCGCTGCGGGCGATCGTCGAGCGCAAGATCGAGATCATCGGCGACGACCTGATCCGCCTGCGCGACGAGGACCGCTCGCTGTTTCTCAGGATCGTCGGAGCCGATGACCTGATTGGGCTCCGGAACCTCATCGCATACCGTGACGATGCCGATGCCGAGGGATACCCGGTCGACCGGTTCTGGCACGACGTTCAGTCTGCTCTGCCGGACCTGCTCCGGACTGCCGAGGGACTGCTGAGCCAGGAGTCCGGTCGATAGCGCGTGCCGGTACCGACCGGGGGGCTCTCGAGCATGTGGCGAGGATCGGCGCGACCGTTGCTCCGGTACGCTCGTCGCACACTCCTGCGCGTCGATTCCGGGCAGTGACGGTCGATCCGTCCGTACGCGTGGCCCGAATCCGCGCCAGCAACCCAGCGTCGTCGTCCTCCGGGGAGAGGGGTCTGCTCCGCCACCGCGCGCCCTGCCGGAACCAGCTTGGTCGCGAACACCATTATCGCCCGGTGGGGCGATCGCCGCCGCGGCGGCCGGGCTCGCGATTTTCGCCCCTCCGAGCCGGCGTGACCGACCGGGCGAACGGGTTCCGGCGCTGCCCGGTTCGACCCGCCATGCCCTACCATGCAGCCTCACGATCGACCGGATGCGACGGGACAGGCGGGGAGGGACGGATGCGGCTGGCGGGACGGATGGGGCGGCTCGGGTCGGAGTCGGCGTTCGAGGTGCTGGCCCGGGCGCGGGCGCTTGAGGCGCAGGGGCGGGACGTGATCCACCTCGAGATCGGCGAACCCGATTTCGGGACGCCAGACCACGTCGTCGAGGCCGGCCGCGAGGCGCTGGCCCAGGGCTGGACCCACTACGGCCCCGCCGCCGGCGACCCGGAGCTGCGGGTGGCCGTCGCCGTCCGGACCAACGCGCTGCGCGGGACGGCCTACGTCCCCGAGCAGGTCGTCATCACGCCCGGCGCCAAGCCGGTGATGTTCTTCACCATGCTGGCGCTCGTCGAGGCCGGCGACGAGGTCATCTATCCGGACCCCGGCTTCCCGATCTACCGCTCGATGATCGACTTCGCCGGGGCGACGGCGGTGCCGATCCCGCTGCGGGAGCGGCACGCCTTCGGGCTGGACGTCGATGAGCTCGAACGCCTCATCACCCCCCGGACCCGGCTGTTGATCGTCAACACGCCCGGCAACCCGACCGGCGGCGTGATCCCGCCCGGCGACCTGGAGCGGATCGCCGAGCTGGCCGTCCGCCACGACCTCTGGGTGCTGAGCGACGAGATCTACGGCGAACTCGTCTTCGACGGCGAGCACGCCTCGCTGGCGGCGTTCCCCGGGATGGCCGAGCGGACGATCCTGCTGGACGGGTTCAGCAAGACCTTCGCGATGACCGGCTGGCGCCTGGGCTACGGCCTCGTCCCGGTCGGGCTGGTCGACCCGTTCACGAAGCTGATGGTCAACAGCGTCTCCTGCGCCTCGGTCGCGGTCCAGCGGGCCGGGCTCGCCGCGCTCACCGGGCCGCAGGCGGAGGTCGTCGCCATGCGGGAGGCCTTTCGCCGTCGGCGCGATCTCGTCGTCGATGGG
>CAXTHM010000011.1:41033-67361 GCA_964244115.1 uncultured Thermomicrobiales bacterium
CTGCACGCGGCCGGCCGGCGCCTTCTACGTCTTCCCGAACATCTCCGCGACCGGCCTGAGCAGCGCCGACTTCGCCGGGCGGCTACTCCAGGAGCAGGGAGTGGCCACCATCGCCGGGACGTCGTTCGGCGCCCATGGCGAGGGGTACATCCGGCTCTCGACCGCCAACAGCGACGAGAATCTCCTCCGGGCGGTCGACCGGATCGCCACCTTCGTCGCGGCGCGGTGAGCCGTGAGACACCGTCCCGCGTGACGTTCGCGCCCCGGCAGCGATGATAGGGACCGGTGGTCTCGCGGTCCCCGGCGACGTACCATGCCGGGAACGATGGGCGGCTTTCAGCGGGCGGACGATGCGCCCCCTCGGCGGGATCGAGCGACGACGTGGACAGGAACGACCAACAGAGCGGCCCCCCGCGGCAGCGTCCCACCGACTGGGGTGACGGCGCGGCAGCGGACCCTCGGGCGACGTCCCCCGGTGAGCGGGCCATCGGGCATCCGGGCGTTCCCGACAGTCTGAGCGGACAGCCGCTCCAGCCAGGCCCCTATCCGGACCAGCCGCGGCCGGGCAACTACCCGCCCGAGCACGCCCCGTTCGCCCGGTCTCCGTACGGCGATCCGTCGGGGCCGCCGTACGGCCAGTATCCGGCCGACCCGCCCTGGTCTGGTGGGCCGAATCCGGGCTACCCGCCGCCCGGACAGCCGCCCTGGCAGCGGCAACCGCCTGGGCCGGGCCAGCCGTACCCGCCACAGCAGGGGCGGCCATACCCGTCCCAGCAGGGCCAGCCGTACCCGTCCCAGCAGGGGCAGCCATATCCGCCCGGCCAGGTGCCGCCGGGCTACGGGCCGGGTAACCGCCGGCCCGCCCCCGGCTTCTCCGCCGGCCCGCCGGTCCCGCCGACGATCGGCCGGCGCAAGAAGGGTTCGATCCTGCCGGCCCTGATCTTCGGGCTGCTGGCGATCGTCCTCGCCGGCGTCGCGGCCTATCTCTACGTTCAGGAGAACGACACCAGCGGTCCGGTCGCTCCGACCGCGGCGCCGGCCCAGAACCAGTTCATCCAGGTCCAGAACGCGTTGCAGGATGCCGGGCTGACCGCGACCACCGAGCGCCAGAACGCGACCTCGCCGGAGGCGTTCCCGACCCGGGAGCCGGGTCAGGCGATTAGGATCGACGGCCATGACGCCTGGATCTACATCTTCCCTGGTGTCGAGGCACAGCAGGCCGCGACGGACGCCTATGGATCGTTGGAGCCACGGCCATTGGTGACCACCGCCAGTGGGACCGCGTTGACGACTGGTCCACCGACGATCTTCAGCAACAGCAACGTCATCATCCTGCTCTCGATGGACGATGACCCCGGGGAGGACGTGACCGACAAGGTCGAGGAAGCGGTCGAGAGCCTGCCATGAGCCAGCCGCCACCGCCGGGTGCGACGCCGCGCCTCGCGACCGACGAGACGGGCTATCCCGCCCCGCCCCACGTCCCGGCCGGCACCCACAACGACCTCGGCGACCCGGACGCGCCGGAGGAGCACGGCCGGATCGGCTACGGCCGACTGGGCCGGTACACCCCGTTCGGGCTGGCGCTGGTCATCATCGCCATCCTCGTCGCGATCGGGATCAGTCAGGCGCGGGGTGAAGGTGACGACGACGACGCGATCCCGTTGCCCGCGACCCCGCAGGTCGGCGAGGTCGCCCCGGATTTCAGCCTGACGCGGCTCGACGGTTCGACCGTCACGCTGTCGTCGCTGCGCGGCTCGGTCGTCTTCGTCAACTTCTGGGCGTCGTGGTGCCCGCCCTGCCGCGAGGAGATCCCGGATCTGATCGCCGCCGAGGGGACGGTCGCCCCGGACGGCTCGCCGGTCCGAATCATGGGGGTCGGTCTGACCTCGGACGACGATGCCGACGCTCGCCGGATGGCCGCCGAACTGGGCATCACCTACATCGTCGGCCGCGACGCCGGCAACCCCGGTCCGGCCGGCGGCCCGATCCAGAACGCCTTCGACATCGCCGACTGGTACCTCCCGGCCACCGTTGTGGTCGCCCCGGACGGGACGATCAGCGCCGTCCGTTACGGCCCGATGAACGGCGAGATGATCGAGGACTACGTTGACGAGGCCGTCGGCTGATCTGGCTCTACCCGAACGATGAGGGTTGACTCTGGCGGTGTCGATCGCTCTGATCGATGAGGACGTGACTGATCGCGGAGCAGACCCCTCCCCCAGCGAAGCGAGACCCCTCCCCGGCTCGATCACGCTTCGCTGCGTCGTACCTCCTCACCGCCCGGAGAGGGGCTTCATGCTGGTCGCGCAAGCGCTCCCGGACTCGATGGCGGGGATGTCCTTCTCGTAGGGGCGAAACTCTCGCTTCGCTGGCGAGCCAGGCCGCCGCGACGGCCATCGTTCATACAGAATCCGGGTTGAAGCTTGCCGTGTGACCGCGCGTGCGTGCTGCTCCCCGCTCCGGGCACCTGCGGAGCCGCAACGCAGCGAGAGCCGCCTTTGGCGGGTGAGCGAGCCGGTTCACCCCGGCTGGGGGAGAGGTCTGCTCCGCCATCGGGCACGTCCATGGATACCCGCCCCAACGCCACGCGAAGAGGTCACCGTACCGTTCGCTATCACCGTCTTTGTGCAATCGGTCCTGTCCGGACGACCCGCGTCTCCGATCCTCCCTGACCGGGCTGTGCGATCGGTGATGCGGGAAGGACGCCGGGGTGCTAGGCTAGGCGAATGCGCCAGAGGACGACGTGAGCGTGGGGGATCGTGCCGCCGACGACGGTGGCGCGATGTCGACAGGCGAGCCGTTTTCCGCTCCATACCCTTCGTACGCCGGATCAGTCGATCCGACGGTCGTTGCCGTGACAGGGAGATTACCGATGACAGGTCCCATCGATCAGGAGCGCGGTCAGTTCCACGATCTGCTCCAGCAGGCGATCAGTGGTCAGCTCGACCGCCGCCAGGTCATGACCCGAGCCGCCGTGCTCGGGCTGTCGGCCGCCTCCGTCTTCACGCTCGGCGCCGCCGCCGCGCCGGGGACGACGTCCCTGAGCCGCGTCGCCCGCCAGGACGCCACGCCGGTCGCCGGTGGGACGCTCCGCGTCGGCCTCCAGGGCGACCCGGCCCAGCTCGACCCGCACACGACCAACCTCACCGCCGCGATCCACGTCACCGAGCACATCTACGAGGGGCTCGTGATCGAGAACCCCGACCTCACGATCGGTCCCTGGCTGGCCGCCGAGCTCCCGACCGTCTCCGAGGATGGCCTGACCTACACCTTCACCCTGCGTGAGGGCGTCATGTTCCACGCCCCGGTCAGCCGGGCGATGACGTCGGCCGACGTCGTCTACAGCTTCAACCGCCTCAAGGACCCGGACCTCGGCAGCAACAGCATCAGTCTGCTGGAGCCGGTCGTCAGCATCGAGGCGCCGGACGACCTCACCGTCGTCATGACCCTCGCCGCGCCGAACGCCTCGTTCCTCGCGACGCTGTCCAGCCGCTACATGGCGATCGTGCCGCAGGAGTTCGTCGAGCAGAACGGGGGCGACCTCAATCAGGCCGCCTGCGGCACCGGCCCGTTCGTCTTCGAGGAGTACGTCCCGACCACCCGCCTGACGGTCACGAAGAACGCCGAGTACTGGGACGGCGACCTGCCGTATCTCGACGGGATCGAGTTCACCCCGATCTCGGACGATACCCAGCGCACGAACGCGATCATCACCGACACCGTCGACTTCGTCGAGTACGCCCCGCTGGCCGACATCGAGCGGCTCCGCGGCGAGAGCGGGCTGACGATCGCCGGCGACATCAACACCAACATCCGCTTCATCGGCATCAACCTGCGCCGCGAGCCGTTCAGCGACGTCCGCGTCCGCCAGGCGATCGCGAAGGCGCTCAACCGGTCCGAGATCCTCGAGCCGGCCACCTTCGGCAACGGCACCGCGACCGAGGTCATCTTCCCCGAGGGCAACTGGGCCCACGTCGATGTCCCGGAGACCGCGCAGGACATCGACGGTGCCAAGGCCCTCCTCGCCGAGGCCGGCTTCCCGGACGGCCTCGAGCTGGAGATCCTCTCCTGGTCGGCCTACTCGTTCCTGAGCCAGCCCTCCTACGTGATCCAGTCCCAGCTGGAGGCGATCGGGATCACCAGCGAGGTCGTACTCGAAGAGAACGCGACCTACATCCAGCGCTACCTGACGGACTTCGACTTCGACATCACGGTCACCGGGACCAGTGGCTTCGTCGACCCGAACGACGTCTACGCCGACAACTTCCTCAGCACCTCGCCGAGCAATGCCGCCGGGTACAACAACCCGGAGGTGGACCAGTTGATCGCCGATGGCATCGCCACGACCGATCAGGACGCCCGGGCCGAGATCTACACTCAGCTCCAGACGATCCTGCTCGAGGATCTCCCCTGGATCAACCTCTTCATCGCCAACCAGTACGAGGCCCTCAAGGCCGGCGTCGGTGGGTACACCCATTACCCGACCGGGTCGCTCCACGCGTTCCGCGAGACTTTCATCGCCCCGGAGTAGTTCGTCACCGCGAGATGAACGGCCTGGGACCGGCAGGGCGACCCCCTGCCGGTCCTGACCGTCAGGAGCCCGAGGCGGTCCCATGCTGCGTTACATCGCCGGTCGCATCGCCCTGATGATCCCGATCCTGATCGGCGTCTCGATCGTCGCCTTCGGCCTGATTCGCTTCGTCCCCGGCGACCCCGTCACCGCGATCATCGGGCCCGGCACCCGCTTCAACGAGGAGCAGCTCGCCAACCTCCGCGAGCGGTACGGGCTCAACGACTCGGTCGTCGTCCAGTACGTCAAATGGGTCTGGCTGATCCTGCAGGGCGACCTCGGGACGTCCCTGCGGACCCGGCTGCCCCTGACCCAGGAACTCGGCGCCCGGCTGCCGGTCACGATCGAGTTGACGGTCTGGGCGACGATCATCGGGACCATCCCGGCGGTCGCCCTCGGCGTCACCGCCGCCCTGCGGCGGAACTCGTGGTTCGACGTCTCGGCGACGATCGGGACCCTGCTCGGCACCTCGATCCCGAATTTCCTCCTCGCGGTCTTCCTGGTGCTGATCTTCGCCGTCCAGCTCCGCTGGCTGCCGCCGCTCGGCTACGAGCGCTGGAGCGACGGGGTCTGGGCCCACTGCGAGACGATGATCCTGCCGGCCCTTTGCCTCGGCCTGCCGCTGGCCGCGACGGTGATGCGGTTCACGCGCTCGTCGGTGCTGGAGACGATCGGGCAGGACTACGTCCGGACCGCCCGGGCCAAGGGCATGAGCCAGGGCGCCGTGGTCTGGCGCCACGTCCTGCCCAACGCCAGCATCCCGATCATCACCGTCGTCGGCATCCAGGTCGCCGGCCTGCTCGGTGGGACGGTCATCATCGAGCAGATCTTCAGCATGCCCGGCGTCGGGCGCTACATCTACGACTCGATCTCCAACCGGGACTACCCGGTCGTCCAGAGCGTGACGCTCGTGATTGCGGCGCTGTTCGTCCTGATCAGCCTGCTCGTGGACATCCTCTACGCGATCGTCGACCCGCGCCTCAGGGCGCCTTAGTCGGGTTGCCCGTGGGGCGTGCTGATGGTCGAGCAGATCGCTCCCCCAGCCGGGATGAACCCGCTTGCGTACCCGCCCCATGCGGCTCTCGCCGGGCTGCGGCTCCGCAGGTGCCCGGACAGGGGAGACCCCGTAACAACCCGGATGACCGCTGATGGACGATCGGTTCCCTCTGCTCATCGGTCTTCGTTTCGGCCCGACGACTCCGCCCACGTAGAGGACAGCGCGTCACCATGGAATCGCCACAGGCTCTGGCAACCTCCCCGACCAATGAGACACCAGACCCGGGGACCGGCGGCATCGGGATCGGGACGGCGGCGCTGGCCGGGCGCCCGCCCCGCCGCGACAACTTGCTCCGGACCCTGACCCGGCAGCGGCTGGCCCTCGCCGGCGGGACGATCGTGATCCTGTTCGCGCTGATGGCCGTGTTCGGCCCGTTCCTCGCGCCGTACGACCCGCTCGACCAGGACGTCCCGAACCGGCTGGCCTCGCCGACGTGGTCGCACTGGATGGGGACGGACGAGTTTGGCCGCGATGTCCTCAGCCGCCTGCTCTCCGGCGCCGGAATCTCGTTCCAGGTCGGCGTCGTCTCGGTCGGCCTGTCCGGCATCGTCGGCGTCGTCTTCGGGCTGATCGCCGGCTATTTCCGGGGCCGGGCCGACGCCGGGATCTCGCTGGTCATGGACGTGATCTTCGCCTTCCCGGCGATCCTGCTGGCGCTGTCGCTGGTGGCGGTCCTCGGTTCCTCGCTGACGAACGTCATGCTGGCGATCGGCATCGTCAACGCGCCGACCTTCTACCGCGTCGTCCGCGGCTCGGTCCTCTCGGTCCGGCAGAGCCAGTACGTCGAGGCGGCGGTCTCGCTCGGCACGCCGGTCGCGACGATCATGCGTCGGCACATCTTCCCCAACATCACCGCCCCGCTGATCGTCCACGCATCGCTGAACTTCGCCGCCGCCGTCCTCGCCGAGGCCGCGCTGTCGTACCTCGGCCTGGGCAACCGGCCGCCGTCGCCGTCGTGGGGCCTAATGGTCAGTTCGGCCTACGGTTTCCTGGAGCAGGCCCCGTGGGCGACGATCTGCCCCGGCGTCGCGATCGCCCTGATCGTGCTCGGCTTCAATCTGCTCGGCGACGGCCTGCGCGATGCGCTGGACCCGCGGCTCCGGGGCCGGTAGGCGCTGTCGGGAATCTCCCGGCTGACAGATCGGCGCGGCGGCGGTAGGCTTTCGGCCACGGGTGTGCAGCCCGTGGCCGATGCGTCGTCTCCCGGCCCGGCGTCCGTTCTCCGTCCGCCGCATCGGGTCGCTGCCCTGATGCAGGCGTTCTCCGATGGGAGTTCACCCTCATGAAGACCTTCTCGCCGCTTCTGTCGTTCCTGGCGACGGCTCGGATGCTCGCCGTGGCGCTCGCGCTCGTCGCCGGGTTCGCGTTGGCCGGCCTCATCGCCTCTCCAGCCAGCGCCCACGTCGTGCTCCAGGGTGCCGAGCACCCGGTCGACGCCGTTGTCCCCGCCGCGCCGACCACGATCGCCGTCCAGATGAGCGGTGAGATCCTCGAGAGCGGAAGCACGGTGACCGTTACCGGACCAGGGGGAGCCCCTGTGGACATGGGAGACGGCCACCTCGACCTCAACGATCTCAACCGGCGAACGCTGATCGCGACCTTGCAGACCGGTCTTCCGGATGGCATCTACACCGTGGACTACTCCGCGTATCCGAGCGATGGCCACGAGCCGACGGTCGGGAGCTACACCTTCACCGTCGGTACGGCGGGTGCCGCGGCCACGCCGGTCCTCGCCGGGGCGACCCCGGTCGGCACCCCGGCCGCGACCCCGATCGCGACGCCGGTCGTGCTCGGTGACACGCCGGCGGCCAGCACGAACAGCGACGGGCTCGGCACCACGAACCTGTCGCTCCTGATCCTGGCGGCGCTGGTGGTCCTGCTCGGTGGCGGGCTGGCCGTCGTCCGGGCCTCGCGTCGCCACTGAAGCGGGCGCTGAAGGACCCCGCCCCAGGTCCCTCCCCGCTGCGACGGAGAGGCGAGTCGGGCTCAGGCGTCAGGGGTGAGGACAGGGTCTCGACCCGGAGTCCGTGTCAAACGGAGCAAGGAATGCACGGCTTGCCTCGTCTCCCGGAGTGGTCGCGCCTATGCTTGCCGTATTCGACGGTCCGGTCGCGTTCCTGTCGGGTGCCGTGTCGCCTGAACGGTCAGGACGTCCCACGCGCCTTCGCGTATCAGAGAAGATGAGATGCGGGGCGTGATACGGGATCCGGGTCGAGAATCCATCCGTCCGGGCATCTCCCACCAGCGCCTGACTCCCCTCTCCGCCGCAGCGGGGAGGGGCCGGGCGAGGCGTCGTTCGGGGACGTGCTCCCCGGTCATCGGCAACGCATCCGATCTCCATCCGGGACGGGACGAATCGACGATGCGACCCGGAGTCCGACGGCTCGGCGCCGGCGCCATGATCGCCGGTCTCATCCTGCTCGTCGCGGGGCTGTTCGGGGCCGCTCCGGTCGCTGCCCACGCCTATCTCACGACCAGCGACCCACTGAACGGGGCGCTCCTCGCGCAGTCGCCGCCGCAGGTGACCATGACCTTCGCCGAGCGGCTGGAGCCGTCGGTCAGCCGGGCCGACCTCTACGATCAGCGCGGTGACCTCATCCCCGGTACGTCCTTCACCATCCCCGAGCCGTACACGATGACCCTGAGCGTCCCACCCGACCTCGCCAGCGGCACCTACGCCGTCGTCTGGACATCGCTGTCCTCCGATGACGGCCACACCGCCTCTGGCTTCGTCTCCTTCACGGTCGGAGTCGAGTCGGACATCGCGACGGTCGTCCTGCCCGCCCTCGCCTCGACCTCCGCGCCACCCGAGATCCTGACGACGATCGCCCGGGGGATCACCTACCTCGGGCTGGCGATCCTGGTCGGGCTCTGGCCGGTCTGGCTGCTCGTGGTCCGGCCCGCCCTCCGCGCGGTCTGGCAGATCGGCCCGGCGGCGGTCGGGCGGGCCCGGCGGCTGGTCGCGGTCGGCCTCGGCCTGGCGCTCGGCGGCAATGTCATGGCGCTAATCCTCCAGGCCGTCACCGCCGGGAACGGAGTACTCGACGGCCTCGGCACGACCCTGTTCGAGACGCGCTACGGCACGCTCTGGCTGGTCCGGGTCAGCCTCCTGCTCGCGCTCGGTCTGCTGCTCTCGTCGGTGGCGCCGTGGTGGTTCCCCCGGCGCCGGCGGTCGGTCGCGGTCGGGCTGGTCGCCCTCGGGGTGGCGAGCATCCTCCCGTTCAGCCTGATCTCCCATGCCTCCGCCCAGCCCGACGGTCGCGACGCCGCCATCGCCAACGACCTCGCCCATGCCGTCGCCGCCTCGCTCTGGGTCGCCGGGATCGTCGCGCTTGTCGCCGTCCTGCTCCCGGCCCTGCGGTCGCTGACGCCGGCCGGGCGGCAGGTCGTGCTGATGCAGGCGATCCCGCGTTTCTCCACCGTCGCCCTAAGCGCCTGGGCGGCGCTGGCGCTGACCGGCCTTTACAGCGCCTGGCTCGAGGTCGGCAACCTCACCGCCCTCGTCGATACCAGCTACGGGACCTCGCTCGCGATCAAGCTGGCCGTGATCGTCACGATCCTCGTCATCGCCGCCTTCAACCTCGTCGTGCTGACCCGGAAGCTGCGCCGGGTCCCGACCGCGGCCGAGGCCGACCGCTGGTCACGGGTCTTCCGCTACCTGGTCGTCGCAGAGCTGGTCTTCGCGATCGCCGTCCTCGGTGTGACCGGCCGGCTGACCGGCGGCCAACCCGCCCGCGACGTGCTCGCCCAGCGCTCCGGCCAGATCATCATCCCGGTCGCCGTCGGCGACCACACCGGCTCGCTCGGGCTCGCCCCCGGCGCCAGCGGCCTCAACCATTTCCAGCTCCGCCTCGACGGGGAGCCGATCCCGACCTCCAGCCGCGTTCTCCTCCGGGTCGGCCTGCCGACGGCGACGACCGAGCGTCAGGACATCATCCTCGACCAGATCGGTGCCAACACCTATGAGTGGCATGGCAGCGAGATCGCCGTCCCGGGCGACTGGCAGGTCGAGATCATCGTCCGCCAGCCCGGCGTCTCGGACCTGACGGCCATGCTGGCGATCACGATCGGCACATCGCCGCCTGACGTCGGCGAGCCGGGTCAGCCGCCGCGCTTCACCTCGGTCGGGATCTCGGCCCTGATCCTGATCGTCGCCGGGATCGTCGGCGTCGTCGTCGCCGTCCAGATGGGCCGCTCCCCGAGCCGCCGCGAGACCGCCGGGCTGTCCGGCGTCGGGCTCGCCGTCGGGATCGTGATGCTCTTCCAGGGCCAGATCGATCCGGTCCTCAGTGCCATCCCGGCGACCAACCCGGTCCCGGCCGAGCCCCAGTCCATCGCGCTCGGGCGGAACCTCTGGGGGACCAACTGCCTGAGCTGTCACGGCCCGGAGGCGCGCGGCGACGGTCCCGCCGCGGCCACGCTTGATCAGCCTCCGCCGGACCTGACCGCAGCCCACCAGCAGTACCACACCGATCGGGAGCTTTTCTATTCGATCCAGAACGGCGTCGCCGGTACCGGGATGCCGGCCTTCGGCGACCAGCTCGGCGATACCGACATCTGGAATCTGATCAATTACCTGCACACCCTGCAGGGTCAGGCGGGAGTTCCCGCAGCGGTCGCGGCCATCGCGCCAAGCCCCACGCCGGAAGTGACGCCAGCCGCGTTCGTCCCGGACCCTGGCGTCGCCGCGCCGGCCGACGGTTCTGCCTGCGCGGTCGGACCGGGCGGCAACCCCGCCGCCTCCCCGATCGGGCCAGGCTCCGGCGCGACGACCCCGACGCCGGCTCCTGCTCCGCGAGCGGTCGCCTGCGACGTCGCCGTTCGCCCGTCCGGATCGGGCTCGCCCAGTGTCCCGATCGAATGGTCCGGCCTCCCGGTGGAGGCATCGAGCGGCGCGACGCCCGGCGCCGGCGTCCCGCCGGGGTCAGCCGTCGCCACCTGACCACCGGCCCGCGACGCTGCGGGCCAGTGGTTGGGCGCCGGCGCCGATCCTGATCATCGCTCTTGCCAGTCCCTTCAGGTGCCCCTCGACTCGTAGGCGCCTCGTGGTTTATCAACGGTCCTCTGCTTCTGCCAGTTCTCCCCTCTCCGGGACCGATCGCAGCCGAACACCGCTTCAGCGGTGAGAGCGCGATGGGGAGCCGGGGAGGGGTTGGGGGAGGGGACTGTGGCCGGGCAACCAACCAGCCCTGATAAACCCGAGGTATGTCCTCCGTCGCGTCCGACGGTCCATTCCGTTCGACTGGCTCCGTGCAGAAAGGCCAACATCCCATGACCAGACCAACGCCTCCCTCCCGTCAGGACCGCCGCGAGGCGCTCAAGGCCGAGCGCCGCCAGCGCCAGCGCAAGCAGCAGGCGCTCCAGCGTCGCAACCGTCTCCTCGCCGCGCTCGCCGGAGTGATCGCCGTCGCCGTGGTGGCGGTCGTGACGGTCATCCTCGTCACCGGCCAGGACGGGGATGAGCCGGGTTCGGCGAACCTCGCGCCGATGGTCGCCGTCGCCGACCCGTACCCCGGTATCGCCCAGCAGACCAAAGTCCTCGGCGACCCGAGCGCCCTCCGGATGGTCGAGTACGGCGACCACCAGTGCGTCGCCTGCCATCAGGCCCAGCAGTCGATCGTCCCGGAGTTGATCCAGCGTTACGTCGCGACCGGCGCCCTGTCGTTCGAGTTCCACGACTTCCTGGTGATCGACGCCAACCTCGCCCAGGGCAACGACGACTACGACCGGGAGTCGCTCCGGGCGGCCGAGGGCGCGATGTGCGCCGGGGATCAGGGCCAGTACTGGGCCTTCCACGAGTCCCTCTATCGCAACTGGACCGGCGAGGGCGTCGGCGACTTCAGCGACGCCCGGGTCAAGGACCTCGCCCTGAAGCTGGGGCTCGACACCGCCGCCTTCAACCAGTGCCTGGACGAGGGGACGCACGAGGCGGACGTCCAGCAGCAGGACGCGGACGCCAGCGGCGCCGGCGTGAATTCCACGCCGACGTTCCAGATCGGCGACCAGCGCGTCAGCGGCTCGTCGGTCGATGACTACGTCACCCAGATCGACGCGATCCTCGTCGCCAATGGCATCGCCCCTCCGGTCGAGGGGGCGCCGGCCGCGCCGACGACCGACCCGGCCCTCGCTACGCCCGCCGCTGTCCTGCCCGGCCGAGCTGGCTGACCCATGCGCTCCCGGACCGCCGGCAACGGTGGTCCGGGAGCCAGGAGGTGTCTCATGGCTGCAACGTCACGGGTGAGCGGCTCACCGGGACCGGATGCATTCCGGCCCGAGCGATCGGCACGCCCGGCGGCATGGGTGATCGCCTCGGCGGCGCTGACCATCGGGGTGATCTCCGTCGCCGCCTATCTCACCTGGGTCCACTACCACCCGGCTGCCCTGGTCTGCGCGGTCGACGGCGGCTGTCACACCGTCCAGAGCAGCCGCTACGCGATGCTGGGGCCGGTGCCGGTCGCGGCCCTCGGGCTGGCGATGGCGGTCGTCGTGGCGCTGCTACAGGTGGTGCGCTGGCTGCGTCCGGCGCTGGCCCCGGTCGTGTCGATCGCGAGCGTCGGGATGCTGGTCGGCGCCGTCGTCTACTACGGCTACCTGACCCACATCGAACTCAATGTCCTCCACGCGATCTGCCAGTGGTGCGTGCTCAGCGCCGTCCTGACCGTCGGCCTGCTCGTCAGCGAGGGCGTCGGTCTCTGGGAGCAACTCGGCGACCTGCCGGAGTAGGCGGGTGGTGATCGGCGTTGCGTCGCCGCGGAGCAGTCCATTCCCCGGCCCGAAGTTCCTGATCGCTCGCGGGCACGGCGTGGATTTCGTGCGTGCCCGTGAGGGGCGACGCGCCACTCATCAAGGGGTGCGCCTCTCTCCGAGGACCGCGGGAAAGGCCCTACCGGGAACCGCAACGGTAATGGAGACGGGACCGGGTTGGCGACCGCCAGCCCGGCCCCGTCTATTGTCACGACATGTTGCTGTGACGCTATGCCGCCGGGGTCTCGTCGCCGCCGTCGAGGTCCTCGGCGAGGAACAGGGTCGCGAGCGTCTGATCACCGTCCTCGGTCAGGTAGGCGACGCCGGAGAAGCGGGATGCGCCGACCGCCGGGAGCCCGAAGACCAGCGAGCCGTCCTCGGTGATGATGCCGCCGATGGCCCCGCAGGCCAGGGGGACGGTGTCGTCGTCCTCATCGAAGACGACCAAGACATGGTCCTCGGCCAGGAGATCGTCGAGGGGCAGGTCCAGCGTGGTGAAGGACGTCTCGACGGCGGAAGCAGTGTCGGCGCCGGCCGCTTCGCCATCGGGCGGGCGGACATTGGTCAGCGTAGCGACGGGCTCGTCGGCGAAGTCGCCTTCGCAGTCACCGGCGTAGATGGCAACGGTGGAGCCGTCGGTCTCGTCCGTGAGCGTCTCGGTCGGTTCAGCGGGTGCGTTCTCATTGGGAGCGGCGTCGACCGGAGCGTTGACGGGGAGATTGACGAAGTATGTGCCCTTGAACTCGCTGTAGTTGGTGCCCGTCTGCGGGTTGTCTCGCGCAACGTAACCTTCGGGCAGGGTAGTCTCATCCTCGGTGAAGATCAGGGTCAGGTCCACACCGCCGGGAATCTCGATCAGGTAACAGGTCCCCCGGTCATTGGTCGTGCAGGTCTCGAGGATCGTGCCGTCTTCAAGGCTGGCGGTCACGCTGATTCCGCCTGACCGCACACAGCCGCCACCGATCTCTCGGGCGGAGAACGGGCTCCATGGACCCGGGTCGGTGTCGCAGACAAAGGTGGTAATCGGATAGCCCGGTGGCTCAGTGGGTCCGGGTGGAGGCGTCGCAGGGTTGTAGAACCGGAAAAGCGTGCCCGGACTGGCCGTCAGTTCCGCAACGGTAACCGTCCCCGAACCGATGCTGGCGTTGTAGCCGTCTGGGACATCCCGGTAATCAAGATCGAATACCAGCTTGGTCTCAGCCGTCAGTCCGTCGGGGACCGGGATCTCGCAGGAAGCGTAGCTGCCGCCGTCGTCTGCCACGACCGAGCCGACGGTCTCGCAACTGCCGAAGTCTTGCCCCGTCGTGGTAGACGCGCTGATCGTCACCCCTTCTCCAGCGAGACAGGTTGAGAGGTTGGCCGTCTCGTCCGGACGGTCGCTGACGATATCAGGGCAGTTCGATACCCCGATTGTTGCGACCAGCCCATCGCTACTCTGCGCGGAAGCGCCGAGCGTGAAAAGGGCGGTTGAAAGGAACATCACGAGCAGCAAAACACCGCGCAACAACGCACTGAACGTCTGCATGAACATCTCCGACGCGAGAGGGGGATCACCGGCGACCCCGGCCCGACGAGTCTACCGGCTGCGTGAGCGCCTCGCACCCCCTTGACGGGCCTGGTCAGGAAATACGTAGCCTTACGGAGACCGGACCGGCTACTCCACCTGCCATACTGGGGCCGTCGGGCGAGAAGCCCTCTCCGGTGCTGCGAAGCTGCGGAAAACACGAGAAACAGCGTATTCTGCGAGACCTATCGCAGGCATCGCCATACAGGAACCAGGGAGAAGACGGATGCGAATGAGACGCCACGTAGCGGCAGCGGTCCTCGGTGTCAGCCTCACATTCGGTGGGCTGGTCGCCGGGTCCGCGTCGTTGACGCCATCTGCCGCGGCCCAGGAGGACGTGCAGGAAGCGAGCGGCTACCCGGTCGTGATCACCGTCCCGGCGCTCAACGTGCGCAGCGCCCCGACCTTGAGCGGCTCGGTCGTCACGATCCTCATCCAGAATGACGTCGTCCGCGTCGTCGCTGGCCCGACCACCGCCGACGGTTACGCCTGGTACCAGATCGAGCAGCGGGGCGTCGTCGTCGGCTGGTCGGTCGCCGGCTTCATCCAGGGCTCCGCCGCCGACCCGGACCCGATCCCGCAGCCGACCACCCCCACGACCCCGACCGGCGGCTACGCCTACGGCTCCTCGGTCACGGTGGCGACGTCGCTGCTCAACGTGCGCGCCCTGCCGTCGATCACCGCGCGGATCCTGACGGTCTACCCGGCCGGTCGCGTGGCGACGATCACCGGTTCGCCTCAGGTCGCCGACAACATCACCTGGTACCCGGTCGACAACTACGGCTGGGTCTCCGGCGAGTACCTGACCGCTGGCGGGGCGACGACCCCCACCACGCCGCTGCCCGATGACGAGGTCATCGACCTGACCGTCACCGCCAGCGTGCTCAACGTCCGATCGGCTCCCGGCCTGAGCGGCACGATCGTGGACGTGCGGTACTTCCAGCAACTCGTGCGGTTCTACGATCGAGCCTATGCGGCCGATGGCTCGCAGTGGATCGCGATCAACGCCGCCGGCACGCAGTGGGTCTCGAACAGCTACGTGAATCTCCACCCGGACCCGAACGCCCCGCCGCTCTAGTTGCCACTCAGCACACGACCGGCGCGGCTGGAGTGCCCGCGGGCGCTCCAGCCGCGTTGCCACACGAGAACGGGCCGAGGCAGCATTCGCCTCGGCCCGTTCTCGTTCCTCAGGTGTCCCCTGGCGAGCGGAGCGGTCTGCTCCGTCATCAGGCGAGGTCAGTGACTTCCGCTCTCCGCCGCCGCGGTCGCGTCGTCGCGATCCAGGTTCGCGGCGAGGAACAGCGTGGCGAGATCGACGGGTCGGCGATGGGTCCGGGACGGGGGCGGATGGGCCACAGGGAAAGACCCATCCGCCCCTGTCCTGGCCCCATCCCATCGAGCGTGCTTCAGGTGACCGCGACACCGGGGTTCGTCGGGATCGGCGGCGCAAGGCCGTTCCGGGCACTCGCGGACCGGCCAGACGACTGGACCAATCCGGTCAGGAGGAGCGCGACCAAGCGGGCGGCGAGGACGGGTCGGAGTGGGTGCGCGGAACGATGAGACGGCGCGGCGGTTCTCCATGCGTTGATCCCCATACCGAGAGACGTCTCGATCTCGTCATGGCTCATCTCGCGCGAGGAGGGGTCGCCTTTGTCCGACTCCTTGGGCGAACCGATCGAACGGGTATCCTTCGCTGCCAGATGGTGAACCGTCATCGGTGATCGAGCAGGGGAGGGCGCAGTGGTGGTCGAGGGGCAGGTCCGACGGGACATCGAGCAGTTGTCGTCGACGATGAACGGCTGGCTGCACGGCCGCAACGACGTCACGCTGGTCACGGCCGAGTCGCTGACCGGCGGCGGCGTCTCGGCGGCGCTGACGGCGATCCCCGGGACGTCGTCGTACTTCCTCGGCGGGATCGTGGCCTACTGCAACCCCGCCAAGGCCAGCCTGCTCCATGTCCCCCAGGACATCCTGGACAGCGTCGGCGCCGTCAGCGCTCCCTGCGCCGAGGCGATGGCCAACGGCGTCCGGGAGGTCTTCGGGGCGACGTTCGCCGTCTCCACGACCGGGATCGCCGGGCCGACCGGGGCGACGGCGCGCAAGCCGCTCGGACTCGTCTACATAGCCGTGGCCGGGCCGGACGGGACGACCGTCGAGGAGCACCGGTTCGATGGCGACCGCGAGGAGGTCACCGAGCAGGCCATCCATGCCGCCCTCACCCTGCTCCACGACCGGGTCCGGACGTGGCTTGACGCCGCGAGTTAACGAGCGTCCCGCCCGACAGGCCGGGGCCGATAACCTGTGCGACGCTGGCGATCCACCGTATTGTTCCTGAAGCACATGAGCGGCTCCCGGTGATTCGTCCCGGTGTCGCCACCCGTCGTTCCCATTCGATGTCAGGAGTACCCTCCGTGCCGACAGCCGCCAAGCTGTACGAGAAGACTGTTCTGTCCAATGGCGTCCGCGTCGTGACCGGCGAGATGACCGGGGTCCGGTCCGCCTCCCTGATCCTCTACTTCGGCGTCGGGAGCCGCTACGAGCGATCCGCCGAGAGCGGCGTCTCCCACTTCCTCGAGCACATGCTCTTTAAGGGCACCGAGAAGCGCCCGGACCCGATCACGATCTCGCAGGAGATCGAGGGCGTCGGCGGCATCCTCAACGCCGGGACGGGCCGCGAGTCGACCAACTACTGGTTCAAGGTCCCGAGCACGCACTTCGCCGCCGCCTTCGAGGTCCTGGCCGACATCGTCCGGAACTCCGTCATCGACCCGACCGAGTTCGCCAAGGAGCGCTCGGTAATCGTCGAGGAGATCCGCTCGGTCAACGACTCGCCGGAGGAGCTCGTCCACGACGTCATCGACGACCTCGTCTGGGGCGAACAGGGCATCGGCCGGCCGATCGCCGGGACCGATGCGACCGTCAGCGCGATCACCCGCGACGCCATGTTCGACTTCTGGAAGCGGAACTACCGGCCCGACCGGCTCGTGATCTCCGCGGCCGGCGACGTCCTCCACACCGACGTCGTCGCCCTGGCCGAAGCGCATTTCGGCGACCTCGTCCCGACCGCCACGCCGGATGCCTTCGAGCCCACTCGCAACGACCAGCAGGCGGCCCGCGTCCGGATCGTCGAGCGCGACACCGAGCAGGCCCAGCTCGTCCTAGCCATGCCGGCCCTGCCGTACACGACCGACGCCCGCTACGTGCAGTCCACGATCGAGGCGGTCCTCTCCTCCGGGATGAGCTCCCGGCTGTTCCAGGAGATCCGCGAGAAGCGCGGCCTCGTCTACTCCGTCTACGCCTACTTCCGCCCGTACGAGGACGTCGGCCAGGGCGTGTTCTACGCCGGGACCGACCCGGCCCGTATCGACGAGGCGACGACCGCGCTGATCGGCGAGATGCGCCGGATGCGGGACGAGCCCGTCCCGGAGGATGAACTCCAGCGGACCAAGGAGCTGCGCAAGGGCCGCCTCCTGATGGGCCTCGAGGACAGTCGCTCGGTCGCCTCCTGGATCGGTTCCCAGGAACTGACCTACGGCGAGATCAAGACGCCCGAGGAAGTCACCGAGCGCATCGAGGCCGTCACCGTCGCGCAGGTCCAGGAGCTCAGCCGGCAGTTGTTCCGGCGGGATGTCATGAACGTCGCCCTGGTCGGGCCCTACAAGGACGCCGACCGGCTCGCGGCGATCGTGGGCGAACTGTGAGACTGATCGTCTCTCGGGCGGCGTACGCGGTATGGACAGAGGATGACGGAGGACGGTGATGACACAGGCACGGGGCTGGAACGGCTGGGACGCGATCATCGACCTGGCGCTGGCCGAGGACGTCGGGACCGGCGACGTGACGACGATGGCGACGGTCCCGGTGGACGCGCGGTCGTCAGCCCGGCTGGTCGCCAAGGCGGAGGGCGTGCTGTCGGGCGTCGAGGTGGCCCACGCGGTCTTCCGGCGCGTCGGTCCGGACATCGAGTGGCAGACCTGCGCTCCGGACGGCACTCGCGCGGGGGAGGGGAAGGTGATCGCCGAGATCGCCGGGCCGTCGCACGCGATGCTGCTCGCCGAGCGGACCGCGCTCAACCTGATCCAGCACCTCTCCGGGATCGCGTCGCTGACGGCGCGGTATGTCGCGGCGGTCGAGGGGACCGGGGCCTGCATCGTCGATACCCGCAAGACGCTCCCTGGCCTCCGCGTGCTGGAGAAGGCTGCCGTCCGGCATGGCGGCGGCATGAACCACCGCGTCGGCCTCAGCGATGGCGTCCTGATCAAGGACAACCACCTGGCCGCGATCGGTGGGGACGATCGGATCACCCGGGCGATCGCCGCCGCTCGCGCCGCCGTCCCGCACACCCTGCGCGTCGAGGTCGAGGTCACCACCCTGGCCGAAGTCCGCGAGGCCGTCGAAGCGTCGGCCGACGCAATCCTGCTCGACAACATGGGGATCGAGGAGATGCGCGAGGCGGTCGGGATCGTCGGTGGACGGGCCCTGACCGAGGCGTCCGGCGGTGTCAACCTGGCGACCGTCCGCCTCGTCGCCGAGACCGGGGTCGACCTGATCTCCGTCGGCCGCCTGACCCACTCCGCCCCGGCGCTGGACATCAGCCTCCAGTTCGCGTTCTGACCGGCTCGCCGTTGGGCAACTTGCGCGTATTCCGGGCACCGATTGTCTCAAGCGAACGAAACGCGTGTTCCTCACGCTACCAGATCGTTCGTACACGGCCGTGGTACGACATTCGGTTTGCGGCGCATGTGCCCGACGTGGTGTCCACATCGATTTCCGAATGGTAGGATGGCACGGAGAAACCGTCCCGTAGTCTCCCGCGTTTCAGGCAGCAAGCGATGTCCGCCATCGATCCCCGTCCGGATCGGGTCGGCCCGCGCTGCCGAACCATCATGCGAGTTGCGTTCGGGGCGGCCCGGAGGTCGGGGGACCGCCGGTACAGGGGGAAGGCAAGAGTGAACAGCGCAGTGGGCCAGCAGGGCTCGATCACGTTCAGCACGAGCGGGAGGGTGGGCAGCGCCCGCCGTTCCAGCCTCGCGGGACGGATGATGCTCATCGTCGTGATCATGCTCACCACCATCATGTCGGTGGGTGGGTCGTTCGCTCATCCCCGCTCGGCGGTCGCCCAGGACGACGGCACGACCTTCTCGGCGTTCGGCAGCGCCTGGTCCGCTCCGACGACCGTCTACATCCCCGCGACCGGCCAGAGTATCGATGGCTGGTTCCTCGACATGTGGCGGGAGAACGGATCGGCGAGCGTGTTCGGCAACCCGATCACGCCGGAGATCACCCGCGATGACGGGTCGATCGTCCAGTACTACGAGTTCGCCCGGTTCGAGTACTGGCCGAACGGCGACGTCGACGGCAACGTGATCACGCTCGGCCACGTCGGTGAGGATCTCCGCCCGGCCGTCGTGCCGCGGATGCCGATCGGCGGGACGTCGGGCAAGGCCGCCCAGTTGACCAAGGTCGCGCTGGCCTGGCAGCCGCTGAGCGACAGCCGGATCGAGGCCGATTCCGACACCTACCTCTACGTTCCGGAGACCGGCCACAGCATGTATGACGGGTTCCTGTCCTTCTGGCAGAACACCGGCTTGCAGTGGTTCCTCGGCAACCCGGTCTCGGAGGAGTACGTCGTCGACGGTGTCCACTATCAGGTCTTCGAGCGCGGCCAGTTGCGCTGGGAGTCGGGTGGGGACATCACGATGGTTCCGGTCGGCATCATGCTGGCCGAGAAGCAGCAGCTCTCCCAGGAGGGCACGGCTCAGGGCGATCTCCCGGTCTACGACGAATCGCTGTTCATCCCGCCGGCCCCGCCGACCATGGACGAGATCGTCGCCAACGCCGGGGCAGACCCGAACGGCGAGCGCTGGATCGACATCAGCCTGACCGATGAGTACCTGACCGCCTATCAGGGTAATACGGTCATCCTCGAGACGTATATCAGTTCCGGCAAGCCGGGTTTCGAGACGCCGGCCGGTGAGTTCTTCATCAACTCCAAGATCCCGGTCCAGGACATGGAGGGTGTGCTCGGCGGCGAGTACTACGACGTGCCGAGCGTCCCCGACGTGATGTATTTCACCAACGTCGGCCACGCGATCCACGGGACCTACTGGCACAACAACTTCGGCAACCCGATGTCCCACGGCTGCATCAACGTCCCGCTCGACCTGGCGCATTTCCTCTACGAGTGGGCCCCGGTCAACACCCGGGTCGAGATCCACTACTAGGAGCTCCACGCTCAGCTCGATGGCACGACGAGACCCCCTGCTTCCGATTGGAGCCAGGGGGTCTCGTCGTGTCATATCGTTGTGACTGACCATGATTTGGTTGACGACGTCGAAACGTCAGCGACCTGCCTGGACCGGGGGCTGAAGCCGCCCGGCTCAGGGGTGATTTTCGGAGTCGGTCAGTACCACGAACTTGGTCTTGCGCCTGGCCGGACAGGGCGCTAATACGGGATCCAGGTGAATAGTCGACGCGCGGATCGTGTCGCCGAACGACCCCTCCCCCGGCCCCTCTCCGCCGCAGCGGAGAGGGGATACGGGCTCGACCGCGGGCCGTTGGGATACACGTCGTCTTTGCCTGATTCTGTATGACGCCTCTTTAGACCGACCGCTGAAGCCGCCCGGCAACACGGAAAACAGGTCTCGATTCGGCACGAGACGAACGTGAGCGGGCCCCCTGTGGTTTTCGCGATCGGGACGGTGACCTGGCCAGGCTGGCTACTCGATCAGGACGGTTTCGTTGTTGCCGGGCGGCTTTAGCCCCCGGGCAAAACGGCGGTCCCGACAAACGCAACCCGGCCAACCCAGACGATACCGGTCAGCGTTTGCGGGCCCGCGGGTCGAAAGCGTCGCGGAGGCCGTCGCCGACGAGGTTGAAGCTCAGGACGGTGATGAAGATCGCCAGGCCGGGGAACAGCGTCAGCCACCAGGCGCCGGAGATCAGGTCCCGCTGCCCGTCCTGCAGGACATTGCCCCAGCTCGGGTCGGGCGGCTGCACGCCGAGGCCGAGGTAACTCAGGCTGGCCTCCAGCAGGATCGCCGCCGACAGCCAGAGCGTCGTCTGGACGATGATCACCGCCAGCGTGTTCGGGAACAGGTGGCGGAACATGATCCGCGTCGACGGGGCGCCGATCGAGCGGGCGGCCGTGACGTACTCCTGGCCCTTGAGGGCGAGGAATTGCCCCCGGACCAGCCGCGCCGTCCCGGACCACGAGGTCACGCCGATCACGATGATCGTCGTCTCCAGGGACGGCTGGAACAGGGCGGCAGCCGTGATCAGGAGCAGGATCTGCGGGACGGCCAGCAGGATGTCGGTCGTCCGCATGACGAGCTGGTCGACGATGCCGCCGAAGAAGCCGGCCAGGGCGCCGAGGGCGATCCCGATCGTCATCACGATCACGACGGCGGCGAGTCCGACGGACAGCGACACCCGCGTCCCGACGATCACCCGGGCCCAGAGGTCGCGGGTGTTGCGGTCGGTCCCGAGCCAGTGCTCGGCCGAGGGCGGCGTGTTGCGCAGGCCGGGCGTCAGCTTGTTCGGGTCCTGCCCGGCGATCAGCGGCGCGAAGATCGCGACCAGGTAGAGCAGGACGATCACGACCAGCCCGACCATCGCCAGCCGGTTCCGGGCCAGGCGACGCAGGATCTGGAAGCGCCGGACCGGGACGGCCCGGGCGAGCGGGCCGTCGTCGGCGCCTGCCCGGACGGAGATGGCGGTTCTGGCGAGCGTCGATTCCGGTTGCGCCACGGGGACCTCCGGGTGACGAGACGAGACAGAGGATGAGTCAGGCGGGGCGATCGGCCACATCAGAGGCCACCCGAACGTGCTCCCCTCTCCGGGACCGATGAGTCGATGTCGCCTTCAGGCGACGGAGCGAATTGGGAACCGAAGAGGGGCTGGGGGGAGAGGTCTGTGCTCCGCCACCACGCACCTCCCGATGAAAACGGCTCTAGCCGCTGGTGCCGCCGGTCAGCTTGACGCGGGGGTCGACCAGGACGTAGACGAAATCGACCAGCACGCTGACGATCATCACGGCGGCGCCCGCGAACAGCGTCACCCCGAGGATGACCGGGTAGTCGCGCCGGCCGATCGCCTGGTAGGCCAGATCACCGAGTCCTGGCCAGGCGAAGATCTGCTCGATGATGACCGCCCCGCTCAGGATCTGCGGGAGTTGCAGGCCGATGACGGTGATCATCGGGATCAGGGCGTTGCGGAGGGCGTGGCGGTAGAGGACCGGACGTGGTCCCAGCCCCTTGGCCCGGGCGACGGTGACATAATCCTGATTGATCACTTCCAGCATCGCCGAGCGCATGAAGCGGGCGAAGTAGGCGATGCTCGGCAGGGCCAGCACGATCACCGGCAGGATGAAGTACTCGATCCGCTCGGGGAAGCCGGACCTGGCCTGGTTGGAGCTCAGGACCGGCAGCCAGCCGAGCTGGACCCCGACCCAGACCTGGAGTAGCAGCGCCAGCCAGAAGTTCGGCACCGCCAGCCCGATGAACGAGCCGACCGTGACCAGGTGATCGGGTAGGGTGTACTGCCGGGTAGCCGAGAGGATGCCGATCGGGATGGCGAGCGCGAGGGCGATGAACAGCGAGATGCCCTGGAGCTGGATCGTGCCCCACATCCGGTTGGTGATCAGGTCCAGGACGGGTTCGTTGTTGAAGCTGTAGGAACGGCCGAGGTCGCCCCGGACCGTGTCCCAGAGCCAGTGCAGATACTGGATCGGCAGCGGCTTGTCCAGCCCGAAGTTGATCCGGGCCTGCTCCAGCACCTCTGGCCGTGTCTCTGCCTGGGGTCCGACGAGCGCTAGAACGGGATCGCCCGGAGCGGCGTGAATCATGGTGAACATCAGGATGCTCAGACCGATCAGCAGCGGGATGATTAGCAGCACGCGCCGAATGAGATAGGCGCCCGTGTCGGCACTCATGGTCTAGCTCCCGGAGGGGCATCAGTGAGGACAGGACCCTAACGAACGGGCAGTGGTGGGGATGGGATTCTCGAATCTCCATCCCCACCACTGCGGGTCCTATGAGCCGCTGGTCGTGGACATCTCGGGAAGGCTGCGGAACAGACCGCCGTCGCCGAGGGCCACCGTATAGCCGGTGTAGGTGTTCTCGACCACCGAGATGAACGGGCGATACCAGGCCCAGTGCATCGGGACGTCCTCCATCAGGATCTGCTGGACCTGAGCCCAGATCGGCTTCGATGCCTCCTGATCGAGTGTCGTGCGACCCTGCTCCAGCAGCGCGTCGAGGTCCGGCCGGCTGTAACCGGTGTAATTGGATGCGCCGGTGCTGTGGAACTGGTCGAACAGGTCGTTCGGGTCCAGCGTGGCGCCGGCGAAGTCGCCGCCGTCGAGCTGGAAGTCACCTCTGGTGATCCGGTCGACCACCGTGGTGTACTCGATCGGGGTGAAGGTGATGTTGACGCCGAGTTCCGCCAGATCGGCCTGGACTCGGATGCACCAGTCCTCACGGAGAACGTTCCCCGCGTTGGTCAGGATCTCGTAAGTCTGGTCGATCATATCGTTGGCTTCGAAGATGGCCCGTGCTGCCTCGGGGTCATATGGGATCGGCGTCAGATCCGGAGTGTATGCCCAGAGGTCCGGAGCGATGGGGCCAAGACCGGCCTGGCCGAGACCGAGCAACGAATCCTGGACGTAGGCATCGACGTTGACGGCCATCGCGAAGGCGCGACGGACATCGGCCTTATCGAACGGCGGGACTCGGCAGTTGAAGACAGTCCCGTTGGGTGCGCTGAAGGCTGGCACCTCGATCGTGAGGTTTCCCGCTGCCGTCAACTGCTCCGTGAGTGTCGGAGCGGCGTAGAGGGACCCATCGATCTCGCCGGTCTGGAGTGCATTGGCGATCGTGGTCGAATCCGTGATCGCCCGATGGGTGAAGGTCCCGATCGTTGGCTTGCCGGTGTCCCAGTAATCGGGGTTGGCGGTGGCGACGAAGTCCGCGCCGACATTCCAGCTCTGGAAGACGTACGGGCCGGCACCGACGGGAGCCGAGAAGAACGCTGCCGTCGAAGTCCGGTCCAGGGGCTGACCTTCGAGCTGTGCCTTCGGTACGACGTAGACGTAGTGCAGGTTATAGAGGAAGGACGCATCTGGCCGCGCCAACGTGATGCGAAGCGTCTTGGGATCGACGGCCTCGATGCCGGAAACTCCGGTCGGTGAGCCCACGAACGCCGCGCTGGGCGTGCCCACTGCGATTGGGGTACCGGCGTCTGGGGTCGCGACGGTCGTCGTCCCGGTTCCCTGGAACTCCGGGACGCCGTAGATCGCCGCGAACCGGTTGGCGTTCTCCGAGGCGGTCGCCGGGGTCAGAATGCCCTCGATCGTGAACTTAACGTCATCGGCGGTCACATCGGTTCCATCATGGAATCGGGCGTTGGGCTGGATGGCGAAGGTGAAGGTCAGCCCATCGATCTCCCACGACGCGGCCAGGCCCGGCGCGGCGCCAGCGGTCGCGTAGTCCAGCCGCACGAACTGGTCGAAGATCATCTCGGCTCGCCAGTTGCTCTCGGACTCATTGGCGGCGAACGGGTTCTGCGTCGTCGACTCGCCGAGGGTGCCGATGACGATGGAGGAGCCATCCCCCTGCCGGACCGGAGCGGCGCCGAGCTCGCGCGGCCAGGCGGCGATGGCGATGGCACCGGCGGCGGTTCCGCCGACGAGGGTCCGGCGGTCGAGGCGTTTGGCGAGCAGATCACGCATGGCAAGCAGGTTTTCGGACATTGAGCTTCCTCCACCGATAGCGGTACGGACTGCCGGCCAACACCCGTCGGCCGACAGCACGCCCGCGGTCCTGGTCCGTCTGCCCGCCGCACTCCCCGGGACCATGGACGGCTCGTCGGCTGAGTCGCCCTGTCACCGCCTCCCGGAGGCCATTCGCCGGGGACGGTGACCGATCGCCGTGGTTCGCCTGCTTCGACAGATGCCGCAGCCTAGCAACCGCGTTGGGGACTGTCAACGCACCCCAAACAGGTCGTTCGCTGCGAGTGGCGGCGCGTTTTGTGCTACTCGCTACCCGCGGATCGTGCGTCGTGAGTGATACCTGTCATCTCAGGCGCCTGGTCGTGCCTTCGATGAAGGCTGCCGCAACTGGTCGGGACGCTCGTCCCGTGCATCAGGAGGACTGCCGTCAATGCATCGATTCGGAATCCGTCGTCTCGGAGCCATGCTCTCCGTCGCCCTCGTCCTCGGCCTGCTGGTCGCGGGCTTCAGCGTCGTCCAGGCCCAGCAGGATGACCCGACCGTCGACGGTCCGGGCACGCCTCGCCCCGGCCACATCCATTCCGGCACCTGCGTCGGCGGCGGGCTCGGTGACGTCGTCTACGCCCTGAACAACGCCACGATCGACAACCTCTCCGAGGACGCATCGACCAGTGATGTCGACTTCGCTGGCAGCGAGGACGTCAACCCGGTCTACGTCTCCGAGACGACGATCGAAGACGTCACCCTCGACGACCTGCTCGCTGACGACTACGCGATCAACTTCCACCTGAGCGGCGACGAGATCGACACGTACATCGCCTGCGGTGAGATCGGCGGCTTCGCCCGTGACGGTGTCCTCTACGTCGGCCTCGTTCCGGTCGCGGAGTTCCCGGACGTCCAGTTCGCCGGTTCCGCGATCCTGACCGACAACGGCGACGACACCGTCACCGTCGTCGTCCAGATCGTCGAACTCCCGATCGCCGATGCCTCGACTGCCCCGGCCAGCGTCTCGACCCCGGTCTCGACCCCGATCGTGACCGTCCCGGACGAGTCCGTCGCGCCGTCCGCCGCCGCCTCCGTGGAGGAATCGGCCGCGCCGTCCGCCGTGGAGTCCGTTGAGCCGAGCGCTTCCGCCTCGGTCGAGCAGTCGGCTGTGCCGTCCGCTTCCGCCTCGGTCGAGCAGTCGGCTGCGCCGTCTGCCGCCGCGTCCGCCGAAGAAACAGCCGTGCCGTCCGCGTCTGATGAGGCGTAGTCGATCCCTTCAGGCTGAGTGACGGTCCGTGGTCGGATCTGCACCCTCCTGAATCACTGGCCGGTCCGGTACCCTCTCGCGACTTGCGGGGCGGTCACCGGACCGGCCAGTGGCGTTTTTCGGGCGTCCGATCAAAGCCGAGGCTTGCCGTTGGCCGGCCGTTTGCCGTCATTCCTCGACCTCATTCTGGGGTCGAGGGACGGAGTGGTCTTCGATGGAGTTGCGTGTCGGTGGAGCAGTCCCCCCCCAGCCCAGGGAGGACCTGCTCGCTCACCCGTCCCATACGGCCTTGGCTCCGCAGGCGCCCGATGAGCGGGCGTCAGGACCTCGTCAGGCACTCGCCAGGAGGGATAACCCGGGAACCCGCCGCACTACCGGTTGGCTCACGCCGCCGCCGTAGGGACGTGTCCTG
>CAXTHM010000011.1:67371-67675 GCA_964244115.1 uncultured Thermomicrobiales bacterium
CGGGGAGAAGCTGCCGCTCACCCGTCCCATACGGCCTTGGCTCCGCAGGCGCCCGATGAGCGGGCGGCAGGATCTCGTCAGGATCTCGCCAGGATCTCGTTAGGAGGGATAACCCTGGAACCCGCCGCACTACCGGTTGGCTCACGCCGCCGCCGTAGGGACGTGTCCTGCCTTGTCCGAAGCGCCGGCGAAGCGAGAGGCGCCATGCGCGGACACGGCGCCGATGGGTTCACCCGATTCCGAGGCGGGGCCACCGGAACCGACCCCGGAGACCGCCTCTCCGGCGCCACGCGCGGCGATGTCC
>CAXTHM010000012.1:0-52573 GCA_964244115.1 uncultured Thermomicrobiales bacterium
ACAAGGAAGGGTGGGGTTGGACGTATACGTCCAACGGGGAGGGAATACTTTTCCCTCCCCAATCTTTCTTTCCTCTTCTTCAGCCCGCGCGCACCAGCACATGCCGCTTGCGGCCGAGCGAGAGCTTCGCCGCCCCGTCCCGCAGATCGGCCGTGGTCACCTCCAGCGCCGGGTCGTTCGGGTCGAAGCTCGGAATGCTCATTGGTCTCCCGTAGGCAACTCGTCGCCGCCGTCAAGCGCAGGTCAGGGAATGAACTCCGCTGTAGTGGGACGTCTGTCTCCGACCCGGCGTCATCGCTGGGTCGCAGCGTGAGGTCCCACGACGGCGGAGTTCAGGTGACGTAGCCAGACCCGATAGCCGGTATTGCTCCCCTCTCCGGGCGTGAGCGCCGCGGCCCGAAACGAGCCCGGGAGGGCCGGGAGAGGCGACGGCTCAGCCACCATGCACCGCCAGGGACGACCGCTCTACCGCGTCGGCGCGAGGGTGCCGTCCAGCTCGGCGTCGGACCGCCTCGGGCCGGAGCGGCCGAACAGGCGCTGGATGTCGCCGTTCTCCCACGAGACCAGGAGCTGGGCCGCCGTGAAGATCGACGAGTAGGTGCCGCTGACGATGCCGATCAGCAGGGCGAGGACGAAGTTCCGGGTCGAGCCGCCGCCGAGCAGGAACAGCGCCAGCAGCGTGAAGACGACGGTCAACGACGTGTTCAGCGACCGGACCAGCGTCTGGGCGATGCTGTAGTTGACGGTGTCCTCGAAGCTGCTGCTGACCCGCTTGCCGACGTTCTCCCGGATCCGGTCGAAGACGACGATCTTGTCGTGGACCGAGAAGCCGATCACGGTCAGCAGGGCGGTGACGAACAGCGTGTCGACCTCGATCCCGAACAGCCAGCCGAAGATCGAGAACAGCCCGACGACGAACAGGACGTCGCAGACCATCGCCACGACCGCGCAGGCGCCGTAGAGGAACGGGTTGCGGGTCTTGCGGAAGGCGATCGAGATGTAGCCGAGGATGGCGAGCGAGGCGACCAGAATCGCGAGGATGGCGTTCCGGGAGAGCTGGTCGCTGACTGAGGCGCCGATCGTGGCGATGCTCTGCTCGGTGAACGGCCCGATCCCGGTCCGGATCGCCCCGTAGAGCTCGTCCTTGGCCGGCGTGCCCTCGCCGATCTCAGAGGTCTTGATCTGGAAGGCGTTGCCCCCCTCGACGCTGACGCTCTGGACCACGGCGCCGCTGTAGCCGGCCTCCTCGACCACGGTCTTCAGGTCGTCCGAATCGACCGGCTGCTCGAACTGGAGCTGGATCTGGGTGCCGCCGGTGAAGTCGATGCCGAGGTTCAGGCCGGCGACGATCAGCGAGATCAGCCCGGGGATGATCAGGATGGCCGAGAGCAGGTACCAGAGTCGCCGCTTGCTGGTCAGGTGGGTCATGGGTGAGATCCTCAGTGCGCCGCGGGGCGGTCGGGTCGCCGTGGTGTCAGGCTCGAACGGCTAGTCGCCGGTCGCGCCGCTCGGGGCGGAGGTGAGGGCGCTGGCCTCGCGCCGCTCGACGCCGAGCAGCCAGGGGTCGCGGACGCGGCCGGAGGAGATCATCACCCGCATGAAGTTGCGCGTGATCGTGATCGCCGTCAGGAGGCTGACCAGGACGCCGATGGCGAGCGTGATCGCGAAGCCGGTCATCAGGGACGTCCCGGTCTGGTCGCCGAAGTACCAGAGGATCGCGCAGGTGATCAGCGTCGAGGCGTTGGAGTCGCGGATCGATGGGAAGGCGTTGCGGAACGCTTGCTCGACGGCCCGGCCGAGGGTGTGGCCGATGCGGAGTTCGTCCCGGAGCCTGGCGAAGATGAGGACGTTGGCGTCGACCGCCATACCGATCGACAGGATGAAGCCCGCGATGCCGGCCAGCGTCAGCGTCACGCCGAACAGCTTGAAGGCGCAGACCGACACCGCCGTGTAGATCAGCAGGGCGACGACCGACAGCAGACCCGGCAGGCGGTAGAAGAAGATCATGAACAGCGCGACCGTCAGGAGGCCGACGATGCCGGCGACCAGGCTGCGGTCGATCGACTCGTCGCCGAGCGAGGCGCCGACGGTGTTGCTGGACTGGACGACCAGCGGGACCTGGAGCGAACCGGCCCGGAGCTGGATCGCGAGGTCGTTGGCCTCTTGGGCCGTCAACCCGCTGACCTGGACGCTGTTGCTCAGGACGTCGTTGATGGTGGCTGAGGAGATCACCGTCTTGTCGACGACGATCGTCATGTACCGGCCGACGTTGTTCCGGGAGAACTCCTGGAGCGCCTCGACCCCGTCACCGCTGATCTGGAAGTTGGTGACGACGCCGCCCAACTGGTCCCGGCCGACGCTGGCATCGGAGATGTCGCGACCCTGGAGGACCGTCGTGTAGACCGGACCGGTCGGCGTGTCCGCGGCCGGTGTCACGGCGACCGGCGTCCCCGCGGCCGGTGTGCCCGACGTCGGGGTGCCATCCGCCCCGATCGGCGAGACGGTGTCCGGCGTCCCATCGGCGACAGGGGTGGCGCCCGGCGTGGCGGCATCGGTCTGGACGCTGGCTGCCGTCCCGAGCGAGGTGTCGACGACGGTCCCCGGCGGGAGGTATTGCCCCTGCGGGTCGATGACCTCCAGCAGCGCGGTCTGCTGGAGCAGCGCGACGGCCTGGTCCGGATCGCTGACACCGGGCAGCTCGACGAGGATCTGGTCGTTGCCGCGGGTCGAGATCAGCGGCTCGCTGACGCCGAGCTCGTTGACGCGGCGCTCGACGGTGTCGCGCGTACCGCTCAGCGTGTTGGCATCGACCGTCTGCCCCTCGGGCGGGTCAGCCTGGAGCAGGACCTGGAGACCGCCCTGGAGGTCGAGGCCGAGATTGATGTCGCGGTCCTGCTTGACGCCGCCGACATCGAGGAAGCTCGACGGGAGCGCGAACCAACCGGCGATCAGGCCGAACACGATGATGAGGACGAACGCGATCCGGGGAGGAATGTACACGCCGAGTACCCCTTGGACAGCCTGAGGGCCGATGCGCAGGGGCGGACATCTCCCGGCAGGTCCCAATCCAGACATGGTCGAATGTTCGCGCCAGTGGCGGATGGGTCGGAGTATAGGAGCCATACGGAAGAGGGGTCAAACACAGGTCCGGACAAACCGCGGAATCGAGGTCCGTTCCCCAGCCGTAGCGTGGTAGGACATCCGAACAGACTATCGGTTAGGGGTCCAACGCCCTTCGGGATTCTCCACGCAGTGATCTCGCTCACCATTCGGAACTGGAACGCGGGGACACGACGGTTTCACTCCGGACTACCTGTCAAACATTTCAAAGGCTGGCCGCCCATTCAATCAATTCATCTACTTGTGTCCGAGTCATGCCCACACTCGGATCGGCCTCCAGGAGAAGTGTCGGTTCCTGCCGTCCTGAAGCCCATGTCCGCGCCTCGTCGGTGATCATGTCATCGATCCACGCCGCGCTCCTGTAAGAGGCAAGGTCCCTGATAGTCTCCAGCTTTCGCCTGGGATGGAAAGGCTTCGGGGGCATGGTTGCGGCAGCGACGAAGTCCGGATGATGCAGCACGGTCCTGAGCAGTCGTCGCTCTTCCTCTGTCCAGGCGGTTGCCCAGATCAGATCGAACGACTCCGACAGGTGGTCTAGCCATCCACCGTGGGCAGTGCAGATTCGGACGGGTTCATCGTCGTCCGGAAGCAGGTCGACCTCCGCGAACCCTAGCGGGCAAGGGCCAGCGAACGGATTCAGCACACCGTCGATGTCGACGAAGAGGATGGGCCGGCCGTCCGGGATGATCATCTCAACCTCTCCTCCCCAGGCGCCGAGAATGTCACCCACCGTCCATCTCGTCGAACGTTTCCGGAGTTCGGGGACGCAACTGATGCTGCATCCCCGGTTCTCGATCCGTCCGAGCTTGACCTGCGACTGAATACGACGCCTGTGCGCTACCGGTCGTTTTCGAGCAGTTCCAGGATCGTGCCGAGCTGGGCGGTGCCGTCGACGTAGGCGTAGCGGCCGCCGGTGTACTCGCCGCGCTGCAGCAGCGGGAGGCCGTGGGAGCCGAGGTAGGTGATCTTCTCGCCCATGCCCTCGATCCGGAAGGCGAGGTGGTGGAGGCTCTCGCCGTGCTGGTCCAGGCCCTCCCGCCAGGTGCTGGACTCACCGATCGGCTGGATCAGTTCGAGGTCGACCTGGCCGAAGTGGAAGAACGCCAGCTTGGCCCGGGCCTCGGACGGCTGGCCCTGGTGCTCGGTCCGCGCCTTCTCGTAGGTGTCGGTCGTGATGATCTCCGGCATCGGCAGGCCGAGGATCTCGGACCACGCCTTGGCCTTGGCCTCGATGTCGTGGACGACGATACCGACCTGGGTGATCGTGGTCGTTCCGAGGGCTGGTTCGGTCATCTCGTCACTCCTGTTCCGCTGGGTCGCTCGATGACGCTTCACCGAGAACGGTTGGTCTCAGGCTCGGAGTGTCCGGCCGCCGACGGGGGCGACCCGTGTTCGGGTTCCCACTTCGTAACCGGCTCACTGCCGCGCCTCCCTCATCGCCGAATCGCAAGAACGTCTCTCGTTCAGTCACTCGGCCGTCCGGCCGCCCTCGGCCGTGACGGCGAAGGTGGCCCAACTGGCTGCTAACGGGCCTGAGACTGACCCGACGGCATCGTCGCCGCCTCGTGGATCGGCGCGGTGACGGCCGAGATCGCCGGGTTGCGGAGATCGATCTCCCGGCCGGTCTCGGCCGAGCGGTAGATCGCGTCGAGGATACGAAGGATGTCGAGACCGTGCGTGATCGTCGCGCCCGGCTGGCGCCCGGCGGCGATGCTGTCGACGAAGTCGGCGACCTCGCCCCGGAACGACTCGTGGAGCATGAAGCCGGGCTGGGCGGCGAGCTGGCTGCGGAACTCCGGCCGGCCGACCAGCGTCGCGCGGTCCGGTCCGGTGCCACCGGTCGTGTTGATGGACATCCGCTCGTCGCTGCCGGAACCCGGCGTCGAGCTGCGGGTGATCTTGGCGCCGCCGGACTTCCCGAACAGCTGGGTGTAGATCAGGTCGCTCTCCTCGATGTGAGACATCCAGGAGACGTCCAGCACGATCGTGCCGCCGTTGTCGAGCTTGACGAAGGCCGTCGCGAGGTCCTCGACATCGACGTCGGTGCCGGTCCGCTGGCTCATCTGCTCATTGAACTCGGAGTAGACCGAGCCCGTCACGCTGACCGGGCGGGGGTTGCCCATGAACCAGAGAGCGAGGTCGAGCATGTGGACGCCGAGGTCGATCAGTGGTCCGCCTCCGGAGCGCTCCTTCTGGGTGAACCAGCCCCGCAGGTTGAACTCGGACGCGCCGCGCAGCCAGCCGGTCTTGGCGTAGTAGATGTCGCCGAGATCGCCGGCGTCGATCTGCCGCTGCAGGACGATGCTGTCCGGCCGGTAGCGGTTGTTGAGGGCGATCATGAACGCCTGGCCCGGTCGCTCGGCCACCTTCGCCGCCAGACGGAGCCCGTCCTCGAGCGTGTTGGAGAGCGGCTTCTCCAGCAGGACGTGCTTGCCGGCTTCGAGGGCGTCGATCGCGATCGGGACGTGGAGGAAGTTCGGCGTCGCGATGCTGACGGCGTCCACCGTGTCGCCGGCCAGCATCTCATGGTAGTCGCCGAAGATCGTGGCGCCCGTGACCTCGTACTGCGCCTTGACCTGCTCGGCCGCCGCGGTGTTGACGTCCGAGAGGGCGACGATCCGCGCCCCGTCGTGCTTCTGGTAACCCTCGATGTGCCGCTGACCCGGCCAGCCGAGCCCGATGATTCCGACGCGCAGCTTGTCCATGCTTCTCGAAGACCTCCCGGAGATATGACAGATCGCATTCGACGCCGCAGTCTCACGGCTCGACGCGGGCGATGCAACGGCTTGTGTGCTTGCAATGCCCGCGCCAGTGGCACATCGGCCGGAGACCAGCCGTCTTGAAAGGAGCTTCCCGATCGTTGCGCGACCTCGACTAGGGCTGCTGCTCCCTGCTCCGGGCACCTGCGGAGCCGCAGCGCAGCGAGAGCCGCACGGGGCGGGTGAGCGACGCATGTGCGCCGGAGCGGGACTGGGGAGAGGTCTGCCTCGCGACTCGATCGCTGCGGTGGCACGTCGTGTCGAGGTCTATTTCCGATAGAGACCATGATCGGCGATGTAGTCCCGGACGCTGTCCGGGATCAGGTAGCGCACCGGTCGCCCCGCTCGTACGCGGGCGCGGATCTCATTCGAGGCGATGTCGATCAGCGGGGTGTCGACGACATCGATCCGGCCGGTCGTGGCTGGTACGCGCCGGTTGGCCGACCCGATGTCGATGTCCCACCCCGGTCGTCGCGCCACGGCCAGCCGGGCCAACGAGACGATGGTGTCAGGGGATCGCCAGGTATGGAAGTCGGCCAGCGAGTCGCCGCCGATGATGAACCAGCGTTCGGCGTCGGGCTCCCGCTCCCGGAACGTCGCCAGCGTGTCCGCCGTGAAGGATCGGCCCTCGCGGTCGAGTTCCAGCGTGTCGACGGTGAAGGCGGGGTTTCCGGGGATCGCGAGGCGAAGCATCGCGAGCCGATCGGAGGCGGGCGTGATGAGGGCCGGGTCCTTGTGCGGTGGCACACCGGCCGGCACGAAGACGATCCGGTCGAGGTTCAGGCTGGCCTGGATCTGCGCGGCGATGATGAGATGGCCGATGTGGATCGGGTCGAACGTCCCCCCGTAGATGCCGAGCCGATGGGTCGGAGCCGCCGTCGTCTGATCAGGTGGCGATGTCGGGGGCACTCGAAACCTCGCTCTCGGGGAAGGCATCCTGCAGGGCGCCGATCAGTCGGGTGCGGATCGGCACGTCCGGGTCGTGCCAGACGCTGATGGTGACGGTCGTGCCCGACTCCGTGCGCGCGATCGTCTCGACCACCGGGTCGGGCCGGCGGAGATCGTCCAGGCTGCTGACGAGGGCCAGCACCTGCCGCTGCGCATCTACCGCCGCCAGGGGCAGTGCCGTGACCTGGAGCCGCGTCCGCGTGGCGCGGATCGCGGTCCGGTTGGTGACGATCTCGGTGAAGACGATCGAGTTGGGGACGAGGACGAGATCGCCGGTCTCGCTCCGGATCGCGGTCGTGCGCAACTCGATGTTCTCCAGCCGCCCGCTGATGTCCCGGACCGTGACGCGGTCGCCGATGTTGAACGGCCGTTCGAGCAACAGGTAGATCCCGGCGATCGTGTTCCGGAGCGTCTCCTGCAGGGCCAGACCGACGGCGAGCGTCGTGACCGAGAGGTAGGCGACCAGGGCGCTGAGGCTGGCCCCGAAGACGGCCAGTACGAGGCTGAAGGCCACGACGTAGATCACGATCGCGACGACGTTGGCGAGCAGCGTCGTCAGGTTGACGCCGAGTCGGGCGATCAGTCTCGGCCGCTGGATGCGCCGCCGCGCCCAGCCGACCAGCAGGCTGGCCAGGAGGACGATGACGAGGGCCTGCAGCAGCCCGGCGGTCAGCCCGACGAGCCGGTCCCCCAGGTCGCGCAGTTCCCGTTCGAGCCAGTCGCCGACGGCGTCCCAGTCCACGTTCCTGCCCTCTGTGTCGATCTACTCACGGTCCGGCCGGGCGACGAGGCGTCCGTCGATCGCGGCCCGGCGGATTGTACGCAACCCCGGCGAACAGGGCTGGTGGGCAGCCCGGCTCGCTTCGCCGGACCCGGACGGCCGAGTCGACTGTCGCTGGTATCATCGTCGCAGCGCGGATTCCGTCCGGGTCGGTGGGGGCAGAGGCAGGATGTTCGACTATCACGTCCACAGCGACTGTTCGGTGGACTGCGACGAGCCGATGGCGGCGACCTGCCGGGCGGCGATCGCGGCCGGGGTTACCGAGATCGCCTTCACGGACCACGTCGACTTTGAGCCAGCCGACGAGAGTACCGGGTACTACGACGCCGAACGCTATTTCAGCGAGCTGGAGCGGGTCCGGGCCGAGTTCGGCGACCGGCTGACGATCCTCGCCGGCGCCGAGGTGGACTTCAACACCCGCCGGGCGCACCAGGCCGAGGCGTTCCTCGCCCAGCACCCGTTCGACTTCGTGATCGGCTCGGTCCACTTCTACCTGCCGACCGACGGCGGCGAGGCCGAGATGGTCTATCCGAGCATCTTCGCCGATCGGACGTCCGACGAGGTCTACACCGCCTATCTCGATCAGGTCCGGGAGGCGGCCGCGACCGGCTGGTTCGACACCATCGGCCACATGGACTTCCCGAAACGGTACGCGCCGGACACCCACCGCGACTACGACCCGCTCCGCTACCGGGCGAGCTACGAGGCCGTCTTCCGGGAGCTGATCCGGACCGGGACCGCCTTCGAGATCAACACGTCGGGTCTGCGCAAGGTCGCCCAGGCCGGACTGCCCGGCCCGGCCGTAGTGCGGTGGTACGCGGACGCCGGCGGCACCCGGATCACGACTGGCAGCGATAGCCACGAGGCCGGGACGATCGGGAGCGGTATCCCGACGACGCTCGCCATGCTCGAACTCTGCGGTATCGATCAGGTCCTGTCGTTCCGGAACCGGGTCGGGACGCCGGTGGCGATCGACGCCCTGCGTTCGATCCATGGGGTGCGCGTCCATGCGACCGCTTGACGACCGGTTGGACGCCGCCGGTCGCCGGGGTGATCCCGGGCGGACGGGGCCGGCGACCGACCCGAGACGCTGGAAGCCCTACGACGCGGCGCCCCGGACCTCGCTCCCCGATCTCGCCGATCTCTACGATCGGCGGCGTCCGGAACTGGACTGGCGGGAAGGGGACCGGACCGACCCGGCCATGGCCATCCCGCTGTCGGGTCGGTCGCTGGGTGACGATCTGACGGAGCTCGGGACGCGGCACCCACGGCCGGGTCGGCCGACGATCGGCGAGCCGACGATCCTCGATCGCGGTCAGCAGGCGCTCCGGCACCGGCTCGCCCAGCCTGGCCACACGGTCGGCGTCGCGATCCTGGTCGCCTCACCGTTCCTGCTGTCCGCGCTGATCGCGACGCTGCTCGGCATCGCCGGGCCACTGCGCGGTGCCGATCAGATCCCGCTCGCGACCGTGCTGGTCCTCGTCTTCCAGGCGGTCATGATGGTGATCTGCTACGTCCTGCAGCTCACCATCCTGGGCCGGATCTGGCTGCTCAACCTCGTCACCCTGAGCACGTTGATGCCGCTGCTGGCGTTGCAGTCGACGTTCAGCGGCATCCCCTACGTCTCCCCGACGCGGTCCTCCGCCGAACCGGTGATCCTGACGGCTGTCGTGACGATCATCGTCCTGCTCGTGATCGCGGTCCTGTCCGCCTCGCTGAGTTATGAGGCACCCGGCGACGCCGCCGTTCTGTTCCTGCCGGCGGCGCTGATCGTGCCGGTCGTGCTCGGCGGGCCCTCGTCGGACATTCCGGATCGCGGGCTGGCCTCGATCGTCAGCATGGCAGTCGCCGCCGGGATCGCCGCGGCGGGGGCCCAGGTGCTGCCCGAGCGGATCCGTCCTGTGATCGGGCTGGTCGCGGTCATGGTCGAGCTCGGTGCCCTGTACGCGGCCCGTCGTGGCCCCGCGATCCCGTCCAGCTCCGGCGAGATCGTCTCCATCCTGCTCTGGGCGATCATCGGCCTGACGGTCGCGCTGACGGTGATCGTCCCGCTACTCGCGCGCTGGCTCCGCCACGTCGAAGGCGCCGCCCGGCTCTCGACCGTGGCACCACGACCGGATGATCTCCGGGCCCGCCGATCATAGCGATCCTGAGACGATGGTCCGTTCCCGTCCGGCAGGACATCAGCGCTGTTGCTCCGGGCCAGGCCGAACAGGCTGCGATGGCAGCGCTCGGGTGGCGGAGCAGATCTCTCATACGAAATCCGGGTTGAAGCTTGGTGCGTGACCGCAGGTGCGTGCTGCTCCCCGCTCTGGGCACCTGCGAGCCGCAGCGCAGCGAGCGCCGCGTCAGCGGGTGAGCGAGCAGGTTCACCCCGGCTGGTGGAGAGGTCTGCTCCGCCACCGAGGGGTCACGGGTCCACCGACCGTTTACCCGGAATCCGTATCAGACGACGTGGAACAGCCGGGCCGAAGGAGCATCTGCTCCCTCACCCGGCTGTTCCCCTCTCGCACGATGCTCCGGAGCTACTCCTCCGTCGCCGCGACGACGGCCGTCTCTCCGGTCTGGCTCTCGGCCGCTTCGAGCGTGGACTGGAGCCGGGCGACCTCGAGCGGGTCGCGGGGCTCGATGATCGTCATCGACGTCACCTCCTCCCGGACACCGATCTTCATGACCTGGACGCCCTGGGTGGCGCGTCCGATCCTGCGGACCTGCTCCACCTTCATCCGGATCGCCTTGCCGCGGGAACTCATCAGCATGACGTCGTCTTCGGCATGACCCATCGCCGCCGCGACGATCTTGCCGGTCTTGTCGGTCAGGCGCATGGCCGTGACGCCCTTGCCGTTCCGCCCCTGCCGCGGGAAATCGCTGTTGGGCGTGCGCTTGCCGAGCCCCTTGGCCGAGATCAGGACGACGTCGTGGTCGGGCTGGATCACCTCGGAGGCGATGATCCGGTCGCCGACGCCGAGCCGGATGCCGCCGACGCCCGCCGCCTGCCGGCCCATCGGCCGGACCTCGGTCTCCTCGCTGAAGACGATCGACTGGCCGCCCTCCGTGATCAGCATGATCTCATCGGTGCCGCTCGTCATCCGGACCCAGGCGAGTTCGTCGCCGTCGTCCAGCGATATGGCGATCAGCCCGGACGCCCGCACGGCGCGGAACTGGTTGAGGTCGGTCCGCTTGACCCGGCCCAGCCGCGTCGTGAAGAACAGGTACTTGGCCTCGTCGAAGGTCGGCACCCGCATCAGCGTCGTGACCGTCTCGTCGGGCTTGAGGCTGATCAGGTTGACGATCGGCAGGCCCTTGGCCGTCCGGCCCGAGTCGGGCAGCTCGTGGACCTTGATGTGATAGACGCCGCCACGGTTGGTGAAGACCAGCAACGAGTCGTGCGTGTTGGCGTGGAGCATGTGCTGCGGCGCGTCCTCGTCCCGCATCGTCAGCCCGGTGACGCCGCGTCCGCCGCGGTGCTGGGTCCGGTAGAACTCGTCGTTGATCCGCTTGACGTACCCCCGCGTGGTGACCGTCACGATGACGTCGTGCTCGGGGATCAGGTCCTCCTCGGAGATGTCGCCGGAGATGTCCTGGATCCGGGTCCGGCGCTCGTCGCCATACTTGTTCTTCAGGAAGACGAGATCCTCGCGGATGATGTCGAGGACCTGCGCCCGGTCGCCGAGGATGCCTTCGAGGCGGGTGATCTCGGCGAGGAGGGCGTTGAGCTCGTCGTCGATCCGCTGGCGCTCGAGGGCGGCCAGACGGGCCAGCCGCATGTCGAGGATCGCGTCGGCCTGGACCTGGCTGAGCGAGAACCGCGTCATCAGGTTGTTGCGCGCGTTCTCGGTCGATTGCGAGGCCCGGATCGTGGCGATGACCTCGTCGATGTTGTCGAGTGCGATCCGGAGGCCTTCGAGGATGTGGGCCCGGCGGCGGGCCCGTTCCAGCTCGTGGGCCGTCCGGCGGGTGATGACGATCTCCCGGTGGTCGAGGTATTCCTGCAGGGCGCGGCGGAGGGAGAGCACCCGCGGGACCTTGCCGTCCTCGACCAGGGCGACCATGTTGACGCCGAAGGACTGCTGCAGGGCGGTGTGCTTGAACAGGCTGTTCAGCACGCGCTTGGGCTGGGCGTCGCGCTTGAGCTCGATGATCGCCCGCATCCCGTTGCGGTCGGACTCGTCCCGGAGGTCGCTGATGCCGTCGAGCTTGCCCTCGCGGACGAGCTCGGCCATCCGCTCCAGCAGGGCCGACTTGTTGACCTGATAGGGGAGTTCGGTGACGACGATCTGGAACCGGTTGCCGCGCGGGGACTCCTCGATGAACGCCTTAGCCCGGATCACGACCCGGCCACGGCCGGTCGCGAAGGCGGCCTTGATGCCTTCACGGCCGAGGATCGTGCCGCCCGTCGGGAAGTCAGGTCCCTGGACGATCTCCATCAGCTCATCGACGGTCGCTTCCGGATTATCGATCACGTAGCTGGCGGCATTGCAGATCTCGACCAGGTTGTGGGGCGGAATGTTCGTCGCCATGCCGACCGCGATCCCGACGCTGCCGTTGAGCAGCAGGTTCGGGAGGCGTGACGGCAGGACGCGCGGCTGCATAAGGGTGTTGTCGTAGTTCGGGTCCCAGTCGACGGTGTCCTTGTCGAGGTCGTTGAGGAGTTCGTCGGCGATCGGGGACAGCCGGGCCTCGGTGTACCGCATCGCGGCGGCGCCGTCGCCGTCGACCGAGCCGAAGTTACCCTGGCCGTCGACGAGCACGTAGCGCAGGTTGAACGGCTGCGCCATCCGGACGAGGGTGTCGTAGGCGGCCGTGTCGCTGTGGGGGTGGTAGTTCTTGAGGACTTCGCCGACGATACCGGCGCTCTTGCGGTACCGTGACGTCGAGCGCATGCCCATCTCGCTCATGGCGTAGAGGACGCGGCGCTGGACCGGCTTGAGCCCGTCGCGGGCGTCCGGGAGGGCGCGGGAGACGATGACGCTCATCGCGTAGTCGAGGAAGCCCTGGCGCATCTCGGTGTCGATGCTGGCGAGCCGGACGTTGCCGATTTCCAAAGTGCGCTTCCCTTCGAGTGGCAGCAATGAGGGCGGGTTCTTGCTGCCCAGAACTGCATAATGATACCAGATTGGCCTTTCCTATTGGCCTTTCCTATAGGAAAGACGGGTCGCTTGGCGTCACGCCGGAAAGGCCGCTGTTCCCGATGATCGTCTCTCGCCCGGAAGCCATCGCCCTGCTGCTCGCTCGACAAGGGCTGACGACGCCCGGCTACGCCGATGAAGCCAGCCGGACCAGTGATCTCGACCAGGTCGTCGCCTGTATCCGGCAGATGGGTGTCCTCCAGATCGACACGATCCATGTCGTCGCCCGGAGCCCGTACCTCGTGCTCTGGTCGCGACTGGGGGCGTTCGCGCCGTCGCTCCTGGAGCAGGCGCTGGAGGATCGGCGGATCTTCGAGTACTGGTCGCACGAGGCGTCGTTCCTGCCGATCGAGCATCTACCGTACTCGCGTACGCTCATGCTCGAAACGGACTCGAACCCCCGGCGCATCCGGTGGGTTCAGCGACGCATCGATGACGCCCCGGTCATCGACGCCGTGCTGGCGCGGACCGACCACGGTGCCGAGGTCCGATCGTCCGACTTCGAGCGGGCGGTCCCAGGCAGTGGTCAGGGCTGGTGGGACTGGAAACCGGAGAAGATGGCGCTGGAGATCCTGTTCATGCTCGGCGAGCTGACCGTGTCCCGGCGCGACCGATTCCACCGGATTTACCGCCGCTGGGAGGACCAGTTCCCGGATCTGAACGACGCCGACCTGCCGGACGCCGAGGCCGTGGCCGATCAGCACGTCAGGATCGCGACCCGGGCACTGGGCGTCGCCACCCGGAGCTGGATCGCGGACTACTTCCGCCGCCCCCAGGCCGAGACGAAGCTCGCGATCGAGCGCCTCGTCGCGGCCGGGGAGCTGGTTCCGGCCGAGATCGAGGGGATCGGTCCAGGCTGGATGACAGCCGACACCGAGACGCTGCTGAGCGAGATCCGGGACGGTCAGCACACGCCGCATGGGACCGTCCTGCTATCCCCATTCGACCCAGTCGTCTGGCATCGAACCCGGGCGCTCGAGCTGATGGGGTTCGACTACCGGATCGAGTGCTACACCCCGGAGGCGAAGCGGCGCTACGGCTACTTCACGCTGCCGATCCTGCACGCCGGCCGCCTCGTCGGCCGGCTGGACCCGAAGGCGCACCGACAGGAACGACGGCTGGAGGTCAAGGCCATCCACCTCGAACCGGGTGTCGAGATCACCGCCGATCTGCTCGAAGGAATCGCGACGGCGCTGGTCCGTTTCGCCGCCTGGCAGGAGCTCGACGACGTACAGATCGTCGCGTCGAATCCGCCGATCCTGCGGCGGCGGCTGGGGCCTGCGATCCGTGCTGCCCACCGGGACGCAGTACCTGTGATGTAGGGTCATGGGCTTGCCCTGAACGGCGCCCGCAGGCGCCATCGCCCCAGGGGCGATAACCGGCGTTCCAGGTTCAAACACGAACGTGATTGCCCACTCATCGCTCACCGTCGACTATTCGCACGGATCATTCGGAAATGGTTGAACCCGGATCACCGTCTCGCCTCGCGGCGAAGGCCGCTGAGGCGGCCGGGCTCGCAAGCGTCGCCCCTACGACGAACGCTCGCGCCCCATCGTGGGCACCCGAACGGCCGCCCAAAACGGGCGGCCGTCTGTCGGGTCATCTGATCGTGGTTGCTGTCGGTCAATCAGACCTTCGCGAGCGCCTGCTCAAGGTCGGCGATCAGGTCGCCGACGGTCTCCAGGCCGACCGAGAGGCGGACATAATCCGGGGAGACACCGGTCGCCTGGAGGGCGTTCTCGTCCAGCTGGCTGTGGGTGGTCGAGGCCGGGTGGATGATCAGCGACTTGGCGTCGCCGATGTTGGCGAGGTGCGAGAAGACCTCGACCGAGTCGATCAGCTTCTTCCCGGCCTCCAGACCACCCTTGACGCCGAAGCCGAGGATTGCGCCGAACAGGCCGTTCCGGTGGTACTTGCGCGCCGTCTCATAGGCCGGGTGACCGGCGAGGCCGGGGTAGTTGACCCACTCGACCTTGGGGTGCTCGCCGAGGAAGCGGGCGATCTGGAGCGCGTTCTGGCTGTGCCGCTCCATCCGCAGTGGGAGCGTCTCGACGCCCTGCAGGATCAGGAACGAGTTGAACGGGCTGATTGCCGCTCCCGTATCGCGCAGGATCTGGACGCGGGCCTTGATGATGAAGGCGAGGTTGCCGAACGCCTCGCTGTAGACCAGCCCGTGGTAGCTCTCGTCGGGCTCGGTGAACTCGGGGAACCGCCCGGACGCCGCCCAGTCGAACCGGCCGGCATCGACGACCACGCCGCCGATCGAGGTCCCGTGGCCGCCGATGAACTTGGTCAGCGAGTGGATGACGATGTCGGCCCCGTGCGCGATCGGGTTGACCAGGTACGGGCTTGGCATCGTGTTGTCGAGGATCAGCGGGACGCCGGCATCGTGGGCGGCCTTGGCGACCGCGGCGATGTCGAGGGTGACCAGGTTCGGGTTGCCGACGGTCTCGCTGTAGACGGCCTTGGTCTTGTCGGTGATCGCCGCGGCGACGGCTTCGGCCGTCGGCTCGACGAACCGGACGTGGATCCCCTGCTTCTTCAACGTGTAGTTGAACAGATTGTAGGTGCCGCCGTAGAGGCTGGTGGTCGAGACGATCTCGTCCCCGGCGCTAGCGATGTTCTGGATCGCGGCGGTCTCGGCAGCCTGGCCGGACGCGAAGGCGAGGGCCGCGGCGCCGCCTTCGAGCGCGGCGATTCGCTTCTCGAGGACGTCCGTCGTCGGGTTCATCAGGCGGGTGTAGATGTTGCCGAACTTCTGGAGGGCGAACAGGTCGCTGGCGTCCTGCGCGTTCTCGAAGACGTAGCTCGTCGTCTGGTAGATCGGGACGGCGCGGGAGCGTGACGTCGGGTCGAGGTCCTGGCCGGCGTGGAGGGCGAGGGTCTCGAAGCCCTGGGTGCGCGTCTCGTCGGTCATCGGTCTCTCCTTGGGGGGTGAATGGCGATCGTCAGGGTCGGTTCCTGGGGGGAGTCAGGACGGCTGAGCCAGCGGAAGGCGTCGGAGGAACGGTGTCAGGATCGCGTCGAGCTGATCCCACTCCTTCAGGAAGGCGTCGTGGCCGTGCGGGGAGTCGATCTCTTCGTAGGTCGCGTCGATCCCGAGGACGGCCATCCGGTCGGCCAGGGCCTCGATCTCGTCCGGCGGGAACAGCCAGTCCGTGCGGATACCGATGAGCAGGACCGGCGCCGCGATCTGGCCGAACCACCGCTCCTCCCCGCCGTTCCGGCCGACGTCGTAGAGGTCCATCGCCCGGGTGAGGTAGAGGTAGCTGTTGGCGTCGAAGCGCCGGACCAGCTTGTCCCCGTGGTGATGGAGGTAGCCCTCGATGTCGAAGGTCGGGCCGAAGGCGGGGTAGGTGTCGGGCCGGCTGGCCGGGCTGCGGCCGAACCGGAGCGCCATGCTCTCCCGCGAGTGGTACGTCGTCATGGCCGCCATGCGGGCGGTCGCGAGGCCGGCGGCCGGGAAGGTCCCCTCGCTCTGGTACTCGCCCCCGCGCCAGTCCGGGTCGGCCATGATCGCCCGCCGCCCGAGCTCGCCGTGGACCGCGATCCCCATCGGGCCGAGGGCCCCGGTCGCCGCCAGCGGGATCGCCGCCGCGACCATGTCCGGGTGCCGCGTCGCCCACTCCAGCGCCTGGAGGCCGCCGATCGAGCCGCCGATCGCGACCAGCCGGGTCACGCCGAGTGACTCCAACAGGAGCCGCTGGGCATTGACCATGTCGCCGATGCTGACGAGCGGAAAGCGCATGGCGTAGGGTCGGCGAGTGAGCGGATCGATACTGGCCGGACCGGAACTGCCGGAGCAGCCGCCGATGACGTTGACGCAGACGACGAACGCCCGGTCGGTGTCGATCGGCGCGCCCGGCCCGATCACCGGTGCCCACCAGCCGCCGGGGCCGGCCGCGAGCGATTCACCGGTGAGGGCGTGCAGGACGATGACCGCGTTGTCCCCGGCGGCGTTGAGCTTGCCCCACGTCCGGTAGGCAAGGGTGACATTCGGCAGCGACCCGCCGAGTTCGAAATCGAACCTGCCCGTCTCGAACAGGCGAAGCTCGCCGTCCATGAGCGGTGCGGCGGGGCGATGAGCCAACTCGCCGACGATCGCGAGGTGCGATCGCCGACCAGGGCGGTCCGGTGTCCGGTCTGACCGAGGGGTGGCTGGCGCCCGTGAACCGACCACGATAGGGCATCCTCTCCGGTGCGTCCCCGGACGCCGACGGGCGCCGCTGGGAACGAACTGCTACAGGCCTTTCGGGAGGCTGCCGCGACGCAAAAAACCCCTTGCCGGAGCAAGGGGATGTGCGTCGCAACGCTATTCCCTTATCTCGCAGATCACTCTGCCGGAATTGGCACCTTGCGCGCGCACATGATGGTGTGCGAACGTCGCAGGCTGCCGGGCTTCACAGGGCCGTATCCCTCCACCTCTCTTGATAAGGCAGCATATTCGGTTGTGGGGACGGAATGTACCAACGGTAGGTGGCGCTGTCAACCGGCCCGTGACGGGCTTCCCGACGTTCCCGAGGAGGAGATCGCATGCCCAGACTGTTCCACGTCAGCGACCGGGACGACATCGAACGGTTCGAGCCACGGGTCGCGCCGACCGATCCCGACGCCCGTCGCGCCGTCTGGGCGATCGACGAGGCTCACGTCGGCAACCAGTTGCTGCCCCGCGATTGCCCGAGGGTCTGCTTCCGCACAGGAAGGACGACATCGCCGGAAGATCGCCGCCGGTTCCTGCTCGACGATCCGTCGTCACGGGTCCTTGCGATCGAGACGGCGTGGTGGGAACGGGTCCGTTCATCGACGCTGTGGGTCTACGAGCTGCCCACGTATCCCTTCACGCTGCTGGACGAGACCGCGGGATACTACCTGGCCGACGAGACCGTCGTTCCCGTCGGCCGGCAGGAGATCGACGATGTCCCGGCCGCACTCCTCGCGATGGGCTACGAACTCCGGGTGATGCCGTCGCTCTGGCCACTCCGGGACGCGGTGATCGCGTCGTCACTCGACTTCTCGGTCATCCGCTGGCGGAATGCCGGACCGGACGCCCGGGTCAACCCTTGATGCCCGTCGTCGCGGAGAGTCCCTGGATGAAGAGCTTCTGGGCGGCGAAGAACAGGATGATCATCGGGATCGTCATCATCACCGAAGCCGCCATGAGCAGACCCCAGTCCATGTCGTAGTCCGCCTTGAACGAGGCGAGCCCGAGGCTGAGCGTGAAGTTGTCGCGGTCGTTGAGGTAGATCAGCGGGACGAGGAAGTCGTCCCACTTGGCCTGGAACTCGAAAACGCCGATCGCGACGAGGGCCGGCTTGAGCAGCGGGACCAGCACCCCGAACAGGATCCGGAAGTACCCCGCGCCGTCGAGCCGGGCGGCATCCATCAGGTCCTGCGGGATGTTCTTGAAGAACTGGCGCAGCATGAAGATGTAGAACGACGAGCCGAACAGATTGCCGAGGAAGAGCGGGAAGAACGTGCCGACGAGCCCGAGTTCGTTCCAGATCAGGAACGTCGGGATCAGCGTGACGGCGCCGGGCAGCATGTAGGACGCCAGCAGGACGCCGAACAGGACACCGCGCCCGCGGAACCGGAGTCGGGCGAAGCCATAGGCGACGACCAGACTCGAGAAGATGACCAGGACGACCGAGAGCGTCGAGATCAGGACCGTGTTCAGCAGCCAGCGGCCGATCGGGGCGTACCGGAAGACGTTGGCGTAGTTGTCGAACGTGATCCGACTCGGCAGCAGCGAGTCCGAGAAGATCTCGCTGGAGGGCTTGAGCGAAGACAGCACCAGCCAGACGAACGGCGAGATGAAGACGAGCGAGAGCAGGATGAGGAGCAGGTAGAGCAGGCCGCTGACCGGGACGGCCCGCCGGCGCGAAGGGGCCGGGGATGTCACGTCCAGCGCAGCGCCGCGCTGGACGCTCGCCGGGAACTGCTCAATCACGGTGCCTTGCTGGACAGCCATCGTGGACTCCTGGTGAAGCGGATCCGTCACGTCGGTTCAAGGGGGTTCCCGGACCGGACGGGAGCTACTCGTTGTCGTAGTAGACGAACCGTTGCGAGACCTTGAACTGGATCAGCGTGATCGCGACGATGATGAGGAACAGCATCAGGGCCACGGCCGACGCGTACCCCATCCGGAAGTTCTCGAACCCCTGCCGGTACAGGTACATCATGATGAACAGGGCGCTGTTCTCCGGGCCGCCCCGGCTGTCGAAGATGACGTAGCCCTGCGTGAAGACCCCGAGCGAGGCGATCGTGCTGATCGTCAGGTTGAACAGGATCACGCCCGAGACCATCGGGACGGTCACGCTCCACATGCGTTGCCAGGCGTTGGCGCCGTCGAGCTTGGCGGCCTCGTAGAGGTCCCTCGGCACGCTCTGGAGCGCCGCCAGGAAGATCACCATCGCGCCGCCGAGCACCCAGAGTCCGGTCAGGACGATCGTCGGCTTGGTCCAGAACGGATCGACGGTCCAGAGTGGCGCCGGCAGGTGCAGGGCCCGCAGACCGCGATTCAGCCAGCCGTCGTTGGGGTTCAGGAGCGACAGCCAGACGTACGACGTCGCGACCGCCGGCGTCATCGCCGGGAGGTACATCAGCGTCCGGAAGCCGCTCTGCCAGCGGGTGACCTGATGCAGCAGCAGCGCGATGCTGAAGGCCAGCACGAGGTGGAGCGGGACGTAGATCAGCGCGTAGATGAAGGTATTGCGGACGGACTTCCAGAAGATCGGATCGTTGGTGATCAGGTTCTGGTAGTTGGCCGTGCCGACCCACCGGGGAGACGAGAGCACGTCATAGCTCGTGAAGCTGAAGTAGACCGATGCCCCGATCGGGAACAGGGTGAAGATCAGGAAACCGACGATCCAGGGGCTGATCGCGATCCAGCCGGCGCGGCTCTCCTCGCGGGCGGCCCGGCTGAGCGGGGCCCGAGGCGTTCTGGCGGGTCGCGTGGGCCGGCGAATCGGGAACGACGCCATGGAGAAACCCTCCGTCCGACAGTCGGGCCGGAGCAGCGGGGACGGGAAAGCGCGGGCGGTCGGGACCGCCCGCGTCCTCCTGTCGACGTGCTCCGGATCGGTTCGGTCCTAGAAGCCGGAGATCGCGGCCTCGGCCTCGGACTGCGCGGCGTCGAGCGCCTCCTGGACCGGCTTCTCGCCCCGGAGGGCCGGGAGGACGCCGGTCTGGAAGATGATCTGGTCGAGTTGCTGGGCGTAGGGCGAGGGCGAGAGCGCCCGGGTCGTGGAAGCGGCGAGGATCTGCGGGAAGAGCTGGACCGCGTCGTCGAACTGCGGCGCGATCGGCGTGTAGAGCTCGTCGATCTGGCGCTGGTCGACGGCCGGCACGCCGGTCAGCGACGGAAGGTAAGGGGCTCCCGCGGCATCACGGGCGGCCCGGACCGCCTGGGCGCCGATCATCCAGGTCTCGTCGGAGTGCATGAACTTGATGAACTCCCAGGCCGCGTCGACGTTCTGGCTGCCCTCGGTGATGCACCACGCGGCGCCACCGGCGACGGCGGAGATACCGGCCGGATCATCGCTGGGCCGGATCGGCATCACCGTGAAGTTCAGGTCCGGCGTCGTGACCGCGTTGATGTTGCCGAGCCAGTTCTGGTAGGCGGTGATCGCCACCTGCCCGCGGGCGAACTGCTCGTCGTTCTGCCAACTGGAGCGGAACGCCTCGTAGTTCTGGAACCCACCCTGGGTCTCGTACGACGCCCTGGTCCGCTCGAGCAGGTCGGCGACCTCGGCCGAGTTGAAGTTGGGCTGGAGGCCATCGTCGCCGCCGAGGAGCTGCGCGCCGTTCGCGAGCGCCCAGGTGTAGAACTGGCCGTCCTGCATCTTGGAGTCGAAGCCCCAGCGGTCGATCGCGTCGCCGTTCTTCCGGGTGAGCTGCGTCCCGACGGACGTCAACTGGTCCCAGTCGGACGAGCTGAGCTGCGTCGGGTCGGTGATCCCCGCTTCGGCCAGCGCATCGGTGTTGGCCCACAACGCCACGACGTCCATCCCGCCCGGGATGCCATAGAGCTGGCCACCCGTGGTCACTTCCTGGATCGCGGCCGGGTAGAACCGGCTCAGGTCGTAGCCGTCGCGCTCGACGAGGTCGCTGATCGACCGGATCACCTGACCACGGCTGACGTAGGAGTTGTAGATCTCCCGACCCAGCCAGAGCATGTCCGGCAGCGTGTCCGAGACGGCGGCGGTCAGGATGCGCTGGACGTCCGACTCTGGCGAGATCTCGATCGTGACTCCAGGGTAGGCGATCTGGAAGGCCTGGAGGCGGGCGAAGGCAAGCGGGTTCGTTTCGGTCGCGTTGAAGCCCCATTCGGAGAGCTGCGCGGCCAGGTCCGAGACCGGGGTGCTCTGGGCCGCGCCCTGCTTGCCGAACTTCAGACTGATGCCCAGTGCCGCGCCGCCCATCCCGGCCCCGAGGAACCCGCGTCGGTTCATCCGGTAGCCACCCTTGCGGCGATTCCACGTTGCTCCGTCACTCACGGTCGTCGCTCCATTCGCCGCCACGACCCGCCCTCGAGGCGCGGTCCCGGCGGTTCATCGTCTGCATCTGGTCATCTCGCCGTCGGTGTCGCGACCGGCAGTGGTCGCTCACCGACAGGCTCTGTCAAGGCCGTCGCCCGCCTGGCCTGCTCCGGCGAAGACCAGACGACTCGCCTTCCGGGCGTCCGGAACCCCCAAACGGGACGGTCATCGGTCGTCACCCCTAGCAGAGCCCGGACGGCGCGTGCAGGGTATCACTTAGATGACATGAATATAAGAGGAACAGGAGTGAAAAAGTGCGTGGAATTGTCAATGCCGGTCGTCGCCGGGCGGCTCGGATCGGCGAGCCGTCACGACCAGCGTCGCTGGTCCGGGCAATGCCTCATCCAGATCGCCCATCCGTGCGTAGATCTCGCCCAGTCTCCGGGTCAGCACCGGGCGGTCGACGATCGACCGGGTAAGCACGAGTCCGGGCCAGTAGGCTGCTTCACCGAGCCCGAGACCTCCGCTGACGACGCTGGACACCTCGAGGTCGGGCCTGGTGAACACCGCGTCGAGATCGTCCGGTCCGTAGTGACGGCGCCAGCCGATCGGGAGGGACTCCGGCGCGATGTCGCCGTGGCCACTCATCTCACGGGTGTACCGGTAGAGATTGAGCGCGTCGACGCCAGCCAGCCTCCCCCTCCGTGGAAGCCGGACGATCAGCCGGCCGTCGACCCTGAGGACGCGAGCCAGCTCACCCACCGCCTGCCGGTCGTCGTGGGCGAATTCCAGCGTCGCATGGGCGATGACGAGATCGAACGTCGCGTCCCGGAAGGGCAGCGCCTCGATGTCGGCCCGGACCACGAGGTCAGCCGCTGCCTCGCCGAATCGGCTGGTGTCGAACCCGTGCGGGACGGCGACCCGGACGACTCGCATCCCGGCGGCGGCGCAGAGGTCGGCGGCCCGGTGGGCCGGGTCGCCGAGGACGAGCGCGCGGCGCCCCGCCGGCGTGAAGCCCGGATCGCGGAGCGTCCGCCGAAGGACGTCGAGCCAGTGGGTCATCAGGTCTCATCCTCGGGGTCGAGTCTCACCGGCCAGGCACCGCGCGGGACACGGTACCATGCGTCCGGTACCCGGCCGAGTCAGTCGAGGTCGGTCCGCGGCGATTCCGTGCCATCACCCGAACGAGGAACCCTCGATGCAACTCGCCTCGCTCCATCCCATCGACCAGCGTGTCGCCGCGGCCTACGTCCGGAGCCTGACGACGCCCGAGCGATCCCTCGGTGTATCCTCGATCGACGGGACGCTCTGGCTCCAGGGGCGTCTGGAGGCGGCGCGCCGGGGACTGGAGCAGGCGAACGAAGGGCGCGAGTCCGGGGCGAACGTCGTCTCACTGACGCTGGCCCAGATCCTCGCCGCTGCCGAGCCGTCCTTCGTCCATGAGGGGTTGTCCCTGACCACGCTCGAGGCGGCGATCGACCGCGGCGTCGGGATGCTGCTGCGGCCCCCGTCCCGCCTGTTCGGCGACCTCGGCCTCTCGACCGCCGCCGCCCGGACGATGCCGATCCGGATCGACGCCTCGGCCGGGATGCTCGGCGGGTCGTTCATGCCATCCAACCTGGTGCCGCAGTTTCGCGACCTGCTTCGGGAGCGCGATGTCCGCTTCGTCCGGCGCCTGCACGACTCCGGCTTCGACGGCGTTGGCGTCTACGGGTTCCTGCTCGAACTGGCCACCTACGCCGCCGACCGCCGGATGGGGCTGTTCGAGGCCGTCGATGCCATCGTGCCTGGCGCGCCCCGGCTCAACCCGCCCGGTGCCCTGATCGTACAGGTCGACCGGAGCCGGATGGACCGGGAGACCGTCGAGCGGCTGACGCAGTCGCTCAAGCCCGCGAAGCGTGGCTTCATGGACCGGATCACCGGGCGCCGGGCCCCGTCCCTCAACTGAGCGAAGATCTTCCGGAGCGGCCTCGGCTGCGATACCCTGCCGTCGGTGTCGAGGTGGACACCACCGGTGCAGCGAGGGCGGCGCGGCTCACGGACGGTGGGCGGGGCGGCTCGGGACGGACGACGTGAAGATCACCGCGGTCAAGGCGTTCCCGGTTCAGTCCGGCCATCGCAACATCTTCATCGTCAAGGTCGAGACCGACGAGGGGGTCTGGGGCCTGGGCGAAGGCGGCATCTCCGGCCGTGAGCTGGCGATGGAGGGGATGATCCGGCACTTCGAGCGGGAGCTGATCGGCCAGGACCCGCGCCGCATCGAGCACATCTGGCAGTACCTCTACCGGGGTAACTACTTCGAGGGCGGCAACATCGCCTCGGCCGCGATCTCGGCGATCGACATCGCCCTGCACGACATCAAGGCCCGCTGGTTGAACATCCCGGTCTATGAGTTGCTGGGCGGCGCTGTCCGCGATCACTGCCCCCTGTTCGCGACCGGCCCGGCGCTCGTCTCGGAGGCCGCGGTCGACGGCGCCCGTGCCCTAGCGGCGGCTGGTTGGACCCATCTGCGGTTCGGACCAGGGATGCCGGGCGTGGACTGGCCCGGTGGTCAGGATGCGACGTACGAGCCCATGGAATCGCTCACGCTGGCGGCGCACTGGATCCGGGAGGTCCGCCGCGCGGTCGGCCCGACGATCCAGCTCTCGATCGACTTCCACCACCGCTTGCAGGTCGCCGAGGCGGCCGTCTTCCTGCAGATGGTCGCCGACGTCGGGCTCTACTTCATCGAAGAGCCGATCCGGGCCGAGAGCCCGCGGGCCTACCAGCAGTTGCGGACGATGACGCCCGTGCCGTTCGCGATCGGCGAGGAGTTCGCGAGCAAGTGGGCGTTCGCGCCGTTCATCGAGGAGGGCATCCTCAACTTTGCCCGGATCGACGTCTCGAACGTCGGCGGTCTCTCGGAGGCGCGCAAGATCGCCGGCTGGTGCGAGGCGAAGTACATCGACATCATGCCGCACAACCCGCTCGGCCCGGTGACCACCGCCGCGTCCGTCCATCTGGGGATCGCGACGAGCAACTTCGCCCAGCTCGAGTTCCAGCACCGGCTCCAGGACACGTACGCGCGAGACCTGTTCCCGAAGCTGATGGAACTCGACGGGACGGTCTTCCCGCTGCCGGTCGGTCCCGGGCTCGGCGTCGAGTTCGACGAGGAGGCCGCGAAGGACCACCCGTTCGCGATGTGGAACGCTCCGCACTGGTACCGCCGCGACGGCCAGAAGACGAACTGGTGAGTCTCTCGCTTCGGTAGCGATCATCGGAGTTTCGTGGTGGCGCAGAAGACCTCTTCCCCACCGAGGCGGTACCCCTCTCCGGCTCGCTCAGGTGCTCAAGCGATTCCGGCTTACAGGTGCCGTCGTCGTAGCGGCGAAGCTTGCGAGCCCGGCCGCCGCAGCGGCCATCGCCCCGCAGGGCGATAATGGGGTTCACGACGAGCCCTATCACGGCCGAACGTCCGGTCGCTAAGGAGACCTCTCCCCCAGCCCCTCTCTGGTCACCTACTCGCTCACCCGCTGACGCGGCTTCGGCTCGGAGGTGCCCGGAGAGGGGAGCGACATGCGCTCGCGGTCACACACCAAGCTTCAAACCGAATTCCGTGTGACGCGGCCTGGGCTCGCAGGTGCCCGGAGAGGGGAGCAACATCCCCGATTTGGGTCAGGCGACCCGTTCGGTGACCGCTGAACACCGGGGTCGTCGGCCAGAAGGTCAACATAGGCCAATTGCTACCGAGACTGCGGGTCTCGCCAGGAGTGCATCGGCTCCCAGCCGATCGCCGCCTTGGCCGCGCTGATGTCGAAGGCCCCGGTGAAGCCGGGTAGCGGCCGGCGAATCTCGAGCGACGGGATGTGCGTCCGGAGCAGCGCCTCCATCGGCTCGTCGGCCAGGGTGTCGGCCGCCGTGATGATCAGGGGCCGGCAGCCGACACCTTCTGCCTCGATGGCCATCCGGTTCGCCCGGGCGGCGTCGCGGACATCGACGTAGGACCAGAGCGTCTTGGCGTTGTCGGCGTGATCGAGGTCGTACGTCTCGCGCCGGGTCCGGATCTCGGCCGGCGTCCCGACGTAGCTGTAGCGGAGCGAGACGACCTGCATGCCGCTGCGGCGGTGGAAGACCTCGGCGGTCTTCTCGTTGACCTCCTTCGAGAGCCCATACGAGTCGGCGTTCTCGAACGGGTGCGCCTCGTCGACCGGGGCGTACGCGAAGAACCGGGGTTCGTCGGACCAGGCCGTGCCGTAGGCCGAGATGCTGCTGGCGAGCACGACCCGGCGGATGCCGAGCGTCTCGGCGGCCTGGAGGACGTTGAAGGTCCCGACGACGTTGTTGCGGAAGACGGTGGTATCCGGGATCGAGCGCGGCGCCGGGATGGCACCGAGGTGGATCACCGCGTCGGCACCCCGCATCGCCCAGACCGCCTCGCCGGCATCGACGAGATCGGCCTGCCGGAAGGTCGCCCCGGCGAGCGCCGCGGCGTCCACTTCGGGCAGCGCCCGCGGTGGCCGCTGATCGGACAGGATGACCTCGTGACCGTGGGCGAGGAGTTCGACGACGGTGAACTGGCCGACGCGACCGGCCCCGCCTGTGACCAGCACGTTCATCGGGTGACCTCGTAGCGGCGGGCGGTGGCCTGCTGGAGGCCGCGGACGTAACCGATCGCGTAGAGCCGTCCCATCATGTCGTACCCCGGCTCCTTGAGCGCCTCACCGGCCATCGTCGGGACGTGATCGGGCCGGACCGGACCCTCGAAGCCGACCTCGTAGTAGGCGTCCATCGCGGCGGCCATGTCGGTCTGGCCGTCGTCGTGGAAGGTCTCGGCGAAGTCGTCCGGGGTGCCCTGGACGTCGCGGAAGTGGACGAAGCCGATCTTCCCCTGGCCGCCGAAGCGCCGGATCTCGGCTGGGACGTCGGCACCCATCGTCGCGACCGTGCCCTGGCAGAAGGTGAGCTGGTTGGCCGGGCTCGGAGCCAGGTCGAGGACCCGCTGGAGGGCGTCTGGCGACGTGATGATCCGGCTGACGCCCCGGATCGGCGAGATCGGCGGGTCGTCCGGGTGGAGGGCGAGGGTCACACCGGCCTCCTCGGCGACCGGAACGATGGCCTCCAGGAAGCGGTGCATCCCCTCCCAGAGCTGGGCCTCGGAGATCGGCGTCTCGACGGCGTCCGGCTCCCTCGCCATCACGGCGTGGTCGTAGGCCGTCACCCGGGCACCGCCGCGGGTCTCCTGGTCGAGCGCCGTCCGGGTCCAGTTGAAGACGGCCATCCAGTTCCAGCAGGCGACCGTGATGCCGGCCTCACCCATGTCGCGCACGAGTTGCTGGGCCTCCTCGATCTCCCGGTTGGCCTTCGCTCCCGCCCTGGCAATCTTGGTGTCCTCGAGCATCGGGAACGCCGTCTCCAGCACCGTCAGCTCGATCCCGTGGTCGGCGAACCGTTGCTTCTGCTCGCGCAACGCGGCGAGCGTCGGTTTCGGGCCCGTGTCGTCGCGGTGATAGCCGGGCACCGACGAGACGGCGTGTTCGACGCCGAGCTGGTTTGCCATGACCCAGAGCGGTGTGGGGTGAGGCGGCAGGTATTCGGCCAGCAACATCGGACGAAGCTCCCCTGAGATTGGCGTCGGATCAGGGCGGTAACAGCCGATCAGGGGGTGATGACGGTCCCGTCGAGGCGCCGGACGGGGGGCCAGGCCCCGTTGAGGACGTGGTCGGGGAACGGGTACGTCGCTGCCAGGGTCTCGTCGATGTCGATCCCGAGACCCGGCTGCTCGTTCGACCACAACATGCCCTCCCGGACCTCGGGGCAACCGGGGAAGACCTCCCGGGTCCGCTCGCCGAAGGCCGCCAGCTCCTGGATGCCGAAGTTCGGAGCGGACAGGTCGAGCTGGAGATTGGCGCTATGGCCGACGGGTGAGACGTCGCCGGGCCCGTGCCAGGCGGTCCGGACGCCGAAGAACTCGCAGAACCCCGCCAGCTTTCGGGCCGGCGTCAGGCCACCGATGTCGGAGATGTGGACGCGAATGAAGTCGATCATCCGGTCCTTGATCAGGTCGACGTACTCGGCCTGGTTGACATAGAGCTCGCCCATCGCGATCGGGATCGCGGTCTGCTGGCGGAGGAGCGGGAAGTAGCCGTTGTTCTCAGGTGAGAACGGGTCCTCCAGGAAGAACAGGTTGAACCGCTCCAGCTCCTTCGCCAGGCCGATCGCCTGGATCGGCGGCACCCGCTCGTGGATGTCGTGGAGCAACTCGACACCGTCGCCCAGCTCGGTCCGGAGGTGATCGAACAGCCGCGGGATCGTCCGGCAGTAGGCGGTCGGTTCCCAGGGTTCCTGTTCCGGCCGGAGATGGTAGGCCGACCACGGCGAGCCGTCCTTCGGGGCGGCGGCGCCGTAGGTGGACATGCCCTCGATGGCCATCTGGGCCCGGACATGGCGAAAGCCCTGGTCGATGAGCTGTCGGGCGCTGTCCGCGACCTCCTCGACGCTGCTGCCATTGGCGTGGGCGTAGCATGGCGCGGCCTTCCGGACCTTGCCACCGAGGAGCTGGTAGACCGGCATCCCGGCCCGCTTGCCCTTGATGTCCCAGAGCGCCTGGTCGACGCCGGACATCGCGTTGTGCAGGACCGGACCGCTGCGCCAGTAGGAACTGACGAACGAGGTCTGCCAGATGTCCTCGATGTCGTCCACGTCGCGGCCGATCAGGAAGGGCCGCAGGTACTCCTCGATCGCGGTCTTCACCACCAGCGGTCGCTGAGTGAACGTCGCGCAGCCGAGACCGTGGAGCCCGGGCTCGGATGTCTCGATCTTCACGACGACCAGCCGGATGCCGTCCGGCGCGGTCAGGATCACCTTCACGTCACGGATGCGGACGCCGGAGGGATCGTGCGACTGCCACGGTGTCGGGACATTGGGGGCGATCGGCGCGGGTGCCGCCGACGGGTCGTTGTCGTTCGCCAAGGGAGGCTCCTTTGCCTGTCGCGAGGTCCGGTCCCGCTCCGACCCGACCAGCCAGCCGGATCACGGGAGAGCAGCTATTCCGGCAGGCTACCATAGCTTCCGGGGAGCGGGAACCGGTCCCGGAGGGCCCGCGGAGAACGCCGACGGCCCACCGGATGGATCGGTGGGCCGTCAGCGTCAGCTCATGTCGGAAGACCCCGCTCAGATCCCGCCGGAGCGGTAGTTCGGCGATTCCTTGGTGATCACGACATCGTGCGGGTGGCTCTCCCGGAGGCCGGCCGCGGTAATCTGGACGAACTGGGTGTCGTTCTTGAGGGCCCGGATGTCGGCGGCCCCGACGTAGAACATGGACGAGCGCAGGCCGCCCGTCAACTGGTAGACCATCGTGGCGAGCGGACCCTTGTAGGCGACCCGCCCCTCGATCCCTTCCGGGACGAGCTTCTGGACCGAGGTCACGTTCTGCTGCGAGTAGCGGTCCTTGGAGAACGACCGGGCCCGCATCGCGCCGAGCGAGCCCATGCCGCGGTACTCCTTGAACCGTTCGCCCTGGAACAGGACGACCTCGCCTGGGCTCTCGTCGACGCCGGCCAGCAGGCTGCCCAGCATCACGACGTCGGCCCCGGCGGCGATCGCCTTCGAGATGTCGCCCGAGTACTGGATGCCGCCGTCGGCGATGACGGGGATGCCGAACCGCTGCGCGACGGAGGCGACGTCATTGATCGCGGTGATCTGGGGGACACCCGTCCCGGCCACGATCCGGGTCGTGCAGATCGTACCCGGCCCGATCCCGACCTTGATCGCGTCCGCGCCGGCGTCGATCAGGTGCGTGGCGCCGTCGGCGGTGGCGACGTTGCCGGCGATCAGCGGGACGCTGAGCTGACGCTTGAGCAGGCGGACCATGTCGACGACACCGGCCGAGTCGCCGTGAGCGATATCGACGACGATGACGTCGACGCCAGCCGCCGCCAGCGCGATGGCTCGCTCTTCGCCGTCCGGGCCGACCCCGACCGCCGCTCCGACCCGCAGCCGGCCGCGGGAATCCTTGGTCGCGTCCGGGAACTGGATCCGCTTCTGGATGTCCTTGACCGTAATCAGGCCGGTCAGGTGGCCGCGGTCGTCGACGATGAGCAGCTTCTCGACCTTCTGCCGATGGAGGATGTCGCTGGCCTCTTCGAGCGTCGTGCCCGTGCGGGCCGTGACGAGGTTCTCGCTCGTCATCACCTGGCTGACCGGCTGGTCGATGTTCTGGATGAAGCGGAGATCGCGGTTGGTCAGGATGCCGACGAGCCGACCGTCCGCCTCGACGATCGGGACGCCCGAGATGTGATACCGCTCCATCACGGCGAGGGCATCGGCGATCGGGCTGTCCGGGCCGAGCGTCACCGGCTCGACGATCATCCCGGACTCGCTGCGCTTGACCTTGTCGACCTCGGCGACCTGGTCCTCGATGCTGAGGTTGCGGTGGATGATGCCGAGGCCGCCCTCACGGGCCAGCGCGATCGCCATCCGGGCTTCGGTGACGGTGTCCATCGCGGCCGAGAGGATCGGGATGTGGAGCTCGATGTCGGCGACGAGCCGGGTCCGGGTCGAGACGTCCGCCGGTAGGACGTCCGAGTAGCGGGGCAGCAGCAGGACGTCATCGAAGGTGAAGCCGAGACCGGAGAACTTGTCGCTCCGCATGGTCTGGCTACGGCCGGCGAAGGCGTCGGCGGCCGTGTCGCGGCTGCCGGGGATGAGGGGTTCCTGGCCGTCGATGACGCTGTGGTGATCGTGCCGGTTTTGGGTGGTGGTCATTCCGCGCCTCCGTGGTCGATGAGCCAAGCCGACAGGATCGGGCCGGTCCGGGAGTCGGAGCTTCCGGACACATCGGGCGGCTGCGCGGCGTCGCCCGTTGGAGGGCGCCACAGCCCTCATCGGAGTCGTTTTGATCCTGAGATGATACCAACCGGGTGCAAGTCGGGGTCAGCGGGCGGCAGGGAGCCCGAGGCGCTGGATCAGTTCGGTCGCGAGGCGCTGGTAGGCAACCGCGCCGTTGGACTTCGGGTCGTACTCGGCGATCGACAGCCCGTAGCTCGGAGCCTCGGCCAGCCGGATCGAGCGGGGGATGACGGTCGTGAACAGTTCCTTGGGGTAGAACCGGCGGACCTCCTCGACGACCTGGGCTGAGAGCCGGGTCCGAGCGTCGTACATCGTCATCAGGACGCCAGTGATGCCGAGCTCCGGGTTGAGGTGCTGCCGGACCTGGCCGATCGTGCGCTGGAGCTGCGTCAACCCTTCGAGGGGCAGGAACTCACACTGGATCGGGATCAGGACGGAGTGGGCGGCGGTGAAGGCGTTGACCGTCAGGAGACCGAGCGAGGGTGGGCAGTCGATCATGACGAGATCGTAGCGGCCCTCGACGCCGGCGAGGGCGCGCTGGAGCTGGCGTTCGCGATCCTCGATGTCGACCAGTTCGATCTCGGCGGCGGCGAGGCTGGAACTGGTTGCGACGATGTCGAGGTTGTCGCGCCCCGACGGACGGGCCGCATCGGTCGCCTGGGCCCGTCCGATCATCAGGTCGTAGGTGGTCCGGACGAGGCCCGACTTGTCGACGCCCAGGGACGATGAGGCGTTGCCCTGCGGGTCGAGGTCGATCAGCAGGACGCGGATCCCCTCGCGGGCCAGCATGACGGCGGTCGCGACGCTGGTCGTCGTCTTGCCGACGCCACCCTTCTGGTTGGCGATCGCCAGCACGGGCACCGGCAGCGACGCCGCCGGGCGCGCCGACGCGGGGATGGGCGACGCGGCGGTCGGCTGGCTCGACGCGGGGTTGGCCGTCACATTCACCGTTCGCCGTCCCTGACTGCTCGTTTCGGGTGTCCAGACGTGTCGGGAACCGGCCCCAAGGAGCGATCGGTAGGACCGATGGCGCGGGGGCAGTGGCTCTGGACAGGACGGAGGCAAGGCTACCACGGTGGCGGGGCCGGAACAGCGATTCGGCCGGTCCCGACGACGTCAGACGAGCAGGCGCTGGCGGAGTGTCCGGATGGCTTCCGGGGTCACGCCGGCGTCGACCAGGTAGGCCTCCGTGGAACCGTACTCGGCGTCGATGATCGCCAGGGTCGCGGCCAGGACCATCGCGTCGACGCGGAGCAGCTCGACCGGGATCATATCGAGGTGGCTGAGTTCCTCCGGCGTCAACCGCTCGCGGAAGGCGAGGAAGTTGCTCTCGGTCAGCAGGTAGTCCTCCGTCACGGTGGCGTCGTCGACGCCGAGCAGCCGGAGCAGCAGCGCGATGCTGATCCCGGTGCGGTCCTTGCCGGCAGCGCAGTGGACGACGGCGGGCATCGTCTCATCGCTGGCCAGCGTCGTCATGACGGTCGCGATCGCACCCTTCGCCTCGACGACGATCCCGCGGTACAGCTCGGCCAGGGTCCACTCCTGCCAGCTCGGGTCGGCCTCCTCGCCGATCCGGCCGAACGGGATGTGGACGACGTTCATCCCCGGCTCGTCGTGGATCAGGCCGCTGCCGCCCTCGGTGATCTCACGGCCGGAGCGCAGGTCCAGGATCGTCCGGACGCCGAGCGGCCGAAGCTGATCGACATCGCCATGGGTCAGCCGGTGGACGGCGTCGCTCCGGAACACGCGGCCCCAGCGGGTGTGATGGCCGTCGGTCGTCTCGTAGCCGCCGATGTCGCGGAAGTTGTACGCGCCGGCGAGCAGATAGTTCCGGGGACGGGGGCTGATCGCGGGACTGTCGGTCATGAGTCGTGTCTCCACTGGGTAGTCGTTGTGTAGTACGGCGATTTCGGGGGGTGCGGACCGGTCAGACTTGGTCCGGATCGACCCCGAGCGTGACCAGGTCGTCCATGACGGTCGCCAGCCGCTTCCGGGCGATCGGAAGCCGGTCCGTGAGCGTCCGGCGCTGCTCGTCCTCACGGGTCAGTTCCTGCCGGAGGCGCTCCTCCTCGGCCCGGAGTTCCTGCCGCCGGTAGGCGCGCTGGACCCGGACGTTGTTGGTCCCGTGCAGGTTGGTCCAGCCACCGACCTCGTCATCCTCGCGGATGATGTCCCGCAGCGTCTTAACGTTTGGCGAAGCGGTACCTTCCAGGGCGGCATCGCGAACCGTGAGGGCGAAGGTCGCGAGCGCGGTCTCCAGGATCGGTTGCCAGTCTGGTGGCGGCACGGGATCGGCCCCGGTGGCGATCAGGCCGGGGTCGCCGCCGGTCCGACGGAGGTCGCCGTGGACGACCATCCCGCCCCGATTGTCCCAGTCCGACGCCTCGACGTAGTCCAACGGCTGATCTCCGACCCGGAACGAGACCCGCGAGGGCTCCGCGCTCGTGACTACCGGCTGGCTGACGGGAAGGGCCGGGACCGTCCAGGTCGGCTCCGGGGCGATCGACGCCAGCGCGGCGCGATCGGCGGCGATCGTCGCGATCGACTCCTGGAGCAGGCTGATGCGCTCCCGCCACGGGTTGTCCGGCGACAGCGCGAGCTCGCCCTGCTCGATGTCGAACCGGAGCCCGTCCCGTCGCCGGATCAGATCGCCGATCCGGCGCTCGCGGCGCTCCGGCGAGAGGACGCTGGTGGTCGGCGTGCGCAGCCGCGGCGGCGACCCGTACGAGGCCGTCCGGGGCTGGTCGTCGGGCGTGGGCCTCGCCACGACGGTCGGTTCAGGCGTCTCACTCGACTTCCAGAATTGCCATCGCGGCATCGGTCTCGACCTCCGGAACAGGTTCGATCAGTCGCTCCCGGCATCCCGGAAAATGCTGGCCGAGGTCGATGACCGCCCTCGGTGGTTTCGAGCCGGCCGGTTGGCACGGCTCCGCACATGATGCCATCATCCGGACATGAGCCGACCATCCTCTGGACCCCCGACCGGTCCCAGGCAGCCCGCGTCCGGGTATCCACCCCGACCGGTGCGGCAACAGACCGGGCGGTTCCCGGTGTCAGATTCGCCCCCGGCCGCTGCCACGTCTACGAGGCCCCGGACGGGCCTTCGACGCTGGCTGCTGCCGGTGCTCGTCTTCCTGCTGCTGGCCGGTCCGGTCCTCGAACTGGCCCTCGTCGGGGCGATCTACGTCCAGGCCCGGACCGATCAGGCCCGTCCGGTCGAGGCGATCGTCGTGCTGGGGACGACCCAGTACAACGGCGTCCCGAGCGAGACGCTGCGGGCCCGGCTGGACCGGGCCGTCGATCTCTACCGCGATGGGATCGCGCCCCTGATCATCGTCACCGGGGGCAACCTGCCCGGAGATGTCTACACCGAGGCCGAGACGGGGCAGATGTATCTCGTCTCCGCGGGTGTGCCGGAGCGGGCGATCCTGCTCGAGAACGAGGGGAGCAGTTCCTGGCAGAGCATGAACGGCGTTGCCGGCATCCTCGCCGCCCGTAACCTCGATCGCATCCTGCTTGTCAGCGACGGCTTCCATCTGCTGCGGCTCAAGATGATGGCCCGTGATCTCGGCCTGACGGCCTACGCCACCGCCTCGACGGACAGCCCGATCCGCGGCGGCGAGGAGTTCGCCTACGTCGTCCGGGAGGCGCTCGGGATTACGGCATTCGTCCTCGGTCGCCGCTGACCGGTCGTCGTTCTCGGTAAAGCTCTGGTGGCGGAGCAGACCGCTCCCCAGGCCGGGGTGGATCTGGTTCGCTCACTCGCCGAAGCGGCTCTCGCCTCGCTGCGGTTCACAGGTGCCCGGAGCGGGGAGCAGAAGTCTCAATCGAGATCGCATACTTACCTCAAACCCACTTCGGTGTTGGCAACGGGTCAATGCTTCGACATGACGAAAGCCGACACGGCGCCGCATCTCAGCGGTGTCATGTCGGCTTTGCCACGGTCAGTCCGGAATCGAGGAAACGTGCTGCTCTCCTCTCTGGGCACCTGCGGAGCCGCAGCGCAGCGAGAGCCGCTTCAGCGGGTGAGCGAGCAGGTGAGCCGGAGAGGGGTCGGTGGAGCGGTCTGCTCCGCCACCAGAGCCCCCTGACTGCGGCCAAACGCTAGCTGGCGGCGACCTCGTCGATCTGGGCGAGCTGATCGTCGGTGAAGGCCGGGGCGTTCAGGGCGGCGACGTTGTCGATCACCTGCGAGGCGCGGCTCGCGCCGATCAGCGCCGTCGTGACCGCGACCGTCCGGGTCGAGCCATCAGCGGCCTGGACTTCGGCCTGCGGGCGGAGCACCCAGGCCAGAGCCATCTGGGCGAGGGTCTGGCCACGCTCCTTCGCGATCCCGTTCAGCGCGCTGACGCGGCTGCGAGTCGCATCGTCGATCGCCGATTCCTTGAGGAACTGGCTGTTCCCGCTGGCCCGCGAGTCCGATGGGACGCCGTTGAGATAGCGATCGGTCAGGACCCCCTGGGCCAGCGGCGAGAAGACGATCGAGCCGATGCCTTCCTCGGTGAGCGCCCGGAATAGACCGGTCGTCTCCGGGTCGCGCCGGAAGATGTTGTAGGACGGCTGGTGGATCAGCAGCGGCGTGCCGAGCGACCGCATCACGGCCGCCATCTCCCGTGCCCGGTCGGTCGGGTAGTTCGAGATCCCCGCGTAGAGGGCGCGGCCCGAGCGGACGGCCTGGTCGAGCGCCATGGCCGACTCTTCCAGCGGCGTCTCGTAGTCCGGCCGATGATGGTAGAAGATGTCGACGTAGGGCAGCCCGAGCCGCTTCAGGCTGGCGTCGAGGCTGGCGAGCAGGTACTTGCGTGAACCGCCGTCGCCGTACGGCCCCTCCCACATGTCGTAGCCGGCCTTGGTGCTGATGATGAGTTCATCGCGGAACCCGGCGAAATCCTCGGCGAGGATGCGACCGAAGGCCGTCTCGGCCGAACCCGGCGGCGGGCCGTAGTTGTTGGCCAGGTCGAAGTGGGTGATGCCGTGGTCGAACGCCGTGCGGACGATCTCCCGGGCGTTCTCGTAGCTCGATCCTCCTCCGAAGTTGTGCCACATCCCCAGCGAGAGGGCTGGCAGGGTCAGCCCGCTGGTTCCGCAGCGGCGATAGGACATGGTCTTGTAGCGGTCCTGGTTTGGTGTGTACATGCTCGCAATCATAGGAGGATCGGGCGCCGGTCGCCAGACCCCTGATCGTGTTCTTCTCCCCGACGCGAAAAACGACCCGACCCGGGGCTGCCGCACCCGGGTCGTCATGCTGGTCGGTCTGGATGGTGGTACCGGGAGCGGGATTCGAACCCGCACGGGTCTCCCCGGCGCATTTTGAGTGCGCTGCGTCTGCCATTTCGCCACCCCGGCGCGGATCACGATCGGCGCTGCGGAGTGTAGCAGGGTCACTGTCCGTCGGATGTCGGCGATGCGAGGGAGAGTCGACCCGCTCTGCGGCACGAATCCGGCAACACGGTCGCATCAGGAACGACACCCGCAGCAACGACACTCGAAGGAGGGGATCTCAGATGACCGACCAGAAGACGCTCCCCGTGGCCGAAGTCCGCGTGACGCTTCATTCGCTGGAGGACGGGGAGGCGGATGTCGCGATCGCGATCGACCCCGACGGCGAGCTCAAGGGCGCCTACGGCGGGGACGAGGAACGGTTCGCCGCCCTCCAGACCCTGTTCGAGGCGGTTCAGCGTGAGTTGGCCGACGCGCTGGATACCCTCGCCAACGGGGATGACGCCGAGGACGTGGGTGAGGGTGACGCTTCCCTGAACGGTCGCGGCCCGACCACCGACGACTGAGATCGCGGAGCGAACCGGGCGCATCGCCTTCGTGCGCCATGCACGACCGGCCGATCGTCCGTCCCGCCGCGACATCCACTCCGTCTGCTACGCTGACGCGGTTTCGTCCGTTCAACCGGGGCTCCGCGCCTCGACGGTCACACGATGGAGCAGGTCCGCCCGATGTCCATTCCCACACCCGCAGGCAACGGCGTCGCCGCCCCCGAGCGCGAGCCGATGGCGGCGTTCTCCAGCGTCGATGAACTCGCCCAGGCACTGGCCGGCGAGAAGTACGTCACCGACCACGGCCTCGCGACGACCCTCTACCTGACGCTCAAGCTCCAGAAGCCGTTGCTGCTGGAGGGTGAGGCGGGCGTCGGCAAGACCGAGATCGCCAAGACGCTCTCCAAGATCCTCGACACGCCGCTGATCCGGCTCCAGTGCTACGAGGGGCTGGACGCCGCAAGCGCCATCTATGAATGGGACTACGCCCGACAGATGCTCTACCTGCGCTCGCTGGAAGTGTCCGGCGGCGGGCTGGGCGGCGCTCGGGACAACCTGTTCAGCGACCAGTTCCTGCTCAAGCGGCCGCTGCTCCAGGCGATCGACGCGTCCCACGACCGGGCGCCGATCCTGCTGATCGACGAGGTCGATCGGGCGGACGCCGAGCTGGAAGCGTTCCTGCTCGAACTGCTGTCGGATTTCCAGGTCACCGTCCCGGAACTCGGGACGATCCGGGCCGAGCACGTCCCGATCGTGATCCTGACCTCCAACCGGACGCGGGAGATCCACGACGCGCTCAAGCGGCGCTGCCTCTACTACTGGATCGACTTCCCGACCTTCGACAAGGAGTTCCGCATCCTGGCCGCTCGACTGCCCGAGGTGCCGGATCGGCTGGCCCGCCAGATCTGCTCGTTCACCCAGGGGCTGCGTGAGGGCGACCTGTTCAAGCCGCCGGGCATGGCCGAGACGCTCGACTGGGCCGGGGCGCTGCTCGCCCTCGGGACGCAGTCGCTGGCGACGGACGTGGTCAACGACACCCTGGGCGTCATCCTGAAGTACCAGGAGGACGTCGACCGGATCCGTGGGCGCCGGGCCGAGGAGCTCGTCAAGCTCACGACGGCCCCGAGCGCGAGCTGATGGCCGAGCCCCGCCCCGATGACCACGAGGCTCCGACGGTCAGCGCCCGGACCAGAGCGATGGCCGCCGAGCTGACACGGGGTTGGCCGCCGGCCGAGTCGGTCCGCCCGTCGGCGATCCTCGGCAACCTGATCGTGTTCGCCGAGGACCTGCGGATGGTCGGCATCCCGCTCGGCAGCGGCCAACTGATCAACCTGTTCGAGGCCTTCTCGGTCGTCGATCTCGGGAGGCGGCTCGAGGTCTACCACGCGATGCGGACCAGCGTCGTGACGCGGCCGGAGCACATCCCCCTGTTCGACGACCGGTTCGCGACCTTCTGGGAACGCCTCGGCATCGGTTCCCTGCCCAGCGACGAGGGCGGCGCGATCGAGATCGACGGCCCGCCGCCGCCGGGATCGAAGGAGGGTCCGCCCAGCGAGAACGAGGACGATTCCGGCGAGGAGGCGCCCGCCGGGAAGTCGACTGTTGTCGTGGACAGCGACGACACTGATGGCATGGGCGGCGAGATCGATTCCGTCCCCGACGACGTCATGCTGTTCAGCGCGGACGAGTCGCTCCGCTCCAAGGACTTCGCCCTGCTGACGGACGAGGAGCTGACCGAGGCGCAGCGGTTCATCTCCCAGATGACCTGGAACCTCGGCCGGCGCCAGACCCGGCGGCTAACCCCGGCGATCAACGGCCAGACCATCGACCAGCGCCGGACCCTCCGCCACGCCCTGCGGCACGGTGGCATCCCGATCGACCTCCGGCACCGCAAGCGCAAGGAGCGGATGCGCCCCCTGGTCTTGATCTGCGACATCAGCGGCTCGATGGATCGCTATAGCCGGCTGTTGTTGCGCTTCGTCCACGCCCTCGAACTCGGCCTCGACGCCACTGAGGTCTTCGTCTTCAGCACCCGCCTGACCCGGATCACCCGCGAACTCCGGCGGCGCGACGTCGACACGGCGATCGCCGATGTCGTCAACGCCGTCCAGGACTGGTCGGGCGGCACCCGGATCGGTGACGCCATCAAGACCTTCAACTACCTCTGGAGCCGGCGGGTCCTGCGCTCCGGGGCGACCGTTGTCGTCATCAGCGACGGGTGGGACCGAGGGGACCCGCAGCTTCTCGCCGACGAGATGGCCCGGCTGCAGCGCTCCTGCCGGCGGCTGATCTGGCTGAACCCGCTGCTCGGGTCGCCGGGTTATCAACCCCTGACGCGCGGGATGAAGGCGGCGCTGCCGTACTGCGACTACTTCCTGCCCGTCCACAACATGCAGAGCCTGGAGGCGCTGTCGAAGCTGCTGACGTCGTTCGACGATGAGCCGCCGCTCCGGCAGGCCCGCGGCAAGGCAGCGACGGTGCCTGGACGATGAGCGACGCGACGGGAGAGTCCGGGATGCGCTTGCCAGAAGACGAACCGATCGCCGATGCAAGCCCGACCATTCAGGGTCGGCTCGCGGCCGCGGTTCGGGCCAACCGACCAGCAGCGACGGCGACGATCCTGACGGGAGAGCGCAGCGGCGAGAAGATGCTGTTCCTGTTGCCGACCCCCGGTGTCCCAGGCGAGACGATCGAGCGATTCGGGACCTTCGGCGCCGATATGATCGACGCCGAGGCTGAGCGACACGCCGTCGAGCAGGTCGCCTCGGAGCGATCGGCCCGCGTCCGAGTCGCCGCCGAGGGGGATGGGTTCGACATCTTCGTCGAGGTCTTCCCGCAGCCGCCGACGCTGCTGATCTTCGGCGCGGTCCATGTCGGGCAGGCGCTGGCGACCCTTGCCAAGCAGCTCGGCTACTGGGTCGTCATAACTGACGCCCGCGGCGCCCTGGCGACCCAGGAGCGATTCCCGGAGGCCGACCGGATCATCCGGGGCTGGCCGGACGATGCGCTCGCCCAGGTGCCGATCACGACGACGACCGATATCGCCATCCTGACGCATGACCCGAAGTTCGACGAGCCCGCCATCATCGGCTCGCTGGCGACACCGGCCCGGTATATCGGCGCGATCGGCAGCCGGAATACGAACGAGGACCGGCGCAAGCGGCTAGCCGAAGCAGGCGTCTCCGAGGCGGACATCGCCCGGCTCCACGGGCCGATCGGTCTCAACATCGGCGCCGAGTCGCCCGAGGAGATGGCGGTCGCGATCATGGCCGAGATCATCGCGGCCCGCCGTGGCCGGCCGGGCGGCAGTCTCCGCTCGGCGACCGGCCGCATCCGCAATGAGTCCTGAACGCCGATGAGCCACGTCACCACGGACTCCGTCTGGGCGGTCGTCCTTGCCGCCGGGACGTCCAGCCGGCTCGGGCAGCCCAAGCAGCTTCTCGACCTCGACGGCGAGCCGGTCCTGAACCACGTCCTCCGGGCAACGGCGATGTCCGAGCTCGGCGGCACCGTGCTGGTCCTCGGGCATCAGGCGACCGAGATCGGGTCGGCCATCGGCGACTTCGGGCAGGTGGCAGTGGTCAACCCGGCCTACGCCGAGGGCCAGAGCACCAGCCTCAGGGTGGGGATTGGTGCTCTGCCAGCCGACGCATCGGCGGCGGTCGTCCTGCTCGGCGACCAGCCGCTCGTCACCCCGGCCCTGATCGATCGCGTCGTGGCGACGTTCATCGAGCGAGGCTCCACCGACCGCTTCGTGCAGACCCGATACGGCGACACGTCCGCGCCGCCTGTGCTGATCGGCCGGGCCTGGTTCGCCAGTCTGGGCGGCATCAGCGGCGATCAGGGCGCCCGTGAGCTGATCCGCGAGCATCGTGGCAAGGTCAATGTCGTCGAGAGCGATCAGGACCGCCCGCTCGATATCGACACGATGGCGGACTACCGGGAACTGCTCCGGCGGTTTGGCAACGGCGGCGAACGTGCGTAGGGGACTCGACGGGGTGGGACGACGCTGTGACGGTGTGCATCACCTTGGCGGCCAGAGGGGTACAAATACTCCGGAACACTTTATGATTGGGTTCGTCGTCGTATCGCGCCCGATGGCTCCGGGCGGCTGGATCAGACACCCGAACAGCGCCAACTCCACGGATCGTCCGGATTCACCGACGGCTGGCAACCAGGAACAGGGGATGTGACGTGGACAATGGACCCCGCGGACCGATTCTTGGCGGGATCACCGCCATCATCCTCGGTCTCGCCACGGCGTTCTTCTGGTACTACCGGAACGGTGACGACTTCTACAAGCCCGACTACACGACGACCAGATACCAGTTCATCCTCGAACTGAATGCCTTCGAGATCACCCTCGTCGGTCTGGCGCTGACGCTCGGCGTCTACTCCGCCATCGGCCTCTTCTCCTACTTCCTCGATGGGCCGCAGGTCCATATCGGCCGGTCCGGACCGCAACTGACCGATGGCACCGCGGCCGCCCTCGGGATCTTCAGCGTCCTGACCGCTATCTGCGCCGTGGTCTTCGCGATCGGTGTCGTCCAGGACTGGGGTCGCGAGGTGATGGGCCTGTCGATCGGGCTCGGCTTCGTCTTCGCCGCCTTCGTCCTCGGCTTCTTCAAGCAGGGATTCGTCGGCGAGGAAGGCCGCTTTGACGATCGCGAAGACGGCATCCCCTGGTAGCCACTTTTCCTAGAAACGCCAGAAACCCCATGATTCTCGACAGGAGCGTTCCCCGATGACTTCTCATCAGACACCGAGTGGGCCGGGACCGATCGGCCTCACCCGTCCCGATCAGGGACAGGTCAGTCCGTTGACGCCGCAGCAGCAGAAGGCGCTCGGTAACCGGCGCCGCTTCCTCCAGGCCACCGTCGGCGGCAGCCTCGCGGCGATTGGCGTCGCTTTCGCCTTCCCCGTCCTCGCGCTCAAGGCGATCACCCAGTACACGGACGACGTCGCGGAAGGTGATGTCATCGGGGACGCGGGCAGCAACACCCCGCTCGACATCGCCACGTTCGCCGTCAACACGGCGGCCTACGCGGGTCCGCTCGGCAAGCCGGGCCAGTCCAACCCGAACAAGCTGGAGATCGTCAGAGTCGGCGAGGCGGGGACGGCCGAGGATTTTCGAGCGTACAACCAGATCTGCACGCATCTCGGCTGCTCGGTCCTGCCGACGTTGAACGAGCAGAACAACATCCACTGCCCGTGTCATGGGAGCGTCTTCGCCTCGGATGATGGCTCGGTTCTCGCCGGACCGGCACCGCGGCCACTGCCCTCCATCCCCGTTGCGCTCGACGATCAGGGCCGGCTCGTGATCGCCGGCGAATACAACGCCGAACTCGGCTAGGTCGAAGGGGGATCGGGATGATGCGGAGACTCTTCAACCGGGTGGAAGCGGCCGGCAAGGTCGCGGTGAGCGAGACGGTGGGACACTCCCCCTCCGGCGCGCAGCGGGTTATCAGAACCAACGGGACGGTGAGCCGGAACGGGCACTCCGGTGACCTGACGGGCGTCATCTCCGACCTCCGCGGTGAGGCCCGCCAGACCGCACGCGAGCGCCGCGAGAGCAAGAGCTGGTTCGAGGAGCGGCTGGGCATCAGCGGCCTGAACAAGCACTATGGCCGCAAGGCGTTCCCGGTCCATAGCACGTATTTCTTCGGTGAGATCTCGACGTTCGCGTTTCTGATCCTCATCATCACCGGCATCCTGCTGGCCTTCGTCTACATCCCCTCGGACACCATCGTCGGCTACGTCCCGTCCGGTGGGCCGGACGAGATCGCGCCGCAGGGTTACCAGTACCCGCAGGCCTACGCCAGCATCCTCGCGATCGAGGCGAATACCGTCCTGGCGCTGATCCGGAACGTCCATCACTGGGCGTCTCATCTGTTCATCTTCGCGATCCTGCTCCACACCTTCCGGATCTTCTTCCAGGGCACGTATCGCAAGCCGCGCGAGCTGAACTGGATCGTCGGCGTCGTCCTGCTCGTCCTCGCGATCGCCAACGCGTTCTTCGGCTACTCGCTCCCGTTCGACGCCTACTCCATCGCCGCGACCAGCATCGGCGTCAACCTCGCCCGGGCGGTCCCCTTCATCGGCGACTGGGCGGGGGCGCTGGTCTTCGGTGACTCGACGTACCCGGTGGCCGGAAGCCTGGGACGGCTCTACGCCCTGCACATCTTCGTGCTGCCGGCCCTGCTGGCTGGCGCCATCGCCGCTCACTTGATCATCCTCATCAAGACCAAGCACAGCCAGCCGGTCTACGCCAAGAAGATCGCCGAGCCGGGACGCGTCCTCGGCGTCCCGCTGTTCCCGCAGCAGGCCGTCCTCGGTATCCAGCTGCTGTTCCTCACCCTGGGCGGACTGTTCCTGCTCTCGTCCTTCGTGCCGATCCACACCGTCGAGGCGTACGGTCCTCCGGGTTCGGTCCTGGAGGAAGTCAAGCCCGAGTGGTACTTCATGTGGATCTACGGTCTGCTCCGGATCCTGCCATCGTTCGAGCTCTTCGGCATCATCGACAACAACTTCGTCGCCGGTCTGCTCTTCCCGGGTATCGCGTTCGGTCTGCTCGCCATGGCGCCGTTCCTGGACCGGACCAACCGCGGTCGTGGGCTGCGCCGGGTCGAGTACTACGAGCCGATGAGCCAGGCCCCGATCCGGACGACGATCGGCGTCTTCTCGCTCCTCTACGTCTCGATCCTGTTCGTGGCCGCCTACTACGACCACCCGTTCTCGCTGACGATCGGCCAGACCTGGCTGATCACGCTCGGAGTGCCGCTGATCATCTCGATCGCGACCTATGTCCTGATGAAGGCACGTGAACCCAAGGGAGCCGACCGCTTCGACCCGCGGGGCTACTACGACGAGGAGGACATGGACGACGCCGAGCAGGAGAGCCGCCCCGCTCGCGCTGCGGACTAACCGTTGTCTTCATTTCCCCTTCAACGAGAACGGAGGGCGCCAAACTTGGCGCCCTCCGTTCTCGTTCGTGCTGTAGGAAACGCTCTGGCCAAGCGGCGCCCTACTTCGTAGAGATGATCTTGAGGCGTGGCTCATAGCGGTTGATGGTGGAGCTGCCTCCCCCTCTCCATCCGGTCCGGACGGAGTCGCCCGCAGGCGACGGAGGTGGACCGAGATGGAGAGGGGGCCGGGGGGTGGGGCTGGCCGCTCACGACCGACGAGGGTTATGAGATGCGCTCTGGTAATCGTCCGCACCGCCCGACGACATGTTTGACTCGTACGGCCGGTCGAAATGACCACCCGTGTGGCCGAGCCTGCTATCGCCCTGCGGGGCGATGGCCGCTGCGGCGGCCAGAATCGCAGGCTGCGCCCCTACGGACAGTCGCGTTGGCTCCTTGCTCTCCGGGAGGGAGAGGCAAGCGAGACGGCCCACCAGTTCTATCGGTGGGCCGTCTCGCGTCTGGTTCTGTTGTCGATCAGATGGTTAGCGGAACAGGTCGTCGTCCGCCATCCGACCGAGCGTGGCGTTGAAGGCGTCGAGGGTCCGCTCGATGTCCTGGTCAGTGTGGGCGACGCTGGTCAGGCCGCCGCCGCCGAACAGGTCGACGCCCTGGAGGAGCATCCCCTGGCCGAGGGTGACCGCGAGCCCGCTCCTGCCAGAGGCCTTGGAGCCGGAGAGGTCGATACCCTGGGGTCGCCGGATGTCGTCCTCGGGGTTGGTGCACTCGACGCCCAGCGCGACGTGGAACGTCGAGCTCTCGCCCCAGACGAAGCCGGGGGCGTTATGGCGACGGAGCGCCTGGTTCATCCCGACGCGGAGCTTCGCGGCCTGCTCATCGCAGAACGACTGCACCTCGGGGTCGCTGACGAGGTCGAGGCAGGCGACTCCAGCCGCGGCCGACATCGGGTTGGCGTTGTAGGTGCCCGGGTGGCGGACCTTGCGGTTGGCATTCCAGTCCGGGTCGTCCTTGAACGCGAGCAACTGCATGACCTCCAGTCGCCCGGCGACGGCGCCGCCCGGCAGCCCGCCGGCGACGATCTTGGCCATCGTCGTCAGGTCCGGGGTGACGCCGAATTTCGCCTGGGCGCCGCCCGGCGACCAGCGAAAGCCCGTGATGACCTCGTCGAAGATCAACAGGCTGCCGTTGGCCGAGGTCGCCTCGCGGAGCTGGCCGAGAAACTCATCGTCGGGGAGCGGGACCATCGACCACGACCCGCCGCTGGCTTCCAGGATCACCGCCGCGACGTCGCCGACGGCGAGCCGGGTCCGGACCGTCTCGATATCGGCCGGCAGGACGTCGACGGTGCCGAGAACTTCCTCGGGCACGCCGGCGACGTGGTCGTCGTGGAGGCTGCGCTCGCCCTTGAGCAGGTAGTCGTTCCAGCCGTGGAAGTGACCGGCGAACTTGACGATCTTGGTCCGGCCCGTCGCGGCCCGGGCGAGTCGGACGGCCAGCATCGTCGACTCCGTGCCGGAGCCGGTGAACTTCACCTGCTCGGCGGAGGGGACCAGCTTGCGGATCCGGTCGGCCCAGCGGACCTCGCCGTCGTGCCCGGCGCCGAAGTGGGTGCCCTGGGCGAGCTGCTCGCGGATCGCCGTCGAGACCAGCGGGTTGTTGTGGCCCAGGATCAGGGAGCCGTGGCCGATCGCGTAGTCGATCAGCTCATGGCCATCGACCGACCACTTGTGGGAGCCCTCGGCGCGTTCGACCGTGACCGGGAACGGGCGGAAGTGGCGGCTATCGTGGGTGACCCCACCGGGAATCAGCGTCCGGGCCCGCTCGTAGCGTACCTTCGAGATCGCGAAGTGCTCGGTGAACTCGCTGCCGATCGACTGCCGTGTTGCTGTCTGAACCATGGCGCTGATGCCCTCCAGTGGTGTCCCGCGCCCCTGCCGGGAGCTCCGGGACGGCACTGTACGACGAAGAGTTCGGGGCGATCCGGACTGTCCGGACTATAGGTTGCCGGAGTGTCACTGTAAAGGGAGTCGTCGGCCTCGCGGACCGATTGCGGGAGCCTCGACGCCGTGCTACCGTCCCGGTCCACTCGGTGCGATCGTCCGCAATCCTCGGCGACGGAGCGCGGATGCGCCATCTCCCTGACTTCCAAGAGGACCGTCGATGCACCTCTCCATGCTCCCGCGCTACCCCTTGCTCAGCGGCCCGACGCCACTTCAGCGCGCCACCAATCTGGAAGCCGCGCTCGGGAGTCGTTCGCCCCGAATCTATATCAAGCGTGACGACTTGACGGGACTGGCCTACGGGGGCAACAAAGCCCGGAAGCTGGAGTACCTCGTCGCCGACGCCCTCGCGCGGCGGTCGACCATCCTGGTGACCGAGGGCGCGGCCCAGAGTAACCACGCCCGGCTGACCGCGGCCGCGGCCGCGAAGGCGGGGCTGGAGTGCCTGCTCATCCTTGACACCCGCAACGGGGACGAACTCAGCGGCAACCTGCTCCTCGACCACCTGATGGGTGCCGAGGTCCGGCTGGTGTCGGATCAGGTCACCCGACGGAAGGTCATGGCGACGATCGGGGACGACCTGATCGCCGATGGGCAGCACCCGTACGTGATCCCGACCGGTGGCAGCGTCCCGCTCGGGGCGGCCGGGTACGTCGCGTTCGTGCTGGAGTTGCTCGGCCAGTTGCAGGCCGTCGGCGAGGCGCCCCGTCGGATCTACCTGGCGACCGGGTCAGCGGGGACGCAGGCGGGCATCGAGGTCGGCGTCCGGGCGTTCAGCGCCTCATTCCTCGTCCAGGGCATCGCCGTCTCCGGGACGGCCTATGACATGGCGAAGCAGACGTCCGACCTCGCGCAGGAGACCGCGACGCTCCTCCACACCCGGCAGCGGTTTCACTTCGGCGAGGTCCTCGTCGACGACGGCTTCATCGGATCGGGCTACGGCAAGGCGACCCCGGAAGGGCTGGACGCGATCCGGCTGCTGGCCCGGACCGAAGCGATCTTCCTCGACCCGGTCTACTCCGGCAAGGCCATGGCCGGGCTGCTCCACCACATCGCGACCGGCGAGCTCCGGCCCAACGACTCGGTCGTCTTCCTCCACACCGGCGGCGGACCGTCCGTCTTCACCTGGAACGAGCGGCTCATGCAGACACCCAGGAGCGCCATCGTGCTGGGACCGGATGTTGAGGCGACGCGGTAGGCCGGGCCGGGTCTCCGGTCGGAGACTCCTCGTATACTTCAGCGGATGCCTCCCCAGAATGACGATGTCAGAACCTTTCCCGCGTCCACCGTCCGGACCGTGCTGGTCGCCGTCGATGGCGTGGACCGGTCGGTCGGCGACCATGGGTTGCTGGCCTACGAAGTACCCGTCGAGATGGCGACGGTCCCGCCGGTCGGGTCGCTGATCTGGGTCCCGATCCGGCGGAGTTATGCCCGCGCGGTCGTCGTGGAGATCGAACCGGTCGGTGCCAGCGGACCGTACGCGCTGCGGCCCCTGATCGGCTCTGTCAGCCCGCCGATCGTGCTGGATGAGCGTCGGGTCGGTGTGGCGCTCTGGCTGGCGCTGGAGACGATCACGTCACCGTTCGCAGCCCTGGAGCCATTCCTGCCGCCGGGCTATGGCAAGGACGCCGTCGCGGCTTACCGGCTCGCCAGGGCGGATGCAGAGACGCGGACGTTGACGCCGACGCAGCGAGCCGTCCTGGCAGCGCTCGTCGACGGCCGCACCCACCCGCTGCCCGACCTCCAGCGGGCCACCGGCCGGAAGCTGACCTCGGTCCTCGGCGACCTGCTCCAGGCCGGGCTGATCGAGGCGCTGCCGAGCCAGCCGCCCCATGACCCGTCGAGCCAGACCGATCGGTACATCCGGCTGACGGTGGCCACCGACCGGCTGGATGAAGTCGTCGCCGGGCTGCGTTCCGAGCGACAGCGGTCATTGCTGGAGGAGATCGCCGGCCGGTCAGGCGACCTCGCCGGCGACGACGATCCGTTCCTGATCGCGGCCCCGATCCTGAAGGATGGCGGCTGGCCGCTGGACGTGCTGCGCTCGCTGGTCAGTGCGGGACATGTCGAGGAGATCGAGCGGCCGAAGCTCCCATCCTCCTGGATGGAATCGGCCCGGCGCGATCTTCCGCCCCCGCTGACGGGCGAGCAGGCGGCGGTCTGGTCGGCGGTTGAAACGGCGCTGGAGACGCATGACCCGATCCCGCGGCTGCTCTGCGGCGTCACGGGCAGCGGCAAGACCGAGATCTACCTGCGCGGAGTCGACTGGTGCCTCCGCAACGGCCGCGGGGCGATCATCCTCGTGCCCGAGATCACGCTGGCGACGCAGGTCGTCCGTCGGTTCCGGAGTCGCTTCCCCGGCAAGGTTGCCGTTCTCCACTCCTCGCTGCCGGCCGGAGAGCGGCTGGCGTCCTGGCGGGCGCTGGCGGAGGGCCGGGTCAGCGTCGTGGTCGGCGCCCGCTCGGCCCTGTTCGCGCCGCTGCCCGATGTCGGGCTGATCGTGCTGGACGAGGAGCACGAGTCGGCCTACAAGCAGGACAGCGACCCGCGCTACCACGCCCGGGCGCTGGCCGAGGAGCTGGGCGAGCGCTTCGGCGCGGTCGTCCTGCTGGGCTCCGCGACGCCGTCGATCGAGACGACGCGACGGGTTCAGGACGGGACGGCGGTCGGGCTGTCGCTGCCGAGCCGCGTCCGGCCGGCCGCGATCGAGGGGGACGATGCCGGGGTGCTGGAGTTGCCCACCGTCGAGATCGTCGACATGCGGCTGGAACTCCATCGGGGCAACGCCGGACTGCTCAGCGAGGTCCTCAAGGAGCGGCTGACCGAGACGCTGTCCCGGGGCGATCAGGCGCTGATCCTGCTCAACCGGCGCGGGATGGCGACCGTCGTCCTCTGCCAGGACTGCGGGCACCGGCTGATCTGCCCGCACTGCGACATCCCGCTGGTCTTCCATCAGGATCGCTCGCTGTTGATCTGCCACCGCTGCGACTATCGCGAGCGCCCGCCGGCCTCCTGCCCGTCGTGTTCCGGCCGCCTCACGTACTTCGGCGCCGGCACGCAACGGGTCGAGTCCGAGGTCGCGGCGATATTCCGCGGCGCCCGGGTGCTGCGCTGGGATCAGGACACCACGCGCCGCCGGGGGGCGCCCGAGGCGATGCTGCGGTCGGTCGAGGAGCGGCAGGTCGACATCGTGGTCGGCACGCAGATGATCGCCAAGGGGCTGGACCTGCCGCACGTTACGACCGTCGGGGTGATCAACGCCGACTCGATCCTGCACCTGCCCGACTTTCGCTCGGCCGAGCGCACGTTCCAGCTCCTGACGCAGGTCGCCGGTCGGGCGGGGCGACGCGGCGCCGGGACGGTGATCGTCCAGTCGTACACGCCCCACCACTACGCTGTCCGGGCGGCGGCCAGCCATGATTACGACCAGTTCTACGAGGAGGAGATCGTCTTCCGGGACCAGAACTTCTACCCGCCGTTCACGCGCCTGGTCCGCTTCGCCTTCCGCCACCGGGACGAGGCGAAGTGTGCGGCCGAGGCGGCGACCTACGCCCACATCCTCGTCCAGCACGTCCGCCTGCACGGTCAGGTCGGTGTCGCGGACATCCTCGGGCCGACCCCGGCCTTCGCCGCCCGCGTCCGGGACGAGTACCAGTGGCAGATCATCTTGCGCTCGCCGGAGATGGAGCCGCTGCTGCCGAGGTTGCCGACCCGGCCGGGTTGGGTGGTCGACGTCGACCCGATGAGCGTCCTCTAGCGGCGCGGCGTGGGCTCGTCTGGACTGATAGGCGATACTTGTCCGACGAATACTCGAGACGTGGCGGCCGCCTGGCGCGGGCGCGGTGAAGAACGAAAGCCCGGTAGACGATGACGCAACTCGAGATCCGACTGGATGGGGACCCGATCCTCCGGCAGAAGGCGACCAAGATCAACCGGGTCGACGATTCGATCCGGAAGCTGGCCAGCGACATGTGGGAGACGGTCGATGCGGCCGACGGGGTCGGCCTCGCGGCGCCGCAGGTCGGGGTCAGCCGGCGGCTGATCGTGGTCCACCTGCCCGAGGGATACACCGAGGAGGGCTCGCCCGAGGTCGCCCTCCGCCTCGTCAACCCGGAGATCGTCAAATCCCGGGGGGAGGTCATGGGGATGGAGGGCTGCCTGAGCATCCCCGGCTGGCAGGGCGAGGTCGAGCGGGCCGACCTCATCACGGTCAAGGCGACCGACCTGAACAACCGGGACGTCCGCCTGAAGCTCGACGGCTGGGCCGCGCGGGTCGTCCAGCACGAGATCGACCACCTCGACGGCATCCTCTACACCGACCGGATGCGCGACGAGGACGAGCTCTACCGGGTCGAGGCGGCCGACGACGAGGACGATCTCGACCCGGCGCCGGTCAGCGAGGCCTCGCACGACCTCGTCGCCGAGCCAGCCCGTTAGAGGGCGGCGGAGACCTGCGCGGTCCGGCAGCGCTGGGCGAGGATGATCGCGTGGATCTGGTCGAGGGCGATGTCGAGGCGGTCATCCTCATTGAAGATGACATAATCGAACTCGACCGCGGCGGAGAGTTCCTGGGTGGCGGTGTTGAACCGGCGCATCAGGGCCTCGGGCTCGTCGGTCTTCCGGGAACGCAGTCGCCGCATCAGCGCCGTCAGCGATTCCGGGGCGATGAAGATGAACGTCGCCGTCGGCAGCAGGGTCCGCATCGTCGCCGCCCCCTGGACGTCGACCTTGACGATCACGTCCTGTCCGCGGCTGAGCGCCTCACGGATGCCCCATTTGGGGACGCCGTAGCGCAGCCCGTAGACGTCGGCCGACTCGAGGAACTCCTGCTGCTGCTCGCGGACGGCGAAGGTGTCGGCATCGAGGAAGTAGTAGTGGATGCCGTCGATCTCGCCGGGCCGGCGCTGCCGGGTCGTCGCCGTCACCGCGAAGTGGATCTCGGGTGAGCGCTCCCGGAGCCGCTCGATCACGGAATCCTTGCCGACGCCCGACGGGCCGCTGATCACGTAGACATGCGGCTGGCGCCGGGAGCGGAGATTGGCGATGATCTCGTCGGCCTGGTCACTCGATGTCGTCGGCATCCTGCTGCACACTCCCGCATCCCGTTGCCCTGGCCCTCGGCGTCTGCCGGGTGCGAGCCGATTCGCCGTTCCTGGCTGAGGATCACCACCGTGTATGACGTCCTGACGCTTGCCGCCATCGTCGACGAGATGAACGCGACCGCGATCAACGCCCGGATCCAGAAGGTCGGGCTGGTCGATCGCCTGACCTTCGCCGCCGAGCTGTACACGCCCGGCCGGCGCCGCTGGCTGGTCGCCAGTGCCGACGGCGAGCGGGCCCGGCTGCATCTGACCGCAACCACCGCCTCGCTCGACCCGGAACTGATCACCCCGTTCGGCCTGCTCCTGCGGAAATACGTCCGGGGCAGCATCCTGATCGGGGTCGAGCAGGAACCGCTCGAGCGGATCGTGCGGCTGAGTATAGCCAAGCGACTCCCGCCCCTCAACGCGACCCGAAAGCGCGGGGTCGCGGTCGCGGTGGAGGAGATCGAGCCGGACGAGGAGATCGAGGCGCTCAAGGTCGACGAGGACGCCGTCCTCGATGAGCTCGACCGGCCCGACATAACTTACATGCAGCTCGTCATCGAAGTCATGGGCCGGCACTCCAACATCATGCTGCTCGACAACGACGGCGTGATCATGGACTCGGTCAAGCATGTCACCCCGGCCATGAGCCGCGTCCGCCCGATCTGGCCCAGGCTGACGTACACGTTGCCGCCGGCGATGGGACGGCCCGACCCTCGCCGGGTGACCGCCGCCGCGATGGGGGACATCCTGGAGGCCGCTAAGCCGAAGGACGAAGTCGCCCGGCTGCTCGTCAGCCGGCTCCGGGCCGTCAGCCCGCAGATCGCCCGGGAGGCCGTCTTCCGCGCCACCGGCGACGTCGGGACGAGAGTCGGTGCGGAGGGCATCGATCCCGCCGCTGTCGCCCGTGAACTGCGCGGGCTCTACGAGTCGCTGCTGACGAACGTCTGGCAACCGGTGGTCTACCGGGAGGACGAGGCGGTCATCGCCTTCAGCGCATTCCCGCTCCACGGCCTGGAGGCATCCAGCGACGTCGAGTTGCTGGCGTCGATGTCCGAGGCGGCCCGGCTGGGCGACGATGCGACGTCGGCCGATGCGCCGGTCAGCCACGCGCAGCGCCGGGAGCGGATGCTGGCGACGATCGCCGCCGCGCGGGACCGGGTCGACGCCCGGCTGGCGTCCCTGGAAGCGCAGGAGGCCAAGGCGATCGAGGTCGAGCGGCTCCGGGAGCAGGGCGAGCTGATCTACGCCTGGCTGTACCAGATCAGGCCGGGCGACTCCGTACTCGAAGTCGACGGCCAGACCATCGCGCTCGATCCGAACCTGTCCGGTAAGGAGAACGCGGCCGAGTACTTCCAGCGCTATCGCAAGGCGCAGGGGGCTGGGCGGCAGTTGCCCGAGCTGATCGAGCAGGCGACCCAGCAGCTCGACTACCTCGCCCAGCTCGGGACGATGGTCAGGCAGGCACCGGGGTTCATCGAACTGGAGTCGCTGGCGACGGAGTGGGACGGCGTCGCGGAGCAGTTCGGCGCCCGGGCCTCGGTCAAGGGCCGGGGCCGGGCGATGCCGAAGAGTTCCAGCAAGGCCGACCGGCGACCGAAGGCGCTCTACGACCCCGAAGGCCACGCGATCTACATCGGCCGGAGCGGGCGGCAGAACGACGCCGTCACCTTCGATGTCGCTGGCGCCGACGACACCTGGCTCCATGCCCGAGGCGTCCCCGGCAGCCACGTCATCATCAAGTGGCGGACGCCCATGCCGGAGGAGGACGAGCGTACCGTCGCGCTGGCCGCATCCCTGGCCGCCTGGTACAGCGGGTCGCGTGGGAACGGGTCCGTGGAGGTCGACGTGACCCGGCGCCGGCATGTCCGCAAGATCAAGGGCGCCGGGCCCGGGATGGTCACCTACCGACAGGAGCGCACGATCTCCGTCCCGCCGCGGGACGAGACCGCGATGGCGAACTCGCTGGCGTCGTCGTCGCGGTAGGGCCGCCAGGCAGTGGGCTCAGGTCGGCACGATGGCCCGGACGATCAGTCGTCCGGGCCATCGTGCTCCTCACATCCGGCTGGCCGTCTACGCCTCGGTCGGGACCGGGCCGCGAGTCGTCTCGCCGCGAACGAGCAGGCGGGCGAGGATGATGCCGATCTCGTACAGGATCACCAGGGGAACCGCGACCAGGGCGAGGTTCACGGGGTCGGTCGTCGGCGTGATGATCGCCGAGACGACGATGATGAGCAGGAACGAGTACTTCCGCCATTTCCGCATCTTCACCGCGCTGACGATGTTGATCTTCGCGAGCAGGAACATGATCAGCGGCAGCTGGAAGGACAGCCCGAGCCCGACCATGATCGTCAGATAGAAGTTCACCGTTTCCTTGGCGTCGGCACTGTCCAGGAAGATATCGTCGGCGAAGTTGCCGAGGAACTGGAGTGCGCGGGGGATCGCGAAGAAGAACGAGTAGGATGCTCCGGCGATGAACAGCAGCGCGACGAAGGGCAGCGACGTGTAGACGATCCGCTTCTCGCGGTTCGTCAGGCCCGGAGCGAGGAACGCGATGATCTGATAGAGGAGCACCGGTGAGGTGATAGCGATCGCGATGTAGAGGGCGACCTTGAAGACGACGGTCAGGTTGTCGGTCGGACCCTGGACGTCCAGCCCTTCGCCGTTGTTGACATTCTCGACCATGACGCGAAGCAATGGCTGGGCGAAGATGAAACCGATGATGAGACCGCCGACGATGGCGATCCCCATCTTGATC
>CAXTHM010000012.1:52583-66277 GCA_964244115.1 uncultured Thermomicrobiales bacterium
GTCGCGTGAGTTCTTCCAGATGCTCGGCGAGCGTCATCTCCTGGAAGACATCGGGTTCGCTGGTTTTCGGGAGGTGCGGCACGCGCCAGGTCGGAAGCGTGGTCGGGACGCGGAACTTGGGCACGCGGAACGCTCGGGCCATGTCTGAAGTCCTTCGAGAGATGCCGCCTCACCGGGAATCCACCGCCGCTGATGACGAAGCGTCAGGGGGGCCGAGCTCAGGCGGCATTCCGATGCATCACTGGCAACCAGCCGTCGCTCGAGGCGAACCGGCCGGCCGTCCAGTGCAGGAGCGCTACAGACAGGTGGTTCCGGTAGAACCTAGGCCTTCTGGTGCTCGTTGATGAAGTTTACCGCGTTGGCGACGGTCCGGATGTTCTCCGCCTCGTCGTCCTTGATCTCAAGGTCGAATTCCTGCTCCAGCGCCATGATGACTTCGACGAGGTCGAGGCTGTCGGCGTCGAGATCGCCGATGAACTCCGCATCCATCGTCACCTTCTCGGTGTCGACGCTCAGACGCTCGGCGACGATGCTCTGGACGCGCTCAAAAACGGATGCCACCGAACACTCCTCAGCCATGCGACGGGATGGACGCATCAGCTCAATGCCGTTGAAAGCGGCCGTTCCGCCCCGGGAACGCGACCGCACCGTGCTGGTCACCACACCCGGCCAGCCGAACCGGCGCGAAATCATCGCGACGGAGGACGGCTGACGCGCTGAGTGACACGCTCGCGGGATGATACACGAGCCATCCCGCCCAGACGAGTCCCGTCGCCCGCGGAATCGGCCTACTGCTCGGCGACGCGGATCTGCTCGCTGATCGTGCGCAGGACGCCGTTGACGAACGAGGCGGTCGAGTCGCCGCCGAACCGCTTGCCGAGTTCGACCGCCTCGTTGACGACTTGGGCGTTCGACTCCGCCCGGACGTACTCCATCTCGTAGATCCCGAGCCGTAGCACATTGCGGTCGATCGTCCCGATCCGGTCGATCGGGAAGGCCGGGGCGGCGGCGAGGATGGTCCGGTCGATCTCGGCGGTGAACCGGATCACCCCGAAGACGATGTCCCGGACGCCCTGTTCGAGGTGACGGGAATCGGCGACGGCTTCGGGCGGGAGGTCGAGCTCAGCCTCGCCGGACGCGTCGCCGTGGGCGGCACCGGCGGACAGGAACGGGTCGTCGATCACCCGCTGGACGACCTCCTCGAACGGATGGCTCGTCACGTCGAGTTCGAACAGGGCGAGCAGCGCCAGCTGCCGGATCGCGTGGCGATTGGTGGTCGGCGTGACCTCGGTAGCGTTGGGTCCAGTAGTCGGTCCGTTCACCTTACCCCTCCGGCGAGCCGCCCGGCGACGCTGGGCCGCGTTGCCTTGGGGAGGCGCCGTCTGGTCTCGACCCGATGTTCGATGACCGGCCTGGGACTCGTCGGTCGGTCGGTCACCGGTCGGGGCCTCGTCGGGCCGGTTGGCCGTGGCGGCCTGTTCGAGCTGTTCCCGGATGCGCTGATAGTCCACGGGCAGGTCCCTTCCTGGGTGTGATCACCAGGAGTGCTGGCGTTCTCGGCTCGTGCGGTCGGTTGGCGGGAGAGGATGATCGTTCACGATCGCGTTGGCTTCCGGCCGGGCAGACCTCTCCCCCTTTCGGGGTGAACCTGCTCGCTCACCCGCCAGAGGCGGCTCTCGCTGCGCTGCGGCTCACAGGTGCCCGGAGCGGGACGGCGTGGCATCTGCCCACATCCCCGGAGACGCCTACGAGACGGAGCCGCCGCTCGCGACCCCGTCGGACTCCAGGTCCTCCTCGCTCCGCACCGGTGTCCGGGCGAGGAGTTCCGGGACGAAGCCGGTATGGACGTCGCCGTCGCGGAAGCGCTGATCGGCCATCACGACGCGGTGGAACGGCGTTGAGTGCATGATCCCGGTGATCACCGTCTCACGCAGGGCGCGCTCCATCCGGGCGATGGCCTCGTCCCGGGTCTTGCCGTGGGTGATGATCTTGGCCAGCAGGCTGTCGTAGTTCGGCGGGACCGTGTAGCCGCTGAAGAGGTGGGAATCGACCCGGACACCGGGACCGCCCGGTGCCACGAACGTCTCGACAGTACCCGTATTCGGGCGGAAATCGCGGCTGGCGTCCTCGGCCGTGATCCGGCACTCGATCGAGTGGCCGACCGGTTCGAGCAGCTTCGGGTCGAGGTCCAGCTTCTGCCCGGCGGCGATCCGGATCTGCCAGGCGACGAGGTCGATCCCGCTCGTCTCCTCGGTGATCGGGTGCTCGACCTGGATCCGGGTGTTCATCTCCATGAAGTAGAACCGGCCGTCGGCATCGAGCAGGAACTCCAGCGTCCCGGCGCTGGTGTACCCGGCCGACTTGGCGCCACGGACCGCCGTCCGGAGCAGGTTCTCGCGGACGCGCCGGTTGAGGTTCGGAGCCGGAGCTTCCTCGACGACCTTCTGGTGGCGCCGCTGCAACGAGCAGTCCCGTTCGCCGACGGCGAGGACGGTGCCGTGGTGATCGCCCAGGACCTGGACCTCGACGTGGCGCGGGTGCGAGAGGTATCGCTCGATGTAGCACGAGTCATCGCCGAAGGCCGCTTGCGCCTCGGACTGCGCCAGCGGCAGCAGGCGTGTGAGTTCGGCATCGTCATTGGCGACGCGCATCCCGCGGCCGCCGCCGCCGGCGACGGCTTTGATGATGACCGGGTAGCCGATCTTGCGGGCCGCCTGCCGGGCCGCGCCGAGGTTCTCGACCGGACCATCCGTGCCGGGCAGCATCGGCACGCCGGCCGCGCGCATCATGTCCCGGGCGATGGCCTTGTTGCCCATCTTCTCGATCACTTCCGGCCGGGGTCCGATGAAGGTGATCCCGACCTGCTGGCAGATCTCGGCCAGGAACGCATTCTCGGCCAGGAAGCCGTAGCCGGGGTGGAGGGCGTCGCAGCCCGTGATCAGGGCGGCGCTGATCACGGCGGGGATGTTGTTGTAGGACTTCGCCACGGCGGCCGGCCCGATGCAGACCGCCTCGTCGGCGAGCCGGACGGCGAGCGAGTCCCGGTCGACATCGCTGTAGCCGACGACGGCCGGGATGCCGAGGTCCCGGCAGGCCCGCAGGACGCGCAGGGCGATCTCACCGCGGTTCGCGATCATGATCTTGCGGAAGAGTGGTTCGGGCATGCAGTTCCTCGATATCACCGGCACCGGCGACGCTTGGCGACCGGCGTTGACGCATCCTCCAAGGATAGACGACTCGGACCGGTGTCCGGGTGACGGCACCGGGCCCTGGTCCCGCGGCCGGCCGAATCGACTGGCAGCCGAAATGCGCCAGTATCTGGCAGGACGACCATCTCCCGAGCCCTGTTCATTCCGGGCGCACAGCGAAGGACAGACCAGATGCCTCATTCCCCGGCGATCATCGTCAACACGCTTACCCGCTCATTCGCGATCGGGATCTCGGCCGGGATGCGGACCCAGATGCCGGGCGCGGTCCTGACATGGCAACTCGCCGATGGCGGTCTGAGTCGGGGAAGTGGCCCCGTCTGGCCGCTCTTGCGCCGTGGCGGCAGCCGGAAGGTGGCAACGGTCATGGCGCTCGGTGAACTGGTCGGAGACAAGCTCCCCATGACACCCGACCGGATCTCCGGATACGCCGGTATGGGCCGACTCGTCTTCGGTACCGTGATGGGAGGGCTGGTGGCGTCAGGTGTGGGTGCCCGGTCCGGTGGGTTGATCGTCGCCGCGGCGACCGGTGCCCTCGGTGCCGCGGTCGGGTCGTACGGCGGCTACTGGGCCCGACGGTCGATCGTCGGCCAGTACGGTCTCCCGGATCTTCCGGTGGCGCTGGTCGAGGATGCGTTCTCGTACGCGCTGGCCCGCCTGGCGGTGGCTCGGGAGCTGTAGCCCGATCGCTCTTCGCTAGGGCATGAACAGGCCGCCGTCGATCGTCAGGACGTGGCCGGTGATGAACGAGGCGTCGTCGGAGGCGAGGAAGGCGACGCCGGCGGCGACGTCCTCGGGCCGACCGAACCGGGCCAGCGGTGTCTGACCCAGGATCGCCGCCTTCTGCTCGTCCTTGAGCACGTCCGTGAGCCGGGTCTGGATGAAGCCAGGCGCGATCGCGTTGACCGTGATGTTGCGCGACCCGACTTCCTTGGCGAGGGACTTCGTCAGTCCGATCAGGCCGGCCTTGGCGGAGGCATAATTCGCCTGCCCGGCGTTGCCGACCTGCCCCACGACCGAGGTCAGGTTGATGATCCGGCCCGATCGCTGCCGCATCATCGGCCGGAGGACCGCCTTGCTGACGAGGAAGGCGCCCTTGAGGTTCGTGTCGACGACATCGTCCCAGTCGGCCTCCGACATCCGCATGACGAGCGTGTCGCGCGTGATGCCGGCGTTGTTGACCAGGACATCGACCTTGCCGAGCTTCTCCAGCGCTGTCTCGATCGTCGCGGCGGAGCCGTCGGCGGTCGCGATGTCGGCGGCGAGGATTTCGACGATCCCACCGAGCCCGACCAGATCCTGCCGAGCCGCCTCGGCCGACTCGGCGTCACGCTGGTAGGTGACGAGCAGATCGTAGCCGTCCGTCGCGAGGCGGCGGGCGATCGCCAGGCCGATCCCGCGGGAGCCGCCGGTCACGATGGCCGTTCGGCGTGGTGAAGTGGACACAGATGAATTCCTCCGGGCCCGACCCGACCCGGACCGGGGAAAATCAGTCGAACCGAACAGGTTGTAAACGCAGGACGTATGGAGAGAAAGGTTAAAACGGGGGAGCGGGCTGCCCTTCCCGGCCATGAATGGCCTGGCTGAAGGACGGCGCTGCGCGCAGAAGGCTGGCGGAATGTCACGAGGACCGCCACCATCGCCCCCGTTGTTGGTCTCCCTCCATCAGACCTTCTAGCTAGCCACGGACGTCACTCCTCTCAGGGCATGAGCGCCGCGGCGCGGCGCGAACCGGGGAGGGGTCTGGGAAGGGGTTTGCTCAGCCGCTCAAGCGTCCGAGGGGGTTCCTGCCCTACGCCTTGCCGGTGCCCCAGCGCAGCGCCACGGCCGCCCAGGATAGCCCGGCGCCGAACCCGACGCAGACGACGTTGTCCCCATCCCTGAGCCGGTGCGATTCGGCCGCCTCGTAGAGCGCCATCGGGACTGAGGCCGCCGAGGTGTTGCCGTAGCGATCGACGTTGACGACGAAGCGGTCGAGATCGACATGGAGTCGCCTGGCGGCCGCGTCGATGATGCGGACGTTTGCCTGGTGAGGGATGAAGACGTCGATCTCGTCCATGGCCAGCCCGGCCTTGGCGACGACCTCGCTGGTGCTGTCGCTCAGGACGCGGACGGCGAACTTGAAGACCTCGCCGCCGTTCATCAGCATCGCCGGGTTCGTCGAGAGTGCCGGCCGCTGGTCCAGCGCCGCGGCGACCGCCGGGGCGAGAGCGGGCGCCATCGTGGCAACGGCGGTCTCGGCCCCGTTGAGGTGGACGACCGCGGATGCCTCGATCGTCTCGGGCTCGACTGGAGACCTCGGCTCGGGGACGGACCAGCCCGGAACGTAGAGGCTTTCCCACCGGGAGCCGTCCGCCCCGAGGACCGAGGCGAGCAGACCCCGGTCGGCTGTCGTCGCTTCCAGGACGACCGCGCCGGCGCCGTCGCCGAACAGGATGCAGGTTGCCCGGTCGGTGAAGTCGATGTACCGGGTCAGGGTATCGACGCCGACGACGAGGATGCGCTGGGCGGCGCCGTTCTCGACGAACTGGGAGCCAACGGAGAGCGCGTAGACGAAGCCGGAGCAGGCGGCGCCGATGTCGAAGGCCCCGCCCGTCCCGCCCAGCTGGGCCTGGAGGAGCGACGCCTGGCTGACCAGCAGTTGATCGGACGTGCAGGTGCTGCAGATGATCAGGTCGATGTCCGTCGCGGCCAGACCGGCCCGACCCAGCGCTTCCCGGGAGGCGGCCAGCGCCAGGGATGTCGACGAGTCCCCGGGACCCGCGATCCGTCGCTCCCGGATCCCCGTCCGCGACACGATCCACTCGTCGGACGTCTCGACGAGCAACTCGAGATCGGCGTTGCTGAGGATAGCGTCAGGTACTGCCATACCCCAGCCGGTTATCGCGGCGTGGCGGTCCGGACTCGTCATGGCCGTTCTCCGGTCGTGGACGAAAAGCGACTGACCCGCCCTCGGGGACCAGTGGTCCGACGTGGCGGGTCAGCGTCGATCAGGCGTTGGGCTCGTTGTGGGAGTGCTCGATCTGCAGGACGGCGCGGCCGCGGTAGAAGCCGCAGCTCGGGCAGACATGGTGCGAGCGCTGGTTCTCGCCGCAGTGCGGGCAGATGGTGAGCTGCGGCAGCTTCAGGAACTGCTCACGGCGGCGGTTGCCACGGCGGTGGCTGCTGATACGCTGCTTGGGAAGGGCACCCATCTCGATGTACTCCTGTGACCCCGTTCAGGGGCCGCTCGGTTCGGACTCCGCGCATGACCGGGCTACCGGTCGGAAGTGTCTCGTTCGTCCAGCAGGGCCGAGAGAGCGGCGAACCGCCCGTCGGCCGGGTCGTCCAGATCGGGATCATCGCCATTGGCCAGGCTCAGCGCCCGCGTGTCGGGTCCGGGGCAGTCATCCCCGCAGTCCGGGCGCATCGGCAACGCGAGCAGGACGTTCTGGCGGATGGCCTCCCGGATGTCGATCTCGTGATTGTCGCTGATCTCGAAGAAGTCATCCTCCTCCGGGTCGAGCTGATCGCTGGCGTCGATCTCGGCGCCGGACCGGACGTCGACCTTCTGCCGGAATGGTTCGGCGAAGGTCGCGATGACCGTCTCCTCGTAGGGGCGCAGGCAGCGGACGCATTCCACCTCGGCGGTTCCCGCCAGGCGGAACGACCCCAGCACCTGACCCCGGAGACGGGTGAGGGTCAACTCACCGTTCAGTCTGGTCGCGACCATCTCCTCGGCCAAGGCGAGTGGACCGAGCGTGAGGCCGTAGACCCGGCGACCACCGACATCCTCCTGGAGGAGGGACGCGACGTTGACGACCGTCTCATTCACGAGCGTGTCGCTCGGGCCACCGCCGACGGATTGGCTCACCATGACGTTCGCTTCATCTTGATCCGCCAGCGTCTCGCACCCCAACCGGAGTTCGACGCGCTGGCTTGCGCCGGGTTCCGCATGCCCTGAGGGCATAACCCACGAATGATAGGAGCAGACGGGCCATTCGGTCAATGACGACCGCGATGTCGGGCCGGTCAGTTCCGCCCGGAGCCGTACTACACTTGTCCGGAATCGCCCTGGCGGGACGCCGGGAGCGCTCTGACGATGTGGGATGTGAGCAACATGGCGAAGATGGCAGTCAAGCGGGCGACGGATCGGGCAGCAGCGGCTCGGCAGGGTGGCGACCGCGTCGTCGCCAACAATCGACGGGCCACCTACGAGTACTTCATCGAGGATACGATCGAAGCGGGCATCGTGCTGACCGGGTCCGAGATCAAGGCGATCCGCGAGGGCAAGGTCACGATCAGCGAGGCGTATGTCCGGATCGAGAACGACGAGCTCTGGCTGATCGGCGCCAACGTGTCGCCGTTCGCCAACGGCGGCTACGCCAACCACCGCCCCGACCGGGCCCGGAAGCTGCTCGCCCACCGCCGCCAGATCACGAACTTCCGGGAGCAGATCGAGCGCAAGGGGCTGACGATCGTGCCGCTGCGCCTCGTGCTGCGGGACGGCCGGGCCAAACTGGTCATCGGCGTGGCAAAGGGCAAGAAGCTCTATGACAAGCGGGCCTCCGACGCCGAGCGCCAGTCGAAGAAGGACGTCCAGCAGGAGCTGTCGCACCGGAACTAAGGGCCGGTCGTGGCTCACCGGATCTTGAAACGGGCTCAGGAATCGACCATACTATCGGGACGACGAATGGGGATGTCCCGGTTTCGACAGGGTCGGGCGGGATATACGGTGCGTGCCGAGGTGCCCAGGCCTCGTAAAACCGGGCAAAAAAAGTAACTGGCACACAGCCTGTTGCACTCGCTGCCTAACCTAGGTTAGATGGCGCGTCCCTCTGGACCATCACCTTCCGGGTCCAGCCAGGGGCGCCACTTCAGGGAGGATGCGGTAGCCAAGTCCGCCGGAGCGCGGCTATCTAAGGCAGTCTGGCTGACGGTCACGGCATCCTGTCAGTGGGAGGCCGAGACCGGACATCGAACACTGACTACGCACGTAGCAGACGTATGGTCACCGGTTCTGGACGGGGGTTCGATTCCCCCCATCTCCACCTAAGTCGAGCGAGACCCCCCGAGCGATCGGGGGGTCTCGCTGTTTTCGCCTGGCGCTGCGGGATGTTCCGCGTGACCGGGTCTACCGGTCAGCGGTGACCTCATCGTGAATGACGGCCGGGATCGGGTTGGCCGGGAGCAGGACCTCATCGACCAGGCCGTACTCCTTCGCCTCCCAGGAGCTCATGTAGAAGTCCCGCTGGCTGTCCTGCCTGACCTTTTCGAGCGGCTGGTTGCAATGGGTGGCGAGGAGCTCGATGCAGCGGCCGGAGAGCAGCAGCGCCTCGCGGGCCGCGACCTCGATGTCCGGCACGTTGCCGCGGAAGCCGCCTGATCCCTGGTGGATCATCATTCGGGAGCTGGGCAGGGCGTAGCGCTTGCCCGGTGCGCCGCCGGCGAGCAGGACGGTCGCCATGCTGGCGCCGAACCCCATGCAGTAGGTCGAGACGTCGGGCTTGATCATCTGCATCGTGTCGTAGATCGCCAGGCCCGAGTAGATCACGCCGCCGGGCGAGTTGATGTAGAGCTTGATGTCCTGCTCGCTGTCCTCGTGGGCGAGGAACAGGAGCTGGGCGACGACGAGGTTCGCGATCTGGTCGTCGATCGGGTAACCGACGAAGATGATCCGGTCCCGCAGGAGGCGGGAGTAGATATCGAAGGACCGCTCGCCGCGACTGCTGCTCTCGACCACCATCGGGACGAGGTTTTTCGTGTCGGGAATCTGCATCTCACCCTCGTCTCAGGGCCGGCTCGACCGGCTCACGTGTCGTCCACTGTCGGGCTCTGAGTCTATCAGCCGACAGATCACCGACGGCCTGCCCGATGGGGCAGGGCAGGCCGACGCCGGTTGGCACCGCCCGGCGCGATCAGGACGGCGGCTCGACCGACCGGCCGAAGCGGCGGCCGATGGCATTCCCGGCGAACCAGAAGATCCCCGCGAGCAGGATGACGGCGACGAAGACGAGCGCCCCGCTCGCGAACCCGTTCGCCAGTGCCCCGGTGACGGCGTAGAGGATCGAGGCCGGGATCGCGCCGGCGATGACCGCGACGAGGACCCGGCGCCACCCCAGCCGCGACGTCCCGGCGATGATCGCCATCGTCTCGGCCAGCAGCGGGATCGGCCGGGTCACGATGATCGCTAGGAGTCCCCAGCGATCGAGCAGCCGGTTGGCCTGCTCGACCTCGGCCGGCGTCACGATCCGGCTCAGGAGCGCCCCGCCCCGCCGCCCGATCAGGAAGCCGACCATCGCCGCGCCGACGCTGCCGACGAGCGAGAGGAGCGACCCGACCACGATCCCGAAGATCGCGCCGTTGGCGACCATGATCACGCTCGACGGCACCGGCAGCACGACGTCCGCGATCAGCAGCCCGGTCCCGACCGCCACCGCGACCCAGCCGCCGCGGTCCAGCCACGGCGACGGGTCGGTCAGCAGCGGCACCCCGAGGGCCTCGACGACGGCGAACAGCACGCCGAGGCCGACGACCATCGCCAGGACGAGGAGCAGGTAGCGCCGCAGGAGCGAGCGCCGCGGTGGCGTGGCGGCGAGATCGTCGGAAACCGATGAATTAGGTGGGCGGAGATTGCCGCTCACCGGCTCGAACCAGTCGGTGTGGTTGGAGTGGGTTGCGGTCGAAATGTTCGGGCGGCAGCGTAGACCTTTCCCCCGACCCCTCTCCGGCTCGCTCGCTCGCTCACCGGCTGAAGCGGCTGCGGCTCCGCGGGTGCCCGGAGAGGGAAGCCACGCCGCCCGTCGAGAGCAGGTAGTTGACCGGACGATCGCGATCTCCGCGGGGTGCTGCCGGGCATGTCAGGAGCGACCCGCCAGCATGGTCTCGGAGTGAGGCGCGTTCCCACTCACCGACAACGCGTCCTGCACCGCCGCCCGGATCAGATCGTAGTCACTGACCGGCAGGTTGTGGACGTTGCCCTGGAAGGCGAGCGTCCAGTTCTTGGCCGGCCAACGCTTGGTGTACTCCATCGCGTGGGCCAGCGGCTCGGCGAGGATGAAGTTCGCCTCGTCGAGGATCAGGTCGGGCGCGATGTTCACGCGGAAGGGGTAGTCCTCGAGGTCCTTCTTTGGGTCGGCGCTGGACCAGATCCGCTCGTGGGACTCGAAGTACTCGCTCGTGACCGTGACGATCCCGCCGATCGCCTTGAGGCCGGTGACGTAGTAGATGAGGTGGTCGCCCGGCCCCATCCGCTCGGCCTTCTTCCGGTGGCGGGACTTGAGGCCCTGGACGGTGAAGCCGAGTTCGCGGCTGGCCCGGAAATTCCCGATGCCGCTGACGATCAGCCAGTACTGTGGGTCGCGTCCCTGCTCATCCGTCACTGATCTGCGCTCCCGGTGATGGTCGTCCGGCGGGGGCGGGACGGTAGTGGCCGCGGGTCTGTTCGGTCCGGCAAGTATGCCATGCGGCGTGTCGCGGACCGGCTGTGGTCGGACCGCTGTTGCGTCCGTCTCACGGCTGCCCCGATACTGACCACGATCAGACGCCGCCTCCGCGATCGCCCTCGCCGCTGCCGCCGGACCCGATGTCGTGGACGACACCGGCCGGGCGACAGCCGGGAGTCCCTCGATGACGCTCCAAGACCTCGTCCGGCGTCTCTCCGAGGTCGTCGGCGCCGGCAACGTCTACCACCGCCCGGCCGATCTCATGGTCTACGAGTACGACGGGTCGGTCGAGGGGGCGGTCGACATCGCCCGGCCGGCGGCGGTCGTGCTGCCGAAGGACACCGACGAGGTGGCGCGGGTGGTCCGGATCGCCAACGAGGCGGGGCTGCCCGTCACGCCGCGGGGCGCCGGGACCGGCCTGTCCGGCGGTGCGGTCGCCCAGCGGGGCGGCGTCATCGTCGCGATGAGCCGCATGGACCGGGTCATAGAGATCGACTACGTCGACCGGACCGCGCTCGTCCAGCCGGGCGTCATCAACCTCGAACTGTCCGAGCTGACGACGACCAGGGGCTACTTCTTCGCGCCGGACCCGTCCTCCCAGAAGGTCTCGACGATCGGCGGCAACGTCGCCGAGAACGCTGGCGGGCCGCATTGCCTGAAGTACGGCGTCACGACCAACCACATCCTCGGGCTCGAGGTCGTCCTGCCGGACGGCTCCGTCACGCGGACCGGGGCGCTGGCTCGCGGTGCCGGCGGCTACGACCTGACCGGGATCGTCGTCGGCAGCGAGGGGATGCTCGGGATCGTCACGCGGGTCCTCGTCCGCCTGACGCCGATCGCCGAGCGGGTCCAGGTCGTCCTCGCCGCCTTCCGGAGCCTCGACGATGCCTCCCACGCCGTCGGGCAGATCATCGCCGCCGGGATCCTGCCGGCCGCGCTGGAGATGGTCGACAATCTGACCATCCAGGCGGTCGAGCCGGTCTACCATGCCGGTTACCCGATCGACGCCGCGGCCGTGCTGCTGATCGAGCTGGACGGGCTGACCGAGGACGTCGAAGCCGAGGCGGTCGAGATCGAGGCGATCTGCCGCCGCTGCGGGACCTACGACATCCGGGCGGCGACGGGGCTGGCCGAGCGGGAACTGCTCTGGAAGGGCCGCAAGATGGCGCTAGCGGCGATGGGGCGACTGGCGCCGAACTACTACCTCCATGACACCGTCGTCCCGCGCTCGAAACTGCCGCAGACGCTGCGCGAGGTCGAGCGGATCACGCGGCAGGCCGGGCTCCGCTGCGCCCAGGTCTTCCACGCCGGCGACGGCAACCTGCACCCGCTGATGCTGTTCGACCGGACCGAGCCAGGTGCGGTCGAGCGGGTGCTGCACGCCAGTCACGACATCATCCACGCCTGTGTCGAGGCGGGCGGGACGCTGTCCGGCGAGCACGGGATCGGGACCGAGAAGCGGAACTACCTGCCGTTCGTCTACACCGGTGAAGACCTGGCGGCGATGGCCGGCGTCAAGATGGCGTTCGACCCCCGCGAGATGTTCAACCCGGAGAAGGTCTTCCCGAGCGGCTACGCCTGCGGTGAGGTCCGGGCGATGCACAACCAGCTCAGGGCGCAGCGGCTGATGGACCAGCACGGCATCGTGCCGGTCTGATTCGGGGCAGGGAAGGGACGCACTCGATGGGGGACGCAACGACGCTCCGCGGTACCGAGCTCTTCGTCGACGGCATCCTGCCGGACCGGATGGAGTATCCCGGGACGCCCGGCGAAGTCGCCGACCTGCTGCGGCAGTCGGCCGAGCGCGACGAGGGGGTGTTCCCGATCGGGTCGGGGCTGCACCAGCGGATCGGCCTCGTTCCGGAACCCATCGACGTCGGTCTGTCGATGGGGCGGCTCGGCGGCATCCTCCGCTATGACCCGGAGGATCTCGTCGTCTCGGTCGGAGCCGGAACGACCCTCGCCGATCTTCAGACGGAACTGGCGAGCCACGGCCAGTGGCTGCCGGTCGAGGCCCCGGGCAGGTCGGACGCGACGGTCGGCGGGATGCTGGCACTCGGGCTGGTCGGGCCGCGCCAGCTCGGGTCGCTGTCAATGCGCGACCTGCTGCTCGGGATGTCGGTCGCCCTGACCGACGGGACGGTCGTGAAGTCGGGCGGCATGGTCGTCAAGAACGTGACCGGGTTCGACATGGGCCGGCTCCACGTCGGGGCGCGGGGGACGCTGGGCGTGATCACCTCGGCCAACTTCAAGGTCCTGCCCCGGCCGGAGACCGAGGCCACCCTGCTGGCGCGGTTCGCGTCGGGACCGTCCGGGTTGGCGAGGGCGTTCGCCGCCACCGACGGGATCCGGGCGGGAAGCCTGCGACCGGTCGCGGCGGACATCGTGATCGAGCCCGGATCGGTCGAGCTGGCGGTCCGGTTCGAGGGCCGCCCAGCCGCGGTCCAGCGCCAGATCGCGTCGCTCTCGGACGCGGTCGCCGGAGAGACGGTGACGATCTCCGATGCGACCGAGGCCCAGCGATGGTGGGCGCGGCACGTCGAGCGGCTCGGGTTCGCCGACGCGGACCGGACCGCCCTGCGGCTCGACGCGCGGCCGAGGGAGATCGGCGGGCTGGTGACGGGCGTCCTGTCCGAGCTCGCCCAGAGCGATCTCGACGACTGGCGAATCGTCGTCTCGCCCGGACTGGGGCTCGTCTGGGTGGACCTCGGTGAGGCGACCCAGCCGGTCGTCTCCGCGCTCCTGGCGCACCTGCGGCAGGGAACGGCCGGCGTGACCGTCCTGGGCGCACCGACCGCCTGGAAGAACGGGGACTCGTTGCCAAACAACGTTCGGCTCACGACCGCCGCGTGGTCATGGTAAAGCTCACTCCCGCTGGTGTCGAGTTAGTCAACTCACTCGATTGGCCCGTTGTCGCTCAAAACAACGAACAGACGGCGGCTCTTGGCTTTGCAGAAAAACAACAGATGCTCGCCCTCTTGACCAAACTGTTGCGCGCGCGCCATCAAGCCAGAACGTGCGCTGTTGCTCCCTGCTCCACCCCAAAATCTTGAGTCCTCAGAAC
>CAXTHM010000012.1:66287-67115 GCA_964244115.1 uncultured Thermomicrobiales bacterium
AATATTTGTTCAAACGATAATCCGCATTAGGAAAAACATGAATACCATCTTGAACTTCGCCTTCGGGCACCGCACTTCGGGGCGTTTTGCAACGGGCCGCGCCGCCTGGGGCCTGCTGGCTTTGCGCCTCGTTATGGGCCTCGCCTTCGTGCTGCATGGCTACAGCAAAATTCAGCATCCCTTCGGTTGGATGGGGCCAAACGCTCCCGTCGCCGGCATCTTGCAAGCGGCGGCAGCCCTTGCCGAGTTCGGCGGCGGGCTCGCGCTTATCATCGGCTTTGTCACTCCACTCGCGGCACTGGGCCAACTCATCACGATGGCCGTCGCTCTCACCACGGTGCTACTGCCTGCGCACATGCCCTTCGTTGGCGATCCGGGTAAGCCCTCCTACGAAATCGCACTCGTCTATTTCGCGGCGGCGCTGCTGTTCCTTCTTGTTGGCCCCGGCACGCTCTCGATTGATGCCCTGCTTTTTGGTCGTCAAAAGCAAACGACAGACGCTTCTTTCGCTCCCACCAGCCCGGTCATTCCCGCTCATTAAGAACACTTCTCTTTGGGCCTGGCACGGCTTATCTCGCTATGGCGGGCCCAAATTCCCCATCGAACATTCACAAGTAAAGATATGATTCAAATTGTTTACAAAGCGAGTCGCCAAAGCCACCAAACACTGGAAAGCAAGCACAACCGGGTAAACGTACTTTGGCGGCATTAGACTTTGCCTCCAAAGTTCTCATGTCCAATTCATCGCCCAAAACCAAAACCACCCTGCCCCAGGTTTCCGAGCCTCTCCTGGCAAAAATCACCCCGATGCTGCTTCAAAGCCATCGG
>CAXTHM010000013.1:0-66821 GCA_964244115.1 uncultured Thermomicrobiales bacterium
CGAAGATGCCCGAGCCGCCCTCCATCTTCAGGATCGCCAGCTTGGTGATCAGCTCCAGCGGGGCGATCGCCCAGCCGAGCCGCATCCCGGCGCCCATGATCTTGGAGAAGGTGCCGAGGTAGACCGTCCGGTGGTTGCCGTCCAGCGAGTAGATCGTCGGCAGGAACTCGCCCTCGTAGCGGAGGTCGAAGTAGGCATCGTCCTCCATGATCAGGGTATCGAACTCCTCGGCCAGCTCGACGATCCGCTGGCGCCGCTCCAGAGTCATCGTCACGCCGGTCGGGTTCTGGAAGTTCGGGATCACGTAGATGAACTTGGCCGGCGTGCCCGCGTCACGGTAGCGGGCCAGCTCGGCGGCAAGCTGGTCGACATCGGTGCCGTGGTCGTCGATCGCGATCGGGGCGACGACGCCGCCCATGTTGTTGACGCCGACGTTGAAGCCCGACCATGTCGGCTGCTCGGCAAGGACGATGTCGCCCCGGTCGATCACCGCCTCCAGGATCAACTCGACGGCCTGCGAGGCGCCCGAGGTGATGATGACGTTCTCCGGCCCGGCCTCGATCTTCTGATCCGCCTTGAGCTTGGCGAGCAGCTCGTCGATCAGGGCCGGCACGCCGAGGACGCTGCCATACTGGAGCGCCTTGTCGGCCGAGTGCTCCATCGCGCGGGCGGTCGCCTCGGCGACGGCCTTGCCGGGCAGCGAGGCGGCGTCCGGGAAGCCGTAGATGAACGAGATCTTCGGCGCGTTGCCCTTGTTGCCGGCCATCCGTGGGGAATCGGGCAGCGCCTGCGCCTTGCGGGAGTAGAGCGTGGAGAACCGTGACTTGGGCGTGGTCGCGACGTCCGACATACGGGCCTGCTCCTCGGTGGGTCTGCGTCTGGCGAGCGTAGGGCGCGGCGAACACACCGAAGAGACCACCGGCTGGGATCGCGGCGGTCCTCCGACGTACAGTTGCGCACGACGCCCATTGTACCGGCGAGCCAATCGCGGCACCATACGTTACGAAGTCGCCCTACCGCTGGCTTGTGCTCTCTGCCTAGAATGTTGCGTTCACGCCAGCCACGCCGTCCATGCTGGCCCGGCCATACCGCAATCAGTGGGGGCGGTCCTCGACTCGGCCCGGGCGCGCCCGGGCCGAACGGACGTCGATCCGCCGTCCGCCGCCCAGCCGAAACAAGGAAGCCACCTCGCCATGAACACGCCAGACCCGACGCTCAACGGCCACAGTCACGGCCAGGAGCCGCACCACGATCTCTACGACGTCACCATCATCGGTGCCGGTCCGACCGGCCTGTTCTCGGCCTTCTACGCCGGGCTCCGTGGCGCCCGCGTCCAGATCATCGACTCCCTGGAGGAGGCCGGCGGAGCGCTGACCGCGATCTACCCGGAGAAGTACATCTACGACGTGATGGGCTTCCCGCGGGTGCTGGCCAAGGACTTCGTCGAGCAGTGCCTGATCCAGTCCCGGCGTGGCGACCCGACGGTGCGCCTCAACGAGGAAGTCCGCGAGCTGGAGCGGATGCCGGACGGCACGATCCGGCTCGGGACGACCCGGGCCGACCGGTTCAGCAAGTCGGTCATCATCTGCGCCGGCGTCGGCGCCTTCGAGCCCAAGCGGCTCGAGACGCCTGGTATCGGCGATTTCGAGGGCCACGGCGTCCACTACTTCGCCAAGCGGGTCGAGGACTTCCGGGACAAGCACGTCGTCATCGTCGGCGGCGGCGACTCCGCGGCGGACTGGGCGGTAACGCTCGAGCCGGTCGCCAAGCACGTCACGCTCGTCCACCGCTCGAAGTTTCGCGCCCACGAGTCGACCATCGCCGAACTCGAAACCTCGGACGTCGACCTCCGCTACCCTGGCTGCGAGATCGTCGCGGTGGGCGGCGATGCGACCGGGCATCTCTCGAACGTCACCTATCGCGATGCCGGCGGGATGGAGACGACGATCCCGGCCGAGGAACTGATCGTCGCGATCGGCTTCGTCGCCGACCTTGGCCCCCTGAAGACCTGGGGCTTCGATCTGCAGCGCAACCAGATCGTGGTCGACCCGATCACGATGGCGACGAACATCGCCGGCGTCTACGGGGCCGGCGACATCGTCGCCTACCCCGCCAAGTTCAAGCTGATCGCCACCGGCGCGGCCGAGGCCGTCACCGCCGTGAATCACGCCATCACCCACATCGACCCGCGGGCCCGCCTCGACGCCGGCCACTCCACGACGATCATGGAGAAGCGTGAGAAGGCGACCCGCTAAGGCGGTTGTCCGGGAAGGACCCCACGGCGGAGCAGGTTCACCCCAGCCGGGGTGAACCCGCTCGCTCACCCGCCCCATGCGGCGCTCGCTGCCCGGCGGCTTCGCAGGTGCCCGGAGCGGGGAGCACCTCTCGCTTGCTCTGACGCACCAAGCTTCAACCCGGATTCCGTATCAGACCACCTGTCCACTCATCCGCGATTTCCAGACGACCACGCGAGATCGAGAGACAGGAAGCGGACGGTTCTCCCGTTGCCGGGCGGTTTTAGCGACCGGTTTCAGGGGGCCGAATGACAGACGTCTGCCGGGAAGGGAACGGGGCCCTCTCCACATCACGCAGCGACGACCCGGGCGAAGGACGAAACGTCATTCATTCCCAGTATGCTGGGCGGCTTCAGCGCCCGGTCACCGGGATCGAGTCGGTCAGCTTGCCCAACCAGTCCCGCGACGGCGCTGTCGCCGGGTGTGGGTCGCGAGCAGGCCGACGATCAGCAGGCCCGAGATCGCCGCGGCGATCGCGACCGCCCACGGCAACCAGCCAAGTTCCGGCTTCTCGTCGAGCGGGACCCCGGCGACGTAGCGGGACAGATGGGCCAGGGGAGCGGAGATTCCCGCCGCCTCCTGGTTCGTCACCCCGAGCTGGCTCAGCTCCCCGTCATCGACCCAGAAGACGACCGCATCATCGCGGACGTTCACCGGTACATTGAGTCGCAGGACGACCCCGGCTGGAAGCGTCGTGACGACGCGACCATCGGAGCCGGTGATCTCGATGTCATAGCCGGAGGACGGCACCAGATCGACATCGGGCGAGACCGGGAGGTCCGCATCCGACACCTGAGCGATCGAGACGGTCATGGTCGAATCGAAGACGCCGGGCCCGATGTGCAGCTCGGCCCCGGCCGGGTGGCGCACCGTCCCACCATCCGGCCCAATCTCCTGGGTCACCGCCTCGGCGGCCGGTGAGAGGGTCGGCGTCGCCAACGGGGTCGAAACGACCGGCGAGGCAGGGGCAACGGTCGGACCATTGGTCGGACCGATCGTCGCCGTCGGGTACGCGGGCAGGGCACCACCGACCCGAGACCCCGGATCTGAACGGACCGGTGTCACGGTCGCCGTCGCCTGCGGTCGTCTCGTCGCGGTCGCCGTCGGCGGCACCACGGTCGGCGTGGGCGGCACTGCGGTCGCGGTCGGCGGCACCGCGGTCACTGTCGGCGGGACGGGCGATGCGGTCGGTATCGGCGGGACACTGGTCGCGGTCGGTGGGACGGGCGTCGGAGGAACGGCTGTCGAGGTCGGTGTCGGCGGGGTTGCGGTCGCGGTCGGAGGAGGCGTGGCCTGGACCGCCAGTGCCGCCTCTGTCACCGCGGAGGTCGCGGTCGGAGGGATCTGCGTCGGGACCGGGCTCGCTGGCGGCGAGGTCGCGGGAGGTGGAGGCGTCGCCGTCGGCGGCACGGGCACCGTCGTCAGGGTGGCCGTCGCGGTCGGCGGGACGCGTGTCTCGGTGGCTGGCGGACGGGAGTCGGGCGGGGTCGTGCCAACCACCGTTGCCGGTGGTGCCGTGCTCGCGGTGGTCGGCGCGGATCGGGTCGGTCCCGCGGTGGCTCCAGTCGTGGGCGCGGTCGGCGCCCCACTGGCCGGCGGGACCGACGTCGGCGGTGCATCGGGCAGCGGTGCGCTGGTCGGGACGGACGGGTAGGTCGCTCCCGGCGGGACGGTCGCCGCTCCGCCGAAATCCGTGCCATCGCCGGGTCGGACGGTCGGCGAAGGCGCTGGTCCGTCGCCCGAATCGATCCCATCCCCCGTCCCGGTACCGGGGACGGTCGATGGGGGGTCACTCCCCGGGTCGGTGCCATCGGTGGGATCGGTACCGGGCACGGTGGCGGACGCGACGGGTTGCCCCGCGCCGACGGAGGCGGTCGGTCGAACCGTCGCCTCACCGGCGACTGGCAGCGTCGCCGTGATCGTGGCGGTCACGACGGCTCCGGTCGGCTCGCCGGTCGACGTGTCGCCGACGACCTCGACCCGACAGGAGCCGACGACCATCCCGCTCGTCCCGTATACCCGGATCGTGGCGGTCTGCGCGATCGCCGGAGCGCTCCAGGTCAGCACGGCGGTGCTGCCCTCACCGAGCGAGAACGCCAGCGCGGTGCCGTCGGTGCCAGGGTCGTAGTCGGTGTTCGGCGACGTCCGCGGCCACGAGCCGGCTGACGCGTCGAGCATGACGCTGCCGGCCCCCGTCACCGAGACCGGCAGGGGCTGCCCTACGCCGACCGACGGGGCGCAGGCGACCGACAACGCGACGGGGACTTCGACAGCGGTGACCAGGGTCGGCGTCGTGACGAGCACGGCGCCGCCGGCATCCAGGAGCGAGAAGGTCACGACCGTATCGACCGTCACGTCCGGCGCCACCCACGCCACGGCCGCATCGCCGGCGCCGGGGTAGGACGCCGTGCCGGTGTCCGGGAAGTAGCCGCCATCCGCGGTCAGCGTTCCCGCGGTGCCGCCACCGCTGGCGGTAACGGTGCCGCTCCCGCCCGAGACGACTGCGTCAGGCGAGTAGAGGGTCGCGGGCGCAACGACGGTCGCGGTCGGCTCCGAGGCGGGCGCGGAGGCGGAGGTGAAGCCGTCAGCGTACGAGACGATGTCGGTCGAGAGCCCCTGGCTGTTGGCCCAGTAACTGATGCCCCCCTCTCGCCAGTAGACCGCGTCGTAGATCGGGGTCGGGTCGTGATAGGCCGCATTGCCTCGAACGGTGGAATTGACCGTGAGTTCGACGTTGAGGTCGTAGGCCGATCCAGCCGGGATGTACCCGTTCAGGTAGCCCCGCACATCGAGGAACGTCGGTGCGCCACCGCCGACATACCAGTAGATGCGGTAGGAGGTCCCGTCGATCGAGATGGACGGGACGACGCCGGCGAACGGCTCGGGGACGTACGACGGCACAAGGGCGGGCCAGTCGTTGGCGAAGCGGGCGGCCTGCTCCGGTGTCATCCAGCCCGGATAGCTCTGGGCGGCTACGGATTCCAGGCCGGGCGCGACCGGTCCGACTGGCGCGTAGCCGCCGATCGGAAGCAGCACCGCCAGCACGACCAGCAGCGAGAGCACCGCTAACCGACCCCGTCCGCGCCATCCCAATCGAAGCTCGTCCACCCGTTCCCTCATCACCCTGGCCGGCCCGCTGGAGGCGAAGACCCATACGGACGAATGTTCGTTCCCACTGAGCCTACCACCGCCGGAAGTCGGTTTCGATGCGCGATCGTCCCCATCCCGTCGCGATGCTATGTCAACTCCAGCGTTCCCTCGCCCAACAACAGGTACGGACCCTCGCCGACGACGCCGTCCGGGGCACCGTTCGTGATCGTGATCGTGTTCTCCCCGTCGACGAACGCGACGGCTGGCAGCGTCGCGGTGAGCTGGGCGAACTGCGGCGGCGTACTCGCGTCCCAGTTCGGGAACGTCACATCGCCGGAGGCACTCCGCAGCGTCTGACCATTGACCGCGACGGTGAAGGGGTTCGCCGCCGCGTACTCGTCGTCGAGACCGGTGATGGTCAGCGTGAGGTCAGCGGTCGGGACGCCCTCCAGCGTGAAGGTCAGCGACGCCTGCTCATAGCCGCTGCCTTGGCCGTAGATCGCCACGCAGTCACGCCCGTACAGGTCGGTATCGAGGTCGGCGTAGGCGCCCTGCCAGTCCGACGGAGCGATGACGATGGAATCGCCGCCCTGCCCGGAGGCCGACAGCAGCCGGGCCGCGCTGCCGTTCACAGGATCACCATTCCCGTTAGCGGGGCCACCAGCGTCCTCGGGCTGGGTCGGATCGACCTCGACCACCGCTGGCGTCTCGCCCGGTACCGGGGCGATCGTCGGCGAGAGGGTGGCAGGTGGGATCGTGGCGGTAGCCGTGGCCGTCGGCGGCGTGGTCGGTCGCACCGTAGCGGTCGGTGGTGACGTAACGGTCGCGGGCGGCAGGGTCGCCGTCGCCATCTCGGTTGCGGGCGGGTCGGTCTCGGTCGCCGGCACGACGGTTTCAGTCGGGGTCCGCGTCGGTGTCACGGCGGCCATCACGGTCGAGGTGGCGGCTGGCGCCTCGTTGGTCGGTCCGGCCGTGGCCGTGGCCGTCGGCTGATCGGTCGCGGCGGCGAGACCAGGCGATCGGTCATCACCGCCGCGATCGAAGGGGCCGAACTCGGTCGCGGCCGCCACGACGCCGACGGCCAGCAGACCGAACAGGATCGTCAGCAGCGCCGCCAGCCAGCCGCGACGGTGGCCCCCGGAACCCGCCGGGGCCAGCGCCGGCGGTGGCGTCCCGTCACCACCCTGCCCGGCCAGCCAGGGGGGCGTGGCCGGTCGCTGGGGCGGTAGCGCCTGCCCGTAGCCGCCAGCGCTAGGCCGAACGATCGTCCGGTCGCCTCCGATCGGAACCGCCTGGCCGACTGCGGCCGCGCCGACGACGGTGGTGGCCTCGTCGCCACGGCTGGCGACGGCCGGGGCGGCGGGTCCACCGGCGAGGGCCGTTGCCATCGCCGCGGAGGATGGGAACCGCTGCGCCGGGTCCTTCGCCATCGCCCGCAGGATGATCTGCTCGACCCACGGCGGGATCTGGACGCCCGGCGCCGCCTGGCTCGGTGGCGTCGGGCGGGACTGGAGGTGCGCCATCATGACGGCCATCGGGTTCTCGCCCGTGAACGGCACCCGGCCGGTCAGCATCTCGTAGAAGACCACCCCGACGGCGTAGATGTCGGTCGCCTGGGTGACAGGTTCCCCGCGGGCCTGCTCCGGCGCCATGTACGAGGCGGTCCCGACCGTCATCCCCTGCGTCGTCAGCCCCTCGGAGAGCGCCGCGTAGGCGACGCCGAAGTCGGTCACCTGGGCGGTCCCGTCGGGCGTGATGAGGATGTTCTGCGGCTTGACGTCGCGGTGGACGATCCCGGCGGCGTGGATCGCCCCGAGACCGCGCAGCACCTGCTGGACCAGCGGCGTGGCCCGCGCCACCGGGAGCCGCCCCTGCTCCTGGATGACGTGCTTGAGGTCGCTGCCCGGGACCAGCCGCATCACGATGTACGAGACGTCGCCGTCGGTGCCGACATCGTAGACATCGACCACATTCGGGTGGCTGATCGACGCGGCCAGCTCGGCCTCCCGGACGAACCGGGAGACCAGCTCGGTGTCGCCGGACAGGTGCGAGCGCAGGACCTTGATCGCGACCGTCCGCTTCAGGCGCGTGTCGTGGGCGCGATAGGTGATGGCGTGGGCGCCCTCACCGATCCGGGCCTGGATCGCATAGCGACCGCCGATCACCGTCTGGGCGCCGGACAGGGTCTGGCCGCTCGGACTGATCTGGTTCGGGTCGCCGCCGATGGGTGACTGGGCGCCGGTCCGCTGGGAGCCATCGACGCCGTTCGGCCGGGAGGGCTGGAAGCGCCGCTGTGATTCCGTCAAGCCGGAGTGCCTCTCATTCGCTGGTTCGATCGCGTCACGACGGCACAGGGACGCTCGTGAGCGGGTCATCGACCTCGCGACCGGGACGATCATCGGGGCAAGGATAGCCGACGCGGTCGGAGCGGCAGGGACGGATCGTGCCCGGCTGGTGCGCCAGCCCGATCATGCGATGCGCCCAGTATCGCTAACGCACCACGCGGACACCCGGTGTCACTCACTATTGAAGACGAGGTCAAACGACGGACGCGAAGGCGCCTACTTGGGCCCCGGCATCGTCATATCCCGTCGGCGATACTGTCCGGGTGCCTGCCTTTCGCCGGGACCGATGCGATACGTCATGGTTGTTCTCAAGAGGGTGAGGCCAGTGCGCGGGTTCAGACGGCGCTCCGGCTCGGGCGAACCACTCGTCGATCGGCGGCGGGCGAAGATCCTTGCCTGGGCCTGCGTCCTGATCGCGGTCAACCAGATCGGTTTCGGGTCGGTCGTCCCGGTCCTGCCGCTCTACGCCGAGACGTACGGCGTCTCCGAGTTCGCCGTCGGTCTGACGATCGCGATCTACGGCCTGGCCCGGTTCATCGCCAACGTCCCGGCCGGGCGGCTCGCCGATCTCCGGGGGCGGCGGGCGACGCTGGCCGTCGGCGGGATCATCACCGTCGTGGGCAACCTGTTGACGGCGGTCGCGCCGAACTACGAGTTCTTCCTCGGGGCCCGGTTCCTCTCCGGCCTCGGCGCGGCGGCGGTGCTGACGGGCGGCCAACTGGTCGTCAACGACATCGCCTCCCCGCAGAACCGGGGTCGGCTGATGTCGATCTACCAGGGCGTCTTCGGCTTCGCCGTCGGCATCGGCCCCATCCCCGGCGGCTTCCTCGCCGACCGGTTCGGCCTCGAGCTCCCGTTCATCGCCTACGCGGTCCTCGCCGGGGGCGTCACTCTGATCGCCTGGTTCGCGATGCCGGAGACCCGCGACCTCCGTGCCCAGCAGACCGCCACGCCTTCGCCCGCATCCGACTTCGCCGGCTCGACACCCGCGGCCGACAGCAGCTCCGGGACGACGCTGCCCGCACCGCTGTCCCCCGCGACCCGGACCTCGTTCCTGCTCATCTGCGGCGTGAGCTTCAGCAGTTTCTTCGCCCGGACCGGCGCCCTGTTCAGCGTCATCCCGCTGATGGCGACCAACCAGATGGGCCTCTCGACCGGGCAGATCGGTCTGGGGCTCGGGATGAACAGCCTGATGAGCGTCCTGCTCGCCTACCCGTCCGGCTGGATGACCGATCGCTTCGGGCGCAAGGCGGTGATCGTCCCCTCGACGATCCTGACCGGGGCATCGCTGCTCCTGTTCGGGATCGCGGACGGGTTCGGCGGCTACGTCTTCGCCGCGCTGATCTGGGGCACGGCCGGCGGGATCTCCTCGTCCGCCCCGGCGGCCTACGCCGCCGACCTCGCCCCACCGGGCCGCTCGGCCTGGCTCCTGAGCCGCTACCGGACCTTCGCCGACGCCGGCTACGTCGCCGGCCCGCTGACGCTCGGCTTCATCGCCACCGCCGTCAGCCCGGTCGCCGCGCTCTGGGCCTGCGCCGGGCTGCTCGTCGTCGCGGGCGCCACGTTCGCCGCCCGCGCACCGGAGACGCTCCCGGCGCGACTGCGAGCGGTCCGATCGGTCGGATCGTGACCGGCCTCGCGTCACTGCGACCCGTCACCGACGCGAGGCCGGTCCCGGCGAGATCGGCAAGACGGCCGGGATGCGGCACGATCCGGTCCCGCCGAGCGGACCCGGCCGGGGACGACCGGTTCGGGAGATCCGGCCGACATCGAGACGACCACTTATGACAACAGCGTCTCGGCGGCCTGGAGGTACCGACCCTCATGGGTCGCATCGGCCGTCCTCGTCGCCGCGATCGGCAAGGTGAAGAGGAATGTCGCCCCCTGGTCGAGGGTGCTCCGGGCGGCGATCGTGCCGCCGTGGATCATGACGATGTGCTTGGCGATCGCCAGACCGAGACCGGTCCCGTCCGAGCGCCGGGCCTTGTCCGTCTTGTAGAACCGCTCGAACAGGCGCGGCAGCTCCTCCGGCCCGATCCCGACCCCGGTGTCGCGGACCTTGACCAGCAGCATCTCGCCCTGGACCTCGGCCCGGACCGAGATCACCCCGCCGGGCGGCGTGAACTTGATCGCATTGTGGACGAGGTTGAGCAGGACCTGCTCGATCCGGCTGCGGTCGGCCAGGACATCCGGTAGATCCGGGCTGATATCCACGTCCAGGGTCAGCCGGGCGCGGTCGACCTGCGGGAGCAGCCGCTGGGCGCCATGAGTTAGGAGATCGGCCGGGGAGAGCGGTTCCAGCCGCAGCGAGACCCGGCCCGATTCCAGCCGGGCGAGATCGAGGAGCTCATCGACCAGCGACGCCAGGCGATCGACCTCGACGACGATCCGGCCGAGGAAATCGTAGGCCAGCTCCGGCTCCTCGATCGCGCCGACCTCCAGCGTCTCGACCAGCGCCCGGATCGAGGCCAGCGGTGTCCGCAGCTCGTGGGAGACATTCGCGACGAACTCCCGCCGGACCTGCTCCAGCCGGCGGAGCTCGGTCTGATCGCGCAGGACGACCAGGGTGAGCTGGTTGTCGTCGCCGATGACGGGCTGGGCGATCGCGTCGACCTTCCGGCGCTCGAACCCGAGCTCGATGCCGGTCCCGCGCGCGATCTGCCCGGTTCGCATCGACTGGCGATGCAACTCGTTCAGCTCGTGGTCACGCGTCACCATCACGAACGGCAGCCCGATGACCTCGTCGAGATCGACGTTCAGCAACCGGGCCGCCGAGGCATTGAGGCGGACCACTTCGCCGGCCATCCCGGTCAGGATGACCCCGTCCGACAGCGTCGAGAGCGTGGATTCGAGCTGGGCGCGGGACTGACGGATCTCGGCGACCAGATCCTGGAGCTCGATCACCATGGCGTTGAACGACGACCGGAGATCCCCGAGCTCGTCGAACCGGCTCGGCCGGACATCGATCTCCAGCCGGCCGGCGGCAATCCGCCGAACGTGAGTCCGTGTCTGCCCGATCCCGCGCGCGACGCGGTTGACGGCGAGCAGGGTGACGGCGGCGACGGCCAGCAGGGTGACGCCGGCGATCAGGAGGACGCGGTCTCGGACGGTCGCCACCCGGTCGTCGACCGTCGCGGTCGGCAGGCCGACGCGGATGATGAGGCCAGGCTCGGCGACGGTGCCGCCCGGGACCGGCACCGAGGCATAGCGGTACCGCTCACCACCGGGGACGAGGGAGCCCTCGTTGATGGCCTCCAGCCCGGCCCCGGCGTCGATGACGGCCGGGTTGAGGCGGAGGTTGGCGATCGTCTCGGGGTCGACCGCCGAGTCGCCGATCACCACGCCATCGGGGCGGACGACCGTCACGCGGGCACCGAGCGACACCGCGACGCCCGACGCGAACGCCTGCGCGTCGCCGGTCACCGTGTCGGCTCCGGCTGGAAGCGCCCCGGCCGCCTCGCTCGCGGCCAGCCGTCCCTCGGCGATCAGCGTCGTATCGAGCTGCCCCAGATAGAGGTCGCGACTGACGCCGACGATCGACGATGCGAGGACCGCCAGGCCGATCAGGAGGACGAGGAGGATCGGGACCACGACCTGTCCCCGGAGAGTCCGGGGCAGGAAGGGCAACCCGCCGGCGACCTCGACGACTCCGGGACGGGCCACCGGGCCGCGCGTCTGCCTGGCGGGAGATGGGTCCGGAATCGGCGGGAGGGCGCTACTCGTCGTGGACAAACCGGTATCCGTGCCCCCGAACCGTCTCGATCCGCTGCGGGGCGGCGTCCTCTTGCTCGATCTTCTGCCGCAGCCAGCGGATGTGGACATCGACCGTCCGAGTGTCGATCGGGTAGTCGTAGCCCCAGACATCGCGCAGGAGGGTCTCGCGGGAGTGGACGATGCCGGGCCGGCGGGCGAAGTGCAGGAGCAGATCGAACTCCTTGGGCTTCAGGACCAGCGGAGCATCGGCCCGCGTGGCCTGCCGCCGCAGTGGGTCGATCATGATGTCGCCGACCCGGACCGGACGGTCCCCCTGGGGCGGCTGATCAGGCCGGGTGGCCGGCGGTTCCGGCTCGGCCGAGCCCAGCGACCGGCCGGGCATCTGGGCCCGGCGGAGCATGGCCCGGATCCGCGCGACGAGTTCCCGGAACGCGAATGGCTTCGAGAGGTAGTCGTCCGCGCCGAGCTCCAGCCCGAGGACGCGGTCGAACTCCTCGCCACGGGCCGAGAGCAGCAGGATCGGGACGGTCGATTCGGCCCGAATCGTCCGGCAGACCTGGAACCCGTCCATCTTGGGCAACATGATGTCGAGCACGATCAGGTCGGGATGGTCGGCCCGGGTCGCGGCGAGGGCGGCCGCGCCGTCCTCGACCGCCCGGACCTCGAACCCCTCCCGCCGCAGGTAGAAACTCAGGGTATCGCGAAGGGTCGGCTCGTCATCGACGATCAGGATGCGGGGTGGTGTCTCGGGGAGATCGGCGACCGAGCCACTCGCGGTGGCCGGGTTCGAGGATTCGCTCGCCAGGGCGATCTCCCCTGCCCGCCGGGCCTCGAGCGACGATCGGTCGGGTACGGCGCGGGGGCGGGGGGCCGGATTGGGTGTCAGCCACCCAGGGGCGACGGTCGCGCTGCCACCCCGAGCACCCGCGATGGTTGGCGATCCGGCCTGGTCGCCGTTCTGGGTTCGGACACCCGAGGACGACGGGACCTGGTCTCTCTGCATGCCTGCACCGTCTACTGGTCGTGAAAACGCGTCCAGTGCGCAGTATATGGCCCACGGGGACGAATCGGCGCGCCCGGTTCGCTGTCCCGCTCCGATCGGGCTACCCCGCCACGGTGCGATGGGTATGCCGCGTTAACTCGGTCAGTACGCCCGGGTCGGTTTCGGGCAGGATGCCATGACCGAGGTTGAAGATGTGACCGGGCCGGCCGGCGGCCCGCCGGAGGATGTCGTCGGAGGCCCGACGGGTCACGTCCCAGCCGCCCATGAGCAGCGTCGGGTCCAGGTTGCCCTGGATCCCCTGCCCGGCGGCCAGCCGGGACCAAGCCGTGTCGAGCGGCAGGCGCCAGTCGACGCTGACGAGATCCGGCCCGGTCGAGGCGATCTGGTCGAGCAGATGGGACGTGCCGGTGCTGAAGTGGATCGTCGGCGCCAGCCCGCGCAACGCCGCGAAGATCCGAGTCGTGTAGGGCTGGACGAACTCGGCGTAGGCCTCGGTCCCGAGCAGCCCCAGCCAGGAATCGAACAGTTGGACCGCGTCGGCCCCGGCCGCGATCTGGGCGGTCAGGTAGCGGCTGACGACCTCGGTCAGCTTCTCCATCAGGAGGTGCCATGTCGCCGGGTCGCCGTACATCAGGGCCTTGGCACGAGGGTATTCCCGCGAGCCGTGGCCTTCGATCAGGTAGCAGGCCAGGGTGAACGGCGCCCCGCTGAACCCGAGCGAGGCCGCCCGGTCGCCGAGTTCGCGCCGCAGCAGCTTCAGCGCGTCCATCACGTAACCGGTCGCCTCGTCGGCGTCCGCGATGACGATCCGCTCGACGTCGGCCCGGGTCCGGATCGGCGCGTCGATTACCGGGCCGACCTTCGGCTCGATCCGGAACGGCACGCCCATCCCGTCCAAGGGCAGCATGATGTCGGCGAACAGCACCGCCCCATCGACGCCGAAGCGCTCGATCGGCATCAGCGTCGCCTCGACGGCGAGTTCGGGCGTCTTCGCCACCTCCATGAACGGGTGCCGTGCCCGGAGCGCCCGGTACTCCGGCAGGCATCGGCCAGCCTGCCGCATGTACCAGACGGGGGTGACGTCGACCGCCGCCCCGCGGGTGGCGGCGAGCAGTCGGGCGCGACCCGTCATCGTTCCAGGCACCGCGATGCTGGTCGTCTCGGCGACGTCAGTCATATCACTCCTCCGTTCAGAACCATCATCGGCCATGCAAATTGCCTGCATCGTCACCGCTTCTTCGCCAGCCAAACGGCCGCTTCCTTGGCGTGGTAGGTGATGATCCGGTCGGCGCCGGCTCGCTTCATCGACGTCAGTACTTCGAGCGTGACCCGCTCCCCGTCGATCCAGCCGGCCTGGCTGGCCGCCTTAACCATCGCGTATTCGCCCGAGACGTTGTAGGCCACGATCGGGACGTCGAAGCGGTCCCGCGCCTGCCGGACAATGTCCAGGTAGGCCATCGCCGGTTTGGCGATGATCAGGTCGGCGCCTTCGGTGAGGTCGGTCTCGATCTCGCGCATCGCCTCGCGGGCGTTGCCGGGGTCCATCTGGTGGCTACGCCGGTCCCCGAACGCCGGCTCGCTCCCGGCGGCCTCCCGGAACGGGCCGTAGAAGCCGCTGGCATACTTGGCGGCATAGGACATCACCGGGAGATCGACGAACCCGGCGCCGTCCAGCGCCGCCCGGATGACGGCGACCCGCCCGTCCATCATGTCCGACGGCGCGACGATGTCGGCCCCGGCGGCGGCGTGGGAGACGGTCGTCCGGGCCAGCAGCGGCAGCGTCAGGTCGTTGTCGACCTGCCCGTCGACGAGGATGCCGCAGTGGCCGTGGCTGGTGTACTCGCAGGTGCAGACGTCGGTGATCACGACCATGTCCGGCGCGTGGGCCTTGATGGCCCGGACGGCCCGCTGGACGACGCCGTCGTCGTCGTAGGCACCGCTCGCCAGGTCGTCCTTGTGGTCCGGCAGCCCGAACAGGAGCACGGCGCCGATGCCCAGCCCGATCAGCTCGTCGATCTCAGCGCGCAACAGGTCGACCGAGCGCTGGAACTGGCCCGGCATCGAGCCGATCTCGCTCCGGCGCCCGGTCCCCTCGGTGACGAACAGCGGGTAGATGAAGTCCTCGGCCGAGAGCCGGGTCTCGCGGACGAGCGCCCGGATGCCCGCCGAGCGGCGTAGCCGGCGGTGCCGGGCAAACCCGGTCGCGATCTCCTGGGTCTGAATGGGCGATGTCATGATTGCGATCCTGACTGGCATGTCTGCTGGGTGACGAGGGACGTGTCGCCGTCAGCATCTTCGAGTGCCCCACGAACGGCTTCGATCAGCCTCTCGTCGGATGGTCGTTCGGCGACCGCCGCCACATCGAGATCGAGTCGTCGAAGTTCGGCGGCGGTGGTCGGGCCGATCGCGACCAGCCGGACGTCCCCCAGTGTCGCCCAGTCCGGCCCGAGGAGACCGACGAGGTGGCGAACCGCGGAGGGCGACGCGAAGACCGCCACGTCGATGTCGCCTTGCAGCAGAGCGGCGCGGACCCCCGGTGAGAGACCAGCGGGCTGATCGACCCGGTAGACCTCGGTCGCGATGACGGTCGCGCCGGCCGATCGGAGACTGCTCGCGAGATCGTCCCCGGCGAGGTTCCCCTGCGGCAGCCAGATCGTCTGTCCGATCAGTCCCATGTCGGTCAGCTCCGCCGCCAGGCTGGCCGCATCGGCGCGTCGAGCGACCAGACTGGGCTCGACACCCAGCGACCGGAGCCGCGCCGCCGTCGCTTCGCCCACGACAGCCACCCGGACGGGCGCCAGGACATCACGCAGCCCCGTCCCGCTGGCCGTGTTGGCGAGGATGCCGTCGATCCCGTTAGCGCTAGTCAGCACGACCCAGTCGATCTCGCCCGCCTGAACGTGACCGATCATCGCCTCCGCCACAGGACCGCGGGACGGCTCGATGAGCAGCATCGGCTCGACCACGGCGCTGGCCCCGACCGACTCGAGCGCCGATCCCAGCGCGATACCGGCCCCGCCCGGTCTGGTGACGAGAACCGATGGCCGGGTCGGTCCGCCGAGCGTCGGTCGGCCTCTGGACCGGCGGTCCCCGCGGACGAGGCCGAGCATCTCCCGCGCGACCCGTCCGGCGCCGTCCTCGCTGCCCTCGGCGGCCATGTCGTAGAGGCCCCACCGGGCGTCGAGCAGATTCGGCGAGGCGACCATCGCCCGGAGCCGGATCTCGTCGCCTTCGACGGTGACATGGGCGCCGACCGGGGTCGTGCATCCCGCCCCGATCGCGCGGAGGAAGGCCCGCTCGGCCCGGACGCACCGGGCGACATCGGGCTCGTCGAGGTCGGCCGCGTGACGGGCCATGCCCGGATCGTCCCGCCGGGTCTCCAGTGCCAACGCGGCTTGCCCCGGCGCCGGGACGAACTGTCCCAGGGCCAGGTACTCGGTGATCCGGTCGTGCCAGCCGAGCCGGTGCAAACCGGCGGCGGCGAGGACCACGGCGTCGAGGTCCCCTTCGGTCGCCCGCCGGATGCGAGTGTCGATGTTGCCGCGCAGGTCGACGATCGCCAGGTCCGGGCGGACGGCCATCACCTGGGCGATCCGGCGGCGGGAGGATGTGCCGATCCGGGCACCGACGGGGAGCGATCCGAAGTCGGCGCCGGTCTTCGAGATCAGGACGTCGCGCGGGTCCTGACGGGAGAGGAACGCGACGAGCTCGAGATCGGGATGCTCGACGGTCGGCAGGTCCTTTGCCGAGTGGACGGCAATGTCGATCTCGTGCCGCAGCAGCGCCTCCTGCAGCGCCGAGGTGAAGACGCCCTGGCCCCCGAGGACCGCCAGCGAGGTCGTCTGGTCCGCGTCACCCTGCGTGCGGACGACGACGAGTTCCGATGGGATCTGGCGTTCGGCCAGCATCCCGGCAACGAGACACGCCTGAGCGAGGGCGAGCGCGGACCCCCGCGTCCCGATCCTGACCGGGGTCACGTCGGTCTCGACGTTCAACGACTGATACTGATCGGTACTCAAGGGAGACTTTCTCTCGATGTGGGTCTTCGCCGGTCGAGATCGATCCGCGGCCGATCGCCGGCCCGATGCAACCATCATGGTAGGTTCCGGAGAAAGGCCTGTCACGCCGGCGGCGCCTCACCGTGGCAGCCCTGCCGGGGACCATCGGGAATGGTCCCGGCCAGATCCTGCCCTCCTGACCGAGCCACGTCCGTCCGGGTTCGATCGACAGCGTGATCGGCGGCGGCACCCTGCGACGATGCCGATGAAGTGTGATAGGATGTCCCGTCTGCGGACGCCTGTGCGTCCCATTTCGTGTGCCCGCCGCACCCGGGCCGGGGTTGCGGGCGCGGGCAGCCGTGTCAGCTTGTCCAACGATCCAAGCCCGAAAGTGACAGAGCATGAGCGATTCGACGAATGAGAACGCCCAGAACCCGATCCTGGCTGGCAGCGACGCGCCGGTTGCCCCGGACACCGCGCCGGAGACAGTCAGCGCCGAGCTGCTGACGGACGACGAGGCGGCCGTCGTCGGCTCCGTCGCGTCCCCCGGTGAGGCCGCCGACACGACGGACGACGCCGAGACCCTCGCTCCGACCGCCGCCGTCGCGTCGGACGACGCCGAGACCATCGCGCTGGCGGCTGTGGATGCGACGGGCGACGCCGAGACCATCGCGCCGACCGCTGTCACGCTGCCGGTCATGGCCGCGCCGGGACAGGGCAAGCGCTCGGCGGACCGCTCGAAGCGCGGGCCGATCCGCCCCGAGGGACCCAAGCCGCTCGGCCACTACGCGGTAATCGAGACCGGGGGCAAGCAGTACCGAGTCAGCGTCGGTGACCGGATCGCCGTCGAGCGGCTCGAAGGTGACGAGGGGTCCGAAGTCACCCTCGATCGCGTACTGATGGTCGGCGGCGACGGAGCTCCCCAGATCGGGGCTCCGATGCTGGACGGCGTCGCCGTCACCGCCACGATCGAGAACCAGTACCGGGGCGAGAAGATCATCGTCTTCAAGATGAAGCCGAAGAAGCGCTACCGTCGTCGGACCGGCCATCGCCAGAACCTCACCCGTCTGTCGATCACGGCCATCAACGCCTAGTCCTACCCGACTGGTCCTGTTCGGTCTCGTCTGAGGGAGAACCCACATGGCTCACAAGAAGGGCGCCGGTAGTTCGCGCAACGGTCGCGACAGTCAGGCACAACGGCTCGGCGTCAAGCGCGCCGACGGCCAGCTGATCAACTGCGGCACGATCATCGTTCGCCAGCGTGGGACCGAGTTCCACGTCGGTGAGAACGTCGGCATCGGCAAGGACCATACGATCTTCGCCAAGATCGACGGGGTCGTCCGGTTCGAGCCGATCAGCCGCTTCCGCCGCCGGATCAGCGTCTACCCGCCGGAGGTCTATCCCGTCGGTGGGGCCAAGGCCATGCTGATGACGCCGGGCGAAGCCCAGCGCCTGACGATGGCCGCCGCGATCCCGGTGGTCGCGACGCTGGACGAGCTCGCCGCCGACTAACGATCGGTGAGCGGCTGACCGCGAGACGTGGTATCATTATGTCATTGAACCGGTCGGGCCCAGGTTCGGCCGGTTCGTCTTGTGTGCAGGCTGGATGGCGATCAGTCTGTCGTAGATCAAGAGGTACTCCACCCATGAAGCCAGGTCTCCACCCCACCTACACCACGGCCACCGTCACCTGCGCCTGTGGCAACACCTTCGAGACCCGCTCCACGAAGGCGACGATCCGGACGGACATCTGCGGTGTCTGTCACCCGTTCTACACCGGTGAGCAGCGCATCATCGACACGGCTGGTCAGGTCGAGCGCTTCATGAAGCGCATGGAAGCCGGCCAGTCGTCCGAGCGCAAGGTGTCCAAGCGCCAGCAGCGCCTCCAGGTCCGCAGCGCCGCCCAGATGGAAGCCGACGCCCGTCAGCGCGAGGCCGAGGCCCGCGAGCGAGAGGCGACCGCCGGTCGCAACCGCGCCGCCGCTCCGGCCGCCGGTGTCGAGGCTCAGGCCGAGGCCATCGAAACGGCCGACGCTCAGGCCTGATCACTGCAACTACGACCAACGAGAGCGGGACCGGCCGATGGCTGGTCCCGCTCTCGTCGTTTTTCCGCTGGACGGCGTTGCTCCCCTCTCCGGGCACCTGCGGAGCCGCAGCACAGCGAGCGCCGCGTGGGGCGGGGGAGCCAAGCAGGTGAGCCGGAGAGAGGTCTCGCTTCGCTGGGGGAAGCAGTCTGCGCCGCCACCGCGCGACGTTCGACAAGACACGCCTTACTCCGCTACCGCATCCGAGGCGGTATGTTGGCGGGATGATGACGCCCGGAAGCCCCGGAGTTGCCCGAGGCGCATGTTGCTCATCATCGCCGCCGAGGCGAGGATGACGGCGAACCCGACGAATGTGCCGAGCGAGAGTCTCTCGTCGAGCAGCAACGCGCCCCAGAGCACCCCGAAGGCCGGCGTGAAGTAGGTGGCGATGTTGGCCCGGAACGGACCGATCCTCCGCATCAGGCGGAAGAACAGCAGGTAGGCCACCCCGGTCGTGAACAGGCCCAGCCCGAGTACCGACAGGATCGCCTCGTCCGACGGGCGGGACGCCGGGACGGTGGCGGCGGCGAACGGCAGCAGCACCACGGCGGCCGTCAGTTGCTGCATGATCGGGATCGCCACTCCCGCCTTGGTCCGGAGCATCCGGGCCGAGTAGTGCGTCCCGATGCCGTAGCACAGCGCGGCCCCGACGACGGCGGCGATCGAGAGGATGACGCCGAGACCAAACGTCAGCGGCGTCCAGCCGACGAGCAGGACCACCCCGCCCAGACCGAACGTGACTCCGGCCATCTGCCGGCCCGACAGCGGATCGCGCAACCAGACTCAGCCGACCAGGGCGGTGAAGACCGGGGTCGTCGCGATCAGGATCGAGGAGATGGATGCGGGTAGCTCCGTCGCCGCGAACGAGATCAGCGTGAACGGGATCGCCGTGTTCATCGTTCCGAGCAGCAGGTACTGGCGCCAGCGGGTCCGGATGTCGAGGCTGATCCCACCCGGCAGCGCGACGGCGAGCAGCAGCAGTCCACCGATGATGACCCGGAGGTCGGCGACCGGCACCGGGTTGAACTCGGGGGACGCCACCCGCATGAAGAGGAACGACGCGCCCCAGAGCGCGCCGAGCGTGAACAGACCAGCGATGTCGATCGGCCGCATGTGACCTGCTTCCCTGCTGGCAAAGGTGGGGCCGTCCGGCCTGAGATGATCGCGTATCCTTGCCACGCGCCGGAGACGAACGAATCGCGCCCGACGCGCCCGTAGCTCCACCGAGGATGACCAGCCCGACATGACAGCGCCGCCGCCGTACCCCACCACCCGGACGTCGACCGGTGAGGTCCCCTGCACCTATCACAAGGACGTCATGACACGGCTGCGCTGCTCCCGCTGCGCTAAGCCCATCTGCCCGAAGGAAGCGGTCCGGACGCCGGTCGGTCTGCGCTGCCCGGATTGCGCCGGCGTCCGCGGCCTGCCGACGTACCGCACCCCCTCGACCTCGATCGCCCGCGCGGCGGGACTCGGCCTCGCCGTGGCGGTGGTCGTCGGGGTCGTCTGGGGCTTCTTCCCGGCCTGGCAATTCTACCTTGCCCTCGCGCTCGGATTCGGCTCCGTCGAGGTCATGGCCCGGGCGGCCAAATTCAAGCGCGGCCGGGATCTCCAGTTGACGGCGATCGCGATCGTCGTCGTCGGGCTGGCCGTCAGCCGGATCGTGCTGTCGCAGCGGCTCGACATCCCGCTCGGCGAGATCAATCAACTCGGCGACTTCGCCACGTACTATCTCCAGTTGCGCCTGATCCCGGACCTGATCTACGCCGTCATCCCGATCCTGATCGCCTGGTTCCGGTTCCGGTGAGCCAGCCACCGGCGACGGCCGGTGGTCCACCATCGACCCCGACGCTCCCGCCCCGTGTCGACACCCCGCCGAACGGCCATCAGCGGGGGGGCCGGAGCGGCGCGGTCGACGGCATCCAGACATCAGGCGATGGGACACCGGAGCCGGTCGACCGGTCGACGCCGACCGGTCGCCTCGTCAACCTCGCCGTCATCCTGATGATCGGGACGGCGCTGAGCCGGCTCCTCGGGCTGGTCCGGGAGGCGGTGATCTCGTCCCGGTTCGGCAGCGGCGCCGAGACTGACGCCTTCGTCCTCGCCGACAACGTCCAGAGCACCATCTTCGAGCTGACCAGCAACGGCGTCCTCCAGGCGGCGATGATCCCGGCGCTGGCCGGTCTGATGCTGGCCTCCCGCGGCGGCGTGGCCGAAGTCCGCCGGGCGATGGGCGCCCTGCTGACGCTGATCCTGATCGCGACGCTGGTCATGACGGTGGCCGGGATCGTCTGGGCGCCGCTGGTCGTCGATGCCCTGACCGGACTCCTCGATGTCGGTGAGCCGCCCGATCGGGCCACGGTCGACCTCACGGTCGAGCTGGTCCGCTGGATCCTGCCGGCCGTCCCCTTGCTCGGACTCGGTTCGGTCCTGATGGCGGGACTGCATGCCGCTGGCCGTCCGGCCGCGCCGTCGCTTGGCTCGGCCACCCGGAACGCCGTCTTCATCGCTACCGCTCTAGCGCTCTCGGCGGCGATCGGGATCGAGAGCCTCGCCCTCGGGACGGTCCTCGGCGCCCTCGCGATCGTCCTGATCCAGCTTCCCGCCCTCCGCCGGGTCGGGCTGCTCGTCCCGCCGAACCTGCACCTGCGCCACCCTGCTGTCGGGACGGTCGTGCGCCTCAGCATCCCCGTCACCGGCAGTCTCATCATCACGACCGCGGTGCTGGTGGTCGACCGGAACCTCGCCAGCGGCGTCTCCGAGGGCACGGTCGCGGTGATGCGCTTCGCGACGACGCTGGTCCAGACGGTACTCGGGCTCGTCGCGGCGGCGGTCGCCCTGGCCGCACTGCCATCGCTCTCACGTCACCATGAGGACGAGGACCCGGTCGCCTTCGCCCGGACCCTGCGTCGCGCGCTCGTCTTCGTCACCCTCCTGATCATCCCGGTCACGCTGATGCTGGCCGTGCTGTCGGAACCGGTGGTCCGGCTGATCTTCGAGCACGGGGACACGGACGTGGCAGCGGCCGGTCAGATCCGGAGGGCGCTCCTCGGCTACCTACCCGGCACGCTCGCCGCCGGCTACGCCCAGGTGCTGCTGTTCGCGTTCTACGCCCGGAAGAACACCCATCTCCCGCTGCTGATCACCGTGGTCGGGGCGGTCGGCTACGCCATCGCGGCCTTCGGGCTGGTCGGACCGCTCGGGATGGTCGGCCTCGTGCTCGCCAACTCGATCCAGTGGGGCGTGACGCTGGTCGGCGCGCTCCTGCTTGGACGAAGCATCTTCCGGGGCTGGCGGGTCCTGCCCTGGCCGGTGATCGCCCTCAGCACCGTCGGTGGCCTGCTGAGTTCCGCGATCGCGTGGGGCGGCGGGATCGCGCTGAGCGGGGTGGACGACGATGCCGCGCTCACAAGGCGGCTCTTGACCCTCGTCCTCGCTGCCCTCGTTCTCACCGTGATCTACCCGGCGACGATCGCCGTCGGCGTTCGCTTCGCCGGAATCGAGATCGAGGTTCCGGATCGGCTCAAACGGCTCCTGCGGCGCCCGTCGTAGCGGCAACGCTTGCGAGCCATCGAAGATGGTCGGGTCATCGCCAATATGATCCCCTTGCGGGGCGGTGGCGCCCGCGGGCGCCGGGCTCGCTTCGCCCCTCCATGAACGGGCGCTCATCCCACCCCGTCAGGTCGAAACGTGAGCAACGAACGTCGGTTGTTGCCCTGCGGGGCGATGGCCGCCGCGGCGACCCGGATGGGGCCAGCGATGCGAGAGCCCCACCCCTTCGATTCGGCCGCCACGTCACGCTTTCGATCCGTGAGTCGAGCAGACGCCTACTCCTCCTTGCCGCTCCGGCTGGCGTCGCGGATCAGGTCCACGACACCGGCATCGGCCAGCGTCGTCGTGTCTCCGAGGGGACGGCCGGCGGCGATGTCGCGCAGGAGGCGGCGCATGATCTTGCCGGAGCGGGTCTTGGGCAGGTCCGGCGTGAAGATCACCGATTTGGGCCGGGCGATCGCCCCGATCTTCGCGGCGACGTGCTGGCGCAGGCTCTCGCCGAACTCCTTGCTCGCGGCATTGCCGTCGCGCAGCGTCACGAACGCCACCGGCGCTTCCCCGGAGATCGGGTCGCTGACACCGACGACGGCCGCTTCGGCGACCATCGCGTGGCTGACGAGGGCGCTCTCGATCTCGGTCGTGCTGAGGCGGTGCCCGGAGACGTTCATGACGTCGTCGACCCGGCCCAGCAGCCAGGTGTAGCCGTCGCCGTCGTAGCGGGCGCCGTCGCCGGGGAAGTAGCGGCCGGGGAACCGGCTCCAGTACGTCTTCCGGAAACGCTCGTCGTCGCCGTAGATCCCGCGTAGCATCGAGGGCCACGGCTTGTTGATGACGAGGTAGCCGCCCTGGTTCGGCCCGACCGGCTCCCCCGCCTCGTTCACGATCCCGGCGTCGATCCCCGGCAGCGCGACGGTGCTGGAGCCGGGCTTGAGGTCGGTGATCCCCGGCAGGGGGCTGATCATCACCGCGCCGGTCTCGGTCTGCCACCAGGTATCGACGATCGGGGCGCGGTCGCCGCCGATGTGGTGGTGGTACCAGACCCACGCCTCCGGGTTGATCGGCTCGCCGACGCTGCCGAGCAGCCGCAGGGTCGAGAGATCGTGCCGGGCGGCGAACTGGTCACCCCACTTCATGTGGGCCCGGATCGCGGTCGGCGCGGCGTAGAGGATCGTGACCTTATATCGCTCGATGATGTCCCACCACCGGGCCGGATCGGGGAAATCGGGCGCCCCCTCGTAGAGCACGCCGGTCGTACCGTTGGCGAGCGGCCCGTAGACGATGTAGCTGTGCCCCGTCACCCAGCCGATGTCGGCGGCGCACCAGTAGACGTCGTCGGGCTTGATGTCGAACACCGACCGGAACGTCGAGGCGACCCCGGTCAGATAGCCGCCGGTCGTGTGGACGATGCCCTTGGGCTTCGCCGTCGTGCCGGAGGTGTAGAGCAGGTAGAGCAGATCCTCGCTCTCCATCGGCTCGGCCGGGCAGTCGAGGGACTGGGTCGGGACGACGTCGTCCCACCAGAGATCGCGACCCGCGACCATCTCGACCGCGTCGCCGGTCCGACGGACGACGAGGACGTGCTCCGCCGTGGGGCAGGCACCGTCGGCGAGCGCCGCGTCGACCTGCGGCTTGAGTGCGACGGTCTTGCCCCGACGGTAGCCGCCGTCGGCGGTGATGACGACCTTCGCGCCGGCGTCGTTGATCCGGTCGCGCAGGGAGTCGGCCGAGAACCCGCCGAAGACGACCGTGTGGGGCGCGCCGATCCGCGCGCAGGCCAGCACCGCGACCGGGAACTCGCTGATCATCGGCAGGTAGATCGCGACCCGGTCGCCCTTCCGGACGCCGAGCGACTTCAGGGCGTTGGCGCAGCGCCGGACATCGTCCAGCAGGCCGGCGTAGGTGATCGTCTTCGTATCGCCCGGCTCACCCTCCCAATGGTAGGCGACCTTGTCGCCGAGCCCGTTGGCGACGTGGCGGTCCAGGCAGTTGTGGGCGACGTTGAGCTGCCCGCCGTCGAACCAGCGCGCGAACGGCGGCCGCCAGTCGAGCACCGTGTCCCAGGGTTTGAACCAGTCGAGCTGCTCGGCCTCGCCCGCCCAGAACGCCTCCGGGTCGGCCGCGGCCCGAGCGTAGATACTCGTATCGGAGACGTTCGCCCGCTCCCGGAAGCTGTTCGAGGGCGGGAAGACACGGTCTTCCGTCGACAGCGCCTCGATCGCCTGGTCGCCGCCAGCGGTCCCGCTCCGGTCATCGGTCGCCATTCGCGTCTCCTGATTCATAGCCCGCATCGGCCCGCATCGGCTCACATCGCTCCTGTCGGGCGGTCGATCACACCGCCGAAGTATTCCACGTCCCCGGCCAAGGGGGACGCTGGCCGGCGTTCCCCTGTCATGTCCATCGCGGGCGTCGACTGACGAATCGGACTACTGGTCCTTGACGGTCACGACGTTCTGGAGATTCCGCTGCCGGATCCGGTCGGCGAAGGATGTCGGCGGGGCGACGTCCTCGACGAGGAGATCGTCGTCGTCATCCATGTCGTCGGAGCCGTCAGCCGGCTTGGGATGCGCCTCGTGCTCCGGCAGCACCCAGGAGGTCGTCGGCTTGATGATCCACGGCATCACGAAGGTCTCGGTCGAGCGGACGCCGTCGATGGACGATAGCTTCTCGGTCAGGAGTCCGACGAGGTCCTCCTGCGACTCGACGATGATGTGGATCATGATGTCGAAGTTGCCGGTCAGGAAGGCGGCGAACGTGACCTCGTTCATCGCCCGGAGCTGGTCGGCGATCTCCTCCAGCCGGTGGAGATCGACACGGAGGCCGATCATGGCCCGGAGCTCGTAGCCCAGTTTGCTCGGCTCAGCGACCATCGCGAACTCGATCACGCCGCGCTGCTGGAGACGATCCATCCGCCGCCGGACCGTCGATTCCGGCGTCCCGGTCGCCCGGCTGAGTTCCGCATAGGACATCCGGGCGTTGCGCTGGAGCAGACGGATGATCGCGCGGTCGGTATCGTTGACGCTTCGTGCCATGCGGGGTTCCTCAGGTATCGGCGACGGGTAAGATCGACCGACGTGGTGGACAGGGATCGGGAATGAACTGACCGCTCGCCGGATGCAGACAACGGTTCGCCCGGTCGGGGCACGATCGGCCGGGGGTTTCCCGGACGGGTGTCCAGCGATTCAGAACGGTCCGACAGACAAGGCGGCTCTCGCGAGAGTGGCGAAAGGCAGCACACAGCCTACCAGAAATGACGCGCTCCGTCGTCCCACCCGACGATCGGATACCTGACCTCCGCCGATCGGGTGTCGTGCGCGTGTCGACGTGACTCCCTGACAAGAAAATGTCCGTACACTATGTACGATCGATGGTGTAAACCGTTCGAAACGGGTAGCCATGTTGGCGCGAAGTTGCTATTCTCACCTCGGGGATGGGGCAGGGGTCGTCTCGATCACGCTCCGGCCGGTCGCCAGCCGAAGGAAATCGGGTCCCCTCAACGGGAACCCAAGCCCTTCTGCCGGTATCGACCGTCATTCGGAGGGTGGTGCTCGATCGGAGTACCGACCATCTACGGGGGATTTCAGCATGCGTCGACGGTTCATCCTGCCAGTGATCACCGCATTGGTCCTGTCCATGGGCGGCGCATCGCTGGCCCCCTCGTCGTCCTCGGCGAGCGCACGGTCCGTCAACGCCTGGGTAACGGTCAAGAGCGTCAGCCCGGCGGTCGGCTGCGTGATCCCGGTCGCGATCGAGGTCCGGGAGTCCGGTCAGCCGCTGTCGGGGGTTGACATCCTCACCGGGCTGGTCGTCGACGGCGCGGTCTACGCCTCCGAACGAGCCGCGACCGGGACCGACGGGGTCGGCTACGTCGATGTCGACACCAGCGGTGCCTACGCCGGCGGCGACGCCCGGATCGAGGTCAACCTGGCCGGGTCCTTCATCGGCCACGTCGCGGTGACGCTGAACGACGGCGGTGGCTGCGAGAGCGCGACGTCCGTCCTCGACGCCCCGGCCCAGATCTGGTGGACCGAGCCGGCCGCGGCGGCCGTCGAGCCGGTCGCCGCCGGGACCGGGACGACCGCGACCAGCGGGGCCAGCATCCCGGTGCCGAACTATGTCCAGCAGCGCAACCTGAGCTGCGAGTACGCCTCGCTGCAGATCGCGACCGGCGCCTTCGGCGGCGGGATCAGCGAGTACGCCTTCGACAGCGTCGTCGGCTGGAGCGAGAACCCGCACTACGGGTACCGCGGGGACATCACCGGCTGGTGGGGCAACACGGTGGACTACGGCGTCTACGTCGAACCGCTCGCCGCCGCCCTCCCCCAGTTCGGTTTCTATGGAGAAGCGTTCTACGGGCAGGGGAACTCGGCCGCGCTGACCAACCGCCTGGACGCGGGATCGCCAGTCCTCGTCTACCTGGGACTCTGGGGCGACACCGGCTTCTACGAGACCGGGTCCGACGGCAGCACCTACCTCCTCGTGCCGGGCTATCACGTCGTCGTCGCCTACGGATACGACCAGAGCGGCGTCTACGTGTCCGATCCGGCCATCGGCTCCAGCCGGTTCTACGACTGGGGCACGTTCATGTCGATGTGGAATGTGATGGACGGGATGGCCCTGGCGGTGAGTCCAGCCTAGGCCGGACGTCGAACCGAGCGGCAACAGGGACGGCCCGGGCGAAATGCCCGGGCCGTCCCTGTTGCCGTCGACCCGATCCCGTGGTCTGCTGTCGCAGACGATCGAACCGGACCCGGACGCATCGCCGTGGACCGGATCTTCACCGATATGAAGGGATCAGCAATGGCAGACACAGGGCCAGGGACGACGGTGGGATTCATCGGCCTCGGGATCATGGGGCGGCCGATGGCCCGGAATCTCGTCGAGGCCGGCTTCCGGCTCGTGATCCATAACCGCAGCCGCGACGTCGTGGACGAGCTGACCGCCGAGAGCGATGCCTTCACGGCCGCCGGGTCCCCTCGGGAGGTCGCCGAACGTGCTGACATCGTGATCACGATGCTGCCGGACACCCCGGACGTCGAGCGGGTCGTGGCCGGTGACGACGGCGTCCTCGGGGCGGCCCGGCCGGGACTCCTCGTGATCGACATGAGCACGATCGCGCCGGCGGCGGCGATCCGGCTCGGCGAAGGACTGGCGGCGGCGGGCGCCTCGCTGCTCGACGCGCCGGTCAGCGGCGGCGAGGCCGGGGCGATCGCGGGCTCCCTGAGCATCATGGCCGGCGGCTCCGCCGCGGATTTCGAGCGGGCCCAGCCGGTCTTCGCGGCGCTCGGCCGGACGATCGTTCACGTCGGCGGTCCCGGTGCCGGGCAGACGGTCAAGATGTGCAACCAGATCGCGGTCGCCGTGAACCTGGCCGGGATGAGCGAGGCGCTCGTGCTCGGCGCCCGGGCCGGCGTCGACCCGGCGAAGATCATCGAGGTGCTGCGCGGCGGGCTGGCCGGCAGCCGGGTGATGGAGCTCAAGGCCGGCGCGATGATCGACCACGCCTTCGCCCCCGGTTTCCGGGTGGAGCTCCACCGCAAGGATCTCCGGATCGCCCGGGCCAGCGCCAGCCAGCAGCATGTCGCGCTCCCCGTCTCGGCCGTCGTCGCCGAGCTGTTCGAGTCCCTTGCCGCCAACGGTCACGACACCGACGACCATTCCAGTCTGATCACCGCGATCGAACAGCTGTCCGGGTTCAGCCTGACGGCGTAGAGCGCCTACCGGGAGAACGGGGAGTGCCACGGCTGGGCGTCGGCTGTCTTCGGCTGTCTTCGTCGGCGATGGCGTCCAATATGCTTCGTATTCGAGTCAGTATGGGTGGACTGCGAAGTCCTCCGGTTAGGCCCCCCCTCACCCCGCCGCCCCAAGGAGAGAGCATCATGGTGCGCACCATCGCCGAATCCCTCTACGTCACGACCGCCACCGTCACGGGCGGGCGCAGCGGCCACGCCCGGACGGACGACGGCCTGCTCAACCTCGAGCTGAGCGGACCGAAGGAGACCGGCGGTCCCGGCACCGGCACGAACCCGGAGCAACTGTTCGCGGCGGGCTACGGCGCCTGCTTCCAGAGCGCCCTGACCAGCGTCGGCCGGGCGCATGACATCGACACGACGGAGTCGACCGTCGTCTCCACGGTCACCCTGGGCAAGGCCGAGGACCACGGCTACGGCCTGGCCGTCACGCTCCGCGTCAGCATCCCGGGCGTCGATGAGGTCATGACGAAGACGCTGATCGAAGAGACCCACAAGGTCTGCCCGTACTCGCGAGCCATCGACGGGAACGTCGCCGTCACGCTGGAGGCCGGCTCCTGACCGACCCGCCCCCGCCAGGATGCGTCGATGGCGAAGGGTGCGGCTCGGTCATACGCTCGCGAACGTCGAGCCGTGTCGACGGCGATGGATGAGGGAGGAAGACCGATGGCGAAACGACTCGGGCTAGGGATCGACTACGGCGGCACCAAGATCCTGGCGGCCGTCGTGGACATCGATACGGGCGAGGTGCTCGGCACGTCCAAGAAGAAATCACGTGCCGTCGACTCGTCGGATGAACTCCTCCGGCGCCTCTACGATCTCGGTGACGCGGCCCTGCGGGACGCCGGGATCGGCCCGGATGCGCTGAGCGGCATCGGCGTCGGGATCGCCGGACAGGTCGACGCCGCGCGGGGCATCCTGCTCGGCACCCCCAACCTCAGCCAGGCGACGGTCGACCTGCCGCTGGCGGCCGCGTTGACCGCCCACTTCGGCGTCCCGACCGCGCTGCGCAACGATGTCCAGATCGCCGCTTCCGGCGAACTCCACTTCGGCGCCGGCAAGGGTGTCGGCGACTTCCTCTGCGTCTTCGTCGGGACCGGCATCGGCGGCGCGATCGTCCAGAACGGTGAGCTCGTCACTGGCGCGACGGCGACGGCCGGCGAGATCGGGCACCTCGTCATCCAGGCCGACGGCCGGCTCTGCGGCTGCGGTGGCCGCGGCCACCTGGAGGCCTATGCCTCCCGGACCGCGATCACTCGCTCACTGCTCGGCGATCTCAAGCGCGGCCGAGCATCGATCCTGACGGACCTGCTCCCCACACCCTCCGAGGACGCGCCGGGCGGGACGGCGATCCGCTCCGGCATCCTGGCGAAGGCGGTCGCCGCCGACGACCCGCTGGTCTCCGAGACGATCATCCAGGCCGGACATTACCTCGGGCTGGGGATGGCTTCGGCGATCAACCTGCTCAACCCGACCCGGATCATCATGGGCGGCGGCGTGATCGAGGCCGTCGACCGGCTGTTCGAGGTCGCCAGCACCCACGCCCGGCGTGAGGCGCTGCCCGTCCCCGGCGCCGGGGTCGACATCGTCAAGGCGGAACTCGGCGACAACGCCGGTGTGATCGGCGCGGCGCTGATCGGCGTCCATGCCGCCTGATCCCAGGTCTGACGCACGATCGGCGGGGGTCGCCGGCCGACCCCGTGCTAAACTCCGCAGTGGTGAGGTTCGGCAACCATTCTGATTGTTCTCCTCCGCGTCTGGCAATCCCTTTCCCGGTTCCCATCCCCATAAGACGCGGCCGACGCTGGGCCGGAATTCCCGGTCGAACACGCGGTCAGCCCGGAGTTGTCCGGACGGACCAGAAGTCATACAGGTGAGATCGTGGACAATCGATCGTCGTCGATGGGCAGGGGCGACGGCCCCGACCGCCGGGTCCAGCCCGGTTACCGCCCGGTGCCGCCGCGTGTCAACCGGGGTCCGCGTCCCGGGGACGGCCCCAATCCGGCCAACCAGCCCGGCGGTCCGGGCGGGTTCAGCAACGAAGTCGCCGTCTTCGTCGACTTCGAGAATATTCGGTACTCCACGATCAACAGTTATGGTCGCGAGCCGGACCCGATCGCCTGGCGCGACAAGGCGCTCAAGTACGGGCTGATGGGTGTCGCCCGGGCGTACGCCGACTTCGACCAGCACCCGGTCCAGGTCCGGATGCGGCTCGACGTGGCCGGCTTCGAGGCGCAGCACTATCCTGCCAAGCGCTCGACCGACGCCAGCGGCCGCGAGAAGATCGAGTCCCGCTCCGATCTCAATTTCGCGATTGACATCATCAACACGGCCCTGACGCGCCCGGACATCCAGACGTTCCTGCTCTTCACCGGCGACAAGGACTTCATCCGCCTCGTGACGAGCCTGCGCAACCGGCTGGGCAAGCGGATCATCATCTGCGGCGTGCCGGGCTCGGTCAGCCCCGACCTGGTCGCGGCCGCCGGCGAGGAGGACCCGCTCCAGATCGCGCAATCGGCCGAGGTCGACGCCGATGTGATCCGGGCGATCGCGGCCTACATCGATCAGCTCCACGACGGCTTCGTCCCGACCCAGAGCCACATGAGCCGGACGCTCTGGCGGTTCCTCGACCGGATGATCCTGCCCTCCGAGCACATCGAAGCCAAGGTGATGGAGTTCCTCCGCAAGGGGGTCCTGACCAAGCGGCCGACGATCAACGGCCAGGGGCAGGAACTCGTCACGACCGAGCTCAACATCTCGCACCCGCTCGTCCAGGAGACGCTTGGCATCTCGCCGCTGCCGCCGGAGTACGAAGCCGAGGCGGAGTACGACGAGTACAGTGAGGCCGAACCCGAACCCGCCGGCGCCACCTACGGGCAGGATGCCTACCGAGCCGGGCCGCAGTACGCCGATCCGTACGATGACGACCCCCGGCCGCTGCTCACCGACCAGCCCGCCCGTGACGGAGACCAGCCGGCGAACGGGTACGCGAACCCGGTGGCCTACACCGATGACGATGAGTACGGCGACGACTACGACGAGGAGGAGGACGAGGCCAGCGAACCCGGACCCGGAGCGTCGGCCTACGCCGCATCAGACGATCAGAACGACCGTGATGACGGTTACGGGTACCACCACGAGCATGGGCACGATCATCACCAGCCGGATGAGCACACCGGCGCTAACGCCGACAAGTAACCCGGTCCCATCGGATCACCAGAACGCCCCCGCCGGAAACTGGCGGGGGCGTCCTCGTTCACCGATACGACCGGGCGGCGGAGAGTCCAGGCAGTCGCTCCCTGGCTGATTCCCCACTACGGTGCTCACGCCGGAAGAGGGGAGCGGACCTCGTCCTCGAAGCCAGTTGCGTCGCGCTGGGCGTGATGTAAACCCTCAATCAACGTCCGAGGGTGCGGGACATCAGGCGGCCGAGGCGCTCGGCGGCCATGTCCTGCAGGGAGGTCGATGTCGTCTCGCCCCGGTCATCGGCGGCGATCAGGTCGTCGACGATCTTGGCGGACGACAGCACGCCCGGCATCCCGGCACCGGGGTGCGTCCCGGCACCGGCGAAGAACAGGTTCGACAGCTCCTCGCTCCGGTTGTGCGGCCGGAACCAGGCCGACTGCGTCAGGACCGGCTCGACGGAGAAGGCGGAGCCGAGGTAGCTGTTCAGGTCGGTGTCGAAGTGGCGTGGGTCGATCATGTGCTCGGTGACGATGTGTTTGCTCAGGTCCGGCAGGTAGTTCTCTTCGAGGAAGCCCATGATCCGGTCACGGTAGGGCTTGGCCTGCGTCGCCCAGTCGATCCTGCCGCCGAGGTGGGGCACCGGCGAGAGCACGTAGAAGGCGTCGCAGCCCTCCGGCGCCAGCGACGGGTCGGTCAGCGTCGGCATGTGCAGATACAGCGAGAAGTCGTCCGAGAGCGTCTTCTTGGTGAAGATGTCCTTGAGCAGTCCACCGTAGCGGGGGCCGAGGATGATGTCGTGATGGGCCAGTTCCGGGCCGTCCGTGCCGCGGTACTGGCGGTCGGTACCGAAGTAGATCACGACCAGCGACATCGAGTACCGCATCCGGGCCAGGCGGCGGTCGGTGTACTTGCGCCGCACCGAGGCCGGCAGCAACTGCTGATAGGCCCGGGCGACATCGCCGTTGCAGACGACGCTGTCGGCCCGGATCTCCTCACCCGATTTCAGCCGGACACCGGTCGCCCGGCGTCCCTCGGTCATGATCTCGCCGACCTCGGTGTCGAGCCGGATCCGGCCGCCGAGCTCGCCGAACAGCCGGACCAGACCCTCGACGACGGCGCCCGTCCCGCCCATCGCGAACCAGACGCCCCACTCTCGCTCCAGGTAGTGGATCAGGGTGTAGATGCTCGTCGTCTGGAACGGGTTGCCGCCGACGAGCAGCGGGTGGAACGTCATGACCTGCCGAAGGCGGTCGTCCTTGACAAAGCGTGAGACGAGGCTGTGGACAGTCCGGTAACTCTCCAGCCGGATCAGGTCGGGCGCGACCCGGGCCATATCCAGCGGCGAGTCGAACGGCTGATCGGCCAGCTCGGTGAACCCCTTGGCGAAGATGCGCTCGGTGAGGCGGACGAATTCGAGGTAGCCGGTGACATCCGACTCGTGCGGCGAGATCCGACGGATCTCCCGGACCATCTCGGCCGCCCGGCCGGTGTAGTCGAAGTGCTCGCCATCGTGCTCGCCGCCGTTGAAGAAGATCCGGTAGAACGGGTTGACCGGGACCAGCGAGATGTAGTCCTCGGCCTTCCGACCGGCCAACTCGAACAGATCGGTCAGCATCCACGGGGCGGTGATGACCGTCGGGCCGCCGTCGAACGTGAAGCCGTCCTGGCGGTAGACGTAGGCGCGGCCGCCGGCCTGGTCACGCTTGTCGACCAGCGTGACGTCGTGGCCACGGGCGGCGAGCCGGACCGCCGCCGCCAGGCCGCCGAGCCCGGCCCCGATCACGACGATGCGCTGGGGTCGTTCGGCGCCGGGAAGCCGCCGCTCGCGGCCCGGCCAGACGCCGGGACCATCGACGGCGGCGGGTCGGACGATGGCGGGATCGGCGGTGAGTCCGGAGGCGGGGTGAAGGGTGTCCATTCGGGAATCGTCTCTCGTGGCGAAGTTCGGGATTCGAAGTCAGACTGAGACAGCGACTGGGGTGCCGGGCGACCACGCCGCCCAGTGATCGGCAGGCGGCGCCGTTCGGCACCGTGGTTGCGACAATGCCTCGGCGGGTCACCGTCTGGCGACCGTTCGGCCGGTGGGCACCACTGGCGAATCATCGCACGCAGCCATCCACGGCTGAGCATCCGAATGAGATCAACCCATGCAGCAGAGCCCATCCGCCTTCGCCGGCGAGGACCACCGGCCGTTCGACTTCGCCCCGGACCCGTCGAACCCGCGCCCGCAACGCGTCGGGGCGCTGCTGCTGCACGGCTTCATGGGCACGCCGAAGGAACTGCGCCCCCTCGGGCAGGCGCTGGCAGCCGATGGCATCCGGGCAGTCGCCCCGCTGCTGCCGGGGTTCGGCCCGAACGTGCCGGACCTGCCCCGGACGACGGCCGAGGACTGGAGCCGGGCCGTCGACGAGGCGTGGGCGACCGTCCGGACTGAGTCGGACGCCAGCGTCCTACTCGGGTTCTCGTTCGGGGGGGCCCTCGCGCTCGGGACCGCCAGCCAGTCCCCACCGGACGCGCTCATCCTGATCTCGCCCTATGTCCGACTGATCGATCTCCCCTCGTGGCTGCTCGTCGCCGGGCTGCCGGTCCTGAAGCGGACGATCAGGACGTTCTCGCCCTACGCGAAGGCGGATTTCGGCGACCCCGAGGTCCGGCGCTTCTTCCACGAGATGGACCCGACGTTCGACCTCGACGACCCGGCGACGCAGGACCTGCTCCGGGAACGCTCGACGATCCCGTTCAGCGTGATCGACCAGATGCGCCGGGTCACCGACCGGGGTCGGAAAGCGGCCCGATCGGTGACGGCGCCGACGCTGCTCGTCCAGGGTACCCGCGACGACACCTCGACCGTTGCCCGCAGCCGTCGGTTGGCCGGTTCGCTGCGCGGCCCGTTGACGCTGCGGGAACTGGATGCCGACCACCTGATCGTCGATGACCAGAAGCCGTCCTGGCCGGCGCTCCGGGACAGCGTGCTCGCATTCGTCGATCAGCAGTATCCGAGATAGCCAACTGAGGATCCGCGAGGTCGCGGTATCCTGCGGGATCAGGATCTGGCGTCCTCACCCTGGAGCAGCCCACGACGTGTCGAACCGCTCAGGTCGCATCCCGCTCGCCTCATCGTCACCGGTCGTATCCGGCCTCTGCCTGCTGCTGGCGGTCCTTCAGCTCGGGCTGGCCGCGCGGGTCGTGCTGCGGCTGATCCGGTCCGCCAACCGGCCGACGGTCAACCCGGTTGCCGGCGATGCATCCACCGCGTCGGGCTCCGTCACGGTGCTCGTACCGGTCCTGAACGAGGCCGAGCGACTCGGTCCGTGTCTGGCGGGGCTCACCCTTCAGGGTCCCGAGGTGGCGGCGATCCTCGTCATCGACGGCGGCTCGTCGGATGGGACGGTCGCGTTGGTGAGTCACCACGCCGGGCATGACCCGCGCATCCGGGTCATCGATGCCGCCCCGGTCCCCGCGGACTGGAACGGCAAGGCCTGGAACCTCCAGCGCGGCCTGACAGACGGCGATGTCACGACACCGTGGGTGCTGACGATCGACGCCGACGTTCGACCCCGAGCCGGGCTGGTCGCGGCGCTGCTCGGTCGCGCCACGGCTGACGGCGTCGCGGTCCTCAGCGGCGCGACCCGGCAGCGGCTCTCCGGAGCGGCCGAGGGACTCGTCCATCCGGCCCTGCTGACATCACTGGTCTATCGCTACGGGATTCCCGGCGGCAGCACGACCGACCCGGACGAGGTCCAGGCCAACGGCCAGTGCATGCTCATCCGCCGCGATGCCCTGGACGAGATCGACGGGTTCGCCGAGGGGCAGCGGTCGGTCTGCGAGGACGTCACCATCGCCCGGCGGCTGGCGATGGCCGGTCACCGGGTCGGGTTCGCCGAGACGGGCGACCTGGTCGATGTCGCGATGTACGGGAGCGCCGCCGAGGCCTGGCGAAACTGGCCGCGGTCGCTGACCATGCGGGATCAGTTCGCCGGCCACGCCGCGACGGTCCGGCTGGCGGAGGTCGCGCTGGTCCAGGGGCTGCCCCTCATCGTCACCGCCGCCGGTCTGGTCCGGCAGAGGCGGCATCACTACCCGAGCGCCCGCGGGCGAGACGCGATCCGGGGAGTTGGGGGTCGGTTTCGTGCGGTAGAGTTCCTCATCGGCCTGAACCGCGTCCTCGTCCTGCTCCGGCTGGGGGTGCTGGTCGGGATGGTCCGGGCCTACCGGCGCCCCCCGCTCACCTACTGGTTGTCCCCAGTACTCGACGCCCCCGTCGCGGTTCGCCTGATCCAGTCCGCGCTGCGTCGCACCCACACCTGGCGCGGTCGCCCGATCACCCGCTCCTGATCCCGGATGCGTACCCGCGTCTCCCACCGTTCCCACCGCCGTTCGACGTCCCATCGACGTCCCAGGAGATCCCACCATGACGACTGCCGAGGGCCACATCACCTCCGACCAGCGCGCCGTGTCGGCGACGGTCGATCAGCCAGAGGATACCGGTCCGGTCACGCTCTGGGGCTCGCTCTCGTCGTTCTCCGCGAAGCTCTCGTGGCTGGGCCTGGCGGCACACATCATGGCGATGCTGTTCGCCCTCGGCGGCATCCTCTATGTGATCCCGAACATCGGCAAGGTCATCGCCGACAACCCCGGTGCGGCCGACATCTACAACTGGGGCATGAACTACGGCGGCGCCACCCACATGATCCTCGGCGCGATCGCCGTCTTCATGATGGGCGTCCTGATCGTCGGACTCCGCCGCACGACGCTGTTCTTCGTGCTCGCCTACCTGATCTCGGCCTCGTCCGAACTCGTCGGCACCAGCACCGGCTGGCCGTTCGGCAACTACAGCTACACCAGCTACCTCGGCTACCGGCTGGTCGACCACGTCCCCTTCACGATCCCGCTGTCATGGTTCTACATGGGCATGGCGTCCTACTTCCTCGCCCGGCTGATCGTCTGGATGGTCGGGCACCGCCTCAGCAGCACGGGACGGGAAGCCGCGACGATCCTGATCGGCGGCTACCTCGTCGTCGTCTGGGATCTCGTCCTGGATCCGGCGATGGCACACGACGATCTCGTCGTCCGGTTCTGGGAGTGGAACGTCGACGGTGTCTACTTCGGGATGCCGGTCCAGAACTACGTCGGCTGGCTGTTCACGGCGGTCCTGTTCATGGGCCTGGGCCGGCTGTCCTGGAACGGAGGCATCGCCCCGAGCCGGATCCCGGTGATGCTCCCGGTGATCCTCTACGGTTCCAACATCGTCTTCGCCTCCGTGCTCAGCCTTAGTGTCGGTCTCTGGGTCCCGATCGTCCTCTGCGTCGCGCTGATCCTCCTGCCGGCCGTGATCGCCTGGTCGATCCGGCGGTCGCACCCGCCGGTCGGTCGCCCGGTCGTACGCTCGACCGCGTCGTCCACGCTCGTCACGGACGGCCAGACCCGCGGCGCCGAGATCATGGGTCAACGATAGGGTCGGGATAGGGCTGAGGATGCCACCCAACTCTCCGGCAAGCCCATCGTCGCCCGCCCAGTCGAGGTCGATCCCGACGGTGATGGCGAACCGGACCATCCGGCTGGCGTCCGGCCGCCTGATGACCGGCAAGGTCGATCTCGCGGTCTCGGGGGAGGGCAACGTCCCGGCGACCGGACCGGTCGTGCTGGCCGCCCGCCACTATCATCACCTGTTCGATGGGACGAGCATCCTCACGACGCTCAAGCGTCCGCTACGGGTCATGGTGGCGCTGGACTGGGTCACCGCTGGCGCCCAGCGCCGGATCGCCGAAAGGCTCTGCTCGGTAGCCGGCTGGCCGGTCGTGCTGCGACCGGACGCCGAGAAGTACCGACCCGAGCTGGCGGCTGACCCGGCAAGAACCGCCGAGTATCAGCGCGACACGACCCGGTACCTCAAGCGAGCGGCGGTCCAGAGCGTCGAGATCCTCTCGCGGGGCGGTGCCCTGCTGATGTTCCCGGAGGGGTATCCGAACATCGACCCCTCCTTCACCCCGAAGAGCGACCGCAACGACGACTTCCTGCCGACCCTGCCCGGCGCCGTCAGGATTCCCCTCCTCGCCCAGTCCGCCGGTCTGGCACCCGTCCCCATCGTCCCGGTCGGCCTGCACTATCGACGCGTCGGCGACGACCGCTGGGCGATCCAGCTGCGGTTCGGCGAGCCGCTGTTCGCCACCGATCGTCGTCGGGTCGATAGCACCGTCGCCCATCTCGGTGCGACGATCCGGCGCCTGTCGGTGGAGTAGCGTGGGTGAGCTGAAACACGTCTGGTGGCGGAGCAGACCTATCCTACGATCCCTTCCCCGCTCATACGGAATCCGGTTGAAGAGCCGTCATTCTCCCGAAGCCAGTCGGTAGCAGACCTCTCCCCCGACCCCTCTCCGGCTCGGCTCGTCGCTCACCCGCCAAAGGCGGCTTCGGCTCCTCACCGCCCGGAGAGGGGAGTCCTCACCCGGATTCGGTATCACCTCCAGCGCGGTTCATAGCGGTTGACGGTGGAGCGAGCTCCCCCTCTCCATCCGGTCCGGACGGAGTCGCCCGCAGGTGACGGAGGCGAACCGAGATGGGGAGGGAGTCGGGGGGTGGGGCTGACCGCTCGCGCCGACGAGGGCCATGAGATCCGCTCTAGTGGTCTGTCAGGGCTCATCGGCTTCCCCGGAGTTGACCTCTCCCCCGAGGGGTCACGAGTCCACCGACCATCTACCCGGATCCGGTATCAGGCGGCCGCGGCAAACCGTTCTAGACGCCGCGCGTCCAGAGGCTCCCGCCGAGCTGCAACGACAGGAAATCGACCGTGATCAGCGGCATCGCCCGGAGCTTGCGGCGGGTGCTGACGTGGGCGCGACCATGGAACGGGTCGCAGTCCTGCTCCTCGATCCGGTCGAGGATCTTGCTGTAGAGGCGGCTGATCGCGATCGTCGTGAGTTGACCGGACGGGCAGAGTGCCGGAATGCCCAGCCGGCCAGAGCGGTAGTAGCTCCGGGCCCGATCGATCTGGAACCGCATCAGCCCCGACATGTCCCCCGTCGGACGGCCACCGAGCAACGACGCCGGGTCGATCCCGAACCGGGCCAGTTCCCCATGCGGGAGATAGAGCCGTCCGACGCTGGCATCCTCGGCCACGTCGCGGAGGATGTTCGTCAGTTGCATCGCGATCCCCAGGTCGACGGCGTGGGTCAGGGCGCGTTCGTCGCGGCAGCCGAAGACGGGCGCCGCGATCAACCCGATCGTCCCGGCGACGCAGTAGCAGTACTCCCGCAGGTCGTCCCAGTCGGCGTAGCTGCGCGGCGCCAGGTCGTGCCGCATGCCCCGGAGCAGGTCGAGGACCGGCCCCAGCGGGATGTCGTACCGTCGCCGGGCGACAGCGAACGCTACCGCGACCGGGTGTTCCGGACGGTAGAGTTCGGCCTCCCAGCGGTCGAGCGAGGCCGAGATGTCGGCCGGACTGACCTCGCCGGCGAGGTCGACGATGTCATCGGCGATCCGGCAGTAGGCATAGGCGGCGGCGATCGCATTACGGCGGTCGATCGCGAGGAACCGGCTCCCGAACGAGAAGGTCCGGGCGTGCAGGCGGAGCAGATCCCAGCATGGCTGCCAGTCGGGTTCGATGCCGGGATCGATCGACGCCGCTCCCGTGTCGACCGGAGCCAGGGCGGAGGGATCGATGTCGGCCGAGCGATCGGACCGGGTCGGATGGCCCTCCGGCGCTCCGGTGACTCCTCGATAGCTCACTCGTGGACTGGATGAAGGCGTGATGGTGCGACCGGCCCGCGACAAAGCTTCACCTCTTCAGCGATCACCCTGATCAGGGGAAGGAGCCGTCCTGTTGGCCGGCCGCTCCGGGCGCCGTTCAGGGAATAGAGACGTGGCATCCGGTCCGGACTCTCTTCGCGAGAGCCGGCGCGTCCATGATACCCGCGCGGCGTCTTCGTCAATCGATCCCCGGTCGAGACGCGTTCCGATCCCGGATCGTCCGTGGATCGTTCCTGATACGCCGCTACGTCGTGTACCGGTGGCGAACCGGCCGATCGACCGATACGTCTCGGACGCAAATTCCTTACCGGGAGTAGTCCTGACGACCCGACAGGCGAACCCCGGGCCAGGCGGCCGGGGCGGGTCCGGAGGTAGTCCCCGGCCCGGGCCGCGTCGTCACGACCGGGATCGCCCGGCGTCCGCGCCAGGATACCCGCTTCGATGACCGCGCCGATGACCGCGCCGCGATCGAGATCATGGCTTCCGGCGAGGACTCGAAGGCGCCGTCCTCGCTTCGCCGCACGGGCGCTTCGGAGCGGATGGACCGTCCGGCGAACAGGCGACCTCCGTCGGAGTCGATGCCCACTCGGCGAAGGCCGGAGGGCGCACCGTCGCGACCTTCATCCGGTTGGCTTGGCGCCCCTCCCCCGCTCGCCCACGCTCATCGGTACCGACGCTCCAGCCGAACGCCTAAGCTCCCTGGGGTCAGCCTGAGCCATCCCGGGAGACCGACTGCGAGGACGGGCTATGCCGACCTCCTCTCCATCGATCGCCCGACCGGCCGCGATCCGAGATGCACTGACAACGGGCTCGACCGCGGACTCGTTGACCCGAGAGGACGATCTGCTATAGTGTACGTACACCGCAGGGAGCCGATGACAGGCGGCGGTGAGGTCCTCCCCAGGCCGCACGAAACGCGTCACTCCGGCCCACCACTCCCCGCTCGTCTCCGTCCCATCGAGTCAGCCTCGTTCACGGGAGTCCGTCATGGCGCGCGAATGGCAGCCTGCCTCGTCCTACCGTCTCACGCCGAGCGACGTCGACGAGTTCGCCGGATCGCACCTGGCACTGGCCCATCCGGTCAGCCGGAACTGGTCAGCAGCCCGCGGTGCCGTGCTCTGGGAGGGCGCCGTCGATCTGGCGGGGAGCTTCCCCGGCTTCGCCAGTTGGGGAAGCCGTGCCCGCTCCGTTCGTCTGACACTGACCGACCGATTCCTGCTGGTCGACGAGGAGACGGAGTACGGCTTCGGTCTCCCGATAGGCTGGCTGTCGGCAGCCCTGGCGCTGACTGGCGTCGAGCCGATCGCCCTAGAGACAGGCGATCACCTCCGGGTCTGCTATCTCGACGGTCACCAGGTCCGCGGGTTCTCGCTCCGGGTCCAGGGTGGCCGCTTCGGCAGCCGGTCGGGTCGCCGGGCCAACCAGTTCCGGGCCGCGGCGATCTCACTGGGACTCGCCTCCCCGACGTCGTACCCCGATCGGCTCCTTCCACCCGAGCACGATCTGTCACTGGGGTGGGATGCCTTCGCGTCATATGAGAGCGAGCCGGTGATCTGGTCGGGACGGGCCGCGATGCCCATCGGCAGCGGGCTGGAATCGGCCCTCTGCGATGTCTGGCTGACGAGCGCTTCGCTGATCTGGGCGGCGACGTCACGCGCCGGGATCTACCGGATCGCGACCGGATCGCTCGCCGGGATCACCACAGCCGAAACCCCTGGCCACGAGCCGGTGATCTACTGGACCGTCGACGCGGCCGATCAGACCTACGTCGATCTCCCGATGATCTTCGGGCGTCCGAACCGTAACGACCCGGACCCGGCAACCCGGGAATCCCTCATCGACCTGCTCGAGGCGCGCGGACACCGCATCGCCATCCCGGCCAGCCCGCCACAGCCCTGGCGGGCCGTCACGGCCTCCGTCGAGCTCGCCGAACCGACGGTCATCCCGCTGGACGCCGAGATCCCGACCCTGGACACCAGAGGCCAGCCGGAGTCCGAGCAGAGTGGGACCACCGATGCCGGTCAGCCAGGGTCCGGCGGCGCGATCAGGCCTGTCGATACCGGGAGACGCCGGCTGATGGATGACGGTCTCTTCGCGGAGCGCGTGCCTTCGACGCTGCCACCCTCGACGCCCCGACCCTGGGGCGAGCGCGTGGAGCGGGTCAGGGAGGACGTTTCGGCGGCGAGGACCTCCGAGGAGATGGTCGCCCGTCCGAGCGACCTCCGCCAGCCGCCACTCCCGCCCGGCTCGGTCGTCGATCGGCTCCGGATCTGGTCCCCCACCGCCACCCATCGGCAGGCGCCCCCGTCTGGCCGAGACGCGACCGCGATGCTGGTTCGGCGTCCGCGCGTCCGGGCAACGACGACCGAGGAGTTCCTTGCCTCCGAACAGGCCGCGCACGCCGCCAGGTCGGCGGGTATCGCGGCTTCCTCGATCGAAACCGCTCCCGATCCCCGGTCATCCGCCGCTCGACCCACCCCTCCGGACCGCGGCGTCATCGTCAGCTTCCGCCGTCCGCGGACCGCGGTCGCCGGCCTCGCGGAGACGGTTCACCGCGCCGAGGGAACAGCGGCGGCGCGATCGACCTCGTCCTTCGCCACCGTGGGGGGTGCGAGGGCGGCTGGAACCGGCGTCGCGTCCGGGACGGCGGCCGGCCAGCCGAAGGGTGGTGAGTCGAACGCGATCGTCTCCGACGCCTCGTCGGGCGTTGATCTGGATCTCCCCTCGTCAACGCGGGATGCCTGTGACGCGCTCGGGGCGCCGGAGCGGTCCGGGCGACCCCTCCCCGGCGCAGCCACGGAAGCGGCTTCGGATCCGCAGGTGTCCGCGGAGGGGAGCCGCCAACCCGACCGTGATGTGGCCACCGACCGGGACTCCGCTGCGATGTCGCCCGATGCTGCGGTCACCGAGGCACCCTCCGGAATCGGCCAGTCCGTGCCGGACACATCGGCCTCGAATCGACCGACCCATCTGCCGATCATGCGGTCCGCCCTGTCGGCGATCGACGCGCAACTGCTGATCGCGATGCGCGCGACATCGGGTCCGGCGATTCCGGCCGGTGAGACGGCGATCGCGGCGACCGCCCCGTTCCTGGCCGAGGCGCTCGTCGAACTCGATGCGGCCGTGTCCGAAGGCGAGTTGGCGCCGAGCGCGGCCGAGACCCACCGCCACGCGATGACCCGCTCCGCTGACACGACCGAACGCCTCCGGTCGCTACTGGAGCTCCATGCCCACGGCTACCTGTCGGCCGCAGACCTCGATCGGCGATGCACAGCCCTGCTCGGTCGCGCTGGCATCCTGAGCTAGGAACGCGTTCGTCCCCTCTATGTTGAGCTGGTGCGGGGAATGACGGCCGTTCGCCCAGCGGCTTCGGCGACCGGCCGGGAACGCCCGATTCCCGGGATCTCGCCGATGGCGGATCGGACCCTAGGCCGACGCCGGCGCGGCGATCCCGGCGAGGTCGACCGCCGTCCGGGCCAGCCGGCCCAGGATGGCGTCGACGTCGTACGGTCGCGTCACGCCGCTCGTCAGGGCGGCGATGATGACCCTGCCGCCGGGGCCATCGAGGATGGCGGCATCGTGGACGTTCCCGCTGAGGGAACCGCTCTTGCCGGCGAACGCGACCCCGTCCGGCAGATCGCGGCCGAGCCGCTCGACGTGTTGCTGTTGCGCCAGCAGCGACCGCATCCATCGGCAAGACTCGGCCGACGCGGCCCGGTCGTCGACGATCGCCGCCAGCGCCCCGACCAGGTCGCTGGCCGTGATCTGGTTGCGGGGCAGGTCATCGGAGGGCAGAGCGCCGAGGAACGGCCGCCGCAGGTGCGTCCCGTCGAGACCGAGGCTCGTCGCGGCGGTCCTGACGCCATCGAGCCCGACCGCCTCGATCAGGACGTTGGACGCGGTGTTGTCCGAGATCGCGATCATCAGGTAGGCGTGGTCGTCGATCGTCAGCGACAGCCCCGGCTCCATTCCCTTGAGCACGCCCGAGCCCGCGATCGTATCGACGGGCCGCGCCGAGCGCCGATCATCATGCCGGAGTCCACCCCGGTCGATCGCCCGGGCGACGGCGATCAGGATCGCCACCTTGATGGTGCTGGCCGAGAGGAACGGGATATCCCCGTGACGCGCCCAGGTGATCGGCTCGCCTCCCGTCGGGCGGATCTCGACCGCGATCGCCATCCGCCCGACAGTGCCGCCGCGCTCCGCCTCGTCGGCGATCTCCTCGAGCCGTCCCCAGTCACTCGACATCACGCTGTCCTCCGGGCCGAACGATTGCGCCGTTTTCCCCGCGGTCCCTCGGATCGCGAGTGGTACCATCATACGGACGATCGGTTTCCGATGGGCCGACCGGCCCGGCGACTCGATCGCTACCCCCCTCCTGGAGAACCTCGCGTATGAGTTCAGGCCGGATCACCCGTGCCCGCATGCGTCACCCGTCCGCCCGGCGCCGCGCCGCGATCTATTCCCGCAGCCAGTACGGCACCCGGCTCCGCTCCCTGCCGCCGCACCTCCTGCCCGGGGTCTCGGGCCGCGGGCAGAAGCGGTCGCGCAAGCTGCCCATCTTCCTCGTCGCCTTCGCCCTGGTCGGCATCGCGTTCACCGCCGTCGCGGGCGTCGCACTGACGGCCTCGTCAGCAGTCGGCGTCAACATGACCATCGACGAATACCAGGACGTGACCGGCTCCCTGCCCGACGCGGAGAACATCTTCTCGGAGACGTTCCAGACCACCCGGATCTATGACCGGGACGGGAACCTGCTTCAGGACGTCGACGACCCCAACGGCTACTGGCGGACCTTCGTCCCCTACGACCAGATCTCGCCCGACCTCGTCAACGCGACGATCGCCGCCGAGGACGCCACCTACTGGACCCATGAAGGGGTCGAACCGATCGCGATCGTCCGCGGCGCCTTCATCATCTTCACCGGGGCCGGGTCGTCCGGCGGTTCGACGATCACCCAGCAGCTCGTCCGCGCGCTCTACCAGGAGGAGATCGGCAACGACTACGCCGTGTCGCGCAAGGTGCGCGAGGCGATGGCGGCCATCAAGCTGAATCAGGACTTCACCAAGACCGACATCCTGACCATGTACCTCAACCAGATCTTCTACGGGCAACGCTCGTACGGGATCGAGGCGGCCTCGGTGATGTACTTCGACAAGCACGCCTCCGAGCTGGACCTGGCCGAGGCCTCGCTGCTGGCCGGCATCCCGCAGCTCCCGACCGCCTACAACCCGGTCGTCAACCTCGACTTCGCCAAGCAGCGCCAGGAGTACGTGCTCGACCAGATGGTCAAGCTCGGCTACACGACCCGGGCCGAAGCCGACGCGGCGTTCGCGGAGACGCTGAACATTCGCGGCGATCGCTCCGGCCAGGTCCTCGACGACCCGCACTTCACCCAGTACGTCCGCGAGTTCATCACGCAGAAGTACGGCGAGGACGCCCTCTACCGCGGCGGGCTCCGGGTCTACACCTCGATCGACAGCGAGCTCCAGGACGCCGCCGAGCAGATCGTGCAGGAGGGTGTGGCGGAGGCCGGGCCATACAGCGTCTCGAACGGGGCGGCGGTGATCGCTTCGCCGGACACGGGCGAGATCCTGGCGATGGTCGGTTCAGCCGACTTCGACGACCCGCTGATCTCCGGGGAGGTCAACATGGCGACTTCCCCGCGACAGCCGGGCTCGACGATGAAGCCAATCGTCTACGCTGCCGCCTTCGAGCAGATGCACTGGAACCCCGGCACGGTCCTGCTCGACACCCCGTTCGAGCGCCCGACGGATGATCCGAACGAACCATACGCTCCGGGCAACTTCACAGGAAGCTTCTATGGGGCGGTTACCATCCGGACAGCACTCTCCAACTCCCTGAACATCCCGGCTCTGAAGGCTGCCGACAATGTTCAACCGTCGGCCGTCATGGAGATGTCGACCCGCCTCGGCAACTCGACGCCGTTTCCTGAGGACGCCAATTACTACGGTTTACAGATCGCCCTGGGTGGTGCCGAGATCCCGCTGGTCGACATGGTGAACTCCTACGCCACGATCGCGAACGAGGGCAGGTACGTCCCCTTCAACCCGATTACGAGGATCGAGGACGCGCAGGGCAACGTCCTCTACCAGCTCGACCCGGCGACGTCGCTCACCAACGCCCCGCAGGTCCTGCGGTCCGAGTACGCCTACCAGCTGATCGACATCCTGAGCGACAACCAGGCCCGGCAGATGCTGTTCGGGCAGGGCAACATCGCCGAGACGACCCAGCAGGCGCTCGGTCGGCAGATGGGCACCAAGTCCGGTACGACCAACGACGTCAAGGACAGCCTTCGGATGGGCTTCACGACGGCAGCCGTCGTCGGGGTCTGGACGGGCAACACGGACACCTCGCCGATGCAGCCGACGCCCGGCAATATCGGGACCGACGCGATCTGGAGCGAGCTGATGCTCCTGATCCACCAGGACCCGCGCTTCACGGACCTGATCGAGGACGCCGGCGGCAACGCCTACCCGTCGGACTTCGCCCGGCCCGAAGGCATCTACGAGGGGCCGGTCTGCGCCGGGACGAGCCACAACCCCGGTGACGGCGACGCGACCCGGACCGAACTGCTCGCCCGCGGCAATGAGCCCGTCCTGCTCTGCGACCAGATGTCAGACTGGGAGCAGCGCGACCTGCAGGAGGCCCTCGACGGCATCGGCGACCGTCGGCTGGTCGGTGGCGCGGCCGACAGCGTCCGGGAATACGCCAACGAGATCAGCGGCGGCCGGCAGGGCGGCGGTCGCAGCCCGAGCCAGTCGATCACCTCGACCAACTCCGGCCAGCCCGACCCGAGCGACAGTGGCAACGGGACCGGCAACCCAGCCGGTCCCAGCTCGCCGGCAGATGGCACCCAGCCGGGTCAGCAACCGAGTAGCCAACCGTCGATCCAGCCGGTCAACGGGTAATACGGAATCCGGGTAAACGGTTGTTGGCCCCTTGACACCTGGGTGGCGGAGCAGACCGCTCCCCCAGCAGAGCGAGACCCCGCTCCGGCTCACCTGTTCGCTCACCCGCTGGCTCGGCTCTCGCTGCGCTGCGGCTCGCAGGTGCCCAGAGCGGGGAGCAGCACCCACCTGCGGTCACGCACCAAGCGTCAACCCGGATTCCGTCTAATCGCCAGCGTTCGTCCTGATCTCACAAAACCGCGATCGCAGGCAAGCGACGAGCCGCACGCTCATCCCAGCGTGCGGCTCGTCTCATGGCCGAGGAAAGCGTTCTGATCGTGCCGGGAGAGGATCAGGACCGGGACGCCGGCTGAACCTTCCGGGAGCCCTTCGGCCGGCCCGGACCTCGTCGAACGGTCGGCTGACCGTCGACCGTCGTAGTCCGGAGTGCCGCGCTGGGTGATCCGGTCGCGTCCTCCCGACGGGACAGTCGGGTGCGAACGCGGACGGTGCCGTCCGGCGCGGTCAGTGCCCGCCACGGGACGGGTGTCGACAGGACCAGGTCGGCGTCGCAGCGAGCGCCCGTCGATCCGAGGGAATCGATCAACGCCTCCAGGGCCGCCGCATCGGCGACATGCGCCTTGAGGATGAAATTCACCAGACCACTGGTCCGGTGCGCTTCGACGACACTCGGCTCATCGGCAATGACGGCGACGAAGGCCTCGATCGCCGTTCGATCCACCTCGGCCCGGACGACAGCGGTCAGCGGTCGGCCGATCGCGGCGGGCGACACGACCCCGCGGTAGCCGGCGATCACGCCGCGCTCCTCGAGGCGCCGGACCCGTTCGATCATCGCCGGGCTGGAGAGCCCCACATGCTCGGCGAGTGCCTTCATCGTCAGGCGCCCGTTAGTCTGAAGTTCGTCGATGATCCGCTCGTCGAGCGTATCGATACCGGTCATTCTGCATACTCCATCCGTGATCCGGGTAGACCGGATCGAGCGGCACGCCACATCGGCGTCACCGGGGCCGTGCGTTTCCAGAACAAGAGTTGATAAGCCGAGGACCGACTTCCGGTTCCTGACAACGTTGTGCGTCAATGGACGACGCAAGAAGTTCGAATTCCATTCCTATCGTAACGAGCAAAGGATCGCTTCGCAACTATCGCCAGCGATTATTCAGAATAGTGGTCGGTTCGGGCCGTTCCCACGCAGATCAACTGCGAGACAAACGGCAACCATTCGAAATCCGACACCACGGGTCAGGCCATGAGAGCATCGGTCAGAACGGTTGGATGTCGGAGTCGGCGGAAACGTCCGCCCGAGGGGTCTGACTCGGAAGAGGATCGCGTCACATCGGAGCGACCGTCGATCACGGGGGGCGCCGGTCGCCGCGAGCGGGTTCGGCCGGGGGCGGGTTCATGGGACTCGGCGGAATGGTCGACCGAAGTCGATCGGAGGCTCCCCGGGATCGCCCACGTTTGCCAGTGGCCGCCAACGCGACCGTGATCGGTCGGAGTCCCTACCCGGAACGAGCCGCCGGCTCATCGGAGACCAGCCGGACCGCCGCGTAGGGCTGCGGGCCGATCTCCGCCCAGCCGCGGGTGACCGCGTAGCGCAGCGCGGCGACCCGGTCGTCGACCTGGAGCTTGCGCAGCACTGACGTCATGTGGTTCTTGACGGTCTGCTCGGTGATATAGAGCCGCGAGGCGATCTCCTTGTTGGAGTTGCCCATGATCAGGCAGTCCAGCACCTCGAGTTCCCGTGGCGACAGCGTCGGTCCGAGGTCGGGAGCCTCCCCGCCCTGACTCATGGTCCGGAACTCCTCCAGGACCTTCTGGGCCAGCGCCGGGCTCCTGAGCACGGACTGATGGAGCAGGTTCTCGCCGTCGAGGACCGCCACGACCGAGTCGATAATGGTCGCGGGATCGCTGTCCTTGGTCAGGAACCCGAGCGCCCCGGCCCGGATGGCGGCGAAGAGGCGTTCATCGTCGACATGCATCGAGAGGAAGATGATCGCGACGTTCGGCAGCTGGCGCCGGAGGGCGCTCGCGATCTGCAAGCCGGTGACGCCGGGCAACTGCACATCCATGATCACCAGATCAGGACGCTCGACCTCGGCCAGGTGCAGCGCCTGATAGCCGCTCGCGGCCTCGCCGATGACGCTGAGCCGGTCATCGGACGAGAGGATCCGACGGAGTCCCACCCGGAAGAACGGGTGGTCGTCGACGATGAGCAGACGCCGTGTGTCCATGACGTGACCCTCGGTTGCATCCCGGTCCAACGAGTCGTCGTCCGATACGTCACTATCGCGTGGGGGAGCGACCGGCTAAAACGGCGAGGGAAATCAAATCCGTGCCCCGGTTGACGTTCTACCTGTCTCACTGTACTCGTCCAGGCGGGATAAACTCAGTCCCCCATCTCTCCTATGACTTTCAGCGTTTTGCGCAATACCGGACCAGCACCCCCATCCGGACCGTCGACCACGCGTATACTTCGCGGCGATTCCTCGCCGCGCCAGCGACGCTCCACCTCCGGACACCGATCATGAGGTGACCACCGGGCTGGCTGCGCAGAACGCCCGTACGAAAGGTTCCCCCGTGTCCAGCGATCGCCCGTCATCCGCGGCCGCGCACCGCCGTGTCGTCGTCACCGGTCTGGGTTCCATCACCGCGCTCGGTCCCGATGCGACCAGCACCTGGCGACGGCTCACCGCCGGGGAGACCGGCATTGACCGGGTCGCCGGTCTGGACCCGGACGAGTACGGCTGCGTGCTCCGCGCCGACATCGACGACGCCACCGAACCCCATCGGTTCCTGACCGGCAAGGCCGCCCGAACGACCTCCCGGTTCTCACGGCTCGCGGTCGAGGCGGCCGGCGAGGCGCTGATCGACGCCGGGCTGGTCGGCGACGACCTGCAGCCCGTCGAGACGGCGGACCTCTCCGAAGGCGGGGCGCTGATGGGAACCTGCCTCGGCGGGACCTACGACGATCTCCTGCCGGCTTACGAGACCTTCCTGGCCCGTGGGGCGAGCCGGGTCCCGCCGCACCTCCACGTCATGTTTCCGCACAACCTCGCCGCCTACACGATCCAGCACCGGTTCGGGATGGGCGGACCGAGTTCGACCGTGGTGACCGCCTGCTCCACCGGTGCGCAGGCGATCGGCGATGCGTTCCTGGCCGTCCGGGACGGCCGGGCCCCGATCATGGTCGCCGGCGCGGTGGAGTCGCATCGCAACCCGTTCTTCATCGCCGGGTTCGCGGCGATGCGGGCCCTCGTCACGGACAGCAACGACGACCCCGGCGCCGCCGTCCGGCCGTTCGACGTCACCCGGGCCGGGTTCGTCCTCGGCGAGGGCTGCGGGATGGTCGTCCTGGAGGACCGCGAGCGCGCCGAGCGACGCGGGGCCCGGATCTACGGCGAGATCGTCGGCTACGCGACGACCAACGATGCCTATCACCCGATCGCCCCGCTGCCGGATGGTTCCGGAGCCGCCCGGGCGATGCGCAACGCGATCGCGGACGCCGGGATCAGCCCGGACCGGATCGGACTCGTCAACGCCCACGCCGCCTCGACGCCGGCCGGCGACCTCGCGGAGGCGATCGCGATCGCCGATGTGTTCGGTGAGCGGGCGACCTCGATCCCGGTCACGTCCTACAAGGGGGCGTTCGGCCACTGCATGGGTGGGTCCGGCGCGATCGAGACGGTCGCGACCATCCAGGCGCTCGTCCATGGGACGATCCCGCCGACGCGGAACTTCCACGACCACGACCCGGAGGTCCCGGTCCGACTCGATATCGTCGCCGGGTCGGCCCGGCCGACTTCGGCCGAATGGGCGATCAAGAACTCGTTCGGGCTCGGCGGGCAGAACGCTTCCCTGGTGCTCCGTCGGGAAGGTTGATGCCGCATTCCTGGGCGGTAGGGACCGCCGAGGCGGCCTCGTCGGCCGCGGAGCGTCGCTCGCTGTCTGAACGTCAGGCCGACGGCGCGTGCGACGGGTCGACCGCCGCCGCCGGGGCGATCCTGGGCCACTGGAACTTCTCGGTCGCCTCCACCCCGAGATGGTCGAGCATCGCGGCGACCACATCCGGATCCCACTGGATCCCGGCGCCCTCCATCAGGATCGCGACGGCCCGCTCGTGGGGCATCGCGCCCCGGTAGGAGCGGGCGCTGGTCATGGCGTCGTAGGAATCGGCCACCGCGATGATGCGGGCGCCGATCGGGATCAGCTCCGCGGCGAGACCGTCAGGGTAGCCGCCGCCGTCCCAGCGCTCGTGATGATGACGCACCATGAGATGCCCGTCACCATAAGAGGCGAACGTCGAGACGATGCTGGCCCCGAAGACGGGATGCTGCTTGATGAGAGCGAACTCCTCTTCCGTGAGGCGGGCGGTCTTGTGGAGGACATCGGGCTCGATGATGATCTTGCCGATGTCATGGACCTCACCGGCGCTCTCGATCACGACCGCCTCCTCCGGAGTGAAGCCGAGCTTCAGAGCGAGGACGCCCGACGTCTCGGCCACCCGGCGGGAGTGGCCGGCCGTGTAGGCATCGCGCAGTTCGAGCAACTCGACCAGACGCGTCAGCGCGTCGTGGGTATCCGTCTCGAGCTGCGATGCCCGCCGCGAGGAGATCGAGATCAGCACGACCGGAACGGCCAGGATCGGGACGACGAGCGGTTCGACGAGCGCGAGGATGGCGGCGACGATCCCGATCCCGAGCTGGGTAGCCTCGGTCGGAAGGTCCCGGACGAGGTGTGCTCGCCAGACCCGGAACACGTTCACGCCCATCTGGAGAGCCGACGCCACCGAGACCAGACCGTAGTTCACGACCGTCAGCACCATCGCCGCGATCACGATCGCCCCGACCGAGCCGAGCCCGGCGAGGTGCGGGCCGAGCCACGTCGCATCCTTGAGGACGACGTAGACGGAGCCGCTGATCATGACGTGAGCGATGGACTGGCTGACGTTGAAGATAGTCTCGGTTGGGTCTTCCGGACGGAGCATCAGGTACCCGACCAGAGCCGGGAGGCCGACCGCGAGACCAAGGAGCGGGAGGGGCGTCGTCAGGACGAGTGCCGTGTACGGAACGGTGATCATGAAGAGTTCGACGCCGGACCGCACCACGATGGGAAATCGGATCGCGAGGACCGTCATGACCATCAGAACCGAGACAGCGGGAAGGTCGAGACCAGAAAAGGCGTTCGGTACGAGCAATGGCGGGAGAACCGCCAGTGTCGTACCGAACGCCGCGCAGATCAGGATGTACCACTTGAGAGACGCGGGTATCGCACCCACTCGCTTGTCCTGACCAGCCTGCTGGTATCCGGTTCGCCAGATCACCCCGACCAGAGCCGACCGGAGATGGGAGCCGCCAGCGTCAAAGACGGCGGCTAGTTGACCGAAGCATACACGTTATGGCGAACGGTGTACACGCTGGCCTTGCCGATGGCGGTCGGCTCGACGGCCGACGACTTGATGACGCACTTGCGGCACCAACCGATGCCGGCCTCGGCCTGCGGGACGCTCGCGCCGAAGGCGCCGAAGGCGACACCGGCGGTGATCGCCACCGCGGCGACGACGCGGCGGGAACGCCAGACGCCCCCGACCATGATGCTCTTGATGGAAGCGGCCTGGGTCTTGGTGGTGGTAGCCATGTGGTCTCGTTCCCCTTGTGGATGGTCGCCCGGCGGCCAGCGCCATGGTCGACGGATCGGTATGTCGGAGGGAGACGTCCGGCGGATGGACCACGGAAGCCCGATGAGGCTCCTGGTGCGGTGCCGCGGCGAGACACCGATCACTCCGTGTCCGGTGAGATCTCCCTGACGTGACGTGCCCGCGAGGAGCGCCCCAAAGGCGACTTCTGACGGAAATGACCCGTTCGGGTCATCCGATCAGGCTAGTACTGATCGGCACTCCATCCATTCTACCTATCCAATGGTCATAGTCAATAGGTCCTGTCTCCGAATACCTCAATAGGGGCGAATTTGCCTGCCACGATCGGGTCCTGACGATAATCTCGCTAGCGGAGGCGTTCAGTAGCCGATGACGTGCGAAAATTGGCAATATTGCGGATATATTGATCAGGATTTCGGTCACGTCCGCTGCTATCCGATCGGCCCGTACGGTTCCGGCGAATTGGCTCCGACTTCGTGTTCGCCCCTCGCCCATCCCGGAGATCCGCCTGGCCTGCAGAGGACGACGTCCGGCTCGGGATCGCCGGGGCGACTGGCTGATCAGGCGATCCCCGTGAGCACGGGGGCGCATCGGGACCGGACGCTGTCCGGTTCGAGCGCGCGGCGGTAGGATTTCGCTCATCGCGCGTGGGTTTCGCATCGAGCAGACCCGGGCTTGCGGTCGACTCAACGGAGGATCAGGACTGATGGAATCCGCGACGAGCCCCCTGGATCGGACCCGCGCCTTCCTCCGCGATCACCTGCGGATGCCGGGCGCCGACGCCCACGACCTGCCCGACTCACCCCACCGGTTCGTGGACGGCGGCCAGTACCGCGTCGAGATCCCGTCCGTGGAGGGTCCGGCCTGTGTCCGGGCGGTCTATGAGACGGCGGACGCGCTCGGGGTGCCGATCCATCGCGTCAGCCAGGGCAGTGGAGTCATGCTGCTCACGGATGACGAACTCGACGAGATCGCCGCCCTCGCCCGCCAGCGGGGGATCGAGGTCAGCCTGTTCGTCGGCCCCCGGGCGGGCTGGGACACCGGCGCCATGAGCCAGGCTCCGGCCGGGCGGGTCGTCGCCCCGAAGATCCGGGGCATGGACCAGCTCGTCCATGCCGTCGAGGATGTCCGGCGGGCCTGCGAGCACGGGATCACCAGCGTCCTGATCACGGACGAGGGGCTACTCTGGGTGCTGGACGCGATGAAGCGGGCCGGTGAGCTGCCCGCCGAACTGATCCTCAAGGGGTCGGTCATGATGGCGGCCAGCAACCCCGTCTCCATCCGGCTGCTGGCGGACAACGGCATGACGACGTTCAACGTCCCGACCGACCTGTCGCTGGCCCACCTCGCCGCCATCCGGCAAGCGACGGCGATCCCGCTCGACATCTACATCGAAGCGCCGGATGACATCGGCGGTTTCATCCGGCACTACGAGATCGCCGAGATCATCCGCGTCGCGGCTCCGGTCTATGTCAAGTTCGGGCTGCGGAACGCGCCGAACATCTATCCGTCCGGCACCCATCTGGAGGCGACGGCGGTCGCGCTCACCCGGGAGCGCGTCCGGCGGGCGAAGCTCGGGCTCGACCTGTTGCATCGGCTCGACCCCGACGCCGTCATATCTCCACTCCCCACCCGGAGCGAGGCGGTCACGTAGGACGGAGGTGGAGACCTCCGGCTGCTAGCATTGCCTCAGGGCAAGGCGGATACTGGCCGAATGCCGTTGCCCGGTGACGGCGACCGGCCAGTGCCACCCGGTCGCCGGGTCAGTCACCGTCCCGCCGATTCAGCCAGAGGGTCGCCTGTGCAGCTGTCCGAACTCCCCGCCGACACGCTTGCCTTCGTCTTTCCCGGTCAGGGCAGCCAGCATCCCGGCATGGGTCAGGCCGTCCACGACGCCTCGCCGGCGGCCCGGGCCGTCTTCGCCGAGGCCGACCGTATCCTCGACCGGCCGCTGACCGAGCTCTGCCTGACCGCGCCCGCCGACGTCCTCGAAGACACGGCCACGGCCCAACCGGCCATCCTCACCGTCAGCGTCGCGATCCTGGCGGCGATCCGGGAGCGCACGGAGACAGACGGCACGACCGTGACACCGCGGGTGGTCGCCGGACACTCGCTCGGGGAGTTCACGGCGATGGTAGCCGCGGGCGTCCTGGACTTTCCCACCGCCCTCCGGCTCGTCCAAGAACGTGGCACGCTGATGCGGCAGGCCGGCATCGAGCGGCCCGGGGGGATGGCCGCGGTCATCGGGCTGGACGACGACACCCTCGACGCGATCTGCCGGACGGCCTCGGAGCTCGGCATCGTCGGGGTCGCCAACGCGAACTGCCCGGGGCAGGTCGTGATCAGCGGCGAGTTGCCGGCCCTGGCGCGGGCGATGGGCCTCGCGAAGGAGGCGGGCGCCAAGCGGGTCCTCCGCCTTCCGGTCAGCATCGCGTCACACTCGCCGCTCATGAGCGCCGTCGCGGCCCGGATGGGCGAACTCGTCGCGCGGGTCGCCCTGCGCATGCCGGCCATGCCGATCGTCGCCAACGCCTCCGGGCAGCCGATCGTCACGATCGACGCGATCAGGACCGAGCTGAGGACGCAGGTCGAGCAGCCGGTCAACTGGACGACGTCCGTCCGGGAGATGATCGCCAGCGGAGCGACGACCTTCGTTGAGATCGGCCCCGGGCAGGTCCTGGGGGGCCTGATCCGGCGGATCGACCGCAACGTCACGGTCGTGACGGGCCAGGATCTGCTCACCGGCCAGACGACCGACTGACGGTTCACCCACGGGAGCGGGGCGGTGGCGGTGCTACCCTTCGTTTCGTACACTGTCAGCTTGACTTCTCCGGAGTCTCCGGCCGATGGGTCAGGACGAGTCCGGGTCAAGTGAGTGCCCGACCGGACCGGTCAACGATGGGCGCTGTCCCGAAACCTCCCGACAAGCACATGGATTCTCCCGAGTCGAGACGTACGGAAGGGTGTAAACCGTGACGCGGCGAGTCGTTGTAACAGGAGTGGGCGCGGTCTCCCCGCTCGGGATCGGGGCGGAGACGCTCTGGCGAGAATTGCTGGCCGGTCATTCGGGGATCCGGACGATCCAGAACTTCGACGCGTCCGAACTGGAAGTCAAGATCGCCGGCGAGGTCCCCGGGTTCGTTCCGAAGGACCACATGGATGCGAAGCTGGCCAAGCGTATGGGGCGCTTCGCCCAGTTCGCGGTCGCCGCGTCGCGCGAGGCACTCGAGAGCGCCGGCCTGACGATCACCGATGACAACCGGGAGCGCGTCGGCATCGTCCTGAACACCGGCGGCGGTGGCGTGCCACTCATCGAGGAGGAGACCCGCAACTCCCTGGCGAAGGGCCGGCGTGGCGTCGGTCCCTTCCTGATCCCCATGTTCTCGCCGAACATGGCCAGTAGCCAGGTCGGCATCAGCTTTGGCATCAAGGGTCCGACGACGACGTCGGTCGCTGCCTGCGCCGCCGGCACCCAGGCGTTCGTCGACGCCGTCCATACTCTCGAGCGTGGAGACGCCGACGTGCTCCTGACCGGCGGGACCGAGGCCGCGCTCTCGGCGGTCGCGATCACATCGCTGGCCCACATGGGAGCCCTAAGCCGCTGGGACGGCGACCCCAACGCCGCGAGCCGGCCGTTCGATGCCGAGCGCAACGGCTTCGTCTTCTCCGAGGGCGCAGTCGTGATGGTGCTCGAGACGGAGGAGCATGCCCTGGCTCGCGGCGCGACGCCGATCGCGATCGCATCCGGCGGTGCCTACACCGCCGATGCGTTCCATATGACCGCGCCAGACCCGAGCGGCGAAAGCGCGGCCCGGGCGATGGCGGGGGCCGTCCGGCGCGCCGGGCTCGAGATGAACCAGATCGACTACATCGCCGCCCACGCGACTGCGACGCAAATCGGTGACGCGGCCGAGACCAAGGCGATCCGGAAGGCGTTCGGCGCCCACGCCGACGCCCTGGCGATCTCCGCCAACAAGTCCATGATCGGCCACCTCCTCGGGGCGGCCGGCGCCGTCTCCGCGATGGCCTGCGTCTTCGCGATCCGCGACGGCCGGATCCCCCCGACGATCAACCTCGAGACGCCGGACCCGATGTGCGACCTGGACTACACGCCCAACGTGATGCGCGAGTTGCCCGTCCGGGCGGCACTCGCCAACGGCTTCGGCTTCGGCGGCCAGAATGCCTGCGCCGTCTTCCGCGCCTACGACCGCTGATGGGTCGGCCCACTCCACGTCCCGCCCGTCGAATCCGACCCTGACGACGGGCTCCCCAGCCGGGGAGCCCGTCGTCAGACCATCGGTATCGCCCGTGACACGCACGCGACGACGCGCACGGATTGCGCGGGTTGCTATCATCGTGGGACGCAGCGCGCCCGACCCCCCGCGGTGCCCGGAGGCAACGATGACTCAGCGAGACGATCCCTCTGACGACGTGGATACGACCGGCGAGGACCCGAAAGGCTTCGCCCTGCACCGACGCCTGCTGGAGCGGGACCCCGTGGCCCGACGCCAGTTCTGGAATCGCTATTTCGACGCGCTCGCTCACTATGCGACCAGCCGGATCTTCGACACCGTCAGCCGTGAGGATGCGGGCCGCACCCTCTCCATGCACGTCATCGAGGCCATGATCGACCGCCCGGAGCGATTCGATCCGACCCGCGGCAAGAGCCTCTACGGCTATCTGATGATGGACCTCAAGGGCGACATCGCGAACTACCTCGCCAAGCTCACGCGGGAGCCGCGGCCGATCCGGCTGGACGCACCGATCGGTGGTGACGGCGACGATGTCGGAAACCAGGACCTGGGTGGGAACCTTCCTTCGGGCGAACCTGGCCCCCAGGAGATCGCCGAATCCGCCGAGAGCCAGGCCCGGGTCGACGCGATCCGGAGACGGGTCGTCGAGACGGACGAGGAGGGCATCGTCTTCGACCTGCAGTACGTCGCGGGGGAACGCGCGACCGACGCCTTCGCCACCGCCCTGGGGCTCACCGGGGTGCCCTCGGGCGAGCAGGCCCTGGTCGTCCAGAAACTGAAGGATCGACTGGCGAAACGACTTCGCCGGATGCGAGAGGACGAACGATGAACGAGGACGCGAACAACGTCGCGACTCGACCAGACGATGACGCGGACGATGAGACGTTCAGACCGACCCCACTCACGGCGGATCAGCTCGCCTGGCTGCGGGATCGGGCGGCGATCCGGGACTCCGCCCTCGGCAGCCAGCTGCTCCGGTTCCGGGAGCAGGAAGGCTGGACGCACGAACAGCTCGCCGACCACCTCGGCCTGACGCCCGAGGGGCTTGATCGGCTCAGTCTCTCCGGCCGGCCGCGCAAGGACCGGTTCGCCGCCGATGTCCGGGCCATCGCCGCCGACAGTGGCGTCCCCGACCTACAACTGATGCAGCTCCTCCGGGCGGTCGAGAGCCGGGACGCCTTCGTCGGCTCCCAGGCGGCCCGACGGATCGTCGCGGCCGCCCGTGACCACGACGACCAGACACCATCGCCCGCCGAGCAGCGCCTCCGCGAGGCGAGCGAACCGGAGCAGTCCGAAGACGATCACCGGTGACCCGAGCGGAACTGGTCGGTGTCGCCGAGCGATTCTGGTCGCGGTCCGGCATGGAACCGCCCGAGCCGCGCTCGGTCCGGATCGCCATCTCCTGGGTCCACTCCGTCCGCGTCGAGACCCAGCCGGCGCTGTCGATCGCGACGATCCAGTCCTGGATGGCCGGGCAGGGGTTCACCGTCCCGATCGACGACCCGAACCGGCGGCTGCGCGGCTGCGCGGTCGCCTCGGCTGGTTGCGGCCTGATCTTCGTCGACGCCAGCGACCCGGCCGATGAGCGCGAGTTCACGGTCGCCCATGAGGTCGCCCACCTCCTCCTCGACTACTACGGTCCCCGCGACCACGCGACGGACCTGATCGGTGAGGGTGCCCACGAGGTCTTCGATGGCGCCCGTGACGCGTCGTACTCCGAGCGACTCGCCGCCGCCCTGCACGGGGAAGCCCTCCAGCCCTTCGTCCACCTCCTCGCCCGCGATGCCAACTTCGTCGCCTCCGCCGCGGTCCTGGCGCGTGAGGCCCTCGCCGACGAACTCGCCTGCGAACTCCTCGCCCCGCTGGCGGCCGTCCGCTCCGCCCTCCCGCCCTCCTGGGACCAGGCCGACGCGACCGCCATGCTGGTCAGCCGGTTCCGCTTGCCCGAGGGCGCCGCCCGGGACTACGCCCGGCGGCTGGCTCACCGCTTCCAGCCCACCCCGACCTTCGTCGACTGGCTTGGCTGAGGCCCTTCATCGCCCGGCGACACGGTCTGGTTCCCGTCCCGGCTGGCCGTGCGGTACGCTGACCGGTACGCGAAGGTCCCGACCGTATGACGAAGGCGATGCATGTCGATCTCTGGACAGGACTCCGACGGCGCGATCGGCCCCGACGACGGGCTCGACGGTCCGATGGTCGACAACGAGCTGATCGACGACATCGCCTTCCAGCGTGCCTTCAATGAGCCGCTCGCCCAGACGCTCGACCTGGCGACCTGGCCCCGTGGCGGCGACATGATCGCCCTCTACCATCAACTCGAGCGCGAGATCGTCTCGGCGGCGCGGGATGAGGAGTCCCACCTCGACGAGATCCGGCGAACCGTCCTGCCGCACCTGAGCCAGCGCCCCAACCGGCCCGAGCAGACCGGTGTCTATCACCTGACCCTGGATGATCTCCGCCGGGCGCACCGATCGATCCTGTTCAACGGCGGCGTCGAGGCCGCCCGCGGCACCGTCGCCGCCCACGACACGCTCGCCCTGACCGTGACCCAGCTCGGCGTCAGCCTCGTCAACTACCAGGGCGACCGCGGGACCTGGGGACACCGCCTGTTCCGGCGTGACCTGCGCTTTTCGGCCGGGGAGGTCGAGGACCTCGCGCTCCGCGTGATCCGGCAGCGGCAGGCCGGCGCCGCCGAGGACAGCGTCGCCGAGCGCCGGCTGACCCAGCTCGCCAGGCGGGGAATCCTGATGTACGCCGAGCGGTCCGCCCTGACCGACCAGGCGACGGCCCCCTGGCGCATGGGCTCCGGCACCCCGATCCCGTTCGAACTGGTGACCGGTGGCGGGAGCATGGAACTGGCGCTGCGGAGCGTCGACCTGCTCGACCGGCTCATCAATGGCCACAGGCGGTTCGTCTTCGTCTCGCCCGACACGCGCGAGCGCGGACTGATGACGATCGGCCACGCCCTCAAGCCGCTGGAATACGCCATCGTCGACGACGGCCTGCCCCGGCTCCGCTCGCTGGTCGATCGCGCCAACTACACCCGGCGCGAACGCGATCGCATCGAGACCTTCATCGCGGAGACCGGCCCGGTCCTGCGTCTTGGGGTCTACCGGGCTTCCGAGATCGGTCCGCCGCGGCTGTTCTACGGGCATCAGGACCACATCCATGAGGCGGCGCTGGTCGCGATCGCCGATAGTGTCCTGCATGAGCACCGGGCCTTCCCGATGTTGCTGGACCTGGCCGAACAGGTCTGCCGCGGGATGTTCCCCGCCAGTGAGCTGGCCGAGACGACCCGACTGGCCTACCTCGATGCCGGAGCGCCCCCGCGCTACGGGCTCGACTGAGGACGAGGACGATGGTGCGTAGCTGGTTCAACTCCCCGAAGGACAAGTCGCAGGCGAAGGACGAAGAGGCGGAAGCGCCCTCGTTCTGGCCGCCCCTCAAGGCCGACCTGCCCGAGGCGCCCGCGCCCGCGCTCTGGCCCCCGCCGGCCGCACCGGCCGATTCCACCGACGACATCGCGTCCGAAGTCGTCGCCGGGACCGATCCGGCGCCAGCTGCCACCCCGGTCAAACCCGATCCGGCGGTTGCGTGGTCCGAGCCCGTGTCAGTGTCTCCGGCACCTGCTGTTCCGTCATTCGCCCCGGAATTGCCGGTGGACGAGTGGAGCAGCACCCCGACCCCCAGCGAGACCGCGGCGCGACTCGAACAGACCGGCCTCTCGAACAGCCTCGATCCCTGGATTCCCGACACGGTCAACGGCGTGGTCGGGCACACGATGTACGACCTGCCCAACAGCGAGGACGGGACGATCACCGTCCTGCTGCCCCGCGAGCACATCGCCGCGACGCCGAGCCAGGCCCTCGTCCGGATCGCCAGCGGCGACCGGCGCACCTACCTCGGCATCGTCGTGGCCGGGCCGTTCGCCGAGCCGGACGGGCTCCGGGCCGACGCCAACCTGATCGTCACGACCAGCGTCCGCAGCCAGCCGTTCCAGCCCCAGTTCCACGGCCGGATCAAGGTCGAACTGCTCGGCGAGGAGATCAACCGCGTCATCCAGGCGCCCCGGTTCCGGCCGCTGCCCGGAAGCCCCGTCACCGTCCTCGACGACGAGGAGACGACCCGCGTCCTGCAGGTCTCGGGCGACCTCCGCCTCGGGCGGGCGGTCGGCCACGACGATGTCCCGGTCGGCCTGCCGTCGCGGAGCAAGAACATCCTGCCCCGGCACCTCGGCATCGTCGGCACGACCGGCGGCGGCAAGTCGACCACCGTCGCCGGGCTGCTGGCGGAGGGTCAGCGGGCCGGCCTCGCCATCGTGCTGCTGGATGTCGAGGGCGAGTACACCCACGTCCATGAGCCGACGAGCGACCCGACGATGGTCCGGCTCCTCGCCCACGATGGCCGTGAGCCGGCTGGCATCCCCGGCACCCACCTCTATCGCCTGGTCGGGCGAGACACGACCAATGAGGCCCATCCGAACTCCCACGAGTTCAGCCTCCGGTTCAGCGATCTCTCGCCCTACACCGTCGCCGAGATCCTCGATCTGAACGAGGTCCAGCAGGAGCGCTACCTGCAGGCGTACGATGTCGCCAAGTCGCTCGCCGCCGAGGGGAGACTCCGCGGCGGCACCCCGAACGTCGACATCGCCGAGCTGGACGACTTCGAGCAGGGCTGCCCCGGCGTCACCCTCGCCATCATGCGGAGCCTGATCGGCGCGTTCATCGGCGTGGCGGACAAGGGCGAGCCCACGATCACCGAGCCGGCCATCGCGGACCAGTCCGCCACGATCCTGGCCAGGATCCGGGACCGCAAGCCTTCCAGCCCGGTGAGCTGGAAGGCTGTCCAGAGCCGGCTGGGCCGACTGCAACGCCTCCGGGTCTTCGACACCGCCCGGGGGCAGGCCGTGCCGCTGGACCTCGACACGCTGCTGGCGCCGGGCCGGGTCAACATCTTCGACCTCTCCGACATCGACGGGACCGACCTGCGCAACATCGTCATCGCGGACCTGCTGCGCGGCCTCCAGACCGCCCAGGAGCGTCGCTACGCGGCCTACGAGCGCGCTGACAAGGCCGACGGGCCGCCGCGGACCCTGGTCATCATCGAGGAGGCCCACGAGTTCCTGGCCCGGAACCGGGTCTCGAGCATGCCGGTCCTGTTCGCCCAGGTCGAGCGGATCGCCAAGCGGGGCCGGAAGCGCTGGCTCGGGCTTGCCTTCGTCACGCAGTTGCCGCAGCATCTCGCTCCGCAGGTCTCGGCCCTGATCAACAACTGGGTGATCCACAAGGTCGCCGACCCGGCCGCGATCAGCGACCTGCGTCAGTCCGTCAGCGGCGTCGATGACAGCCTCTGGCAGACCGTCCGTGGCCTCGCGCCCGGTCAGGCCGTGGTCGCCTGCGGCCACATGACCCGCCCCGTCCTGACCGCGATCCACCCGGCCGCCGCCCAGCTCCGGATGGTGGACTAGGCGCAGCGAGTTCGAAGCGATCGGGTGGACCGTAGGCGACGGTGCGGCCCTGAGGGGACCGGCTGAACGACATCGGTGGCGCTCATGGCTGGCCGTTGGGTGGCGTGACGTCACAACGACAATGGTGTCGCAACGAGGCGCAGAGGTCAGTTTGGTTGAGCCGGTCGCTGGCGGCAGGCTCCAGGCGAAGTCGTCGAACTGCATGGGCGGGTGTTGCTCCCCGCTCCGGGCACCGGTGAGCCGTAGCGCGGCGAGAGCCGCCTGTAGCGGGTGACCGAACAGGTGAGCCGAAGAGGGGCTAGGGGAGCGGTCTGCTCCGCCACAATGCAGCTGCAATCACGACCACTCCCACCGGTTGCCGGTGAGACAGTCCCGCGAACTCGCGATGGTCATGGGTCGTTCGTCGATACCAGGAGGGACCTCTGGATCGGCAAACGGCATTGCTGCCGTTACCGTCATGCTGTCACCCTGACTACGTTGTCTACCCCGAATGGAGTCGAGACCGGCCGGCGACCGGTGCGGTCGGTGCCCCGTCACAACGCACATGCCGTCAGCGCGTAGCCAGCAGGGACCTTCACCAGCGTCCCCAGTCCCGCGACACGTCCGTACGGCGATCTGATGTCCAGCTCGAGGCCGGGATGGTGTGGAGAGAGATGTGAGCTATTCAGGCGCCGGCGATCCCCTCCTCCAGTCGCTTCCCGAATCGCATTCCCTGGTCCCGCGCCGCTCGACCCGGACCGACGACGATCGCCCTCCCTACTGCCCGACCTGCCATCGCCGACTCGTGATCCTGACGACGCATGTCGACCGGACCGCCAGCGCGAGCGGTCAGCGAAACCGCTACCAGCTCTGGGGCTGCCCGCGTGGCCACGCGACGTCACGACGGGTCATGGGCAGCTTCTCCGCCGTGGAGGTCCTGCCCGACCCCCTGAGCCAGGACGACGACTATCGCCTCGGCAGCTCATCTCAGCGGGCTTCGAACGGATCGGACGACCGCCAACTGCGCTAGGATGCCGGCATGTCGTCGCGGACGGGCCGCATCGACTCGAGACGCGGGCCGGGGAACACAGCGATGACCCGGCCAGGGGAGTCACCTGGATGATCTTCAACACGCCGGACCGGATCAGGGCACTGACGCCGTCGAACCCGTTCGGCCGGATGCCGGACGGTCGGCCGATGGTTCCGGATGATCTCCTCGAGCGGATGAAGCTCGTGACCAACGACGAGGCCTGGGCGACCATGGAGTCCGGCCACGGCTACAGGTACCAGTTCTCGGGCGGGTGGTTGAACATGCACCCGGACCGCATCCTGGTCGGGCGCGTCGTCACGGCCCAGTTCGTCCCGATCCGGCCGGACTTCCACGATGTCGTCGCCGGGATCGGCGAGCGCTAGGGTCGCAGCGGCGGCCAGAACACCTGGGTGATCGACTCGCTCGGCCCCCACGACGTCCTCGTCGTCGACATCTTCGGCAAGATCCGCGACGGCACGGTGATCGGCGACAACCTCTCGACCGCGATCGCGTCGAAGACGAAGGCCGGCATCGTCATCAACGGCGCCGTCCGGGACTACGTCCGGATCCGCGAGCTGGAGAACTTCAACGTCTTCCACAAGGGCATGGACCCGACCCCGATCCGGGAGGTGACGCTGGCTGCGGTCAACGTCCCGATCCGGATCGACGACGTCACCGTCATGCCCGGCGACGTCGTCCTCGGGACACCGGAGGGGATCTCGTTCGTCCCGCCGCACCTTGCCCAGCAGGTCGTCGAGGAATCCGAGAACACGCGCCAGCGGGACGTCTTCGGCAAGCTCCGCCTGCATCAGGGCACGTACACGACCGGCGAGATTGACCGGCCAGAGTGGGCCGACCACATCGAGGCCGACTATCTGGCCTGGGTGAAGACCAGCTAACGGTCTGGCCCATAGCCACCACGCTGGCGCCGAGGCAGGTTCACCCCCGGCCGGGCAGGAACCTGCTCACTCACCCGCCCCATGCGGCTCCCCCTGCGTCCCGGCTATCAGGTGGCCGCAGAGGGGAGCCATAACATCTCTTTCGCCTGAGCAACCCGGTGTCTCTAGCGCGGCTCATGGAGGTCGACGGTGAAACTGCCTCCCCCTCTCCATCCGGGTCCGCCTCCGTCCCCTGCCGGCGACTCCGTCCGGACCCGGATGGAGAGGGGGCCGGGGATTGGGCTCGCCGCTCGCGAGCGACAAGGACCAGGAGATCCGCTCGAAGCCGCTGGAGAACGTCCCAGACACCGGGGGGTATCCCTCTGACCGTCCCGTACGCCACGGGTCGGCATCGTCCGGACCGGTTTCCCCGCGCGACCGGTCGGCGAAGCTGCGATCAACCGATCGATCGATGGGAACCAGCCTGACGACACACCGCGGTCAGCGCGTCTGCGCTGTCGGCTCACCCGGAACAGGGTACGATCGTGGCTGACGGCTGAAGACCATGCCCGGTCCGATCCGGCCCGATCCGGCCCGGCCCGGCCCGGACGATCCTGCGAATAGGAGCGACCTCCCGTGACGACGACCGCCATCCCAGCGCCCGGCAACCTGATCAACGGCACCTGGCAGCCCGCCGCCTCCGGGCAGACCTTCGAGAACCGCAACCCGGCGGACACCGACGACATCGTCGCCCACCACGCCGCCTCGGACGACTGCGATCTCGACGCCGCCTTCGGGGCCGCCGCGGCCGCCTTCCCGGCCTGGCGCCGGACGCCCGGCATCGCCCGCGGCAACATCCTCTACAGGGCGGCCGAGCTCCTCGCCAGCCGGGCCGAGTCCGTCGCCCGCGAGCTGACCCGCGAGGAGGGCAAGACGCTCAAGGAGGCGACCGGCGAGACGCTGCGGGCCGTCGCCATCCTGCGCTATTTCGCCGGCGAGACCGCCCAGCCCAGCGGCGAGACCTACCCCTCGGCCAACCCGAACACGATGCTCTACACCCTGCGCGAGCCGCTCGGCGTGATCACGATCATCACGCCCTGGAACTTCCCGATCGCGATCCCGGCCTGGAAACTCGTCCCGGCACTGGCCTACGGCAACTGCGTCGTGATCAAGCCGGCCAGCGACGCGCCGCTCTGCACGATCCGGCTGGCCGAGTGCCTGGTCGAGGCGGGGCTGCCGGCCGGGGTCCTCAACGTCGTCACCGGCAGCGCCAGCGCCCTCGGCGACCGGCTCGTCACCGACGAGCGGTCGGTCGCGGTCTCCTTCACCGGCTCCGACGCGACCGGCCGCCACATCCAGCAATTGGCGACGACCCACCACAAGAAGGTCCAGCTCGAGCTCGGCGGCAAGAACCCGGCGATCGTCCTGGCCGACGCCGACCTCGAGCACGCCCTGACCCAGGTCATCAACGGCGCGATGATGAGCACCGGCCAGAAGTGCACCGCCACCAGCCGGGCGATCGTCGACCGCCACATCGCGGCCGAGTTCACCGAGCGGCTCGCCCAGAAGATCGGCGCTCTGACCGTCGGCAACGGGCTCGACGGCGCCACGCAGGTCGGACCGCTGATCAACGCCGCCGCCGCGAAGAGCGTCGCCGACGGGGTGGCGGCGGCCCGGAGCGAGGGCGCCAAACTGCTGGTCGGCGGGGCCCGGCTGGGTGGCGATGGCCACGCCCGCGGTCATTTCGTCGCCCCGGCTCTATTCAACGAGGTCTCCCCGACCTCGACCCTCGGACAGGACGAGCTGTTCGGCCCGGTCCTCGGTGTGATCCCGGTCGACGGGATGGACGAGGCGATCAGCGTCGCCAACAACGTCCGCTACGGCCTCTCGGCGTCACTGTTCACCCGTGACCTGACCCGGGCGCTCCGCTTCGTCCAGGAGATCCAGGCCGGTATCGTCCACGTCAACAGCGAGACGGCCGGCGCTGAGCCGCAGGTACCGTTCGGCGGCTACAAGGGCAGCAGCTCCTACAGCCGTGAGCAGGGCAAGTCCGCCCGCGAGTTCTTCACCCAGCTCAAGACCGTCTACCTCGACCCGTCACCGTCCTAGCCGAATCACGGCCGGTTGGGGAGAGCGTCCGGGGCGACGAACCCATCGACTGGCAGCGTCCATGCGAGACTATGGTCATGTCAGCGACCTCTCGCGCAGGGGGCCAGTGGATTCCCACTGGTCCCTCATATCGGGCTGATGCCCGGAAGGATGAATCCACATGGCAGCGATCGAGCGAACGGCGACCGTGATCTGGGAGGGTGACGGCGCGACCGGTCACGGCACCCTCAACGTCGGCAGCGGCGCCCTCTCCGACCTCACGATCAGCGCCCCGTCGCGCTTCGAGGCGTCCAAGGGCAACACCTCGCCGGAGGAGTTGATCGCCGCGTCGCACGCCGGCTGTTACGGCATGGCGTTGTCCTTCGGGCTGGCCGGCGCCGGTACCCCGCCGACCCGGCTGGAAGTCACCTCGGTCGTCGGGCTGGAGCAGGAGCCGGAGGGCAATGGCTTCCGCGTCGCCTACTCGCACCTGACCCTGACCGGCACCGTTCCCGGGCTGGACGAGGCGGGCTTCACCGCCGCCGCCAACGAGGCCAAGGCCGGCTGCCCGATCAGCAAGCTGATGGCCGGCAACGCCGAGATCACGCTGGACGTCACCCTCCAGAGCTGATCGTGCCGACCAACGGCATGGGTAACGACGGCTGCGACCGCGCAACGCGGCCGCGGCCGTTTGCTTTCCCACCTCAACGCATCGGAGCAGTCCCATGTCGCGTCCGGTCGACGACCTGATGACCACTGCCCAGCGCGTCGCAGACCGGTGGATAACCCTGCCCGGTGTTCAGGCGGTCGCCCTGGGCGGTTCGCTGGGCCGGGTTGCCCTGGGCACACCGGACATGGTGCTCGACGCTCCCGGGGACATCGATCTCTACATCTATGCCGAGACCATCCGGAATCCGGACCGTCGTCTGGTCGCCATCGGTGCGTCCGGTGCCCGGGAGATCGAGCTCGACCGGCAGTTCTGGGAGACGGAGGACGTCTGGGTAGACGCGGAAACCGGTGTCCAGGTCGAGGCGATGCAGCGCTCGACAGCATGGATCCAGGCCGATCTCGACCGCGTCCTGAACCGGCACGTCGCCTCGATCGGCTACACGACCTCTATCGTCGACAGCGTCCGGGACAGTATCGTCCTGGCCGACCCGACCGGCTGGTACGGTCGGCTACGGGATACCGCCCGGTACCCCTACCCGCCTGCACTCCGTGACAGGATCATTGCCAAGAACCACCCCATCCTGCGTTCGGTCCACAACGGATATCGGACCCAGATCGCGTCAGCTATTCGCCGCGACGACCTCAACTCGGTCGCCCACCGCACGACGGCGCTGCTGGCATCGTTCTGGGACATCCTCTTCGCGATCAACCTCGCCTTCCACCCCGGCGAGAAGCGCCTCGTCGCCTTCGCCGAGGTCCGCTGCCCCAACCGTCCGGACGGTTTGGGAGAGAAGATCCGTGGGATCGTTCAGTCGCTCGGGCGTCCCGAAGACGGGTTGCTGTCGCAGCTCGATGGTCTGCTAAACGACCTCGATGAATGTGTTTCTAGCGCATCCGACCCTGGATACGCAGGTTGACTACGAGCGCGGTTGGTAGCGGGGAAGTCCCCTCCCCCAGCGAGGCGAGACCCCTCCCCCGCTCGTCTCGCGCTGCGGCGCCCACGCCCGGAGAGGGGCTTCATGCTGGTCGGCTCCGCCTCCGGGAATGCGGCGTTGGTTTCGTAGGGGCGAAGCTTGCGAGCCAGGCCGCCGCAGCGGCCATCGCCCCGCAGGG
>CAXTHM010000014.1:0-64981 GCA_964244115.1 uncultured Thermomicrobiales bacterium
GGCCGACGATCAGGGCCGCGGCGCCGAGCAGTTCGACGATCGGCCAGCCCAGCCGGTCCCAGCGATGAGAAGGAGCACGGCGGGGACGGCGGGAGCCGATGGCGGTCGGGACAGGGGACGGCGTGGCCGACGACGCGAGGCGGCGGCGGGCATCGCGGTGCCGCCGGTCCGGGGCGGCGAGCGGCAGGGGCGGGAGCGACGCGGCGCGGGACGGCGCGCGGCCGTTCAGCGCCGGGTTCGGAGAGAGATCGGGGGTGGGCAAGGGGATCGATGCATCCATGAGCAGGGTCTCCCGGAGGCGGGCGACGAACCGGGGGTCCGGCGCCGGGGCCTCATGCTGGTCGCGAATCGCCCGGGCGGTGGCGGCGAGCCACGTCGGGAGACCGGCCGGTGGTTGCCCGTCGCCGTGGGCGAGCCGATCGAGATAGTCGTCGAGCCGATCGACCGCATCGTGGTCAGGAGTGGTCACTGGTAGTCCCCCCTTTCGTCCGGGCTGGCGCCGAGCAGGCGCCGCAGGGTCGTGATGGCGCGAAACTGGAGCATCTTGACGGCGCCCGGCGGTCGGCCCATCACCTGGGCGACCTCGGGTCCGGTCAGGTCGGCGAGCCGCAGCTCGATGGCGCGGCGCTGGTCGTCGGGCAGGTGATGCAGCAGGGAGCGCAGGGCGGCGCGGTCCTCGGCGTCGAGCGCCGCTTCTTCCGGGGTGGGGTCGCGGTCGGTGCGCTCGGGCACGTCGTCGATCGAGACCTGGGGCCGCTGCCGGCGCCAGACGTCGATCACGACCCGCTCGGCGATGGTGAACAGCCAGGCCGGGAAGGACGTGCCGTCCCGGTGGGAGTCGATCGCCGTCATCGCCCGGATGAACACCTGGCTGGTGGCGTCCTCAGCCGCCTCCCGGCTACTGAGCCGCCGGGAGCAGTAGCGGTAGACCCGGTCGACATAGCGGTCGTAGAGCAGCCCGAACGCCTGCCGGTCGGCTTTCGCCAGCCGGACGAGTTCGGTATCGGTCAGCACCGCGGCGACGGGCGGGACCGAGGCATCCGGAGACGTCCCCGCTCGGACCGCACGTCCGGGCCGTAACCGGGCGGTGGACGACTCTTCGGTCCGGTCCGTCACGACCGACCAGCCGGGTGCGGTCGTCCTGGTCGCCGGTTGTCTGCGCAGTCCACCCACACCGGCCCCTCCTGCCCGCACGATCCCGATTGAGGGCGGGACCGCCCCATGGCTGGTGGCCCCGCCGCGAACAGATCAGTCAGACGCGTCTGATGAGAGAGACGCGGGAGAGGTGGGGATGGTCACGGTCGGCATCGTGGGTCGGCGTGGCGCCATCTCGCTGGCCAGCGGGTCTGTTCCGATGAACAGGATTGAACCCGGAAGACCGGTTATCGCCCTGCGGGGCGATGGCGCCTGCGGGCGCCGGTCAGGGCAAGCCCGTGACCCTACGACATGACCGCCACCTTTCCGACGGGCAGGAGCGCTTGCGCGACATACGCAAGCCCCTCTCCGGGCGTGAGCGCCGTAGCGCGATACGAGCCGGGGAGGGGTCTCACTTCGCTGGGGGAGGGGTCTGCTCCGCAACAGACCTCTCCTCCTTTTGATCGCCCGTGTTGCCAGCACCGCCATCGCCCTGTGGGGCGATGGCGCCTGCGGGCGCCGGTCACCCCAAGGGGCGACCCTACATCACCGTGCCGTCTCCATCCTCATCACCGTCGTCATCGATGATCGGGATGTCCCGCAGCCGGCGGACGGACGAGAGGACGATCGGCAGGGCGGCCAGGGCCATCCCGGCGGCAGCGATGAACATCGTCTCCCGGACGGTGAGCACGAACGGCAGCAGACCGGCCAGCAACGTCCCGAGTAGGTCGCCGCCGAACCGCGTCGTCCGCATGATCGCCTGGACCCGGCCCTGCCAGGCGTCGCCGGCGCTGGCCTGGACCAGACTCGTGTCGGCGATCTCGTAGACCGTCCACGAGACGTCCCCGACCACCTGCTGAGCGAGGATCAGGCCGAAGGCGAGCAGGCTGGCCTCGGTCGAGAGCGGCACCAGCAGGTTGGCCAGCGCCGCGACGACCAGCGCCGCCACCATCGCATTGCCGACCCCCAACCGCCGGGTGATCCGGCCCGCGAAGACGGCCCCGGCCAGCGACGCCGCCCCGCCCAACCCGAACGCCAGACCGCTGATTCCCTCCGAGAAGCCGATCTCCTCGAGGACATAGAACACGTAGAGCGTCCCGAGCATGGTCCCGAACAGGTTGAACAGCAGCGCCGAGCCCAGCGTCGCCCGAAGCACGACGCTTCGGGCGACGTACCGAATGCCGTCGCGCAGCTCGGTCAGGATCGGCAGGTGCGCCCCGGCCGGTTTCGAGGTCGGCTCCGGTCTCGCGATCCGGGAGACGAACAGCGCCGACCAGATGAAGGTAAACGCGTTGATGACGAACGTGAACGGGGCCGTCAGTGCCTGGACGAGGAAGCCGGCCGACCCGAACGCCACCGCTTCCGCGACGGCGCCGCTGCCGGTCAGTTTGCTGTTCGCCTCCGTCAGCGCCCCCCGTGAGACCAGCCACGGCAGGTGGGCCCGGTTGGCGACGTCGAACGATAGCGACAGGACACTGATCAGCGCGGCGAACGCGTAGAGCAGCGTCATGCTCAGGGAATCGAGCAGCGCCGCCAGCGGGATCGCCAACAAGACGACCGCCCGGGCCAGGTCCGTCGCGATCATGACCGGCCGGCGCCGGCGCCGGTCGACGAGGACGCCGATCAGCGGCCCGGCCAGGAACGCCGGGACGAGACCGCAGAGCCCGAGCAGGGACAACTGGAACGGGGTCGCACCCAGATAACCGATCGCGAGGAACGACAGGGCCAGCCCGGTGACGAACGACCCGTAGGTCGAGATCGTCTGGGCAGCCCAGAGGCGGAGGAAATCAGGGTCTCGCCAGAGACCCCTCAGGAGGGATGACAGAGCGAACACGGGGACAGACCTTTCCGGGACACGAACGACGGAGAGACGGCGTGAGCTGGTGCGTCCGATCGTCGACGAGGAGCAGTCCCATCCGTGTTCTCCGGTGTCCGTGCCGCGGCCCGGTCCGCCGATCTGGCGCCGTCCGCTGGCTGGCGTGGTGAGACGAGAGCGGCGCGCGCCGCGGCGCCCCGGCTGCCGAGAAGACGCCCCGGGCGTCCATCTGGTTCCCGGTCATCGGCTCGGCGAGGCGTCGATGTTATCGCGTGATGGGCGGTGCGATCGACCCGACCGTGTGCCAGCGTGCCCGACCCCCTCACCTCCCGACCGGTTGTTCACAGGCGAATCGGACGGCACCGGACCATCGATGGGAGATCGACCTGACCCATTCCAGCCCCAGCCGCAACGTGTCATGGCCTCGGCGCGGTCTCCACGGCACTGTTGTTGCCACGGGGACGGAGATGATCCTGCCCCGGACCCGGTTGCCAGACGCCCAATGGCCCTGACGGTCGCCGCAGGCGTGCGTGTCCGACTCCCCGCCTCAGCCCGGAAGGAGCCCTGTGTCCTCGACGTTCACGACCTGGTACATGATCGTCGGGGTGCTCTTCATCACGATGGCGCTGAGCGGCTCGATCCTGAAGCGGCTGCCACTGACGACCTCGATCCTCTACCTCCTGATCGGTCTGGCGCTCGGGTCGGCCGGGGCCGGGTTCATCGACCTCGACGTGATCGCCGATGCGGCCCTGCTCGAGCGGATCACCGAGATTGCGGCGATCGTGTCGCTGTTCACCGCCGGGTTGAAGCTGCGGATCGACTGGAGCGACACCCGCTGGCGGATCCCGCTCCGGCTGGCCGTCGTCTCGATGGCGATCACGGTCGGGCTGATCGCCATCGCCGGGTTCGTCGGGCTCGGGCTATCGCTGGGCGCGGCCGTCCTGCTCGGCGCCATCCTCGCCCCGACGGACCCGGTCCTGGCCGCCGAGGTCGCCGTCGACAGCCCGACGGACGAGGACCAGCTCCGGCTGGGGCTGACCGGCGAAGCCGGACTCAACGACGGGACCGCCTTCCCCTTCGTGATGCTCGGGCTCGGCCTGCTCGGGCTGCACGACCTCGGGTCGTTCGGCTGGCGCTGGCTGGCGGTCGATCTGGTCTGGGCGTCGCTGGGCGGCATCGCGGTCGGCGTGCTGCTCGGGACGCTGGTCGGCTCCCTGGTGCTCTACCTGCGCCGCGTGCACCGGGAGGCGGTCGGGCTGGACGAGTTCCTGACGCTGGGGCTGATCGCGATGTCGTACGGCGGCGCCCTGCTGATCCACACGTATGGCTTCCTCGCCGTCTTCGCGGCCGGGCTGGCGCTGCGCCGGGTCGAGCGGCGCCTGACCCCGGGCGACTTCGAGGAGGTGATCGAGGAGGTCGTCACGGGGCGCGAGGAGGACATCCAGACCCGGAGCGAGACCGCCCCGGCCCACATGCTGGCGGCCGTCCTCGGCTTCAACGAGCGGCTGGAGCGGATCGGCGAGCTGGCGGTCGTGCTCCTGATCGGTGGGCTGCTGTCCGTCGCGCTGCTGCCGGTCGAGGCGCTGTGGTTCGTCCCGCTCCTGTTCCTCGTCATCCGGCCGGTGAGCGTCTGGCTGGGGCTCCTGCGCGCCCCGACCACCCAGACCCAGCGGCACTACATCGCATGGTTCGGCATCCGCGGGGTCGGGGCGATCTACTACCTGACGTACGCGATCGAGCACGGGCTGTCGGACGGGGACGCCGAGGTGCTGACCGCCATCGTCCTGACCGTCGTCGCGATCTCGATCGTCGTCCACGGGATCTCGGTCACGCCCCTGATGGCTCGCTACGAGCGGCAGGGCCGGTGGCGGGCCGCAGAGGGCGTCCGCATCCGGACCGATCCATGACGTCGGGACGACCGTGGGCTTCAGCGGAGGCCCCCGACATCAGGCCACGGAGGGGACCGTTCGCCGCCGACCTCGTCGCCAGGGCCACACGCCGCCGACCATTCACGGCCGAAGTCGCACCCCCGGAACGCCCCGGAACCGGGCACGTCACGACGAACGTGACGCTACAGCGCGGCTCATAGCGGTTGACGGGGGAGCGAGCGCCCTCTCTCTATCCGGTCCAGACAGAGTCGCCCGCAGGTGACGGAGGCTGACCGAGATGGGAAGGGGGCCGGGGGGTGGGGCTGGCCGCTCGCGACCGACAAGCTCCATGAGATCCGCTCTATGCCCTGGGCGCGATCGGCAGCCGGATCGTGACGCTGGTGCCGACGCCTTCCGTGCTGGCGACGCTGATCTCACCGTCGTGCTGCTCGACGAGCTGGCGGACGCCGGACAGGCCGATCCCGCTGCCGCTGATCCCATCGACGTTGCCGCCGCGGTGGAACCGCTCGAAGACGTGGGGCAGATCTACCGCCGGGATCCCGATGCCCTGGTCGCGGACGACGATCAGCGCCGGGCGTTCCCCCTCGCCGTCGCCGTCGACCACGACCGACACCTCACCCCCCTGCGGCGAGTACTTCATGGCATTGTTGACGACGTTGTCGATCACCCGGCGCAGGCGCGCCCGGTCCGCGTGGATCGTCACGGCCGCGCGGACATCGACCTGAACCTGCCGGCCCGGCGAGATCGCCCTGGCATTGGTGACCGTGACCGTGACCAGTTCGCCGAGATCGACGGTCTCGAGGTTGAGTTCGACGTGCTCACCGGCGCTCAGGTAGACCGTGTCGACCATCTCGTCGATGATCTGCATCATCTGGTCGGTGCCCTGCTCGATCACCCGCAGCCCCCGATCGATCCGCCCCGCATCCAGCGTCCCGCGCTGGGCCCGGCGCATCATCAACTGGCCCTCCCCGCGGATGGCGGCAACCGGGTTGCGCAGGTCATGGGCGAGCGAATCCATGAACGTCTGCCGCTCGCGCTCCGATTCCAGCCGGGCGCTGATGTCCTCCAGGGCCAGCAGGATGCGGGGGGCCGCGACATCGCTGGATTCCAGGACACGGGCGTCGAGCTGGAACGTCCGGGAACCGAGCCGGGCGAAGTCATGCTGTACCCGCAGATCCTCGAACGGCGTCCGCTCCCGGATCACGGTCCGGAGCGCATCGATCAGATCGGGCTGGTTCCACTCCCCGTCGCCGAGCTCATCGATCGGCCGGCCGATCGTCTCGGCGTGCCAGACGGTGAAGGTCTGGTAGAACGCCCGGTTGGCGGAGACGACGCGCAGGTCGTGGTCGAGGACGAGGAGCGGCTCCCGGACGGAATCGACCGTCGCGTCGGCGTAGGCGCGGGCCCGCTGCAGGTCGATCAGCGCCCCGTGCAGCGTCATCTCCGCCGAGGCCGCCGCCGCGAGATCGCCGAGGATCAGGACGTCCTCGTCGGTCCAGTCCCGCGGTTCGGTGTCGATCGCGCAGAACGTCCCGAGGATGGTTCCGTCCATGGCTCGCATCGGGACACCGGCATAGGCCATGACGCCCAGTTCCGTCCGGGCAAGCCTCGTGTCGATGGCCGTCGCCAAACGGGTATCGGGGATGACCAGCGGTCTGCCCCGGGCGGCCGGGATCTGGCAGAGCGAGTGGGAGATCGGTGTCCAGCGCTGGCTCGCCCAGGGTTCACCCAGACCGTCGAGTCCGATGAACCGCTGGCGATCCGGTTCGATCACGGTGATCAGGGCGATCGGTACGCCGAGTGTTCGTCGGGCCAGCCGGGCCAGCCGGTCGAGCGCGATCTGGTGCGGTGTCATCGCGGGCATCGATCCTTCTGGGCGCTGGGCGTCACGGTCGCCAGGATTGTAGTCATCCGGTCAGTCAGGCGCTATGCCTGGACGGACCGGCGCCTGGATCGTGTCGATCCTCGTGTCCGGCCCGATCGCGGGCCCCGATCCGTCGCCAGCCCATGCTCCGGCCAGCCAGAGGTCGGGCCGCTCGGGCCGCATCCGCCATCGACCGGCGGATCGGCGCGTGCGATACCCTTCTTCGAGCCGACCGTTCGATGTCGATCGTCCCGCCAGGCGGCGGGCACCGGCACCGACTCGATTGAGGGAGCACATCACCATGGCAGGTATGACGTTCGGGGTCTTCCCCCCGCAGGGCTGGAAGATGGATCTGACCCAGATCGCGGACCCGGTCGAGCAGTTCGAGGCCATGACCAGCGTCGCGAAGGTGGCCGACGAGGGGCCGTGGGACAGCATCTGGGTGTTCGACCACTTCCACACCGTCCCGCACCCGACCATGAACACGGTCTTCGAGTCCTGGACGATCTCGGCGACGCTCGCCCGCGACACCAAGCGGGTCAACGTCGGCCAGATGGTCAACTGCAACGGCTACCGCAACCCCTCGCTGTTCGCCAAGATCGCCTCGACGGTCGACGTCGCCAGCCACGGCCGGCTCTACGCCGGCTACGGTGCCGGCTGGTACGAGCACGAGTGGAAGGCGTACGGCTACGGCTTCCCCGAGACCCGCGACCGGATGCGGGCCTTCCGCGAGGGCGTCGAGATCATCCACAAGATGTGGACGGAGGACAAGCCGACCTTCACGGGCGAGTACTACACAATCGACGGGCCGATCAACGAGCCGAAGAGCGCGAAGCCGGGCCGCAAGATCCCCCTCTGGATCGGCGGCGGCGGCGAGAAGGTCACGCTCAAGCTGGTCGCCCAGTACGGTGACGCCTGCAACGTCGGCGGCGGCAACGCGGCCACGATCCGGGAGAAGCTGGAGATCCTGCAGGGGCACTGCGAGACGGTCGGCCGCGACTACGGCGAGATCGTCCGCTCGACCGGCTTCAACGTCTACCCGGTCGCGGCCGGCGAAGACCCGGTGACGAAGACGGCGACGCTGCGCGAGTCGATGGGCAACATGTCCTGGGAGGACTTCTCCAAGGACAACCACGTCGGCACGGTGGACGTCATCGCGGAGCGCATTCAGGCCGGAATCGAGGCCGGCGCCGACTACGGGATCATCTACATCCCCGGCCTGGCCTACGACATCGACCTGCTCCACATGTTCGAGGAGGGCGTCATCGCCCCGCTCGCCAACAGCTGACCGTGGCGGGTGCCATCGGCATCACGCTGACGTCGTCTCCACGAACAGGACCGCGGGAAATTCCCGCGGTCCTGTCTGGTTTTCCGGCTGTGACGGAATGTCGCGTGGGGCGCTACCGGCCCTTCAGCTCGCGGACGATCGTGGCGAAGGTGTCGATGTCGGCCTCACGCACGGTGTAGTAGGTGATGCCGAAACGATCCCGGCTCGCCATGATCTTGGCGACCATCTCGTCGGCGCTGCCGATCATCGTGACCGGGCTGTCGCGGACCGTCTCGGCCGGGACGTCCCACGTCGTCGCCATCGTCTCGATCTCGGCCGCCGTCGCCGCCGCGCCGTCCGTCAGCGCGAACCGCTCCAGCAGGACATTGAACTCCAGCCCGTCGAACCGCTCCCCGGCGGCCTCGCGAATGAACGCGACCTTCTTGTCGAAGCCATCCGGCGAGCCGTCGTTGCGGTCGAAGCCGCTGCCGTCGTGCTTCGACTTCCAGATCAGCCCGATGATGTCGGCTTCCCGGGCGGCGAAGGAGAGGATCCGCGGACCACCGCCGCCGAGGATCAGCGGCGGGTGCGGGCTCTGGACCGGCTTCGGGTTGGCCGGCAGTCCCTCGATCTGGTAATGCTTGCCGGCGAAGGTGACCGTCTCCTCGGTGAAGTACCGCTTGACGATGCCGACGCTCTCGATGAACTTCCCGACCCGGACCCCGGCGGCCTCGAACGGGATGCCCGTCTTGGTGTAGTCGGAGCCCAGCCAGCCGGCGCCGAGCCCAAGCTCCAGGCGCCCGTCGGTCAGCAGATCGACGGTGGCGGCGTCCTGCGCCAGGACGGCCGGGTGCCGGAAGTCGTTGTCCAGCACGTACGGGCAGAACCGCAGCGTCGTCGTCACGCTGGCGGCGGAGACGATCGCCGGGGACCAGGCGAAGACGTCGGTGAAGTGATCGACCGTCGCGAGGACGTCATACCCGAGCGCCTCGGCCCGGCGCGCCTTGTCCTCCCAATCGGCCCGGGACTCCCCCCGCGCGATCTGCACCCCGAACCGGAACGGTTTCACGGTCATACGCTGTCTCCCTCGATCGACGCCCAAGGCCGGCCCGGATCATCACGGTGAATATGGTCGCACGGCCTACGCCATCTGACACCGGTCGGTCACGTCCCGTGCGTCTCGTAGGGGCGACGCTTGCGAGTCCGGCGCCCGCAGGCGCTCGTTCCGTAGGGGCGTGGGCTTGCCCCCCGCCCGGCGCCCGCAGGCGCCATCGCTGCCAGGCGATAACTGTCTGCGTTGACCCGACCATAAATGGCAGCGAAGCGAGTCGGGCTCAGGAACGATGTCGCCAACGGACCAGACGGAAATCTGCTCAGCGTCATTGAGCGATGGATCGGTCGGGCGTGATGCGTTGTCCAACCTCGGTGCGCAACCATCGGTTTCCACAGGAACCACGAATCGATCCGGTTATCGTCTCTGAGCCCGATGCATTCATGGTCGGGATACGCCCAAGGCCACCATTTATCGTCCTGCGAGGCTATGGCGCCTGCGGGCGACCGACTCGCAAGCGTCGCCCCTACAAGAAGGCTCGCATGCGCAGGCCCGGCGTCATCGTCAGCGCAGGCGGACGGCGATCGGGGCGAAGGCCTCCATGGACGGCCCGAAGACCGAGATGTAGCTGATCCCCCAGCGGTCCCGCCGGGCGAGCAGCGTCTCGACGATCTCGTCCTCCGTGCCGACGAGGATCAGGGGCGACTCGGCCAGGGTCTCGGCTGGCATCTCCCAGTCCCCGCTGAGCTTCCGGAGCACCTCCGCCGTCACCGCGGCGCTGTCGGTCACGGTCAGGTGCTGGAGGAGGATGTTGATCGTGATCGCGTCGAACCGTTCCCCGGCGCCCTCACGGAGCCAGCCGATCTTGCGATCCATCGCCTCGGCCGACGAGTCCGCCGTGTCTAGCCCCGAGCCGTCCCGCCTGGCGATCGGCGTGATGCTGGCGATGTCGGCCTGCTGCCCGGCCAGGGTGAGCATCCTGCGCCCGCCGCCGCCCAGCAGGATCGGCGGGCAGGGCCGGCTGAGGACGTTCGCCTCGCCGCCCAGCTCGCTGACCCGGTAGTGCTCACCGGTGAAGGTGAACGGCTCACCGCCGAAGGCCCCGCGGATCAGCGTGATCGCCTCGGCCAGCTTCGCGACCCGGACGCCGGCCGGCTCGAACGGGATGCCGGCCATCTCGTAGTCCTTGCCGAGCCAGCCCGCCCCGAGCCCGAGATCCAGCCGCCCATCGGAGAGCAGGTCCAGCGACGCCGCCTCGAGCGCGACGAAGGCCGGGTTGCGGAAGTCGTTGTCCAGCACGAACGTGCCGATCCGGAGCGACGGCGCCACCGTCGCCGCGACGGCCAGCATCGGTCCCCAGAGCAGGTGCCCGGTCGGGTGATCCGGCACGGTCACGGTGTCATACCCAAGCGCCTCGACCCGGAGGACCTCGTCGGTGAACGCGGCCCGATTCTCGGCCCGGCCCAGGTGAACGCTGAAGCGGAACGGCGTACTGGTCATCCTGATGGCTCCCGCTGATCGGTCGATTCAGTGGCCGACAGGATAACCGGGCAGCCCTGCGTCCCACGCTCGCCTCGCGCCAGCATCCCGACTGGCTCCCCGACATCGCCGCTCCGGTCGTCGCGCACGCAGACAGGCGACACCCATGCGGGGTGCCGCCCGTCTGCGTATCCCGGTGTCATCGGGCGATCGTCGGGCGTGGAGTGGGCCGGTGGCCGGACTACCGGCCCGGCCGCCGGACCTGATGGGGCAGGGCGAAGACGAACAGGAAGGCGCCGACCGAGAGGGCGATGCTGACCGAGAGCGCCAGCTCGGCGCTGTGCAGGAAGGCCGGCGCCGGGCCGTCCGCCCCGACGCTGAGCGTCCCGAACAGGACGCTGCTGATGATCGCGACCCCGATCGCGGTCCCGATCCGCTGGGCGGTGGAGACCAGCCCACTGGCGGCGCCGGCCTGCCGCGGGTCGACCGTCGCGAGGATGAACGAGGTATTCGGGGCGATGAACAGGCCGTTCCCGGCCCCGGCCAACAGCAGCGGGATCGCCAGGAGCCACGGCTCCGGGTCCGGCGCCCGGTCCCAGAGCACGAACAGGGTCAGGCTGAGCCCGACCACGACCATGAGCGTCCCGAGGCTGAGGACGTTGCGGCCCATCCGGGCGGCGAACTTGTCGCTGTTGGCGGCGGTGACGAGGCTGCCGAGCGCGAACGGCGTCACGATCAGGCCGGTCTCCAGGGCGCTGTAGCCCAGCCCGGTCTGGAGGAGGATCGAGAGGGTGAAGAAGATGCTGGTGAAGGCACCGAAATAGACGAGGGACAGGCCGGTCCCGGCGGCGAACGACGCCCGCCGGAGCAGGCTGACGGCGACGATCGGGACGTAGCCGCGCCCCTCGACCCGACGCTCCCAGACCAGCAGGGCGATGAGGAGCACGACCGCGCCGACCAGACTCAGCCAGGTCCAGAGCGGCCAGCCCTGACCCTGCCCCTCGACGAGCGGCACCAGCAGCGCCAGCAGGGCGGCGACGAGCAGGAGCAGCCCGATCGGGTCGAGCATGTCGACCAGCTTCCGGCGCTGCTCGGCCTCCCCCTGGATCTCCCGCCCCGGCAGCAGCCGCCAGGACAGCACGAGGGCGACGATGCCGATCGGGACATTGACGAGGAAGATCCAGCGCCAGCCGTCAGTCTCGCCGCCCAGCTGGATCAGGAAGCCGCCCAGCAGTGGGCCGATCGCCGAGGAGATCCCGATGACCGCTCCGAACAGCCCGAAGACCCTGGCGCGGACCGGCCCCTGGAACAGGACCTGGAAGAAGGCGACGATCGCCGGGTTGAACAGCCCGGCGGAGAACCCCTGGAGGGCCCGGATCGCGATCAGCTCGGCCGGGTTCTGGACGAGCCCGGCGACGAGACTCGTCAGCGTGAAGAGCACGAGCCCGACGATGAACAGCCGCCGGTGGCCGTAGAGGTCGCCGAGGCGACCGGCCGGGATCAGCGTCAGGCCGAAGGCGAGCGTGTAGCCGGAGACGACCCAGGCCAGCGTCGTGTCGCTGGCGCCGATGCCGGTCCGGATGCTGGGCAGGGCGACGTTGACGATCGTGACGTCGAGCAGCGCCATGAAGGCGCCGATCAGCAGCGGCACGACCATCCGCCAGGCATCGGGATGCATGACCCCGGACGAGTCCGGGGTCGGTGAACCGGCCGAAGGCGCCGGTGCGCCGGGCTGGGTGGGACGCGTCGTGGGATTTCCGGTCATGAGGGGTCTTCCTTGGGCTGCTCGCCCGGCCGGGTCCCGTGGGACTCGCCGGAGATATCGCGGACGCGGTCGATGACGGATTCGTGCCAGGCGAGGTCGGCGTCGAGCCGCATCAGGACATGGCGGATGACGTCGGCCTCGGCGGTGCTGAGCCATGGCGAGAAGATGCCGAGGACGTGCTGGAGACTGTCACGCCGGACTCGCAACTCCCCGATCCGGTTCCGGAGCAGGGTCGCGAGCTGGGCGGCCTCGATCGGGCCGGAGTGGGCCAGGGCGCGGTCGAACGGGCCGACGTGATGGACGGCGGACGGGAGCATATCCTGTAGGACGACCCGCGGGGAGCGTTTGCCCTCCTCTATGACCGCGTAGTTCACCCACTCCGGGGTAAGACCCTCCCGTTGGGCACGGAAGGCCTGGATCAGGCCCGCTCGCTGGAGTCGACTCAGCTCGCCGTAGCGTGCGCCCACGGCGCCATCGGACCAGCGTTGCGTCCGGTCCTCGTGGGCCTTTCGGTGAACCTGCTGGCCGTTCACGGGCCGTCGTCTTCAATCGATGCGGCGAGCACGAAGCGTCTGCCGCTGTTCACGGGACGACTCTCGCAGGAGTACGCTCGCCTATCCGGCGGAGATGTCCCCTGTGTCGGTTCAGGCCAAGCCCAGGCCTCACGGAAGCAAGCAGGTCGAACCCGGCTGGCGCCAGATTAGGAACGCACGGATCAGACCGGGACGAGTGGCTGATGCGGTCCGGCAGGGAGCGAGACGGTGATCCGGTCGCCGGGGCGGATCTCGCCGCCGGCGACGACGACGCCCATCACGCCGGCCTTGCGGATGAGATTCCCCTCGGCGTCCCGGCCCAGCGTCGCGGCCATCAACCCGTTGCGCAGGCCGTCGAGCTGGCCGCAGGGGTTGCGCAGCCCGGTGATCTCGAGGGTGGCCTCGTCCCCGAGCCGCAGCAGCGTCCCGACCGGCAGCCCGAGCAGGTCGACCCCGCGGGTCGTGACGTTCTCGCCCATCTCGCCCGGCGCGAGCGTGAAGCCCTGCTCCCGGAGCTCGTCGTGCAACTCGGCGTGGATGAGGTGGACCTGCCGCAGGTTGGGCTGGCTCGGGTCCCGCGCCACCCGGGAACGGTGTTTGACCGTTTCCCCGGCATGGGCATCGCCATCGACCCCGAGTCCGACCAGCAGCCGGATCGACTCTGCGGCGGGCTTGGACATCGTGTGCGCCGGACTGACACTGACCGCTTCGACCCTTGCTGTCATCGAACGACGTCTCCTTCAAATCAGAACGTATCGTTGAGGTTGCCCCAGCAAGAGGCAGACACTACTATCGCGCCATTGAGACCCTATCACCGTGGGGGTGAACCATGACGGCATCGGCAGAGACGGTCGCGACGACGAACGAGGACGGAACAATAACCATCTCGGCCGACCTGCTCGATGAACTCGGCATCCACGCCGGCGATCGGGTGGCCGTAGTGCGGGATGGCGACACGATCCGACTGCGCCGGCCAGGGAGCGTCGCGTTACGGACCGCCGGAATTTTTCGCGATGCGGTCCCCAATCCTCCCCTCACGATCGCCGAGGAGCGGGAGTCGTTCGAACTCGCTGTTGCCGAAGAGGTGTCGGAAACGCCTCAGAATCAATGGTGATTCCTTTTCTGGACACGAACGTCATCCTCCGACATATTCTCCACGATCATTCAGACCACTCCCCAAGAGCCACTGCGCTAATCCTGGCCCTTGATCTCGGCGACACGTCGGTTCACATCTCGGCGACGGTCGTCTTCGAAGTCGTGTTCACGCTCGAGAAGCGCTATCGTCGTTCCCGCGAAGAGATCACGGACGCGGTTCTGCCCATCATCGAATTCCCAGCGATCCTCATCTCCGACAAGGAAATGTACAGGGAGGTCTTCGAACGCTGGCTCGCCGAGCCCTCTATCTCCTTCGCCGACTCGTGCCATCTCTCGCAGGCGAAACAACTCGGATTGACCGAGATCATCTCGTTCGACCGCAAGATCGAGAAGGACCCGGCGATCCGGCGGATAGAACCGTGATGGGATCGAGAAAGACGAGGACGGGGGCTATGCAGACACTGGCTGTTGGTGACGAGGGAGACATCGTCATCCCGGAATCGTTGCTGGCCGCACTTGGTCTGGACGACAGTTCGCTCGTGTCTATCGAGGCCGTCGGGAATACCCTCGTGCTCAAACAGGCCAGGCTCGATTGCGAAGAAATCGTCGCGATCTACCAGGATCTGACGAAGCAGCGCCCATTGACTCCCCATCAGGAGCGCGAAGCGTTTGGCAATGGCATCGCGGCTGACTACGCGCGGGAGCAGGCCGAGGGTCGATACGGCTGATCGTCCGAGCGATAACCCCGGGGGCGTCCAGAGTTCACGCCAGCGCCAGATCGACCCGGCTCATGACTGTGACGCCGTCGCCGACCGCGATGTTGCCGGTGCCATCGAAGGTCATGTTCTGGCCGAACATCACGCCCCGCGGGAACTTGCGGTAGCCGGCGAAGGTCCGGAGCGGCTCCTTGCCGGTCTCGGCGGTCTGCTGGTCGGTCGTCGTGATCGCGCAGCGGGCGCAGAGCTTGACCCCGTGCAGGGTCATCCCGCCCTCCGCGCCGTCCCCGCCGATGCGGACGTCGCCCCAGGTGTCCTCCTCGTTCGGGTCGCCGCCCGCGACGACGATGTTCGGCCGGAAGCGGTCCATCGGCAGCGTCGCCTCGCCCCCCTCCGCCAGCCGCCGGTTCAGCTCGACCAGCGACTCCTCGGAGACGAGGAGGATCGGGTAACCGTCGGAGAAGCCGGTCTGGTCCTCCGGCCGGGCGTAGGTCTGGTCGACCTGCCGGACGTGATCCTCGGCCATCCGCGCCAGCCGGACCGGCCGCCCCATGAATGCCGACAGCCAGCCGGCGATCTCCTCGCCCTGATCGACCCCGCCGGCCTCGTCCTTCCAGATCTCGACCGCGATCCGCCGGCCCTCGACCTGGCGCGTGAACGCGATCGGCTCCATCCCCGGCGCCGAGACCCGGAGGCCGCCCGCGACGAGCTCAGGGACGATCAGCGCCATCCGCGGGACCTGCCGCTGGGTGAGGAACTTCCCACCGGCATCGACGACGACGAACTCGCGATCGTGCAGCACCCCGCGGGCGTCGAAATCGGCGACCGCCAGCGCCTGCCCGCGGCAGGACTTGATCGGGTAGCGGAACAGCCCGGTCACCCTCACCGACCCGGCCGACCGATTGATCTCATTCATCTCGCACCTCGTCCGTGCCAGTCAGCACACGGCGTATCATGCCGGTCGGCCGGCGTCACGGGCGTCTCCCGGTCATTCGTCCTGGCAGTATAGAGGTCCGCCATCCGATCGCGGCGACGTCGTTCCGGGCAACGCAGGGACTCGTCCTCCGTGCCCGCCGGTCACGGCATCGGGTAGACTGCGCGTACGGACAGCCACGGCGCTGATTCCGGGCGCGCATCCCGGCGCAAGCTGCGTCCTCACGCAGACGGCAGGTTCCTGATGGCGGATCATGTTGACCTCTTCGACCCCACCCTCCGGCGGCGCGTCCTCCGCGTCCTCGAGCGCGACGCACGGCGCTCGGCCGCACAGATCGCAGAGGCCGTCGGGGCAGACGAGGCAACGGTCGCAGCCATCATCGCGGACGCCGAGCGGCAGGGCGCGATCCGGCGCTACAAGGCGATCGTGAGCTGGGACCAGGTCGGCGACAACGGCCAGGTCGTGGCGTTCATCGACGTCTCGGTCCAGCCAGAGCGCGACACCGGGTTCGACCACGTCGCCTCCCGCATCGCCCGCTTCCCCGAAGTCCGAAGCGTCCACCTCGTCTCCGGCGCGAACGATCTCCGGGTCGTGATCGAAGGGCCCAGCCTCCAGGCCGTGGCCGCCTTCGTCGCCCACAAGCTCTCCCCGCTGGACGGGGTGACGGCAACCGAGACCCACTTCCTGCTCAAGGCATACAAGGAAGATGGCGAATCGCTGACCGACGAGAAGACGCAGGACAACCGGCTGGCGGTCGCGCCGTAGCGCCGCGGGAGAACCCACGATGACAACCCAGACCATGACCCCGGGGGGCGATCAGCCCCGCCGTTCCCCCAGCAATGCCCTCCGGATCGCGCGCGGCGTCTCCGCCGTGCCGCCCTCCGGCATCCGCCGCCTGTTCGATATCGTCACCGAGATGGACGACGTCATCTCCCTCGGCGTCGGCGAGCCCGACTTCCCGACCCCGTGGCGGGTCCGCGAGGCGGCGATCCACGGGCTCGAGAACCGGCGCGTCACCTACACCGGCAACGCCGGCCTGCTCGAACTGCGCGAGATGATCGCCCAGTATCTGGAGGGCCGCTTCGGCGTCGGCTACCGGCCCAAGGACCAGATCCTCGTCACGGTCGGGGTCAGCGAGGCGCTCGACCTCGCCCTCCGGGCGATCCTCGAACCCGGCGACGAGGTGATCGTCGTCGAGCCGAGCTACGTCTCGTACAAGCCGTGCGTGCTGTTCGCCGGCGGCGTCCCGGTGCCGCTGGCGACGCGGGCCGAGGATGGCTTCGTCCCGCAGCCCGACGAGCTGGAGGCGAAGATCACCCCCCGTACCCGGGCGATCATGATCAACTCGCCCAATAACCCGACCGGCGCCGCCTACAGCCGCGAGGCGCAGCAGGCGATCGCCGAGGTCGTCGAGCGCCACGACCTGCTCGTGATCAGCGATGAGGTCTATGAGCGGCTCTGCTACGACGAGCGGCACGTCTCGTTCGCGTCGATCCCCGGGATGGCCGAGCGGACGTTGCTGCTGAACGGTTTCAGCAAGGCTTACGCGATGACCGGCTGGCGCCTCGGGTACGCCTGCGGACCGGAGCCGCTGATCTCGGCCATGAACAAGATCCACCAGTACACCGCCCTCTGCGCCAGCCGGACGGCGCAGGAAGCGGGGATCGAGGCGCTCCGCCACGCCGATGCCGACGTCGAGGTGATGGTCGACGACTACGACGCCCGCCGCCGGATGGTGGTGGCCGGTCTGAACCGGATCGGCCTGCCCTGCCACCTGCCGGAGGGGGCCTTCTACGTCTTCCCGTCGATCCGGACGACCGGGCTCAGCTCGGCCGACTTCACCGAGCAGCTCCTGATGGAGGGCCGGGTCGCGGTCGTCCCGGGCGAGGCCTTCGGCGAGAGCGGCGCCGGCCATGTCCGGATCTCCTACGCCTACGCCGTCCCGCAGATCGAGGAGGCGCTGGGCCGGATCGCCGGGTTCGTCGCCACCCTGCCAGACTTCGTCCCGGAGTCGGCCCCTATCCGGCCCCGACCGGTGGTGGCGCAGGTTCCGGTCAAGGTCTAGCGACGGCTGCCATCGAAGCATCCGGGCCGCCGAGCAGACCCTTCCCCCAGCGCAGCGAGACCCCTCCCCGGCTCGTTTCGCGCTGCGGCGCTCACGCCCGGAGAGGGGCTTCTTGCTGGTCGGCTTCGCCTTGCTGACGATGGTCGTGGCGTCGTTTCGTAGGGGCGACGCTTGCGAGCCCGGCGCCCGCAGGCGCCATCGCCCCGCAGGGCGATAACCGGCGTAACGGGTTCGATCATGCCTTGGGTTTCACGCCAGGTCGCCAACGCAGCGTTCACATGCAACGCGGTTGAACCCGGAACACCGTGTCGCCTGGCGGCGAAGGCCGCAGCGGCGGCCAGGCTTGCAAGCTGCGCCCCTACGACGCCGCTGCGGCGGGACAGGGATCGGACGTGAGTCCTGGGCGACGAGCCCTGGGTGCCTACCGCCAGGGTTCGTCGCCCGGGACCTGCGGGCCGCCGAACGCGCCCTGCTCCCGCATGTCGATCTCGGCCAGTTCGACCATGATCGTCAGGAAGCCGTCGGTGGTGACGTCGGCGTTGTGGAACCGGAAGCGGCCAACCTCGTAGTGGAGCTGCTGGCCGGGCTCGAAGACCTCGCCGCGCAGCCCGAGCTGGCTGAGCCGGACCAGGCGCGGGTCGTCCGCCGGCAGCGCGTCGATCGTGTCGGCGAGTTCGTCCAGGCCGTCGGCGGTGCGGACGTTGCGCAGGTCGCGGTCATACTCCCGGGCCCGCTGACGCCGCCAGTCCGCGATGTCGCGGAGGTACGCCCGCAGCGCCAGCCGGACATCCCGCGCCGCCTCCCGCTGTCGCTCCGCATCCGCGAATCGGTCGTTGCCCTGCACGCGTCTCCCCCGTTTCCGCTCCCGCACCATACACAGGCCACGGCTCTCGGCCAGGGCAGTCCTACGGGACGCTATGCGAGAACCGTTCCGCCCGGACGTTTCGGCGCGGTATCACCCATCCGTCTCGATCGGCGTAAGCATCCCCGACCGGCACCGACCCGTGACGAAAATGCGACACCTGCTCCCTACACTCCGGTGGGAAAGGGGATGTGTCCATGGGCCGGAACAGTCGTGGCAGACCATCATCCAGATACCCGGCGGGACGCCTCAGACCACCCCGGGGGCGGTCCGCGCGTCGGCTGCTGTTCGGGATCATGTTCCTGCTCGGCCTGCTGCTGCCGGTTGCCGGTGACCTCGTCGTCGCCCAGTCAGCTTCGACTGACGTCCCCGTGATCAGGCTGGACGGGTCGATCACCCCGGCACTCGCGAACCGCGCGGCCGGGGAGATCGACCGGGCTGGCGACGACGGCGCTCCGGCGGTCATCCTCGAAATCCAAACCGCGACCGGGACGCTAGCGGCGACCGATACCGTCCGGGACGCGATCCGGGACAGCCGCGTCCCGGTCCTGACCTGGGTGCCACCCGGCGCGACGGTCGAGGGGCCGGGCGCGGTCGTCGTCCTCGCCGGGCAGGTCGCGGCGATGGCGCCCGACAGCCGGATTACGGTCGCTGGCGGCTACGCCCGGACGGCCTCGCCGTTCGACGACGACCGCTCCGACATCAACCGGGTGGCGGAGATCACCCGACTCGCGGAGCAGCAGGACCGACCGACCGGATGGGTCGCCACGGCGGTCGCGGACGGGACAGTGTTCGCCGCCCCCGACGCAGCCGCGGCCGGGATCATCGACGTGGAGGCGGCGACCCTGGCCGACCTGCTGGCGGCCGTGGACGGCCGAACGATCGAACTTGCAGCGGGGCCAGCGACCATCGCGACCGCGGGTGCCACGACGTTCACCCCTGATCCGTCGCTGACGGAGCGGCTCTGGCTGTTCCTGACGCTCCCGACGGTCGCCTACCTGCTGCTCTGCTTCGGTGCGATCGGCCTGCTGCTCGAGATCAGCAGCCCCGGCGTCACCTTCCCCGGCGTCGCCGGTCTGATCGCCCTCGGGGTGGCGGCCGTCCTGCTCGGCGGGATGCCGCTGAACTGGACCGGGCTGCTGCTGATCGGCGGTGGGCTCGTCCTGCTGATCGTGGACGTCTTCGTCCCCTCGCTCGGGCTGCTCACCCTCGGCGGGCTGGCGGCGTTCGTCGTCGGCTCGTACGTCCTGTTCGACGATGCGGCGTCGGGCTACACCGTCGACCCGGTCGCGATCTGGGTGGTAACGGCCTGCCTGGTCCTGTTCTTCGTCTTCATCGCCGGTTCCGCGATCAAGAGCCTGCGGCGACGCCCGTACTCCGGGCGGGAGTCGATGGTCGGCCGGCTCGGGGAAGCCCGGACGCCGCTCGCGCCCGAGGGGATGGTCTTCATCGATGGCGAGCTCTGGGAGGCCCACGCGATCACACTGCATCGCTCCGCCGCCGCCCCGATCATCCCGGCTGGCGCGGCCATCACGGTGACGAAGATCGACGGGCTGCTGCTCGAGGTCCGGCTCGCCACGACCGACGAGATCGAGCGGACATCGCTCGGTCCCCCGGCGCCTGACCGCCGGACCGTCGTCCCGGTCCAGAGCGGGTCGGCCGCGGAGTGATCGTCGCGGTTCCGCGGTAGATTGAGCGGACCACCCCGTCAGGGCATTCGTCCTCGACCGTCGTCGCACCGAAGGGATTCCCGTTGGAACCGATCCTCATCGTCGCCATCGTCATCGTCGTCTTCCTCCTGTTCGTGCTGTCATCGACGGTCAAGATCGTCCAGGAGTACGAGCGCGGCGTCGTCTTCCGGCTCGGGCGGCTGCTCGGACCGCGCGGCCCCGGCATCATCTTCCTGATCCCGTTCGTCGAGCAGATGCGCAAGATCGACCTGCGCACCGTCACGATGGACATCCCGGCCCAGGAGGTCATCACCCGCGACAACGTCACGGTTCGGGTCAACGCGGTCGCCTACTTCCGCGTCGTCGACCCGAACGCCGCCGTCGTCAACGTGGCCGACTTCATCCGGGCGACGTCGCAGATCTCGCAGACGACGTTGCGGAGCGTCCTCGGCCAGGGTGACCTGGACGACCTGCTCTCGGAGCGGGAGAAGATCAACCAGGAGCTCCAGCGGATCATCGACGAGCAGACCGAGCCGTGGGGCGTCAAGGTCAGCGTCGTCGAGGTCAAGGACGTCGAGCTGCCGCCGAGCATGCAGCGGGCGATGGCCCGGCAGGCGGAGGCCGAGCGGGAGAAGCGGGCCAAGATCATCCACGCCGAGGGTGAGTTCCAGGCCAGCCAGCAGCTCGCGAAGGCCGCCGACGTGATCAACCAGAACCCGGTCACGATCCAGCTCCGCTACCTCCAGACGCTGACCGAGATCGGCGCCGAGCAGAACACGACGGTCATCGTCGCGCTGCCGGCCGACGCCAGCGGCATCCCGGGCGGCGTCGCCCACTCGATGACCCGCGCCGTGATGGGCACCGGCTCCGTCGCTGGGGCGGCGAGCGAGGCCAACCAGCAGCAGCGCGGCGAGCGCCAGACCCGGAGCACCGAGGACGACGTCTGGAACGGGGTCTGACCGAACTCCGATGGGGTGGGTTTCGTCTGAGACCGGGCGCTGAAGCCGCCCGGCAACTCGAAGAAGGGGACAGCATCAGTCCATCCAGCTGACCGGTCGTTATTCAAGCAATGGACAGCGTGTCGCGACGTAGACAACCGCCACACTATGCAGAGCGTCCGCGGTTTTCCGAGTTGCCGGGCGGCTTCAGCGCCCGGTCCAGGTAGAGGCGGCTCCCCCTATCCTTGCGACGAGCGGCTCGTGGCCATCGTGATGACACGTTCGCCGATCGTCGCCGAAGAGGAACCCCCATGTCACCAAGCTGGATCACGCCCGAGACGGCCGTCGCCACGATCGAGGATCTGCTCGCCCTGCTGATGAGCGGCTACACCGTCGAACTGGTCCCGCTCGACCTGATCGGCCCGGACCGCGCCCTGCTCCGCCTGACCGGGCAGGACGGTGACGCGATTGCGCCCCACGAGGTCTGGATCGCGACGATGCGCGGCCTCGGCGACGGTGTCCGGCAGCTCCGGGAGCTGGCACTCGGTGCCGACGATGCGGGTGATGAGCGCCCGGACTCCGTATCGGCCAATCAGGCTGGCGGGCTGCCGCTGGGGCTGATGGCCGCGATGATGGGCATGGGAGGCAGTGTCCCGGCAGGTTCGACCGGCGAAGCCGAGCAGCCAAAGCAGGTCCGGAAGACGGACCCGGCCGCGATGGCTGACGCGATCACCGCCGCCCTTCGCCCCGCCCGCCAAATCCCCCATGAGAACCAGGAACCTGACAGCGCGTCGTCGTCTATCGACGATACCCGACCATAGATGGCTCGGGCTCAGGAACGACAACCGGTTCGGGGATCGGTTTCATCAACAATCGCTTCACGCGGCAAATGCATGGATCACCCATACGGATCGACCACATTGAAATGACACCTTTGCCGAATTCGGTTCGGTTCAAACCAGGACACGATAGACCAATCCGCTCGTAACATCGTTCCTGAGCCCGATCCATTCATGGTCGGGTCCCGCGAGACGGGCAGAGCTTCTCAACTACAGGTCGCGCTGGCGGTACTGCGGCAGGGACCAGCCGGAGACGATGCCATAGGCCCGGACGCCGAGGGCGACCAGGGTGGCGATGATGGTCTGCGTGACCGGGTCGGCGCCGAGCCGGTCCAGCGCCAGGACGGCGATGCTCCCGATGACGGCGGCCGTGGCGTAGAGGTCCTTGTGCAGGATCAGCGGCATCGTGTCGCTGAGCAGATCCCGCAGGACGCCGCCACCGACCGCCGTTAGGACACCGAGCAGCACCGCCGAGACCGCCGGGACGTCGTACGTCATCGCCAACTGGGTGCCGGAGACCGCGAAGATCGCCAGCCCGACGGCGTCGGCCCAGACGAGGACGCCCCGCCGGGGGACCTCCAGCCGCGCCAGCAGCGGGGCGCCGAAGAACGTCACCGCCCCGGCCAGCGCGGCGACGATCAGGAAGCTCGGGTCGCGCACCCAGGTGACCGGGCCGATCCCGAGCAGCAGGTCGCGCATCGTCCCGCCGCCGGTCCCGGTCACCATCGCGATCACGACGAACCCGAACAGGTCCATCCCGCGGCGGGCGGCCGTCAGCCCGCCGCTCAGGCCGAAGACGGCCGTCCCGATGTAACTGAGGACATCGATCGTCGCCTCAGTGAAGGTCAGGTCCACCGGCTCCCCTGGCCTGAGGGCAGGCGGCCCACGTCATCGTCGCTGCCCGCCCACTCCGAGAGCATCGCCGCCGCTCAGACCTTCTCGGCCAGCCAGTGCTTCTCGCGACCGAACGTCGTCGGCTCGCCGTGACCGGAGTAGACGACGACATCGTCCGGCAGGTCCTTGATGCGGGCGAGGCTGTGGTCCATCGTCGCCTGGTCGGAGCCGGCGATGTCCGTCCGGCCGTGGCCGTTCGGGAAGAGGACGTCGCCGCCGAGGAACATCCGGTCCTTCTCGCTGTAGAGGACGATGTGATTCGGCTCGTGGCCGGGGAGATACATGACCGTGAAGACCGACCCGCCGAGCTGGACGAGGTCGCCGTCGGCCAGGGTCGCGTCCAGTTCGGACGGCGGGATCGTCATCGGCGCGGTGGTGGACGGGTGGCGGAGCGTCTCGGCGAGGTCGGCGTAACCCACCAGCGGGGCGCCGGTCGCCTCGTGGAGGGCGGCGGCATCCCCGATGTGGTCCCAGTGCCCGTGGGTGATCACGATCCGGGTGAGCTGGAGCGACTGGCGCTGGGCGGCGGCCGTGATCGGCCCGGTCACGCCCGGAGGCGCGTCGATGATGAGCGCCTCGCCGGTCTCGGCGTCGCTGACGAGGTAGGCGTTCGTGGCGGCGGGTCCGCTGGGGAAGGTCTCGATCTTCAGCGTCATCAGGGGTTCCTTCATCATTTCGTAGCCGATCGTCCGGAATACCATCCGATGGTCCCGCATGGCCCGGAGCGTGCGGAGGGGGCGGGAGGCAGGCATCACCCTATCACGATGCATGCCCCCTGGTTCACGGTCGACGCCGATGAGCCATCCCGGTCATGTCGTTAGGGTTCGTTCGAGTCAGCGAGGTCGATCCATTCCCCCGGTACAGCGGATCACCCCATCCGGCCAGACCGATTGACCGGTCAGTCGGATCCCGATTCACCGCCCGGCAATACAGGTACCGCATGTGACGACGACCGCTCGACAACAGACCATCCTCGTCGTCGACGACGAGCGATTCATCGTCTCCCTCCTGACAGAGATCCTCGAGGAAGAGGGCTATCTCGTCCGCATTGCCAGTGACGGCGAGGCCGCGCTCCAGGAGATCGCGACGACCCGGCCCGATCTCGTCGTCGCGGACATCATGATGCCCCGTCTGGACGGTCTGACGCTCGCGGCGACGCTGCGATCCTGGCCCCTGCCGATCCCCGTCATCCTGATGAGCGCGGCCGTCACGCCACGCAGCCACGGCGTCTCGTTCATCCCCAAGCCGTTCGACATCGACGACCTGCTCATCGCCGTCGGCCGGATCCTCGGGCCGTCGCCGGGCCACCACACTGGGTCACCCAGCCACCACGGTTGACGGTCAGGCGTCGTCCTCGGACCCTTCCTGCGCGGCGATGATCAGATCCCGGACGGCGGCGGGGCGCATCCCCCCGATCGACTGGCCGATCAGATCCTCGACGTCGGTACGATTCGTCAGCCCCCGCTCCCCAGCCCAGCGCCAGAACGCCTGGTGCGAGACCCCTGCGTCGTCATCGGCATCGTTCTGGGTCGGGCTCGCCCTCTCCGGGGGAGGGGTCGCGGCCGGCGGCGTGGTGTCCCGTCGCTGGGAGCTGGAGGACTCGGTCTCGATCGGGCGTGGCGGCGGGGCCGCCGGACGGCTCTGGGCGGTCATCGTCCCTGCCGGCGGGTCCTCGTTCTGGCCTTCAGGGGGTCGGGGCGCGGCCGTGATGGACCGAGCCCCGAGCCGCATCCCGGTTGCCGAGGCGACCGCGGCGGCCGACGGCGATGTCCCGAGGTTATACGGGTCGGACGGCGACGCGTCGGCGACGGCCTGGTAGAGGCCACTCCCGGCGTACGGCGCATCGGGCCCGTCGTCGCGCTCCTCGTACCCGTCGTCATCGGTGGGGACCCGGCCGTCGTAGGCGTCCTGGTCGACGCCGAGCAGCGCCATCGCCCGGGCCAGTGCCCGCCCCTCAGCCAGCGCGATCGCATCCACGCCAGAGCCGGCGACACTGCCGTACCCCGTCGCCTCCGCGCCCGTCGGCAGCGTGATCGTCGCCCGGAACACCGTCAACGGCCCGTCGAGCGTGACGTGCTCCGTCCGGACCCGCATCGCCGGGAATTCGGCCCGCACGTCGTTGAGTGCCGCGACGATCGCGCCCTCCGCTTCCATGAATCGTCCTCTCCCGTTCGATCAGCACCGGCTGGTACCGGTTGGCACCATCGCCCGTCCCGTATTCCGGCATCGGTCGTGCTGGCCGGTCGGCAGGCTGGGTCGTCCCCGTGATCGCATCCCCCGCGCCGCGCCGGTCGGTTGCGCTCCGCGACATCCTACGACGAAGTGGCGCCTCAGGACGGTTCCAGCCCGTTCGCACCGCCCCTCACGCACCGGTTGCCGGCGCGGGAGCGCCCGGCTGTGCCATCCTCCGCGGCGCGGCCCGCTTCCCGGGTCGTGGACGAGGAGCCATACCCCATGACTGACACCCCGAACAGTACCCCTGACGCGACGACCGGCGACGCCAGGCCGGGCGTAGATGACCACCCCAGTCGTCGCGACCCGATCACCGTGCTCGACATGGTCTGGCCGGAGACCGGGCTGCCCGTCTCCGTCCGCATCGACCGCCGCCCGCAGGACACGATCTCCGAAGACGACGCCGTCCACCTCGAACTCGACTTCGTCACCCTCGCCCTGTCGCCGCTGGAGTTCATCCAGCTCGCGGCCTCGCTGCGAATGAGCGTCGATGCCCTGCTCGACCAGCACCCGGGTCTCCAGCGAGCCGTGATCGCCGCCTTCGACCTGCGCAAGGACGACCGCTGACGACGAGAGCAGGTGACCTGACCCGTCCAGACGGCTAGGCCGGTGGCTGCCCACCCGTCTGATGCTGGCCCTCCCGCGAGTCCGTAGGCTGAGCAGCAGACATCCGGGCGACTTCGCTCGCTGCCGACGTCCGCCGCGGGCATCCGGCCCGGCCGAACCGATCACGACAGGAAGGTCTCGCCACCATGTCCACGACCACGCCATCCGACCTCCTCAGCACGCTCTCCGAGGGCATGGCCGACGCCGTCGCCCATGCCGCCAGCGCCATCGTCACCGTCAACGGCCGTCGCCGCCTGCCGGCCAGCGGCATCGTCTGGGACGCCCAAACCGTCGTCACCGCCAGCCACGTCGTCGAGCGCGATGACAACCTCACGATCGGCCTGCCGGACGGCACGACCGTCCCGGCGACACTGGTCGGCCGCGACCACGGCAGCGACCTCGTCGTCCTCTCCGCCGAACTGGGCGGGATCGCCCCGATCGCGCGGGCGGCGCACCCTGCCCGCGTCGGTCAGCTCGCCCTCGCCATCGGCCGGGCCGGTTCGGACGGCGTCCGGGCGACCTTCGGCGCGATCAGCACCGTCGGCGGCGCCTGGCGGACGATCAACGGCAGCAAGGTCTCGGGCTACGTCCGGGCCGAACTGACGATGCTGCCGGGCTTCTCCGGTGGGCCGCTCGTCTCGACCGCCGGTGAACTGATCGGGCTCAACACCAGCGCCCTCGGCCGCGACGGCGGGATCACCCTGCCGGTCTCCGCGATCGAGCCGATCGTCGCCGATCTCCGGGAGCACGGCCGCCTCCGCCGCGGCTACCTCGGCATCGCCAGCCAGAGCGTCGACATCCCGGCCAGCATGGTCGAGACCGTCGCGACGGGGCAGGCCCACGGCCTCCTGATCGTCCACGTCGAGCCCGACGGCCCGGCCCACACCGCCGGTCTGCTGCTCGGCGACGTCCTGCTGACGATCGATGGTCAGCCGGTCACGGACACGGGCACGCTCCAGGAGCAGCTCGGCCCCGAGACGGTCGGCACGGCCCTCGGCGCTCGCACCCTGCGCGGTGGTGCGATCATGGATCTGACCATTACGGTCGGCACCCGGCAGTGAGTGCGCTGCTGGCACCGGGGTTGCCTGCACAGGCGGCAGGGCGGCGCCCCACGCCGACCCTCGGCGTCGTCGCCACCAAGGACGGACCCGTCGCCATGGCCGTGCTGATGTCGCCAACCGGAATCGACGAGACACCCGACCAGCCGACGCTGGTCCGGGTGCTTGTCCTGGCGCGCTCCCCGGCGGTCCGGGCCGGGCTGGGGGCGCTGCTGACGACGGACGACCGGATCGTGATGGTCACGACGCCGGGCGTCGCGAGCGGCTGGCTCCGGACGAGCGATCCGCGGCTCGACGCCCCGGAGCCGCTCGACGCGATCGTCGTCGATCTGCCCAGCTTCGACCCGTCGGCGCTGGACGACATCGCCGAGCGATTCCCCGGCACCCCGATGATCCTGCTCGGCGGCGACCCGGCCGCCTCGCCGCCGCTGGTCGACGCCCCGACCGGCTACCTGAGTACCGACGCCGACAGCGCGTCCCTGATGGCGGCGGTCCACGCCGTCGTCGCCGGGCTGACCGTGATCGACCCGGCGCTGGTGACGCGGTTCGGCGCCCGTCCGGGGACGCCCTCCGCGCCGGACGGCGGTGGGGAGACGCTGACCCCGCGGGAGCGCGAGGTCCTGCGGCTCGTCGCCGAGGGGCTGCCGAACAAGACGATCGCCCGCGAACTCGGGATCAGCGAGCACACCGCCAAGTTCCACGTCGGCTCACTGCTGGCGAAGCTCGACGCCGGCAGCCGGACCGAGGCCGTCACCACGGCCACTCGGCGGGGCCTACTGACGGTTTGATCTGGCGGTCGATGACCGGACGTTACCTGGACTGATGAATACGCCGACAGATCACCCCGGCGCTTCGCCATTCCGTGAGGCGCTGGTGTGGTCTGTCGTTCATGCGTCGCGGATACAAGGAAAGTCCTGAACAGGCCGCTTTTCCGGGCGCTAAAGCGACCCGGCTCAGGGGTGATTCCTGGAGTTGGCTGGCGGAGATGCGAAGCGGCAGATCATCCGGGACCGGGCGCTAAAGCCGCCCGGCAACCCGAAGATGGGCGGCGCTGTTGGGGATCAACGCGGCAACTGGTGGGGAGCAGTGGCAGATGTTTTTGGTCGTTGCCGGGTGACTTTGGCGCCCGGTCATGCTGGAACCTCGAATGCTCGCCAATCTCCCCTGAGCCGGGTCGCTTTAGCGCCCGGTTACGCCGACCGCCGACCGGCAACCCCAAGATCGTCTGCCGCTACCTCCACCATTCACCGCGTTGATCCCCAACATCACCGCCCATCTTCGTGTTGCCGGGCGGCTTTAGCGCCCGGTTGCGCTGGCGGATTCACCCAGATTCGTCACCCATCACCTCTGAGCCGGGTCGCTTTAGCGCCCGGTTGCGCCAACCGACCGCCGACTGCTACTCGTTGACCAGTTGCTCCGCGGCATCGACCGATGGGTCCGGCGCCGGGGACGGTCGGCTGCCCTCGCGGCGCTCCCAGCCGGGGGCGAACAGCGGCAGGAAGTTGCTCACCTCGTACGGGTGCTTGGCGATCTCGGTCCAGTTCAGGTCCACACCCAGCCCCGGCCGGTCCGGGATGACAATCTTGCCGTCGACGAGCTCGACCGGGTGATCGACGATCTCGCGCTCCCAGTCGACGTTGAACTCGTCGAACAGTTCCTGCACCAGCAGGTTCGGCGACGACGCGCTGATCTGGATGCAGGACGCCGTCGAGAGCGGCCCCTGGGCGTTGTGGGGCGCGATCACGGCGTAGTGGGCGTCCGCCATCGCCGCGACCTGGCGCGTCTTCCAGATCCCGCCGAGGTTGCCCGGCTCCGGCTGGATGATGTGGACGGCGTTGTGGGCCAGCAGTTCCGCGAACTGGTGCGTGCTGGTCAGGCTCTCACCCGTCGCGACCGGGACGGTCAGCTTGCGGGCGACCTCGACGACGCTGTCGATCTTCTGGTGGGCGGTCGGCTCCTCGAACCAGGTCGGCGCGAACTCCTCCAGCCGCGACCCCACCCAGACCGCCTCGGCGACGCTGAACCGGCAGTGGCCCTCGATCATGATCTCGATGTCCGGCCCGACGGCCTCGCGGACGGCCCGGACGATCTCGATCGAGAGGTGGCGCTCGCTCGGCACCATCGTCCGCCAGGCCGCGCCGAACGGGTCGAACTTCAGCGCCTTGTAGCCGCGCCCGACGACCATCGCCGCCCGCTCGGCGAAGGACTCCGGCGTCCGCGGCCCGGCGTACCAGCCGTTGGCGTAGGCCGGCAACGCGTCGTGGCACTGCCCGCCGATCAGATCGTAGATCGGCCGGCCGGTGGCCTTGCCGATGATGTCCCAGCAGGCGGTCTCGACGGCGGCGACCGCGTTCATATGGATCTGTCCGCCCTCGGAGTAGACATCACGGACCATGCGCTGGTAGATCGTCTCGACCTGGAACGGGTCCATCCCCTCGAAGCGCGGCGTCAGCTCATGGATGGCCGCCTCGACGGTCCTGGCGAAGGCGTTGAGCGTCCCCTCGCCGATCCCGTACAGCCCCGGCTGGTCGGTATCGAGCCGGACGAACAGCCAGTTCTTCCACGGGTTGCCGACGAGATAGGTGGTCACGCGGGTGATACGCATCGGGTCTTCTCCTGCATCCTGTGCACCCTGGCACGGCGCCACGCCATTGCGGTCCGCCGGGATGATAGCGCGATCGCCCACGGCGCCACCTGCCCGGGATGATCGGCTCCTGACCGGAGACGCGCTGCCCGGAGCTGTCGGTCGCACGATAGAATGGAGACGGCAGGAGCGTCCGAACGGATCACGGATCGAGGAGAGCGATGGACGGACGGACGACCACAACCCCGTCGTTACCGGCGATCCTGACCGACCGTCTGGGCGAGATCGCCGCGGTCTGTCGGGAGTACGGGGTGCGCGAACTCTACGTCTTCGGCTCGGCCGTCCACGGCACGTTCGATCCGGAGACGAGCGATCTCGACTTCATGGTCAACCTGGGGGAGTACGAGCTGGAGATCGCCAGTCGGTATGTCCGGTTCTACGAGGCCCTAAGAGCAGTGTTTGATCGAGACATTGATCTCATAACGGTACGTTCGAGGGGTAGCGACCGTTTTCTGGCGCGTGTCATCGAGACGCGCGAGCTTCTCTATGCCGCCTAGGCGCGGTCGTAGTGTCGAGGATTCGCTGCGAGACGCCCTGCTTGCCGCAACGAAATCATCGAATGGACCAGCAACAAGACCTTCACCGATTACACGACTGACAAACGGATGCGGTACTCCCTTGAACGTCAGTTCGAGGTTCTGGGTGAGTCACTGAATGCCGCTGATCGCATCGAGGAGAATCTTCGGCACACGATTCCGGAGATCGGCGAATTCATCGGATTGCGGAACGTCATTGCTCACGCGTACTTCCGGATCGACGACGAAGTCATCTGGTCGGCGATCCGGGTTGACATCCGCTCATTCAGACAAGGATCGTTGACTATCTCGGAGGCGATCACGATCCAGTGACGATGACCCCGATCACTCCGTCGATGAGAACGCTCAATACCGTCAATCGCCCTTAGGCGCCGCAGAACCGGACGCCGCTATCGAGCGTTAGGTTAGGTAATGGCCCGGGCCACCCCGTCCGGATAGCGCCAGGGTTGTCCCGATCGGACCATCAACCGGATGGGTCGGTCGTCTTGACGCCCGGTCAACGCGCTGTCAGCATTGCTTTCAAACGCCCCCTCAGGCGATGTGATCCGCGCCCGATCCGGCCCGCGCACCGAACCCGGGACCGCCGCATCGTCGCCGGCGCCGGTCCGGCGGCCCTTCGACCGGGCCGCCAGCGGGACCGATCTCTCACCCAGCCTGGAGTACTCGTCCGCGTGAATCAGTACCGCCGCCCCTCGTACGCCATGGCCCCACCCACCCGCTCGGCCCGCTGGCCGTGGGCGCTGCTGATCGTCGTACTGCTCGCGATCGGCGCGATCGGCGCCCTGATCATCACCGACGGCAACCTCACCGGTGGCGACGACGGCCCCGAGACCGTGCCCGGTCCCAACGGCGAGATGATCATCGTCTCGCGGACCAGTCCGTCCGGAGAGGCGTCGGCGTCGGCGCCGGTCGCGTCGGCACCGACCGACGATGACGCGGGATCGGCCGGCGACCCGGCCGCGAGCCCGGCCGATGGCAGCGCCCTCGCCAGTGCCGGGCCGACGGTCCCGCTCCCGACGTCGACGCCGGCTGGCCCGACCAACACCGAGCTGGCCGCGGACTGGGCGGCGACCTGGCAGACCGGCGATTTCCAGGCGATGTACGGTCTGCTCAGCGACGCGGCCAGGGACACGATCTCCGAGGACGACTTCGTGGCTCGCTACCAGGCGATCTACGACCGCGCCACGATCACCAACGTCGTCGTCACGCTCGGCACCGACCCGCTGGCCGCCGACGCCGACGCCGTCCCGTTCAACGCCGCATTCACCTCGACGGCGCTCGGCGAGTTCGATCAGGACAACACCCTGCCGCTGGTTCAGCAGAACGGGGTCTGGACCGTCGACTGGACGCCGTCAGCGATCTTCGACGGGCTCGACGACGACGGCTGCGTCGACCTCCAGAGCGACCCGACCGAGCGCGGCCGCATCCTCGACCGCAACGGCGAGATCCTCGCGCGGGACGATTTCTTCGACATCATCGGGGTCGACACCGGCGCGATCACCGACGCGGACGGCCTGAACCGCGGTCTGGCCAGTCTGCTCGGGATGAGCGCGGATGACGTCGCCGCGGCCTGGGCCAATGGCGTCGACGGTCAGTTCACTCCGATCCGTGGGCTCCCCGAGCGTCAGGTGACGCCGGAGATGCTCGGCGAATTCGACCTGATCGACGGTGTCCAGGTCCAGCGGACCTCGGGTCGCTCCTACCCGTTCGGCGCCGTCGCGGCCCACATCACCGGCTACGTCACGGTTGCGAGCGAGGAGGACATCGCCGCCGACCCGACCATCGCCGCCGGCAGCACGATCGGCCGGTCGGGACTCGAGGCGGGGGCCAACGACACGCTGGCCGGTGTCTCCGGGCTGGCGCTCTCGGTCGTGGACTGCACCTCCCGGGCGACCCGATCCACGATCGCCGAGCGGGCGGCCGTGCCAGGGCAGGACCTGATCCTGACGATCGACATCGGCCTCCAGCAGGCGGTCGACAAGGTGCTGACCGACGTCGAGGGCACGGATGAGCGCGGCAGCGCCGTCCTGCTCGACCCGCGCAACGGGGCGGTCCTGGCGATGGCCTCCCACCCGACCTACGACCCCAACGGCTTCGTGCTCGGGTTCGACGAGAAAGCGCTGGCCCGGATCAACGACGACACGCTCGCCCCGCTTCGCAACCGCGCCGCTGACAGTGCCTATCCAGTCGGATCGATCTTCAAGATCATCACGATGGCCGCCGGGATGGCCCACCTCGGCTACGACGAGACCACCGTCCTGGAATGCCCGTCGTCGTACGAACTCAACGGCAACATCTACAACGACTGGGTGGTCGAGTGGGGCGAGCAGCCGCAGGGGCAACTGACGCTTCACGACGCCCTTGTCCAGTCCTGCAACACCGTCTTCTATGACATCGGCGCCAAACTGGACCAGCAGGACGACCTGTTCCTGCCCGACATGGCCCGGTCGTTCGGGCTTGGCGCGCCGACCAACATCCCGTACCTGCCCGAAGTCGGCGGGACCGTCCCCGACGCCGCCTGGAAGGCGGAAGTCATCAGCGACGGCTGGTCGACCGGCGACGCGATCAACCTCGCGATCGGACAGGGTTTCCTCGAAGCGACCCCGCTCCAGATGGCCAACGCCTACGCGACGATGGCCAACGGCGGCACGCTGCTGGAGCCGTACATGGTCGAGTACACCCAGATCCCCGGCGGCCCCGCCACCCGCGTCGGTGAGCGCAAGGAGGTCGGCCAGGTGCCACTCGACGCCACCCAGGTCGGCCAGATCCAGCAGGCGCTCCGCGACCAGACCAGCAACGCCGAGGAGCGCGGCTCGGCCCGGGTCTTCGGGGCCGCCTACCCGTTCGCGATCGCCGGCAAGACCGGGACGTCCGAGAGCTCGACCGAGCGCGGCAGCCAGCCCCACTCCTGGTTCGCCGCCTTCGGCCCCTGGGAGGACACCAGTTCCGTCCCGACGATCGCGTCCATCGTGATGCTGGAGAACAAGGGCGAGGGCGGCAAGGTCGCGGCCCCGGCGACCAAGGCGATCTACGACTACTACATGACGACCGACCTCGCCGACCGGACCGACAGCGACGGGTCACCACCGCAGGCCATCGAGCCCGACCCGGCCGAACAGTACCCGGCCACCCTGCCGGCCACCTCGCCGGCCCCGAGTACGAGCGGCCGCCGTCGCAAGGCGACCGTCCGGCTGCGTCCACGTCGCGTGGACGCATGACGGGTTCTCATGAACCTTGTCGATGGGTCGGAGTCGACGACGTCGAGGGGGGGGGTCGATGACCTCGTCGCGCGTGGCGTCCGGATCGAGCGGTACGGCGGGATGGACCAGGACGAGCGCGGCATCGACCGCGGCGGCGGACCGCCGATCGCCTGGTTCACGGACCCCGCCGGGAACGTCCTGTCGGTGATCAGCGGGACCTGACGAGATCGAGAACACGCCGCGACCGGAGCCCGGCCCGTTGCCCGACACACCGTGCGACGGCCCAGTACGCAGCCGGTTCTCGCATTGCCGGGCGGCTGCGGCGCCCGGTCAGAGGCAATTGCTTTCGGATTTCGTCGGCAGTGAAGCTAGCATCAGGTGACAGGTCACGAGCGGCCGATTCCATTCATCAATATTCGTGAATCACCCCTGAGCCGGGCGGCTTTAGCCTCCGGGTGCGCCAACGGGCGAGCCCGGAAAGTCGAGCATTTTCGAGTTGCCGGGCGGCTTCAGCACTCGGTCCGGAGCGCTCGCTTCATGGAGTCCGTCCGGGAGAGAAGCGCAGTCCTGGAGGCGATCACCGCAACAGCACCGCCCGGCCCATCCGGCCCGTGGATACATCGACCGGCAGCCCCTATCATTGTCCGCACGCCTGTTCGCGTCGTTCCCACAGCCCCTCGCCCGAAGGAGACTGGCCCGCGATGCCGCCCCCGGTCGCCTTCCTGCCCTCTACCGAATCGATCGCCCCCGACCCCGCCGACCGTTACGCCCGGCAGCGGCTCCTGCCGTGGTGGGACCAGGACCGGCTGGCCGCGGCGCGGGTCGTCGTCGCTGGGGCCGGCGCCGTCGGTAACGAGGCGCTCAAGCTGCTCGCCCTCGTTGGTGTGGGCGAGATCGTCGTGGTCGATTTCGACACCGTCTCGCCCTCGAACCTGAGCCGGACCGTCCTGTTCCGGGCCGAGGACGTCGGGCAGCCCAAGGCCGCGCTGGCCGCCCGCCGGACGAGGGAGATCAACCCGGAGGTCCACGTCGCCGCGATCGACGGGGACATCGGCCGCGACCTCGGGCTGGCAACGCTGGCTGGGGCCGACGTCGTCCTCGGCGGGCTGGACAGCATCAACGCCCGCTGGTCGCTGAACCGGCGCTGCCTCCAGGCCGGCGTCCCCTGGATCAACGCCGGGATCACCGCCTCCGATGTCCAGGTCAGCCGGCACGTCCCCGGCGAGGGCGCCTGCTACGAGTGCACCTTCACCGAGGGGATGGCGCGGCGGTTCAACGCGCGCTCCTCCTGCACCGGGCTCGTCCGCCGGACGCCGGACCGGACGGTGCCGACGACCGCGATCGGCGCCTCGGTCGTCGCCGGGCTGATGGTCCACGACGCGCTCCGCTTCCTGCACGACCCGGCCACCGGGCTCCGGGCCGGCCAGCGCCAGACCCTCCTGCTGGATGGCTATCGCCAGTTCCTCGACGATCTGCCCGTCGACCCGGACTGCCCGGCCCACACCGACCCGGTCCGCGACTGGACCACGACCGACCGTGACCCGGCCACGACCTCGGCCCGGGCACTGGCCAGTACCGCCGGGCTGTCGGAGGCGACCTGGCTGGAGTTGACGTTCGAGCTCGTTCTGGGCTTCTCCTGCCCCGCTTGCGGCGTGACGGAGGATGTCGGGCGACCGACCGCCGCCGTCTACGAGGAGGAGATCCTCTGCCCGACCTGCCGGCAGGAACGGATCGTCGCCCGTGGCACCCGTGTCCCGCTCGACGGCCCGCTCGCCGAACGGCCCCTGGCCAGCCTCGGCGTCCCGCCGCACGATCTGGTCGCTGTCGGAATCGGCGACCGGGCCGGAACATGGCTGGAGACGGGCGGGGAGTCACCGTGGCGAACCATCCCGGACCGACCGACACAGCACCGACCCGAAACCGTACCGACAGGAGCCCAGCGATGACCGAGCCCATCCAGCAGCCCACCCCCGGCACCCCCAACGAGATGACGCTGAACATCCGGACCGCCAATCGGGACCGCAAGGCCGAGATCGCCGTCGACCCGACCGTGACGGTCTCGGAGATCCTCGAAGCCGCCATGCAGAACTGGGCCCTGCCGACGGACTACGACTACGTCGTCCGCAGCGACCGCCTCGGGACCCAGCTCCGCCCCTCGGCGACGCTGATCGGCAGCGGCGTCCGCGAGGGCGACATCCTCGAGATCCAGCCGATCGCCGACGCCGGCAGCTCGGCCGGTCGGCAGGTCCTGCTCTGGCTGGACCCGGTCGGAGCCTGCCCGTGGGCGTGATGATCCGCCGGCGGCAGGCCGACCTCGAACGGCTCCGCGAACTGGCGGCGGCCAACCCCGGCCGGATCGAGATCGTCGCCGTCGAGGGCGAGCCCCCGACGATGATCCGCTTCCGGCTCACCTGCCAGAGCATCACCGAGCTGTCCGCATCGGGCCAGCCCACCCTCGGCGGCAGCCACCTCCTCCGGGTCCACTTCGGCCAGCGCTACCCGCTGGAGCCGCCGCTGGTCTACGTCGAGTCGCCGATCGCCAACCCGCACGTCTTCCCGACCACCCGGCGGATCTGCATCGGCGCCGCCTGGATCCCGTCGGAGACGCTCGACCTGTTCACCCAGCGCGTCTGGGCGATCCTGGCCTGGGACCCGCAGGTGATCGACCCCGGCAGCCCGGCCAACATGACCGCGCTGAAGTGGTCCGAGGACCACCGGGACCGCCTGCCGATCGAGCCGACCCGCCTCCGGAACGCCGGGACCCTCGTGCAGGTCGACGCCAAACCGCGCCTGAGCTGGCGGGGCTAGACGCGGACGGGCGGCTCGACGGACAACGATCGTAGGGTCACGGGCTTGCCCTGACCGGTCGCCGCAGCGGCCATCGCCCCGCAGGGCGATAATTATTGGCCGGGCGGCCAGAGGCGGAGGACAGGTCGATGGTCGCGTGGAAGAGCACAACCGAGTTCAGCCCGGAGCCCCTCGACCTGGCTGCCTACGCCGCGGCCCATCACCTCGCCCTGCCGGAGACGGATAACGCGATCGGGCCGACCGACCCGGTCCTCGTCATCGACCACGCCGCCTGGGAGGCGCTCTGGGACCACGCCCGGTCGGCCGACGTCGAGGTCGGCGGGCTGCTGGTCGGCGAGGTCTTTCGGGATACGGCGACTGACCGACCGGTCACGATCGTCCGGGGCGCGATCCCGGCCATTGGCGGAGCGTCGTCCGCCGTCAGCTTCACCTTCACGCCGGACGCGTGGGACCACCTCACCGCCGCGCGTGACCACTCGTGGCCGGAGCTGATCACCGTCGGCTGGTTCCACACCCACCCCAACCTCGGCGTCTTCTACTCTGGGACCGACCGCAACACGCAGCACGCCTTCTTCAACCGCCCCTGGAACGTCGGTATCGTCGTCGACCCGCTGGCGCTCTCGGATCAGGTCGGGCTGTTCGTCGGCGCCCACAGTCGCCGCATCCCGGCCTCGGACCTCGTCGTCGCACCGGAGCTGATTGCCGTCGCACGGCAGCCGGTCGCCGGTGCACGGGTGCCCGCCGCGCCGGTCCCGGAGCCGATCCGTCCCGTCCCGACGCCGATCCGCCCGACGATCCGCACCGTCTGGGACACCTACGGCTCGCGAGTCGCGGCGGCGGCGGCCGGAGCGGCAGTCGCCGTCGTGGCGGTGGCCGCGACCGAATGGGTCCGCTCGCAGCGCAGGGAACCGTAGATGAGCGAGCGCGCCGAGCAGATCTCCTATCTGCAACGCCTGATCGACCGGATGACCGGCCGGTCGGCGGCGGCACACGAGGCGGCCAGTGAACCCGCCCATCTGCTCACGCCCGACCCGCGCGAGTCCCAGCAGCGCCACGGCGACCGGCCCCGGACACCCGGCTCCCGCCCACCATCCCGAACGCCGGCGTCAACGCCGAGAGCGCTGGAATCCCGCACGCCGGAGCGCATGGCCCGGCCGACCCCGTCGACGATCTCGTGGGGCGGGGCGGCGGGTCCGTCCGTGCTCGACGACCCGCTCCACTTCATCGGCCAGACAGACCCGCTCGAAGGGACCGCCCTGCTGGCCGGGGAGCAGGTCTCGGTCTGCACCCGCTGCGGCGCGGCCTATCACCTCGCGACGATGAGCTTCATCCGCGGCGCGACCGGCGGCGCCTGCGTCAGTTGCGGCACCGCCGGGCTGTTCCAGACCCTGACGCTGGAGGCCGGCGCCCAGACCATCGCCGCCCCGCCACCGCCGGTCATCACGATCCCGGTCGCGAACGAGCGCAAACCCATCCGTCCGACCCCTACCGCCGCGCCGCCCCGTGACGCCGCCGGCCGGCCGATCATCCAGCTCCATCAGGTCCGCGACCACATCGGCGAGGAGGTCGCCTTCGAGGGCCGCGTCCTCCGGGTCCATCTCACCGGCGGCGGGGCCTACTTCCTCTACTTCGAGCGGGCGGCCCGGGTGCTCGACGGCTTCCGGGCCGTGATCCGGCCGCGGGACATCTTCCACTGGGAGATCGAGGGGCTCGTCCCGCCCGACGCCTACCCGGACCAGTGGGTCCGGATCGCGGGGCGGATCGTCGACGACCCGCGCTGGCAACTGGAGATCCTGATCCAGCGGCCGGAGTCGATCCAGATCCTCGACGGCCCGACCGAGTCGGCCGGCTGGCGCCCGGACGACGGGCTGATCCCGGACATCCCGGCCCCGCTGCTGTCCGACGCCCCGGCCATGAAGTCGGAACCAGCCGCCCGGGTCCGCTGGCTGGATTGACCCGAACTGCCGAACGGCGCCATCGTGACCAAGGGAGCCAGACGATGCAACCGAAACCGGCGCACCTCGAAGCACGCTACGGCGAGCAGTTCTCCGACCAGTCGGTCGTGGACGCCTACGGGCTCCGGCCGCCCTACCCCGATGGCGTCATCGACCTACTCGCCGACCTCGCCGGTCCGACGGGGGCCGTGCTCGACCTCGGCTGCGGGACCGGCGAGATCACCCGCCGCCTCGCCGGGCGCGTCGGCCGGATCGACGCGGTCGACCCGTCGGCGGCGATGCTTGTCAGGGCCCGGTCGTTGCCTGGCGGGGACCAAGCGAACCTGTCCTGGATCCACGGAGCGGCCGAAGATGCTCCGTTCGACCCGCCGTACGACCTCGTCTGCGCCGCCGCCGCGCTCCACTGGATGGACTGGGCGGTCGTCCTGCCCAGAATCCGGGCGGCGCTGACCCCGTCCGGTCCGCTGGCGATCGTTGGGGACGGCGTGGCTACCGTCCCCTGGGCCGCCGACGCGCAGGTCGTGATCGATCGATATTCGACCAACCGGGATTACCGTCCCTACAATCTGCAAGCAGAACTCGAGCAGCGCGGACTCTTCCGCGAGACCGGCCGCTACCGCTCCGAGCCGGTCCCGTTCGACCAGACGATATATGATTACGTCAACAGCTATCACGCTCGCAATGGCTTCTCCCGCGACCGGATGGACCCGGCCAAAGCCGACGCCTTCGACCGCGAGCTGACCGCCATCGTCGCCTCACACGTCACCGGCGATACCGTCCGGCTCATGGTCTTCGGCGCCATCGTCTGGGGCATCCCCGGACCCGCCGATTGATCTCCCCTACCCCACAGACATCCCTTCGCCAGGCGCCCCTTTCCATCGCATCACCCCGACGGCGGCCCGGCTAGTGGCCCCGTCACAGGAGCGCAGATGAGCGACGACCCCACCGATCCCCAGGACGACAGCGCGACCGGCGCCGAGCCGGAACTGTCCAACAACGACGGCGGCATCGGCCGTCCGCCACCCCGAACCCCGCGCCCGCCCCGCCTCGACGAGCGTCGCGGCGGCCTACGCGGACCCAATGGCCGGATCATCCCGCCGGGCGGCTCCGGGCCGGGCCGGAATGGCCCCCCGGTCCCGACCGTCCGCTTCCTCACCGGGCAGGGTCAGGCCGACGGCGACCGGACCGAGCGCGAGGGCGACGAGCCCGACGAGCCGACCAGCACGACGCCGCTGCTCGATGCGGCGGGCCGCGACCTGACCGCCCTGGCCCGAGCCGGCGAGCTACCGGACATCGTCGGCCGCGACCCCCAGATCCTCCAGCTCGCCCAGACGCTGCTCCGCCATGACCGCCCCGCGCCGCTCCTGATCGGCGAGTCCGGCATCGGGCGGACGGCGATCGTCGAGGGGCTCGCCGTCCGGGCCGTCGCCGAGGGGGCCGACCCGCGGCTGGCGAAGCTCCGGATCGTCCAGCTCTCGCTCGACCAGATGGGCGGCGACGCGATGATCCGTCCCCGGATGGCGAACCGCTTCGGCGCCGTTCTGGAAGAGGTCGTCGCCCACCCGGATACGGTCCTGTTCATCGACGGGCTGCACCTGCTGCTCGGCGGGACCCCGATCGAGATCGTCCCGGCCGACGTGCTGCGCGGCTTCCTCAACCAGCACGCCGGCCAGATGATCGGCACGACGACGCCGAAGATCGCCGAGGCGATGCTGAGCCCGCAGCGCGAGCTCGCCCCGTCGCTGATGCCGATCACCGTCGGCGAGCTCTCGGAAGAGGATGCCCGGACGCTACTGACCCGGCAGGCCGGTGCCTACGCCGCCCACCATGACGTCGAGATCGGTCCGGACGCGATCGAGGCCGCCCTCGCCCTCAGCATCCGCTACGTCTCCCAGGGCTGGTTGCCGCGCAAGGCCAGCGAGCTGCTCGACATCGCCGCCAGCCAGCGCAGCCTGCCCCTGCTGACCGGCCGGGCGAACGGCGAGCGTCCCGTCGTGACGCCGGAGGCGATCGCCGCCGCACTCCACGCCCGCTGGGGGATCACCGCCCCGAGCTGGGACGCCGCCCAGGAGCACAGTGAGCCGACCCCGCTGGCCGCGCCGGCGGACCTCGCCGAGCGGCTGGCCGAACGCATCCTCGGGCAGCCCGAGGCGATCGGCGCCATGACCGACGCCGTCCGCGTCGCCGCCCTCGGGCTCCGCACGACCGACCGGCCCCGGGCCGTGATGCTGTTCGGCGGCCCGACCGGCGTCGGCAAGACGGCCCTCGCCCGGAACCTGGCCTCGGCCCTGTTCGGCTCCGAAGAGGCGCTGCTCCGGATCGACATGAGCGAGTTCCAGCAGCAGCACGTCATCGCCCGGCTACTCGGGGCGCCCCCCGGCTTCGTCGGCTACAACGACGGCGGCCAGCTCTCCCGCTTCCTCCGCGCCCACCCGGAGAGCGTCATCCTGCTCGATGAGATCGAGAAGGCCCACCCGCAGGCGCTCGACATCTTCCTCCAGCTCTTCGACGCCGGCCGGATCACCGATGGCCACGGCCAGATCCTCGACGCCCGCCACGCCGTCTTCATCATGACGACCAACCTCCCGATGAGCGACAACCACGTCACCCTCCGGGCTCGGCTGCGACCGGAGTTCCTCAACCGGATCGACCGGATCGTCCAGTTCCGGGCCCTGGAACTGGAGGACCTCGAGCGGATCGCGTTGATGCGGCTGGAGACGCTGACCGCCCAGCTCCGCGCCCGGCAGATCATCCTGCGGGTCACGCCGGACGCCCTGACCGCCCTGGCCCGGCCGGAGTCCGACGGGCGGGCTGCCAACGGTCGCACGGTCGAGCGCCGGCTGGACCAGGAGGTGGCCGGGCGGGTCGCCGAGTGGGCCGCGCTGCTGACCGGGATGGCGCCGGGCCAGCCGGTCGTCCTGACGCTGGAGGCCACCGCGACCGGCACCCGCGTCAGCCCGCCGGGGATGCTCGACGTCAACGCCTGAGCCGACCCGTTGACGAACCACCAGACGGCGCGACCCCGGGGTCGCGCCGTCTGGTATGCTGCGCGGACATCGCCTCGCTCGCGCCGGGCCGCATCATGATCATTGCAAGGGAGACCCATCGACCGTCCGTCGGATGGGTCTCGTCGATCCTGGTCGGCGGCCGTCGCGACGCATCCCTCCGATGCCGGGCGCCAGCCCCCGCCATCTCACCCCACACTCCCCGGCCAGTTCGCGGAGCACGCACGAAGGAGATGCCCTGATGAACCCAATGGTGATCCCCCGCTAGATCGTGGCCCGGTCCGGCCATTCACATCCGGACCGAACGAGCTATCACCCGGAAGACGGCCAGATCCGTTGTCGGAGCCCACCTACGGTCGCCGGCAGGGATCCGTGCGCCCTGTTGCAGCGGTCCATTCATCGTAGCGTCCCATGTGGTCGCCCGGTTCTTGTCGGGGCGAAGCTTGCGAGTCCGGCCGCCGCAGCGGCCATCGCCCCGCAGGGCGATAACCGGTGTTCCGGGTTCAACCGTGTTTGGCAAGAAATCGCATGGCCGTGACCGCGTCGCCCAATATGGATCGCATGGTCCCTTGCCTTGATGGCCGCTGCGGCGGCCCGGATGGGCAATCTCCCCCTCCGGACGTCGTCGCCTTGCACGACCGGAAATGAGACCGACCGTGAACACGCCCGCCCTCATCAGACACACCTTCAATTGACAGGGAATGGACCAGCAATGATTACCCAGCACTACCCCCCAGCGGCTCCCGAGAGCACGCCGGACCCACGGATCTTCAGCAGCGAGGGACAGGCGTTCCTCGTCGGCGACACCATCTTCCTGCGCGGCATCGAGGACGAGGACGCCGTCCGCGCCAGCGCCTGGCGCGACTCTCCCTACCCGATCAACGCCGAGCGGGCTGGCGAAATCATCAAGGAGATGACCGAGAAGCCCAAGCCCGGCAGCCGCTTCCTCGTCGCCTGCCGCCGCAGCGACGGCGAGCCGGTCGGCTCGCTGTCCCTGTCCCGCTGGCCAGGCAACGACCTCGACATCCCGGTGGACCTCTACGCCAACCCGGCCCTCCCCGACCGCGAGGCGATCCGGGCCGAGATGCTGAAGCTGTTCATCGCGTGGGGCGCCAGCGAGGGCGAGCTCCCGGTGGTCTACATCGAGTTCGCCGACTCGCAGACCGAGCTCCGGGCGATGGCCGAGTCCCTCGGGATGCGCCACGCGGCCCTGTGGCGCGAGCAGCGCTGGCTCGACGGCGCCTGGCGGGACAAGCTCGCCTACGCCTGGCATAACCCGGCCTGGATCCCGCGGCTCGGCGAGCCCGGCGTCGGGATCGACTTCGCCCTGCCCGTTGACGACGCCTCCCGCTGGCGCCCGCGGCAGTTCCCGACCTACGGCACGCTCGGTGGCGACCCGCCGACCAATGCCGTCATGGTCGGCCCGCGCGTCTACCTGCGGCCGATCGAGATGGAGGACGCCCCGGTGATCGTCGCCGGCCAGCGCCGCGAGACCGAGACCTTCTTCGATGATGGCCGCCTGCCGGGGAGCGTCGCCCGGATGCGCCAGCACACCCGCGACCTGGTGAAGGACGACATCCAGGAGTGGGTCCGGTTCGCCGTCTGCCTGCGAGAGACCGGCGAGATCATCGGCACCAACGGGATCGACTCCGTCGACCTGATCAACCGGACCGCCGAGACGGAGACGTTCTTCCACAACGCCGCCTACCGGGGCGGCGGCTACGGCTCGGAAGCCAAGCAGCTCCTGCTTGCCTACGCCTTCGAGCGCCTCGGGCTGCACTCCGTCTACAGCTGGGTCTGGGGGCCGAATACCCGCTCCGCCGCCGCGCTGCGCAAGCAGGGCTACCGCGAGTGCGGCCGCGTCTTCTGGGCCGGGACCAAGAACGGCGAGTACACCCACGCCTACACCTTCGACTTCCTCGCCGAGGAGTGGCGCGAGATGACGGCCCGGGCGGCCACTGCCGAGTCGATGGCGGTCGCCCGATAACCGACCCCACCTCTACAAGGTTCGCCAGAAGCGGTGAATCCTGTAGGGTGGGGCAAGCCCCACCCTACGAACCGTCGTCCCCACTGAACGGCTTCGGTCAGCTCGGCCACCACGCAACCCCAACATATACCTCACCCCCACACAAACGGAGTCCCTACATGACCACCCAGACGTATCCGCCCCCGGTCGTCGAGGGCACGCCCGACCCACGGATCTTCAGCGGCGAGGGACAGGCGTTCCTCGTCGGTGAGACGATCTTCCTGCGTGGGCTGGAAGAGGAGGACGCCGTCCGCGCCAGCGCCTGGCACGACTCGCCCTACCCGATCAACGCCGAGCGGGCCAGCAAGATCATCAGGGAGCTGACCGAGAAGCCCAGGCCGGGCAACCGCTTCCTCGTCGCCTGCCGCCGCAGCGATGGCGAACCCGTCGGTTCCCTCGCCCTGCGGCGCTGGGCCGGCAATGAGCCCGACAATCGCCTGGGACTCTGGGCCGACCCGGCCCGGCCGGAGAGCGAGCGGATCAGGGCCGAGATGCTCGGGCTGATGGTGGGATGGGGCTTCGGCGAGGCCGAACTGCCGAAGATCGTGCTCGAGTTCGATGACGGTCAGGCGCCGCTGCGGGGACGGGCCGAGGCACTCGGGATGCGCCGCGCCGCCCTGTGGCGGGACGGCGTCTGGCGCGACGGGCAGTGGCGCGACCGCGTGCTGTACGAAGGGTTGCACCCGGCCTGGCTCCGGCGCCTCGGCGACCCCGGCCGCGGGATCGACCACGCGATAGGCGTGGACGACCCGATCCGCTGGCGCCCACGACAGTTCCCGACGTACGGCACCGTCGACGGCGACCCGCCGATCAACGCCGTCATGGTCGGCCCACGGGTCTACCTCCGGCCGATCGAGATGCGGGACGCGGCTCCATCGGTCGCGATGGAGCGTCGCGAACCCGAGACGTTCATGGACAACGGGCGCTTCCCCTGGTCCGCCGCCGGGGCACGGCAGTTCGTGCGGGACAACGCGAAATCCGACCCGCCCGGGTGGGTCCAGTTCGCCGTCTGCCTGCGGGAGGACGGCCGGCACATTGGGACCAACGGGATCTGCGCCATCGACCGGCTCAACCTGACGGCCGAGACGGAGTCCTGGTTCCATGACCCGGCCTACCGCAATAAGGGCTACGGCTCCGAGGCCAAGCAACTCCTGCTCGCCTACGCCTTCGAGCGCCTCGGTCTCCACTCCGTCCACAGCCATGTCTGGGGACCCAACACGCGCTCGGCCGCGGCGCTCCGCAAGCAGGGCTACCGCGAGTGCGGCCGGCTGGTCTGGCAAGGGACGAAGCACGGCGAGTACACCCACGCCTACCTGTTCGACTTCCTCGCCGACGAGTGGCGCGAGATGACCGCCCGGGCCAGCGCCGCGGCTGGGAACGCGTAGGACCGTCTCCGGTCGCTCAGCTGGCGGACGCCGTGGCGAGCGACGGGAGACGGATTCCCCCTCTTCGATATGACGCTGATCCATGCCCGAGCCGCCGTGACCGCGGCGCTGGGTGACGAGACGGCATAGCCAGACACCTGCAGGTGTCGCCGAACCGGAACGACTTGCCTGTGGCATCATCCCCCATGCCCTATCGCGTCCGGCGGCGGGGCGGTCGGTACCACGCGGTGCGCCGAGACGACCGCCGGACCGGCCCAGCAGAGGAGGAGTCATCGTGGAGCCTGTGCGCGTCGGCGTCGTCGGTACCGGAAACATCAGCAGCATCTACCTCGAGAACTCGCACAAGTTCCGTGAGTACGAGGTCGTCGCCGTCGCCGACATCCTCCAGGACCGTGCCCAGGAGCAGGCCGACAAGTTCGGCATCCCCCGCGCCCTGTCGGTCGATGAGCTGATCGTCGATCCGGAAGTCGAGCTCGTCCTCAACCTGACGATCCCGGCCGCCCACGCCGGGATCGCGATCCGGTCGCTGCAGGCCGGCAAGGTCGCCTACGGCGAGAAGCCGTTCGCGACCAACCGCGAGGATGGCCAGGCGATCCTCGACGCCGCCGCGGCCGCCGGCCTGGTCGTCGGCTGCGCCCCGGACACCTTCCTCGGCGCCGGCATCCAGACGGTGCGCCACGCGATCGACTCCGGCCGGATCGGGACGCCGCACTCCGCGATGTGCGTGATGGCCGGCCCCGGCCCGGCCGTCTGGCACCCGGACCCCGGCTTCTTCTTCCAGCCCGGCGGTGGACCGGTGCTGGACATGGGCCCGTACTACATCACCAACCTCGTCACCCTGCTCGGCCCGATCAAGCGGGTCTCCGCCAAGGGCTTCTCGCCCGGCAAGGAGCGCACGATCGGCATGGGGCCGAAGGCCGGCCAGACGATCCCGGTCGACATCCTGACGACGGTCTCGGCCCAGCTCGAGCTGGAGAGCGGCGTCCTCGCGACCCTGTTCATGAGCTGGGACGTCTGGGGCACGGAGAACACCAACGTCGAGATCTACGGGGAGGACGGCGCCCTCTCCGGCTGGGACCCGAACACCTTCCACGGCCCGATCAGGTTCCGGAACGCCGACAGCACCGAGCGCGACGTCTGGGAAGAACTCGACCTCGTCAGCCCGCACGACGGCAATTCCCGCGGCCTCGGACTTGCCGACATCGCGGTCGCCCACCGGACCGGCGTCGCCCCACGCGCCAGTGGCACCCTCGCCTTCCATGTCCTCGACGTCATGCTGAGCATCATCGAGTCAGCCGAGCAGGACCGCCCGGTCGAGATCGGCAGCCGGGCCGAGCGGCCGGAAGCCCTGCCGGCCGGGCTCGCCAACTGGACCGTGACGCTGGACCAGTAACCAGGAACGAGGCAACCAGTTCGTGAGGAGAGCCCGCCTGACACTGGTCAGGCGGGCTCTCGCTACGCCCTTGCGAGTTGGGGCTCCAGCCTCTCGACTTAGTCCGGGCAGTACCGATGAGCCTGGGGTCAACCCGGGGAGACGATATACTGGCGGGTAGACGAGGGAGGTGCCGAGATGACCCAGACGCGTCCTGCCACCAGCTTACAGGCCACACGATCCCTGACGATCGAGACGGACGGCGACACGCAGATCATCCGTCTGCCATCCGACATCCATTTCGACGGGGATACGGTCATGCTCCGTCAGGATCAGGCGACGGGGGATGTCATCCTCTCGCAGCGCCCGAAGGCGAAGACCTGGGATGAATTGTTCGCCATCCTCGATGAACTCGGACCGATGCCCGACGACTTCATGGCGGATCGACCGATGAATGGACCCATCGACCCACGCGGCGTGTTCGACGACGAGTTCCCATGACGCTTCGCTACATGCTCGATACCGACATCGCCAGCTACGTCGTCAAGGAGCGTCCGCCAGAGTTCCGAAGGCGGATGGATGCCATGCCCCTTGGTGAAGCCTGCGTCTCGGCGATCACTCGGGCAGAGCTGTTGTACGGCCTGGTTGGGTTCCCCGTTGACCATCGATTGCATGTGGGCACTGCTGCGTTTCTCGAATCGGTCGTGATCCTCGACTGGCCGACATCAGCTGCGGAGAGGTTCGCCGGGATCAAGCACGACCTGGTATCGACCGGTCAGCGAATCGGTGAGATGGACCTGCTGATCGCCGCCCATGCGCTGGACGCCGGCCTGCCGCTGGTGACAGGGAACGTCCGGCACCACGGGCGCGTTCCGGGGCTGGAAGTCATCGACTGGCGAGACGCTCCTAACGAGGGCTGATCAGACCGGCCGCACATCGGTCGTGCCGCCGGCGTCATGCCCCATCCGGGTCGCCGCAGCGTCCGTCGCCGCCCGGCTTGACGGTGGTGCGTGTGAGCACTGGGCGGCCCAACGCGGCCGGTATGAGACGATCGGGACCGTTACCCGGTGAGGCAGCGACGCACGCTGGTCACCCCCGGACTCGCCAACGAGCAGCGACATCTCACGATCGGATCCGGCCCGGACTGACCCACTCGACCCCACGACGTTCCACCGGCGGCCCTGGCATCGGCATCGGGTCGAACTCGACCTCCTGCCAGGTGAACCGGGAGCGGTAGCGCTCCAGCAGCCGGACGATCGGCCCACCCAACGCGACCACGAGGACGACGTTGGCGATGGCGCGGGTGAGGTCGTGGGGCAGCGAGGTGATCAGATAGAAGCGGACGTACGTCGTGAGCGTCTCCGTGAACGACATCCCCGGCACCCACGACAGGCTGGTCGCGTACTCGACCCCGGGCGCGGTGAACGGCCAGAAGGACAGGTTGAGCAGCGCGCCGTAGAGGAGCCCCCAGGCGGCACCGAAGCCGGCCAGCAGCGCCAGCCGCCGCCGGGGGTGTCCGTCCAGCCGGGGCAGCAGCCCCGCCGTCAGCCCGACCCAGCCCGCGCCGAGCATCTGGTACGGCAACCACGGCCCCACGCCGCCTGTCAGCAGCGCCGAGATCAGCAGCGACAGCGCTCCGAGCTGGAAGCCGATCGCGCCACCGAAGACCGCGCCGACGAGGATGATCAGCAGGAAGACCGGCGAGGCGCCCAGGAACGTCGGCAGCAGCCGCAGGGTCGCGTTGACCGCGACCAGCACCCCGAGCAGCGCCACGATCCGGGCCGGCCGGACGTCTCCGGCGGAGAGTTCCCCGAGGATGGCGAGCAGGCACAGCCCGGTCACGATCGCGAGGATGAACGGGGCGGCCCGCGTCGCGCTGCTGACCCCGTCGATGCCGAGGGCCGGCAGCAGGAACGGCCAGAGGTAGCCGAGGAGCCCGATCAGGCTGGCGACCCCGATCGCCAGCCGGGCGGGGATCGCGGTCGCTCCGGGCCGGGAACGGATCGAGAACGGGCGTATCATCGGGGGAACCCTCGAACGGCAGCGGCAACGGATACCGCTACGCTCAACCGCGTTGCCGGGACTCGACGGCCGGCGCTATTCCCGCTCTGGTCACTCGCGGAGCCGAAGCCGGTTCAGCGGGTGAGCAAGCAGGTGCCCCGAGCAGAGGGCGGGAGGAGGTCTGCCCTCCCACCAGAACGCCTCGATCACAACCGGTTCACGTCCGAAGACTACACGCTACCGTCCAACCCGCCCGGACTGACGACCCTATCGTCGGGCATCGTCGGGATCACCGGAGCCAGAGGCCCTTGGGGCTCGACAGGTATCAGCGACCGCTCTGCTCCAGCCGATACCAGACGGCGTCAAGTGAACCATCTACCTTTTGTACAGAGCGCACAGTGATACATCCAAGACGCGTCCCGCACCCATCACATCGGCCGTATAGGATCACGTAAACTGCGCAGACTCAACAACAGCCAGGCGAAACCCGGCGTCCATTCGTTGGGCGGATCGGTAGATGCCGGGCTGTTCGCACAGGTCAGGACAACGGAGGCGGATCGCAGCGACGCGTCGGGCTCTCACGTTCGTGGGTCGGTTGCCGGTGGATCGCCGGGCACATGAGAGGACGAGCGCGGGATGGCTGCCGAGATCACCCTTGCCGACCTGCTGGCCTGGGTACCGCGACTGCGGCTGCCGGCCCAGGGCGAACCGGTGCTGGCCGGGGACACGGGCGGGGCGCGACCAGGGTTGCGGGGGATCGCTCCGGTCACCTCACTGGACCGGGAACTGACCTGGGCGGTCACCGTCCGGGCGAGCAGCCCGATGCTCCCACCGCTCCGGGGCGGCGAACTCGTCCTGCTGCCCCGGCGGGTGCTGGCCGAGTCCGGCGTCTCGCTGCCCCTGCTGCTCCGGGAACTCTCGAGCCACCAGTGCTCGGGCGTGGTCCTGGACGGCGTCCCAAGCGGGACGGCGCCCCTGCCACTGCTCGTGACCACGTCGGTCGGACCGGAGTTCGAGAACGAGATCAACCGGTTGCTGACCCAGCGCCGGGGTGAACTCTACCGCTCCGGCACCGAACTCGAGCACCTGCTGAGCGACCTCGCCAACTCCGGCGCCGAGGCCTCGCAGGCGCTGACGGCGGTCGCCGGACAACTCGGCGTCCCGCTGGCGATCACGGACCCGCGCGGCCAGGTGATGATGACGACCGCGCCGGAGCCGGCGATCCCGGCGACGGTCCCGGCACCACGCGGCTGGCAGCAGGACCGGCTGGCGCTGGCGCTGTCGGACGGCCGGTCGCTCTGGGTCGGGCCGGTCCCCCGGGCCACCCGGGCGCTGATCCGGCTGGTCGGCGAGCGGGTGGCGACGGCGGTCGATTCGGCCCTGCTCCGGGCGTCGCAGGCCCGGCCGCGCGGTCCGGCGCGGTCGATGGCACTCCAGTCGCTGGTCGTCGGCGCGATCTCGGACCCACTGACCCGTGCCTCCGCCCTCGGCCTGCCGACGGACGGCCACTTCCGGGTGGCGCTCGCCAGCACCGAGGCCGGGACCGCCGGGCTGATCCGCTCGCTCGGTCCGCTCGGCACCGTCCATGACGGCACGACGCTGGACGGTCTCCCGCTCGGGCTGATCGAGGTCCGCCCGGAGCCGGTGGCGTCCGGCGCCAGCCGCGGTCGGGGCAGCCAGCGCGAGAGCCGACCGGTCTACCGGTCGCCATCGGTGACCGTCCCGCCGACGCAGGGCTGGTTGGCGGTCTCCGGAACGGTGGCCGGGGTCGCCGGGCTGCCCGACGCCCTCCGGGAGGCGCGGTTCGTCGCGGCGCTGCTTCAGCACGAGGTCATCCCCGGTCCCCTCGCCCGGTTCGACGTCGTCGACGATCTGGGCGCCTACCGGTTGCTCTATCGACTCTGGGGGACGATCGACCTGGCCCGGTTCGCGGCCGACACGCTCGGGGAGCTGCCGTTCCGCGACAAGAAGGGGTCGCTCCGGCAAACGCTCCTCGTCTACCTGGAGACGGGCGGCTCGCACGTCGACGCCGCCGACCGGCTCGGCATCCACCGCAACACGCTGGCCTACCGGCTCAAGCAGATCGGGCTGCTGACGGGCCGGAACCCGACCGAGCCCGGCTGCCGCCTCGTCCTGCACCTCGCCCTCCTCGCGACCGCTTTGCCCGCCGCGCCGTAGCTGGCAGGTGCTCATTGGACTGGCCGCGCTCACCCAGGAGCAGCGGCAGTCCGTCACGTCGGGGTGACAGCTCTCGCATCGCTGGCCTCGTTCGGCCGCCGTTGCGGCCCATGACGTCGGGGCGACGGCCCGCCCTGCCCGGCCGCCGCAGCGGCCCGTCATGTAGAGACGAAGCCTGTAAGCCAGGCCGCCGCAGCGGCCGTCGCCCCGCCGGGCGACGACTGGCGCACCGGGTTCAACCCTCGTCGATCATGCCCGGTAGTGCGCTATTCGGTTTCCCGACCTGGCCGTTGCATCGAGAGACGGCGTCGCCGACCTGCGTGGTTCGTTCGCAGACGGTTGAACCCAGTGCGCGGTTATCGCCCTGGGGGGGCGATGGTCGCTGCGGCGACCGGTCAGGGCAAGCCCGTGACCCTAGGTCTCGAGCCGCTGCGACGGTGGTTCGGGGCCAGCGAAGCGTTGCGTGAGCGTCGACTTGCCTGCGAACCGGACACCCATGAGAGTCGCCCCGACGAGGCTGGTCGCCCTCTCCCCCGAGAGAACCGTTGCGGATCACGTACGTACATAGAGGTACGGACTCCGCACCGTTCGCGGCTGGGCTCCTGTCCCTGCCTATGACGTCCCGGATCTTCGCCCCGCGCGATCCCGCCCACGCACTGATTTCCCGCACCCCGCACCGACCTGTGATACTGTACGTACAGTGTGTGCGTACACCCTTTCGGGCCGGTCCTGCTCGACGCCGATCGTCGGCGTCCCGGACCAGACACATCAGACGCTACGGACCCGATGTCCGCTGGCGGTCGCGGCGGTCGGGACCCGGCGCATTGGCGTCGAGGCCTGCCGACTGGCCGGTGAACCCATCCAAATATGCGTGAGGAGGCAGTCATGGGACAGTCCGGACTGGGCAACACGCCCGAGGTCGGTCGCCCACGCGGCGCGGTCTGGCGGTCGCTCGTCAGTGAAGGGATCGCCTGGGAGGGCCAGGTCACGATTGCCGGTGAGCACTCGGACCTCGCCGCCCGGCTGATCGTCACCGGGCAGCGCGTGGTCTTCGTCCGCAACGGGGCGATCGCGCTGGACGCAGAGCGGTCCTGGCTGGACCCGGCCCCGACGATGGGCCGGAACGGCCGCGTCTCGCTCGCGATCTCGACGCCGAACGGCAATGGGCCGATCCCGGTCGAGATCCGGGTCCGGGACGGGAAGTTCGGGGCCACCCGGCTGATCTCGAAACTGACGACCGATCCGGTCGAGGATAGTTCGCCGTTCGCTGCCCTGCCCCCACGGCAGCGGTCGCCGGAGCGGGCCGCCCGCCCGGGAGGAGCGGGCGAGCCGCTCTCCCCGGCGGGCACGGCCGGGCGAGTCCCATCCCGACCGGGACCGCAGCCGAGCCGGCCGGAATCGCGTCCGGCGGTGCCACCGGTCGCTAGCGCACCGTCGGAGATGTCCCACTTCGGGATACCGTCGACGGGACTCCCACCGATATCGACCCCGATCCCGGCGTTCGGGGTCGCGTCCCCTCTGCCGACCGAACGGTCCGGTCGTCCCGACGGCGCCCGCTCAGCCACCGGGCCTGCCGAGCGGGCGGGTGACGCCCACCCGAACAGTCCCTCTCCGGCCCTCAGCGTCGCCGCCATCAACCGGGCCTTCGGGGATCGCCCCGATGCGCCGACGAGCGCGAGCCGACTGACGGACTCGCCCGGGACGGCTCCGACGAGGGCGAGCGAGAGCCCGACACGGTGGACGCTGGCGAGTGCCCTCCTGGCTCGCTCCGAGCCTGCGTCCGAACCCCCGACGGAGTTCGGCCCGGTGATCCCTCGGTCGACGGCGGGCGATGCCCTGGCCGTCCCGTCGCCCACCCGGCCAGTCGCGACGACCAGCGAGCGGCTCGCGCTGCCCGCCGGAGCCGGGCCCGCGTCATCGGGTCCGGCGACCCAGCGGGCGCTGGCGGTCCCGTCTTCCCTCCGGACGTCGGACCCGGTCCCGCACGCCCGGCCGCTCGAGTCGTCCGGCTCACGGAGCATGCTGCCGGGTCTCCCGGCCGGGAACCAGCCGTCCGACCCCGCCAGCGACCGGCGCCCGGTCTCGGCGGCACCCTCGGGTCGGCTAGCGGGGAACAGCGTCATCACCGCCCGGTCATCGGCGGCGGCACGACAATCCGCCAAGCAGGGCGGCGGCGCGAAGCTCCGCCCGGAGGAGCTCTCGCCCCCGGCGGTCGCCCTGGCCGGTGCCCGGGCCGGTGTGCCGCTGGCGCCGCTGCCGGGGCCGGTCCCGGTCGGCGAGATCCCGGTCATGGCGGCGGAGCCTGGCGTCGAGGTCCGGCGAGGCTTCCTCGGCCGGCTGGCTGGCGACCGCGTCAGTGCCCGGGCGGCGTGGGGCGTCACCGCCTTCGCCCTCGTGGCGCTGACCGTCGCGGCTGGTCTCTATCTCGCCCTCGGCATCCCCACGGATGACGGCAACGGCGACGGCGGCCAGTCCGCCGGGCTGACGCAGCCGCCGGCGACCGGATCCGGTCAGATCGCGATCGTCGACGCGACGCCGTCCGCCACCAGCCGATCCGTCCCGACCCCCACGGCGACCAGCGCGGTCCCCCGTGGCGTCGGCGGCGAGCGCGGCGGCATCACCATCCCGACCCGGGCCGCCACCGTCGCGGTGTCGACGGACAGTGACGTCGCCGCTCCGGCGGCGACCGACCCGGCACCGGGCAGTGCGGGCGGTGGCGCCCCGGTTTCCGATGGAGACGCGGTCGAGACGGATGGCGTCTCATCCGGTGTCCCGTCGGCCTCGCCCTCCGAGATCGCCACGACGACGGCACCGAGCGTCGAACCGAGCGTCGAACCGAGCGTCGAATCGACGGCCACCGCAACCACGGAGCCGACCGTCGTCCCACCCGAGACGACCGCGCCCACGGCCGAACCGACCGTAACCGTGACCGAGGAACCGACCGCGACCGAGGAACCGACCGCGACCGAGGAACCGACCGCGACCGAGGAGCCGACCGCCACCACGGAGCCGGGCCCGAACGTCGAGCCGCAGCCCGCCACGGTCGAAGACGATGGCGTACCGTCCCAGGTCTTCACCGTCGGCTCGGTCCGCTACACGATCGAGTCCGTCGAGGCGGGCCCGACCATCCCCGAGATCAACCAGCCCCAGTCCCCGTTCGGGGGCGACTGGCTGGCGGTCGTCCTGACCGCCGCGAACTGGGGTGAGGGCGACGCGGTGATCGACATGACCCAGTTCACCGCGTCGATCGGGAGTTCGGGTGAGACCGATCCCCTCGACACCTACAGCGAGACGGTCGCGATCCAGCTCGGCTTCCCACGGGTAGTCGGTGCGGCCGATCAGGTCTCGATCGCCCCCGGCGACGAGCTCCGGCTCGGGCTGCTGTACCTGACGGCGCAGGGTGCGTCGGGCTTCGTCCTGAACGCCGGCACCGCGACGGTCGATCTGACGGCCGCCTTCAATTCCTCCCTCCCGATGGGTCAGCTCGGGGATGAGCCCGTCCCGCCGGACCTGCTCGAAGCCACGGTCGTCGGGGTGATCGACGCGGTCACGGTCGAGGTCGAGGTCGACGGCGAGAAGGTGGCGGTCCGCTACACCGGCATGGTCGCGCCGGACGTCGGGAGCTGCTTCTCCGGCTCCTCGACCCTCGCCAACCGGGACCTCGTCATGGGCCAGACGGTCTGGCTGGAGCGCCAGAATGCCAACGTCGACGAGGACGGGTCCTGGCTGCGGGACGTCTGGATCGAGGGCGACTCCGGGTCACTGGAGCTCGTCGCCGCCACACTCGTCGCCGAGGGCGCGATCGACGCGGTCGTGGAGCGGCCCAACAGCCGCTACGCCGCCTACCTCGAGACGCTCGCGTTCATCGCCGAGTCCAACGGGACGGGCATCTGGGCGGGGTGCGACGCCTGACGGTCTCGCGGGAGCACGCGATACCGATCGGAACGGGGCGGGGACGCAGGTCCTCGCCCCGTTCCCCTGTCCGGTCGGCCCTGTCCAGACCGGACGACGGTGCCTACAATCAGCACCGTTCTACTGCATCCCGACGACCGGACCCGACGTCGAGCCCGGTCACGCCCCGGAGACCTCCCATGCGCATCGAGATGATCATCCCGCCGGCCTTCTCGTCCGGCCGCCCGGCCGACCAGCGCACCAGCGGCCTCGGCACGACCGGCGATGCCTACCTCGCCGACGGGCTGCCCGGACGACTCGGCGCCTACGCCGAGGTGACCGTCCAGGACTTGCAGGCCGCGGCGACTCACGCGCCGGCCGACCCGATCCCGAGGCTGGAGGCGATCAACGCCGCGATCGCCCGGTCGGTCTCCGGGGCGATCACCGGCGGCTCCGCCCCGCTCCTGACCGGCGGCTCCTGCGTCTCGCTGCCGGGGATGCTCGGCGGGATGCAGATCGGCTACGGCCCGACCGCCCGGATCGGCCTCGTCTGGTTCGACGCCCACGGCGACTTCAACACCCCGAAGACGACGCTGACCGGGATGCTGGGCGGGATGCCCGTCGCCGTCAGCGCCGGGCTCTGCTACCCGACCTGGCGCGTCGCCGCCGGGCTCGAGCTGCCGATCCCGACCGAACGGATCATCATGGTCGATGTCCGGAACCTCGACCCGGCCGAGCGGACCCTGATCGAGGCGACCGACATCACGGTCGTCGATGTCCCGGGCCGGTCCGCCACATCGTCGCCGTTCGCCGGGGCCGTCGCCGTGATGGCCGCGTCGGTCGACCACATCTACCTCCACATCGACGCCGACGTCCTCGACGCCCGCTATCAGCCCAACCACCCGACGGTCGAGCCCGACGGCCCCAGTCTGGAGGATGTCAACGCGGCGATGGACATCGTCCTCGGGACCGGGAAGGTCCGGGCATTCGGCGTCGTCTCCGTCAATGCCGAAGGGCCGGAGGGACCGGTCGCGCTGGCGAGCGGCATGGCGATGATCGAATCGGCGATCGCGACCTGGACCGGCGTCGAGCCCGTCGCGGCCAGGTAGCCGGAGTCGTCATCCCCGGCAGCGCCACGGACCGGGTACCTGTGTGCCGATCACTCCGCTCATGGCGGCCGATCCACCACGGCCCGTGACGCTGCCGGACACCCTTCGCCCTATAATCGTCTGCATTGCGTCTGGACGGTTGGTTGTCGTGCGGGAGGACGAGTGTGGCGGACGACTTGCGGGCGCTGCTGAACTACATCGTGGTGCATTATGTCGTCCCGGATGAGCAACGCGCGATCGAACTCGATGCGGCCCCGAGCGGCGACGGCGCGATGATCGAGGACGACAAGCGCTCCGCCTCGCGCCGGGAGGCGGAGCGGGCCGACGAGTTCGCGGCGCCGTTCGCGGACGGGCTCGTCATCGCCCACCACCGGGCGACGATGGGCGGCAAGACGCTGCCGCTGGACGACCGCAAGCCGCACGAGGACGCGATGGCGACCGCCCTGATCCGCTTCCTCGTCAGCAACGACCTGGCCACGTCACGGACCGAGGAGACGGACGCGCAGCGCTACACCTATCATGTCGCCGTCCGGTGGGACCGGCTCGAAGCCGTCTCCGGCGAGGCGGGCATCGACCTCGCCCGCGCCCTTGCCCGGCACCACCCCGCGTCCGAGTAGCGTCGGTTATCGTCCGTTTCACCGGCCCTGAAGGGCAGCGGAGCGAGCCGGCTGAAGGACATTCGTGGCGATGTCGGTGAACCATGCGACGCCACGTCTATGCGGCGTCGGACGGGAGGTGCCGACCAATGTCCTTCAGCCGGACCCTTCAGGGCCGGTCCCACCGGCTGGCCGATGGCTCGCAGATCTCCGTCTGTACCTTGCGGGCATCCGCCGGAACAGAGGCTCCCGTGACACGATCACCCGACACGACGCCACCGACCGACGACCGCCAGGACGACGACCGCCCGACGCCGACGCTCCGGCCGCGGGTCCGTTCCCGACGACGGGACATCTCCCGATTGCGCTCGACCACCCGTGAGCCGGGCCAGCCCCCGGTCGGTCTGAACCGCGACGCGTCGGAGGATGGAGACCGTCCAACGCCTCCAGTATCCGGAGCGGTCGCCCGGAAACCGACGCGGCGGGCGCGGCCGACCGAACCCGATCCGATCGAGGACGGGCCGGTGATCCTCGACCCGACCGAGCAGCGCGCTCCCGCCTTCGCCGACCACGCCGACCTGCACTTCGACGACCTGGAGCCGCTGCGACTCGCCCTCACCCATCGCTCGATCCTGCATGACTGGGCCGCGGCCGGCCTGGGCGCGATCCACCTCGGCCGGCCGCTGCAATCCAACGAGCGGCTGGAGTTCCTCGGCGACGCCATGCTCGGCGCGATCGTGGCCGAGGAGCTCTACCTCCGCTTCCCCGATGCCGATGAGGGCACCCTGACCTCGGACCGCGTCGCGCTCGTCCGCTCGGAGACGCTCGTCCGCTGGGCCCGGTCGCTCGACCTCGGTGCGTACCTGATCCTCGGCAACGGCGAGCGGATCTCGGACAGCCCGCGGGACCGGATCCTGGCCGGCGCCTTCGAGGCCCTCGTCGGGGCGATCACGATCGACCAGGGGCTGGAGTCGGCCCGGGCGTTCGTCGGACGCTTCCTTGATGAGGACGCCGACACGGTCGACGGGCAGCGCCGGAGCGAGAGCAACCCCAAGGGGCATCTCCAGGAGCTGCTCCAGGACCGCTACGGGACCCAGCCGACCTACGAGACCATCGGCGAGTCCGGCCCGGACCACGACAAGGTCTTCACCATCGAGGTCCACCTCAAGGGGGAGCGCATCGGAACCGGCAGCGGCGTCAGCAAGCGAGCCGCCCAGCAGGACGCCGCCCGGGACGGGCTCCTGACGCTGGAGGCGCGGTTCGCGGACCACCGTTCGGTGCGAACCGCTCTCACCGACGACGAGCCAGCAGGTTAACGCGGACGATTCGAAGCGACCGTGTCCATGCACCCGGACCGAACACCGGCGCCGGTTTTTCGGTAGGCTATGTCCGGGCGGGCAACCGTGCGGTGGAACGGGGCGGATCGCACCGGACACCCCGGTGTGACCACCAGGATCCACTCTGCCCGGTAGCGGCGGATCAGGCTCGATGACACCGGCGACGGTCTCCGGCGGAGGGTAGACGGTGAGCAAGCTCTACGATCAGCTGGTCGTGTTCGGCGGCAATACCAACCCGGCCCTGGTCGATGACATCTGCGCGCACATCGGGATCCCCCGGGGCCGCGCCGACGTCTTCAAGTTCAGCAACGACAACACCTTCGTCCGGATCGGCGAGAGCGTCCGCGGCAACGACGCCTTCGTCGTCCAGACGCTGGCCGAGCCGGTCAACGACTCCGTGATGGAGTTGCTGATCATGATCGACACGCTCCGGTCGTCCTCCGCCGGGCGGATCACGGCCGTCATCCCCTACTACGGCTACGGCCGGAGCGACAAGAAGGATCAGCCCCGCGTACCGGTCACGGCCCGGCTGGTCGCCAAGCTGATCGAGACGGCGGGGGCCGACCGCGTCCTGACCCTCGACCTCCACGCCGGCCAGATCCAGGCGTTCTTCGACGTCCCGGTCGACGAGATGACGGCGCTCTACCTGCTGGCGCACTACTTCGTCGAGAAGCGTCTGGTCAATCCGGTGATCGTCTCCCCGGACCTGGGCAGCACCAAGCGCGGCCGGACCTTCGCCGAGGTGCTGGACGCGCCGCTGGCGATCATCGAGAAGCGGCGGATCGGCAACAGCGGCCGGTCCGAGGTCGTCAACCTGATCGGCTCCGTCGCCGGCCACCCGGTCATCATCGTCGACGACGAGATCGACACCGCGGGCTCGATCACCCAGGCGGCCGATGTCTGCCTCCGGAACGGCGCCTCCGAGGTCTACGCCACCGCGATCCACCCGGTCTTCTCCGGCCCGGCGATCGCCCGGCTCCAGGCCAGCCCGCTGCGCGAGATCGTGGTGACGAACAGCATCGCCCTGCCCGAGGCCAAGCGGATCGACAAGATCACGACGCTCTCGATCGCTCCCCTGCTCGGCGAGGTGATCCAGCGCATCCACACCGGTACCAGCGTCTCGGCCGCCTACCGGGCCGCCGAGGCCCTCCAGAGCCGTCTGCTGTTCGGCTCCGTCTCTGGCCTGTGAGCGGCGAGTCTCGTCGCCCACGTACTACCAACGGTGTGCCGGACACTACTCCCGGAGAGAACTGCACGTTCTGCCTGGCGAATGGCGTCCTGCAGGGAGACATCATGGCCCGGAACGATCTGTGTTACTGCGTCGAGTCGATCGACCCGGTCCTACGGACAGCGGCCATGATCATCCCGGTTCGTCATGTTGCAACGCCGTTCGACCTCAGGGCCGACGAGTGGCAGTCGACGCACGATCTGCTGCGTGAAGTCAGGGAGTTCCTGGAGCGAGCCGATCCATCCGGTTACACCATCGGCTGGAGTTCGTTACCCGTGGCTCACGCGCACCTGCACGTGATCGCGCGGTTCGCCGACGAACCGCTGAGAGGCCAAGGGCTGCGCTACGCGCTCAAGCAGGAGTCGAACCGGCGTCTAACGCCCAAAAGAACGAATGTTCTCCCATTAGAGACGGAGCTGTGAAGGGGGTCCCGGCGATCTTGACGAATACGCTAGGACTGGGTAGTGTACGTACACATGGGCTGGCCAGCGGGTCGGGGTCACCGTCGCTGCCGCGGGCATGGCCATCACACAGGACGAGGTCGGACATGGTGCTCTCGGATCGCGACATTCTCAAGGCGCTTGAATCCGGCCGGATCAAGATCGACCCGGTTCCCGACCTCGCGACGCAGCTTGGGTCGGTCTCGATCGACTTCCGGCTCGGGACGACGTTCATGGTCTTCGAGCACAGCCGCTACAGCTTCATCGACCCGCGCCAGCCGCAGTCGATCGGCGACGCGATGCGGACGATCGAGGTGGCCGAGGACGAGCCGTTCATGATGCAGCCGGGCGACTTCGCGCTGGCATCGACGATCGAATCGCTGGAGCTCGACGACGCGATCCTGGGCCGACTCGAAGGCCGATCGAGCATCGCCCGGCTCGGCATCACGGTCCACTCGACGGCGGCCGTCTTCGAGCCGGGTTGGCGCGGGACGGCGACGATGGAACTGAGTAACCTCGGCCGGATGGCAGTCGCGCTCTATCCGGGGATGCGGATCTGCTCGTTCTCGTTCGAGGAGGTCTCGTCGCCGGTGATGGTGCCGTACCACGCCAAGCGCAACGCCAAGTACGCTGGGCAGAGCACCCCACGGGCGAGCCTGCTGGCCGACGAAGGCCGCCGCGACGGGCAACCGACCGCGACGGGACCGCACGGGGAGGACGACCTCGTCCTCGACCCGATCAGCGGGTCGACGCGGTAACAGACGTCTGCATATCTCCACATGGGAGTTATCAACGCAGGAGGACGGCGCTGGGGAATGTCCCTGGCGCCGTCCTCTGTTGTCGGAAGAGGCGTCGACTGGCAGGTGCCAGCGAGGAGAGCAGGACCTCTAAGGTCAGGCTACCCGTCTGACATCGCTATCGGGCAAGGGTCAGCGTTTCACGTGAAACGTCGCCTGAACCGGGGGACAACGGGAAGGGCCGGGAATACGATGCCATTGGCGAACGACGTAACCCACCAGCGATACTAGTCCGGACGAGACCTTTGGCCAGACGGCCTCCCCATTCCCACCGATTCCCATGGAGATTCAACCCGCATGACCACGACGATTGGACTCCGCGAGCGCCTGCTCCCGATGCTGCGCTACGTCGCGCGGGAGTATGAACTGCGGACGCCGGACGGCTACCCGGAGGTGATCGACGAGCCAGCGCAGGGGATCGTCGGCCTGGCGCTCGACCCAAGCTTCACCCTGTTCTTCACCCAGCAGGACGACGGGTGGGACGTGCAATTGACCCGGCGGAACGCGCGCACCGACGCCCGCTCCAGCGCCAGCACGATGCGACACGGCGGCGCGCCGCTGCGAGACAGCCGGGTGCTGCCGGACGATGTCTCCGATCAGACGCTGCGCAACCTGATCGCAGAACTCAAGTCCCACTTCAACCAGCAGCCGGGCCTGATCCACATCTCCGACTCGTAGGGCGCTCCCGATACTCGATTGATGTCGTTGAGCCGAAGACAGCAGGACGGGGTGGCCACTGCGGCCACCCCGTCCTGCTGCTCCGCGATACCGACTGGTTGGACGTTACTCGACGATCCAGCGGTCGCCGTCGCGGGAGTACGAGACGATCTCACCCTCGTCGAAGAACAGCGCGACCTCACGGGCAGCGCTCTCCGGGCTGTCAGAGCCATGGACAAGATTGCGGCCGACCTGGAGGGCGAAGTCGCCCCGGATCGTGCCCGGCGCGGCGACGACGGGGTTAGTGCTGCCGATCGTGGCGCGGGCGGCGGCGATCCCGTCGGAGCCCTCGAAGACCATGATGGCCGACGGGCCGGAGCCGATGTATTCGACCAGCCCGGCGTAGAAGCCCTTGCCCTGATGCTCGGCGTAGTGCTGCGAGGCGAGCGACTCGTCGATGACCTGGAACTTGACCGCGACGAGCTTGAGGCCGCGTCCTTCGAGCCGGCTGATGATCGTGCCGGTCAGTCCGCGCTGGACCGCGTCCGGCTTGGCGATGATGAGGGTGTGCTGGACGTCGGCCATCGAGGCTCCCTTGTGATGAACGGTCTGGCGGACTCGGTGCCGCATGAGACCAGCGAATACTGCTGCCCCAGAGATGACGCAGGGCAAACCCGGCGAAGGATACCGCACGGGACATCCCGGGACTGTCGTGGGAAGGTAAACGTTCGCCCGTGTTTCCCGGCTAGCTGGCCAGATAGTGGTCCAAGGGGGGAGGGTCGACGTGAATCGCCCCCCAGATGCACGGTGACGTTTCACGTGAAACCCGTCCGCTCACCTCGACGCGGCGTTTCACGTGAAACATCGCTCTAGACGACGAAGGGCCACGACGAGCGAATCGTCGCGGCCCTTCGTCCTTTTGACTCGCCGCAGACGGTGAGGCTATCCCAGCGCCAGGGTCATCGGGCGCTCGAGGTAGCCGCGCACCGTCTGCAGGAACCGGGCGACCTCGGCCCCGTCCACCGCCCGGTGGTCGGCCGCGATCGTCAGCTTCATCCGCTGCCCGATCACGATCTCGTCGCCGGAGACGACCGGCGTCCGGACGATCGCGCCGACCGCCAGGATCGCGGCCTGCGGCGGGTTGATCACCGCGATGAACTCGTCGACATCGAGCATTCCCAGGTTGGAGATCGTGAACGTCCCGCCCTGGTACTCCTCCGGCTTGAGCCCACCGTTCTTGGCCCGGCCGATCAGGTCCTTCGCGGCCCGGGCGATCGCGCCGAGGCTCTTCTGGTCGGCGTCGGCGATGAACGGCGCGATCAGTCCACCGTCCAGCGCGACGGCGATGTTGATGTCGATGTTCGCGTGGTCGTAGAGCTCGCCGCCCTCGAATGAGGCGTTCAGGTCGCGGTGCTGAGTCAGCGCCAGCGCGGCGGACTTGACGATCAGGTCGTTGAACGAGACCCGCGCCCCGCCCTCGGGCAACTGCCCGTTGATCTCGGCCCGGAACGCCGACGCGGCGTCCATCGCGATCTCCGCCGTGACGTAGAAGTGCGGCACCGTCTGCTTGGACTCGGCCATCCGGCGACCGGTCACCCGGCGGATGCGGGGCAGGTCACGCAGGACCGGCTCGGGGCGCCCGGTGTAGCGCGCCGGGGCAGAGATCTGCGTCGAGGTCGCGATCTTCGATTCGGCGGCGTCGGCCGGCGCGGCGCTGACGGCGACGGGCTCGGCCCGCGGGGCTGGCGGCGGCGTAGACTGTGCCTCCGCCTGGCGGGGCTGCTGCTTCTGGCCACCGGTGACGAACGGCATCACGTCGACCTTGACGATCCGGCCGCCCGGGCCGGTGCCGGCGATCTGCTGGAGGTCGATGCCGTGCTCGCTCGCGAGGCGCTTGACGAGCGGCGACGCCCGGAAGCGGCCGTTGCCCTGCCCATCGGCAGCGGCAGGCGGGGCGGCGGTCGGGGGAGCGGCGGTCGCGGTGCTGGCACCGGCCCCGGCCAGGGGCGACTCCACCGTGTCGCTCTCGAGGGTGACTTCGGTCTGGTCGGTCGGCTCGGCGACGCTCGGCGTCTCCACCAGAGCCGTCGTGCTGGCGGCGTCCCCGGTCGCGCTGGCCGTCACCGCACCGTCATCGGCGCCGATCTGGGCGATCGGCTGCCCGATCGGGACGACGTCGCCCTCCCCGACGAGGAGCTTCGAGAGCGTGCCGGAGTCGGTCGCCTCGATCTCGAGCGAGACCTTGTCGGTCTCGATCTCGGCGATGGCGTCGCCCTCCTCGACCTCGTCTCCCTCGCTCTTCAGCCACTTGAGGAGCGTGCCCTCTTCCATCCCGTCGCCCATCTTGGGCATGATCATCATCGGCATCTGAAGCCTTATCCTTTTCGGTACAGAGCGCGATTCGCCGCTTCGATCACCTGTGCAACGCCGGGAAATGCTGCGATCTCAAGGTTTCGGGCATATGGTGCCGGGACCTCGGCGCCGCTGACCCGCTCGACCGGTGCATCGAGGTAGTCGAAGGCGTGCTCCTGGATGATCGCGGCGACCTCGGACGCGACGCTGAACCAGCGCCACTGCTCCTGGACGACGACGGCCCGGTTGGTCTTCTTCACCGACTCGATGATCGTCTCGCTGTCGAACGGGCGGATCGAGCGCAGGTCGATCACCTCGGCCTGGACGTCCTGCTCCTTCTCGAGCTGGTCGGCGACCTTGAGCAGCAGGTTGATCTGGCGGCCGTAGCTGATCAGCGTGATGTCCGACCCCTCGCGGGCGATCCGGGCCTTGCCGAACGGGACGGTCGCGTCGCCCTCGGGGACCTCGCCCTTGGTGCCGTAGAGGGCGCCGGCCTCCATGAAGATGACCGGGTCCGGGTCGCGGATGGCGGTCAGCATCATGCCCTTGACGTCCTCCGGCGTCGCCGGGGCGACGACCTTGAGGCCGGGGAACTGGCCGTAGAACCCTTCGAGGCTGTGCGTGTGCTGGGCGGAGAGCTGGACGCCGCCGCCGTTCGGGCCACGGATCACGATCGGGACCGAGACCTGGCCGCCGGAGAAGTAGCGCAGCTTGGCCGCGTTCTGGATGATCTGGTCCGACGCCAGGAACGAGAAGTTCCAGGTCATCATCTCGACGACGGGCTTCATCCCCATCATCGCCATCCCGATCGCGGCGCCGGTGAAGCCGCCCTCGGCGATCGGCGTGTCGATGACGCGCTTCTTGCCGAACCGGTCGATCAGCTTGTCGGTGATCAGGTGGGTGCCGCCGTAGAGACCGATGTCCTCGCCGATCAGCACGACGGACTCGTCGCGCTCCATCTCGTCGGCGAGCGCGGACTTGAGCGCATCGCGGTAGGTCATGATTGCCATCAGGTGGTTCCTCGGTCGGACGCCAGACATCGGTCGATCGGCGCCGGGATGCTGCCAGGCCGGCGGTTCTAGAGCGTGCCCTGGTCGTTGCCGGGGGCGTAGACGTCCGTCGTCAGTTCGGACAGGTCCGGCTCCGGGCTCTCCTCGGCGAACCTGACGGCCTCGTCGGCGAGCTGCTTGGCGTGGGCGCGGATCTTCTCCATCGCCTCCTCGTCGGTCGCGCCGAGGTCGAGCAGGCGCTGCTCCAGCAGACCGATCGGGTCGCGCTTGCGGGCCTCGCGGACTTCGTCCTTGGAGCGGTACTGCTCGAGGAAGTCGGCGGCGCCGTGGGGCCCAAGCCGGTAGGTCATGGCCTCGACGGCGTAGGGCTTGCCGGTCTCCCGGATGTAGTCGACGGCCTTATGGGCGACGGCGATCACCGCCTCGATGTCCATCGCGTCGACCTTCTCCCACTCGATCGCGTAGGAGTCGAACTTGGAACCGAGGTTGGTGTTGGCGGTGGCGCGCTCGACGCTGGTGCCCATGCCGTACTGGTTGTTCTCGATGATGAACAGGCAGGGGCACATCCCGTCCCTGCCCCAGAGCCCGGCCAGGTTGGCGGACTCGTGGAAGTACCCGTTGTGGATGGCGCCGTCACCGAGGTAGAGCTGGACGACGTTGCCCGTCTCCTTGTAGGCCTCGGCGTAGGCCATCCCGACGCCCAGCGGGATGTGGGCGCCGACGATACCGTAGCCGCCCCACATGCCGTTCTTGACGTCGAACAGGTGCATCGAGCCGCCCTTGCCCTTCACGATCCCGGTGCCCTTGCCATAGAGCTCGGCCATGGTGGCCTTGGGATCGCCGCCCTGGAACAGGACGTGGGCGTGGTCGCGATAGGCGGTGATCGTCTTGTCGCCCTTCTTGAATGCGTCGAGGAAGCCGCGGGCGAGCGCCTCCTGCCCGATGTAGACGTGGAGGTAGCCGCCCACCTTGCCCTGCCGGAAGCCGCGGGTGGCGGCCTCCTCGAACAGCCGGACCTCGACCATCTGCCGGTAGTAGTCGAGCAGCTTCTCGGGCGCGACGGCCGGAGCCTGGGCCGCCCCGTTGGCCGCTACGTCGCCGGTCGTGTCGCTCGTGCGCTGGGTCGTCGCCATCCGTTGGCCTCTCGCAGATCGCCGGGTGGCGAGCGCCGTCGCGACCCGGACGATCGATTGTCCCCACCCCGGCCGGACGCAGGGCGCGACGGCGCGGCCGGGATGTCACATGCAGGGAACCGGAACCCGCCCGAGCGCCGGCTCGATCCGAGGACTTCGCGTCGTACCCGGACGGCTGGCGATGCGGTGGACGGGGAACAGGGAAGACTGGCGGGAAGCCCCGTCATTCGCCCGGAGTGTACCGCAGGCATCCCGCCATTCTGGAAAGATCCCGTATCTGGAGGCGATTCTTTCCGCCAGGTGATCCGCGCGACCACAGGGCGGAAGGATCGTTCCGGAATGGAGTTCGTCGAAGAGGCTAATTGCGGAGATGACCTCTCCCCAAACCCCTCTCCGGCTCACCTGTTCGTTCGCCCGCTGAAGCGGCTCTCGCTGCGCTGCGACTCCGCAGGTGCCCAGAGGTGGGGCCGCGGTCTGGGCCGGCGTGCGGCGGGTCCGCTTCGGCTCCGCAGGTGCCCGGAGGAGGGAGCAGCGCCGTTCTCGTAGGGGCGAAGCTTGCGAGCCAGGCCGCCGCAGCGGCCTTCGCCGCCAGGCGAGACGGCAGTCTGGGTTCG
>CAXTHM010000015.1:0-18737 GCA_964244115.1 uncultured Thermomicrobiales bacterium
TCCGCCTCGTAGCGGGCGCGCTCGGCAGTGAAGCTGTCATAGGAGGACTGCAGCACGGCGAGCTGGGACCTGGGCTGGCTGTCGTCGAACACCATCAGCAGCTGGCCGGCGCGGACGTGGTCGCCCTCGCGCACCAGGATCTGGCGCACGATGCCGGACTCCAGGTGCTTCACGGTCTTGCGGTTGTTCTCGATCTTGACGACGCCCTGCGCGGGCACGGCCCCCGTCACCGGCGCCAGGGCGGGCAGGATGATGTCCTTGAAGACGCGGAACGCGCCTGCTCCGTCGGTCTTGGCGGCGTCGACCAGCGTCGTGTCGACGTTCTTCAGACCGGCGAGATACAGGATCATGACGTACCCGATCTGGCGCCAGAGCGCAGCGCCGATGATCGACCAGGTCGCGAGGTCCGGGTCCCCGATCCAGGCGATCCGCTGACCGGAATAGCCGAGGAGCTCCAGCGACGAGTTGATCAGACCGGCCTGCGGGAAGTACATCCACGTCCAGACGGCGCCGATCACGACGGCGGAGAGCACCATCGGCGAGAAGAAGCCCGCCTTGATCCAGCGGACACCGGGCAGGTCATTGTTGAGCAGCATCGCCAGAGCGAGGCCGGCGATCGGCGGCACGATCAGGAACGCCCCCAGCCAGCGGACATTGTTCCAGAACGCCGTGACGAAGACTTCGTCGTCCATCAGGCGCCGGTAGTTGTCGAGCCCGATGAAGCTGGCGTCGCTGAGCCCGTCGGCGTCGGTCAGGCTCATCCAGAACGTATAGAACAGCGGACCGATCACCCACATGCTGTAGAGCAGCAGCGGGATGGCCAGGAAGGCCATCGGGGCGCGCCAGGTGGAGGCTCGCTCCCCGCGGCGACCGGCACGGACGCCCGTGATGGTCGGGATCGACGCGGCGATGACATCCTCGGCGCCGGATGGGGCGAGCGGCGGCGCACCGGGGATGTTGCTGGACGTGGCCATAGGGAGGTCCGCCTCCTGCCGCCAGGAACCGCCTGGGGGCCGCTGGGTGATGGTCCGATGAAGCGCCACGGCCGGGCGACGCCAGGTCCGAAGACCATGAGCGCCGCCCGGTCGGGCGGGTCGATCGGATGTCGTCGGTCGAATCGGGGCCGCGGGTCTAGGTCGTCTCGAAGATCCGCTTGCGGTCCTCGTCCAGCGACTCCAGGAGGGAGTCGACGTCGGTCGGCTCGAGCATGAAGCCCTGGAAGGCCGCCATGCCCTGGGTGGCCATCTCCTCGATCGTGTCGCGATCATAGAACTGGGCCAGGTAGTCGGACTCCTGGAGCAGCTTGACCGACTTCTGGATCACCGTGTTGTAGGTCTCGATCGGGACCTGGCTGTTGACGGAGATCGCGTTGGCGGCCAGCGCGTTCGGCCCGGCGACGTCCGGCTCGGAGATGAACTGGAGGAACGCCTTGGCCGTGTCCTTGTTCTCGGCGCCGGCGGCGATGAAGTAGCCGTCGGTCGGCGCGTCCTCACCGATCATGACGCCCTCGGTCAGGGTCGGGAAGCGGAAGAAGTCGAGGTCGGCCTGATCCTCCTCCGGGTAGGAGTCGAGCAGGAAGTTACCCATCAGGTACATGCCGGCGTCGCCCTGGACCATGAAGTTGAGGGCATCCTGCCAGAGGTAGGATTCCGGGTTGTCGATGTAGGCGCTCTTGGAGAGGAGCTCGTTCCAGCGGCTGAAGACTTCCTTGACCTCGGGCGAGGTGTAGGACTGCTTGCCGTCCATGAGTTCGATGTGGAACTCCGGACCGTTGATCCGCATGTTCAGATAGTCGAACCAGGCGGCGGTCGTCCACGGCTGCGAGGAGCCGAGCGCGAACGGCTTGACGTCCTGGGCGATCAGCTTGTCGCTGGCTGCGAGGAGCTCGTCCCACGTCGTCGGGACCGCCTCGATGCCGGCCTGCTCGAACAGGCTCTTCCGGTACCAGATCTCCCAGCTGTAGTAGGTAGACGGGACGAAGTAGTACTCGCTGTCGGCCCCCTTGGAGACGGCCTTGACGCCCTCGGGGAAGTTGGTCTCCCAGCCGGCGGAGGTCCAGAGGTCGGTCACCGGCTCGATCAGGCCGAGATCGACGAAGTAGCGCATCCGGTTGCCGGCGAACCAGGTCAGGACGTCCGGCGGGTTGTCCGAGGCGAGGAAGGTCCGGATCTGGACCTTGAAGTCCTCGTGGTTGGTCGTGTCGACGGTGACGTCGACACCGCTGCTGGTCTGGAACTCCTCGACCAGGCCGGCCAGCCGCTCGCGGGGAGCCGCGTCGCTGGCGTCCGACGCGATCGTCAGGGATCCGCCCTGAGCGCTGGCGCCGTTGAGGAAGCCGCGGGGACCGGCCGCCAGCAGCGCCGCGATCGCCGGGGCGCCAAGCCCGAGCATGGTCGCGCGCTTGAAGACCTGGCGCCGGTCGAGGCGGCCCGCCATGACATCGGAGACCAGGCGGTCCGCCTGCGGGACGAGGGTGCCGAGGTCACGGGGACGCGTGTTCTCGCCGGGAAGGACGAGATCGCGGGGACGGGAAGGACGGTACGCCATTGCACGCTCTCCAGCTCATGAAACCGACGATGTTCCATCGATCCGGCGACACCCTTATCGCCGGGTCCCTGCCCATGCAGGACGACAGGACGAACGTTGATCCCTGGCACGGCGTCGAGCCCGGAACGTTCATCCTGACCGCCATTCCGATCGGCAAAAACTAGGCGGATCATAGCAGCGGTCGGAGCGACCCGCAATAGACCAGATAGAACGACCCGGATTCGCGAACGTCCTGGCGATCCGGAGCACCTCCGGTCGAGGCTGCTCCGGACGTACCCGGGACGATCGGCACACCGCCGCCGTGACGACGCAAGGCCCCGATCCGGTGACGGCTGGATGCAAGCTCGCACAGATGAGCCTCTCCCGTAGTCCACCCACCGCCACGTCAGGCCGTCGCTACCAGGACAGGTAGGCGACCGAACCCGATCAGCAGCGCCAGACCCATCAGGAGGAGCGCGGCGGCAGTCGCGAGGAAAGCGGACCCGTAGCCGGCGGTGGTCGCGATGCCGGCGGCGGCCAGTGGTCCGACCAGGGCACCCAGGGAACCGGCCCCGGTCATCAGCCCGAAGATGGCGCCGCGGTCCCGCCGGTCGGTCGCGGCCGAGACCAGGGCGTTGGTCGCCGGGATCAGGCCGCCGGCGAACAGACCGAACAGCGCCTGCAGCACCAGCAGCTGCCACGTCTGCGCCGCCAGCGCCATCGGCAGGTAGATCAGCCCGGCCCCGAAGATCGAGAGCAGCAGCACCCGACGATGACCGATCCGGTCGCCGAGCTGACCGAGCGCGACCGAGGTGATCGCGGAGGCGACCCCCTGGGCACCGAAGATCAGCCCGGTCGCCTCGGAGTCGCTCAGGCCGCCGTTGTCGAAGGAGCCGATGTAGAGCGGGAAGATCGGCTGCATCGCCAGCGACGCCGCCCGGAGGACGAACATCGTGATGACCATCAGCAGGACGACGGGAATCAGCAGCGCCACCCATTGGGCGTGACGCCCACCGCGTTGCCCGGAAGCGGGCCTCGGCGTGAACCGCTCCCGGACCAGCGGGATCGCGATGACCGCCCCGGCGAAGATCAGGCCGCCGCAGATCGCGTACGTCGCCCGGTAGCCGGCCGCGTCGGCGACGAACCCGCCGATCAGCGGGCCGATCGCGCCGCCGGAGAAGACCGACGTCTGCATCAACCCCAGCGCGAAGCCGAGCCGTCGTTCCGGCACCGTCGCCGCGACGAGGGCCGCGCAGGCCGCAACCGTCCCGGTCGTCGCCCCCTCGATCAGCCGGAGCCCGAACAGTTGCCAGGGCGCGACGGCGACGCTCATCAGTCCGATGCAGAGCGCCCCGCAGAGCAGCGCCCGGATCACCATCGGCTTGCGCCCGACCCGGTCGGCCAGCACGCCCCAGAGCGGCGCGGCGACGACGGAGGTCAGCGCCCCACCGGCCGCGATCGCGCTGGCCCAGAACGCCTGCCCGTTCTCATCGGCTCCGAGGTCGCCGAGGTAGAACGGCAGGAACGGCGTCCGCATCGAGAACGCGACCAGCGCCAGCGTCTGGGCCGCCCAGAGGGACCAGAGCGTGCGCCGCCAGCCGTCCGCCCCGTCACCGTCGACATGCACTTCAGCGTCGATCAGCCCTGCCCCTCCGCGAGATCCGAGTCTATCGTGACGATCGCTGCGCCGATCGGCCGATCCGCAGACCGAGACCCGGACGATCCCGTGACACGACCGAGCCCGGGCAGATGGGTTGGGCCGCTGATCCGTTCCGGGATCGCCGTGGCCGCGACGCTGCGATACCCTGAGGGCACTAGCATCACCCCGCCGGAACACCTCCGCCGGACAGCCAGAGCGAGGAGGGATCAGACCGATGACCGGACAGAACCACGACGAGCGGACGGCCATCGGACCGGAGTCTCCGGTGGCCGAGGGTCAGCGGCAGAGCAGCCTCCGGTACGGCACGCCGATCGCCGAGCAGCTCACGGACGACCGGTTCGATCTGCTCGTGATCGGCGCCGGGATCAACGGGGCTGGGATCGCGCGGGACGCCGCCATGCGCGGTCTCCGGGTGTTGCTGCTCGACAAGGGCGACATCGCCTCCGGGACGACATCGTGGTCCAGCCGGTTGATCCACGGCGGGTTGCGCTACCTGGAGTACGGCGAGGTCGGGCTCGTCCGCGAGTCGCTGCACGAGCGCGAGACGCTGCTGCACATGGCCGCCCACCTCGTCCGGCCGCTGCCACTGATGATCCCGATCTACGAGAGCGACCGGCGCGGCAAGGGCCTCGTCCGGCTCGGCATGATCGGCTACGACGTCCTCAGCACCGGCAAGTCGCTCGACCGTCACCGGATGCTCTCGCCCGATGCCGCCATCGGCCGGGCACCGGGGCTGGCGCGGGACGGGCTCACCGGCGCCGCCCTCTATTACGACGGCCAGGTCGAGTACGCCGAGCGGCTGGCGGTCGAGAACGCCGTCGACGCCGTCGACCACGGCGCCACCGTGCTGACCTACTGCCGGGTTGATGAGCTACTGATGGAGGGCCGGGCCGTGACCGGCGCCGTCTTCACCGACCTGCTCGGCGGCGGGCAGCACCGGGTCACGGCGTCGGTGACGGTCAACGTGACCGGCCCCTGGGTGGATGCGACGCTCGGCCGCGAGACCGCGCCGGAGACGCCTCGCGCTGCCGCCAAGACGGCGCCGAGCGGGGGGGCGAGTCCGGACGAGGAACGGGTCGGTCAGGGTGTGTCCCCGTTGGCGGGCGTGGATGACGCCGGGAACGACCTCCTCGTCAGCACGGATGCCGATGTCGCCAACCCGGCAGCGGAATCGACCCCGGTCCCCGGCGCCAGTGCCAGTGCCGCCTCCGGGACGATCGCCGACACCGAGCCGGACAAGGAGTCCGTCGTCGCGGCCGGGCAACGGTTCCTGAGCGGCTTCCTGGCGCAGTTCCGCTCGGGCGGGCTGGGCAAGGGCCGTCTGATCGGCGGGACCAAGGGCAGCCACATCATCGTCGCGCCCTTCGACGGCGCCCCGCAGGATGCCCTCTACGTCGAGGCCCACAGCGACGGCCGCCCCTTCTTCATCATCCCCTGGAACGACCTGTTCCTGATCGGGACGACCGACGTCCGCTACGAGGGCGACCTCGACCGCGTCGTCGCCTCCGACGAGGAGATCGCCTACCTGATCGCGGAGACCAACCGCGTCCTGCCGTCGGCCGCACTGACGACGGACCGGGTGCGCTATACCTACAGTGGCGTCCGCCCCCTGCCCTACCAGGTCGACGGGTCGGAAGGCGCCGTCACCCGGCGCCACCTCGTCCTCGACCACGCCCCGGACGCGAACGGCCTGATCTCGATCGTCGGCGGCAAGCTGACGACCTTCCGGGAGCTGGCCGAGCAGACCGTCGACATGGTCTACGCCAAGCTCGACCGGCCGACGGCGACCTGCCGGACGGCGAAGGAGCCGCTCCCCGGCAGCCGGATCGAAGGGGCGGCGATCAGCCGCGACGATCTGCCGGGCTTCGCGGCCAGCTTCGCCCGGCTGTTCCCGGACCTTCCCGATGCCACCGTCGCGCACCTGATCCGGACCTACGGCACGCAGGCCACAGCCATCGCCGCGCTGGCCCAGGCCGAGCCGGGTCTCGCCGACGTCATTGACGAGGGGCAGGGCGCGATCGGGGCCGAGGTCGTCTACGCCGTCCAGCGTGAGGGCGCCCAGCGCCTGACCGACATCCTCCTTCGCCGGACGATGCTCGGCTACGGCCCGGACAGCGCCATCGGCGTCGATGAGCGCGCCGCCGCCATCGCCGGGGCGGCGCTGGGCTGGGACGCCGCCCGTCAGGCTGATGAAGTCGCCGACTACCGGGAATTCATCAGCCGCTACCGACCCCGGGCGCTTGAGGCCGCGAGTGCTGGCGTGCTCAGGGTTTGATCTTCTCGGAACGTCGTTGGCCGCGCTCGTGACGTCGACTCAGAGGCTCTCGCTCACGTTGCGCTGGCCCTGATCGGCGCCCGCAGGTGCCATCGCCCCGCGGGGCGATAACGATATCAACCACGGACACGGTCACGTCAGAACGCCATGTTGCGGAGCAGTCGCCTCCCCCTCCCCTCCCCGGCTCGTTTCGCGCTGCGGCGCGCACGACCGGAGAGGGGCTCCACGGGTCGCGCAAGCGCTCCTGACATGGATGGCGACAGCAGCCGCCTCGTAGGGGCGAAACTGGCGCTTGGGTGGCGAGCCAGGCTGCCGCAGCGGCCATCGCCCGGCGGGGAGATACCTGGCGCTCCGGGTTCAACCGCCGTCAAGAATGCCGGCCCCTCGACAGCCGTTCCGCGCGGCGACGAGGCCGAGTCGATCCACTAGGTTGCCCGAGTGCGGGGTTCAACCCTGACGGCTTGAACCCATCGCGCGGTCTCGCCTGACAGCGAAGGCGACCGCCGCGCGAGCTGCGCCCCTACACGAACAGCTGCCGCGACCGGACGGCCGAAAGGGTCGCCTCGACGAGTGACTGCCGCGATCGCACGATCACAGGGGTCGTCTCTACTTCACGGGTCGCCGCGTCGACGGAGGTCGTCGTTCCACATTGATAGCAGGGCTGTTGTGAAGGATCACGACCAGGAACCTACCGATTTGGGCAATTCGACTCAAGGCGGCGATTCGATTGGCGAAAAACCGGTCATCCCAGCAAGTGACCCTTGCGGCCATTCCCGGTACGGTGTACAACGCGTCGAGACGTGCAGCGACAGGAACAAGAGTCGACCCGGGGCCACCGAGCCTCGCGGGTGGGGCCTGCCCCATCCGGTCGATTTGCCGCACGCGACAGCGACCGGCCCTGTGGTGTCGGCGTGACGCTCGTTGGTTGAGCTTATGGAGGTCGGAACTGTGACAGATCGCCGCGTTGAGCAACTGTTCGCCGAGGCCGCTGCCAATAACTGGGACCGTCGTCAGATCATGAAGCGCGGCGCCGCGCTCGGGATCTCGGTCCCGGCCTTCGTCGCCGCGATGATGAAGGCCGGCCCGGCCTTCGCCCAGGACGCCACGCCCGGCGCCACCCCGGCCGCTGCCCTGACGTTCGACACGAGCAACCCGCTCGGCGTCGACCCGACCGCGCCGCTCAACCCGTATATCTTCGACGGCGGCTTCGGCACCGACTACGCCGTCAACGCCAACGGCATCTACAACTCCCTCTACCCCGATGCCACGATCACCTTCGAGAAGGGGCAGCAGCTCGGCGCCGCCCTCCAGCCGCGCTTCGTCGCTGGCGAGCCGCCCGATGTGATCGACAACTCCGGCGACGGTCTGCTCGACCAGACGACCCTCGCCAACGACAGCCAGCTCGCCGACCTGACCGACCTGCTGGCGGCGATCTCGCTCGACACGCCGGGCGTGACCTTCGCCGACTCGCTGATCCCGGGCTCGCAGGCCGCCGGCATCTACAACGGCCAGCAGAACATCCTGTTCTACGCCTACACCGTGATCGGCGTCTGGGGCAGCAGCAAGCTGATGACCGACCAGGGCATCACCTATCCCAAGACCTGGGAGGAGATGCTGACCCTCTGCGCCCAGATCAAGACCGACCTCGGCATCGCGCCGTGGGCGACCACCGGCGTCTACACCCAGTACATGCGCGGCTTCGTCTTCGACCAGCTCGTCTTCAAGAACGGCGGCCTGCCGGCGATGGGCGCCATCGACAACCTCGAGCCGGACGCCTGGCTGTCGGACTCCGTCCGCGCCGCCGCCGACGGCATCGCCAAGCTCGCCACCGGTGGTTTCCTCCTGCCGGGCTTCGAGGGTCTCAACCACACCCAGTCCCAGACCGAGTGGTTCAACGGCAAGGCCGTCTTCCTCCCGTGCGGCTCCTGGCTGGAGAACGAGTCCGGCGTCTCGTCACTCGGTTCGGTCGAGGCCGTCGACGCCTTCGCCATGAGCGTCTCGCCGGTGCCGTCCCTGACGAGCGCCGACGCACTCCCGTTCGAGGCGATCTTCGCGTCGGCCGGCGAGAACTTCCTCGTCCCGGCCCAGGCCGCCAACGTCCAGGGCGGCAAGGAATGGCTGCGGGCCCTGTTCAGCCGGACCGGCGCCTCCTACTTCTCCCAGGCCACCCGCTCGCTGACCGCCGTCAACGGCTCGGCCGAAGGGCTCGACGCCGGTCCGGCCCTCGCCTCCCAGCAGGCCACGATCTCGGCGGCCGGGGTCAACACGCTCCAGTCCTTCTACAGCGGCTGGTACCCCGACATGAACAAGGAGACGCAGATCCTGATGTTCGATCTGCTGACCCAGAAGGTCACCGCCGACGAGTTCTGTCAGCGCGGCCAGGAGATCGCCGACGCGATCGCCTCCGACGACTCGATCGTCAAGCAGAAGCGGACCGACTACAACGCAGAGTAGACCCGATCTCGGCCCGGTGCCGGTGCCCGTCTTCGGACGAGCGCCGGCACCTCCGTTTCCGGCTCGGCTCGCAACGAGCCAGACCAGTACGCACCGCGCGGGAGACGTCTCATGCAGTACCAGAAGTACCGGCTCGTGATCCCGTTCCTGCTCCCCGCGCTGATCCTCTACTCGATCTTCGTCATCTACCCCTATGTGCAATCCTTCTATTCGTCATTCACCAGTTGGCGGGGTTTCTCCCCAGACAAGCCCTGGGTCGGGCTCCAGAACTACGAGAACCTGGCGTCGGACGATAACTTCCTCAATGCGCTCGGCAACAACCTCTTCCTCCTGATCGTCATCCCGCTGGTCACGATCTCGCTGGCCCTCCTGTTCGCGACACTGTTCACGCAGGGCGCCCGGGGCGTGCCCGGCTCGGGGTTCTACCGCGTCGTGTTCTTCTTCCCGCAGGTCCTCTCGATCGTCATCATCGGCGTGCTGTTCCAGAACGTGCTCAAGTCCACCGATGACGGCCTGCTCAACGGCGGCCTGACCGCGATCGGTCTCGGGAACTGGACCAACGCCTGGCTGGGCAACCCGACGACGGCGATCTGGTGCATCGCCGGCGTCGTGATCTGGCAGGGCGTCGGCTTCTACATGGTCCTGTTCGTCGCCGGCATCCAGGGCATCCCCGGTTCCTTCTACGAGGCGGCGACGCTGGACGGCGCCAACCGCTGGACCCAGTTCCGGACGATCACGCTGCCGCTGATCTGGGAGAACGTCCGGATCGGCGTCGTCTACATCGCGATCGTGGCGCTCGACCTGTTCGCCCTCGTCCAGGTCATGACCGGCGGCGGCCCGAGCCGCTCGACGGAGGTCGTCGCCGGCTACATGTACGACCGCGCCTTCACGCGGTCGCTCTGGGGCTACTCGACCGCGATCGGCGTCGTCCTGCTGCTGCTGACGCTGGTCCTGTCCGTGATTACCCTCCGCGGCACCCAGCGCGAGACCTACGAGTACTAGACCGACGCCCGCGTTCGACCTGAGGCCGACGACCAGGACAGGAGCCACCCGGCATGGCAGTGCAACCGACACCCATCTCCACCTCCCCGGCCCGGATCGACGGATCCGCCGTCAAGACCACCGGCTTCCGCCGCCGCCACCTGACCGGCGGGGACTACACCTTCATGGGCGTCTCGCAGTTCTTCCTGATGATCTGGGCGCTGGCCGTCGTGCTGCCGCTGCTCTGGATGGTGGTCTCGGCCTTCAAGACCGACCCGCAGATCCTGTCGTCGCCGTGGACGATCCCGACGACGCTCCAGTTCGACAACTTCGTCCGTGCCTGGAACGAGGCCCGGATCGGGCGGTACATCTGGAACACGATGATCGTCGTCACGTTCGGCGTGATCGGGACGCTGCTGGTCTCGTCCATGGCGGCCTACGCGCTGTCCCGGTTCCAGTTCCCCGGCAACCGGCTGGTCTACTACCTGTTCGTGACCGGGCTGATGTTCCCCACCTTCCTCGCGCTCGTCCCGCTCTACTTCGTCGTCGACGACCTCGGCCTGCTCAACTCCAAGATCGGCCTGATCCTCGTCTACGTCGCCTACTCGCTGCCGTTCTCGATCTTCTTCATGCACGGCTTCTTCAAGAGCCTGCCCGGCGACCTCGCCGAGGCGGCGGTGATCGACGGCGCCGGACCGTACCGGGTCTTCTTCGAGATCATGCTGCCGCTGGCCCGGCCCGGGCTGATCGCGATGGCGATCTTCAACTTCCTCGGCCAGTGGAACCAGTACCTGCTGCCGCTGGTCCTGAACGCGACCAACCAGGACAACTACGTCATCGCCCAGGGGCTCCGGGCGCTGAGCGTCAACCAGGGGTACAAGAGCGACTGGTCGGCCCTGTTCGCGGGCCTGACGATCACGATGATCCCGATGCTCGTCGTCTACATCGTCTTCCAGCGCCGCCTCGAAGGCGGCCTGACGGCCGGCGCCCTCAAGGGGTAACACGGGTCGGATCGACGCCAGAGCGTCAAGACGTCGGCTCATGGGCTTGGCCTGACCGGTCGCCGCAGCGGCCTTCGCCTCAAGGCGAGACCGTGCTCCGGGTCCAACCGTGTTCGATTGCGGACGACGCGAAGGCGACGTTGCGTGACACCGGAAAGATGGTTGAACCCGGTGCACCAGTTATCGCCCTGCGGGGCGATGACGCCTGCGGGCGCCGGTCAGGGCAAGCCCGTGACCCTACGTCAATGGTGGCCACCCACGCCATAGACATCATCCGCCGGTTCCCGATAATGGGCCGGCATCGTCACGCTATGCGCATCAGCGAAGAAGAGGACCCGTGGAGCAGAGCAACAGCACGGCCGGTCGGCTCACCGGCAAGACCGCCCTCGTCACCGGCAGCACCCGCGGGCTCGGCCGGACCGCCGCCGAGTGGCTGGCCCGCGAGGGCTGCGACATCGTCGTCCACGGCCGGGACCAGACCGACGTCGACCGGGCCGTCGCGGAGATCGGCGCCCTCGGGGTCGCGGCGCGGGGGGTGACCGCCGACCTCTCGGTCGTCGCCGAGGCGCACCGGCTGGCCGAGGCCGCGCTGGCGCTGGTCCCGCAGCTCGATATCCTCGTCAACAACGCCGGCATGAGCATCCGGGGCAGCTTCTGGGACGTCTCGGACACCGACTGGGAGTACCAGACGAACGTCAACTACCGCTCGCCGTTCATCCTCGCCCAGCACGCCGCCCGGCACATGGTCGAGCGCGGCATCCGCGGCCGGATCGTCAACACCTCGACGATCGGCGCCCACCTCTGCCACACCGACGCCGCCGTCTACGACTCGGCCAAGGGCGCCGTCGAGACGATGACCCGGAACATGGCCTTCGAGCTCGGGCCGCACGGCGTCACGGTCAACTGCGTCGTCCCGGGCGGCATCCCCGACCGCCCGACCAACGGCCCCGCTGCGACCTGGGGCGAGGGCTTCAAGCGGTTCGTGCCGCTCGGCCGGGCCGGGACCTCGGACGACACCGCCAACGCCGTCCGGTTCTTCTGCCTGCCGGAGTCGGAATGGGTCACCGGCCAGTGCCTGATGGTGGACGGCGGCCACTCCACCCGGCTCTGGGAATCGATCTAAAGGTGGGAGATCGTCGATGACCTCCGAACAGCCGGTCAGCGTCGCCGAGACGCGGGCGATCTGGGACGCCAAGGCGGCGTTCTGGGACGAGCGGATGGGCGACGGCAACGACTTCTACCGCACCGCCGTCGCGCCCGCCGCCGAGGCGCTCCTGGCGATCCGGCCGGGCGAGCGCGTCCTCGATGTCGGCTGCGGCAACGGCGTCTTCTCGCGCCGGCTGGCCGAGCTCGGCGCGGCCGTCACGGCGACCGACTTCAGCCCGGTCTTCCTCGACCTCGCCCGCCGGCGATCCGCGGGAACGCCGACGGCTGACCGGATCACCTGGTCGCTCCTCGACGCGACGGACCCCGAGGCGCTGCGTGCGATCGCCGCCGAGCCGTTCGACACCGTGGTGACGACGATGGCGTTGCAGGACATGCCGGACATCGGCCCGCTCGCCGCCGCGACGCCCGCGCTGCTCCGGCCGGGCGGGCGGTTCGTCGCGGTGATCCCGCACCCCTGCTTCAACACCGTCGATGCCGTCCGCCTGACCGAGACCAGCGAGATCGACGGCCGGATGCGGACCGACATCGGTATCCGGATCACCCGCTACCTGACGCCGCTCCACGCCCTCGGTGTCGGGATACGCGGTGAGCCGCGGCCGCACCACTACTTCGAGCGCACGATCTCGGCATACCTGGGGCCGTGGCTGGCGGCCGGGCTCACGCTGGACGGACTGGAGGAACGGCCCGTCCGGGGGCCATCGCGACCCGGCAACCTGGCGCCGGAGTCCGATCTGCCGGTCATCCTCGCCTTTCGCTTCCGCCGGGCGACGTCCTGACCGACAATCAGCGCGGCAGCACGACCCCATCCCACTCATTCCCATCCAAGGAGCCGCCGATGACCGCATCGCCCGTCGCCACCGCCGCCGAAGCCGTCGCCCACGATGCGGTCCCAGCCGCCGTCCCGGAGGTCTACCGCCGCCTCGGGATCCGCCCGATCATCAATGCCTCCGCCACGCTGACCCGCCTCGGCGGCAGCGTCATGCCGGAGGTGGCCGTCAAGGCGATGGCCGAGGCGTCGCAGCACTTCATCCCGCTCGACGAACTCCAGCTCCGGGTCGGCGAGCGGATCGCGGAGCTGACCGGGAATGAGGCCTGTTATGTCTCGTCCGGTGCCGCGGCCGGGATCGCGATGTCCGTCGCGTCCTGCATCGCCGGGACGGACCTCAACCTGATCGCCGCCTTCCCCTACCTCGACGGCGTGGCGAAGAACGAGGTCGTCATCCCCTTCAGCCAGCGCAACGGCTACGATTACGCAGCCCGCCAGACCGGCGCCCGGGTCGTCGAAGTCGGCGGCTCGGCCCAGGAACTCCGCGCGGCGATCACCGACCGGACCGCCTGCATCCTCTGGTTCGCCGGCGACCACTTCGCGACCGGCGCGCTGCCGATCGAGCAGGTGATCGCGATCGGCCACGAGCGCGGCGTGCCGGTGATCGTCGACGCGGCCGCCCAGGTCCCGCTGATCGCCAACCTGTCGCGCTTCACCCGTGACCTCGGGGCCGACCTCGCGATCTTCAGCGGCGGCAAGGGGCTTCGCGGCCCGCAGAGCAGCGGGCTCGTGCTCGGCCGGGCGGACCTCGTCGCCGGCTGCCGGCTGAACGGGAGCCCGAACCACAGTCTCGGGCGGCCGATGAAGGTCGGCAAGGAGGAGATGGTCGGGCTGCTCGCCGCCGTCGAGTACGCGCTGGCGCAGGACGAGCCCGCCCTGCTGGCCGGGTACGAGGCGATCGTCCGGGGGTGGATCGACGGCCTGACGGGGATCACCGGCGTGACCGCGGAGCGCCTCTACCCGAGCGAGGCCGGGCAGCCGCACGGCCGGGCCCTGGTGACGTTCGCCCAGGGCGCACCGCTGACCCGTGACGCGGTCGTCGCCGAACTCTGGGCTGGCGAACCCCGGATCGCCGTCGCCAACATCGGCGCCGACCGGATCGCCCTGAACCCGCAGACGATCCAGCCGGGCGAGGAGGCGATCGTCCTCCGGCGGCTGCGCGAGATCCTGAAGGCCTAGCCCGGACGGGTGCCGCGGTGCCCGCGAAGACCGGGATGCGGTGCCGGGACGAACAGTCGCCGGCTCGGTCGTGGGTGGTACCCTGCCAGCGCGTCCGGCGCCGTGGAGCGCGTGCGATTCCGGTTGACGGTCATGACTCGATCCGGACCAGACAGAGGGATTCACCCGACCGATGGCCAACACCCCGAAACCGCGCCGCGACATGACCCGAGAATCCCTGACCTTCCCGCCGCACGGCCGGACCAGCCGGGGCAGCAAGGGCATCTTCGTCATCTTCTTCGCGGTCATGATCGCCATCGTGGTGTTCGCCCTCTACGTCACGTTCAACACCGACAGCCGTGAGCAGACGATCGACATCCTGAACACCGAGACCGCCGAGATCTACAACACCGCCGCCGCCAATTCGACCAGCACCGCCGCCGCCGCGACGGAAGCGGCGGCCTTCACGGTCGCGACCGATCCGGCTCTGGTCGGCACCGCCGCGCCAGCGACGTAACCGCCGACCCGAGACCGGATCGCCGGTCCGGACAGCCGTCATCGCCGACGAGGCGTAGGAGGACACCCGTGCCGAGGCCGAGCCAGACCCGTGCGACGGCCCTCCGACGGTCGGGGACGCGAATGATCCTCATCGTGTCGCTGACGGCGATCGTCTGCGCCTCACCCCATTCGGCGACGGCCCAGGAGGCGACGCCGACGGTCGTTCCCTCCCTGACGGAGACCTGTGCCACGCTCCTCGGGGAGCCAACGTCCTCGGAGCCGCCGATCACTGGCGGAGTCGCCGCTTCGACCTTCGACGAGGTCCCGTTCGACCTGCTGGCGATCGACACGCTGACGGCGCACGACGAGGCGGTGGTCGCGCTGCTGACCGTCGCGGGCAGCGGCGGTCAGCAGCGCGAACTGCGCCAGCTCGTCGCGTCGAGCCGGAGCGACTACCGGACGGAGATCACGACCCTCACCGACGTCCGCGGCGTGCGGTTCCCCGACGCACCCCAGGTCCCGATCGAATATCAGACCGCCGTCCTCGACCAGGCCCTCGCGGCGGCGGGCATCCCGGCCGGCTCCGGCGAGGCGCCGGTGATCGACCCGATCCGTGCGGCCGAGTTCCTCTGCACTGCCGGCGATCCCGTTCCGTTCGACCTCGCCGTGATCGACCTGCTGTCCGCCGAACTCCAGAGCGGCGTCGCGATCGCGCTTCTCACCACCCAGCGAACCGAGAACCCGGAACTCCTCGCTCAGGGCCAGGCGGTGGTCGAGCGCGAGACCACGATGATCGGTCGGCTCGCGACCTGGCGGGACGCCTGGTTCGGACCGGGTGCGCCGATGGTCGTCGCCCCGATCGACGGCGGTCACGACGACGCGACTCCTCCGGCCTGAGTCGGGTATTCCGGTCTCTCGTTCAGGGAATCGGCTGCTTCGTGTCGGTCTGGCCGCATTCGTGCAGCGGACGACGACGAGCAGGAGCCTCATGCCCGACTGCCAGCGGCAGCCTGGGTCATCGAACGCCCCCGCTCCGACCGGATCGTCGCAACCGAGCACGACCGTACCCCGCCACCCGAAAGACGATTGATGACCGTCCCGACAACCACTCCGTCCCCTCCCGCCTCACTTCGGGACCGTCTGCGACAGGCGAAAGCGACCGTCAGCGGCGTCACCGAGGGTCGCGGCTGGCGGCTGCCCGACAAGGGCGTCGCCAAGCGCGCCGCGATCGCCGTCTGGATGGTCGGCCCCATGGTCACCCTGCCGGTCGCGCTTGGCGTGGCGCTGCACCGGCGCTACGTCGACCCGAAGGCCGTTGCCCTCCTCGCCAGCACCTACGTCGTCACCGGCCTCGGCATCACCGCCGGCTACCATCGGCTGCTGACGCACAAGTCCTACAAGACGTCTCCGATCCTGGAGGCGGTCGTCCTCATCGCCGGCGCGACGGCTGGGCAGGGGCCGCCCAGCCACTGGGCCGGCACCCACACGACCCACCACAGCCACACCGACAAGCCGGGCGACCCGCACTCCCCGCACGTCGACTTCGACGAGACGTTCCGGGGGACGGCCCATGGGCTCTGGCACGCCCAGGCCGGCTGGCTCTACGAGGAGCCGGCGGCGATCACCATGAAGCACGTCGAACGGATCCGCTCGAACAGCGCGACGGTGCGCTGGATCGACGACCACTATCTCCCGATCCTCGGGGCGGGTCTGCTCGCGCCGGGGCTGGTCGCCAGCTGGCAGGGTGTGGTCTGGGGCGGCGTCGTCCGGATGCTGCTCGTCAACCACGCCACCTTCGCGGTCAACTCGATCTGCCACATGTACGGCCAGCGGCGGTTCGAGACCGACGACGAGAGCCGGAACAACACGCTGATCGCCCTGCTGACCAACGGCGAGGGCAACCACAACAACCACCATGCCTTCCCGCGAATGGCCTACCATGGCATCGGCTGGCGGGAGTACGACCTGACAGCGATCGTCCTTCGAGCGGCCGAGCGGTTTGGGCTGATCACGGACGTCGTCAAGCAGACGCCCCAGCAGGTCGAGGAGCGGATCACCCGTCTCCGTCTGGCCGCCGAGCGTCGGGCGGCGATCGAGGCTGTGCCGTCCGAGCCGATGCGCACCGCGGCCGACTGAACGAACTCACGAACACGAACCGTTCTCCGGAACACACGATGACGGGCGGACCACATGGTCCGTCCGTCATCGTGTGTTGGCATCTCAGGGTCGCGGTAAACGGCTACGCCCCCAACGAGCGGATGTGCAGCAGGTTGGTCGTACCGGATCGCTCGACGACGGGCAGGCTGCCGACGAGCAGGGCGTAGTCCGACGCCTCACCGAGCCCGTGCTCGACCACCGCCCGGGCAGCGACGTCGAACATCTGGTTGGCCTCCTGCTCCAGCGGCAGGACCAGCGTCCGGACGCCCCAGACGAGATTCAGCCTCGTCGCGATGCTCTCCTGGGAACAGACGGCGACGATCGGCTGGTGGGTCCGGTATTTCGCCATCCGCCGGGCGGCGGCACCGCCGTAGGTGAAGACGAGGATCAGCTTGGCCTCCGGCGAGGAATCGGCCAGCGACGCACCGGCCCGGGCGATCGCGTCGGCGAAGTTCAGCGCCTCGTCCGGGTGGCGCGGCAGCGGCATCTGGGACGACTCGCTCCGGATCGGCCCGTCGCGCTCGATCTCCTTGATGATCTTGTCCATCGTCTGGACCGCTTCCATCGGGTAGCGCCCCGTGGCGGATTCGGCCGACAGCATGACGGCGTCCGTCCCGTCCCAGACCGCGTTGGCGATGTCGCTGGTCTCGGCCCGGGTCGCGACCGGCTGCGTGATCATCGACTCCAGCATCTGGGTCGCGGTGATGACCGGGATGCCGATCCGGTTGGCGACGGAGATGATCCGCTTCTGGGCGCGGGGCACGCGCTCCGGCGGCAACTGCACGCCGAGATCGCCTCGCGCGACCATGAGGCCGTCCGCCGCGAGGGCGATCTCCTCGACATTGTTGAGGGCGTCCTCGCGCTCGATCTTGGCGATCAGGCCGGGGACCGCGCCGTGCCGCGCCGCTGTCTCCCGCGCCAGTCGGATGTCGCTGGCATCGTTGACGAACGACAGGCCGAGGAAGTCGACGCCGTGCTGGACGGCGAAGGCGATGTCGGCCCGGTCCTGCTCCGTCACCGCCCCGCCCCGGATCGGTGCGCCCGGCAGGGTCACGCCCTGGCGACCGTTGAGCATCCCACCGCGACTGACGATGCAGTGGGCGTGGTCCGCGTGGACCTCCTCGACCAGCAACTCGATCAGACCGTCCGAGATCAGCAGGCGGCTGCCCGGCTCGACGACGCCGAGCAGGTTGGGGTAACCGATCCCGATCTCCTCGGTGGTGGTCTCCACCTGCCGCGGGACGATCCGGACCGTCGCGCCCCGGGCCATGCCGACCGGCTCGCCATTGGGAACGGCCCCGGTGCGGATCTTCAGGCCCTGGAGGTCGAACAGGATCGGGACCCGACGCCCCAGACCGGCGGCGGCGGCCCGGACGTCGGTGATCTGTTCGGCCCAGGAGGCCTCGGTCCCGTGGGAGGCATTGATCCGGACGACGTCAGCGCCGGCTTCGAGCAACTGCCGGAGCCGGTCCCGCCCACTCACGGCGGGACCGAGGGTCGTGACGATCTTGACGCGACGATCTGGATAAGCCCACACCTGTACTGTTCTCCCCGGTTGCTCACGCAAGGCGACGTGTGACGAGACGAACGCTCACGATTTGCACGGAGCGATCGGGATGAGAGACGGGGGACCCGGGCGCGGAGCGACAGTCGGCGCGGACGGTCCCGTCTGCCGGTGATCGACGTGCGCATGGTACCCCGCCGCGTCGCGGACCGGAGCGACGACCGGAATCGAGTCGGAACGGGCCGCCTGAGAACAGGCGGCCCGTTCCGACTCGATGGGTTCCGCCGGATCGCCACGCTACCCGGCGGGAGTCGCTTCCGGGGTGCCGCCGCCCATCTCCTCAGGGGACAGATCGAGCGAGAGCTGACTGGCGCAGGTCTGGTCGACCTCCTCGGTCGGCGCCGCCAGGAACGATGTCGCGATCTGGAGACCACAGGGGCCCGATGCCGAGACCGGGTCATGGCCGACGGCGTTGATCGTCGTCTGCTGGCCATTCGGCAGCCCGCCGATGACCGCGTCGGCGTACTCCG
>CAXTHM010000015.1:18747-40936 GCA_964244115.1 uncultured Thermomicrobiales bacterium
AGCGTGTCGTCGCTCGCGATCGGGTCGGGCCACTCGGCGTACTCCGGCGGGGTGATGGGATCGAGCGCGCCGCTGATCAGGAGCGTCGGGACGTCGCTGACCGTCGGCTCGCTGGCGGCCACGCTGACGGGCAACTGGAGCCCGGCGCAGATCTGCTCGAACGCTCGGACCGTCCCGGTGAAGCCCTGGACCAGGGGTGTCCGGACGGCGGCGGCGGCGAGTTGGGCGTCGATGGCGCCGGCGTTCGGGTTCGCGACGAAGTCCTGGCAGTCGTTGGCCGCCAGCAGCCCGGTGCTGAGCCCGGACGGGACCAGCAGGAGCGGCGCGATCTCGGTCAGCAGGTCGTCGTTCCCGGCCGCGACCGACGTCAGGAGCGGCGGGATGATGGGCGAGAGCGAGGCGAAGGCCAACTGGTAGGTGAGACCGAGGAAGGTCTCGCCGTCGATGACGATCGGGACCGTGGCACCGCTGACGAAGTCGGTCGCCTGGACCGTCGTCGGCTGGGCCGTCAGCCGGTCGTAGGCCCCGGCCAGGGCCGTGTCCGGGTCCGGATTGACGGCGGCGCACGCCGGGTCCGCCGAGCAGAGACCGAACAGGTCGCTGAGGACGCCGTTGAAGCCGATGATCTGGCCGAGGAAGAGGTTGGTCCCCGGCGGGACGATCGAGGCCAGCACCGCGCTGCGGACCAGCTCCGGATTACGGGTGATGACGCGCTGGCCGAGGTAGGACCCGTAGGACACCCCGTAGAGATCGACCGGCCCGGCGCCGATCGAGCGGATGAGGGCCGCGACGTCGGCGGCGTCGTTCTCGGTATCGAAGGCCGTCAGATCGATCCCCTGGCCGGTGAAGCCAGCCAGGCACTGGAGGGCGAGGTCGGCGAGGGCACCGGTGCTCGTCGGCTGGATCGCCTCGGGGGTCCCGGAGAATGGCGTCGCGATTGGAGTCGCCGCGACCGGCGTGCCGGACGTCTGACCGGGCGGGAGCAGGGTGGGGATGACGTCGAACGGGCAGGTCAGCGCGGGCTCGGAAGCGCCGGTGCCGCGCTGGTCGAGGAGGTAGACATCCTGCCGCTCCAGCAGCGGCGCCAGCGTCGGCGTCGCCTCATCGGCTGGCGGCGCGAATGCGGAGAGCAGTGCCCCGGCCGCCTGGCCGGGGCCGCCGGTCAGGAGCAGCAGCGGCTCGGCGGCCGGGGCCGACCCGGTCGAGGTGACGTGCATGACGTGGAGCCGGAGGACCGGAGAGCCAACCTCATCCGGGAAGGCCGGGACCGACAGGTAGGCGCAGGTGACGTTCTGCCCGTCGACGAACGGCTCGGGGAGCTGGTACCGCGTCGCGCACGGGATCGGCTCCAGCGGCGCGACCGCGACGGGCGCACCGACCGGGGTCGCCGCCGGTGTCCCGGACTGGGCCAGCGACGGCGCGGCCGAACCGAGAACCAGTGCCGCGGCAAGCAGGAGCGATCCGAGGAACGAGAGCCGGGACGTCTGGTATCCGGTGCGCATCATGGATCCCTCCCCGCCCGTGGCGGTTGCTCGATGAAGGCGTCAGTGCATCCGGTCGAGGGGTGATGTCATCGCGCCCATGGAAACGGTGTCGGCGGGACCCGACTCGCACGAAGAAGGCCAGCCAGATCCCGCCGCTCATCGTCAGCACCTCGTCGGGCCCCGGCTACTCGTACCGCAGGGCCTCCGCCGGGCGGATGCTCGCGGCCTGCCGGCTCGGGACCCACGTCATCAGGAGGGCGAAGAAGAAGGTAATGCCGAGGACGATCGCGACCAGCGGCCAGGGGATCACGATCGAGGTCGCGCCGGTGCCGCCGGTGAAGGCCGGGTCCTGGAACAGTTGCCAGGCCGTGACCAGCGCCAGCACGGTCCCCGAGATGACGCCGAGGCCCACCACGAAGACCGTCTCGACCATGAAGCTGAGCGAGACCATCGACTTCGCGTAGCCGATCGCCCGCAGGACGCCGATCTGCTGGCGCCGCTCGATCACGGAGCGGAAGGCGATCACACCGACGGCCGCGATCCCGACGATCAGGCCGAGGCCCATGAAGCCCTGGATCAGGCTGAGGAAGCCGGTGAACGTCCCCTGGCTCTCCTCCAGGATGTCGTCGTAGGACTCGGCGACGGCCCCGTTGACGAGCAGGGCCGAGCCGATCTCGCGGGCCCGCTCGGTCGCCTGACCCGGGTCGGACAGCTGGACGGTGTAGGTGATCTGGTCGGGCGTCGCGGCGAATGCGAGTCCGGTCTGCTGGCCGACGTAGAGGCCGATCAGCGTGCTGATGTCCTGGTTGAGGACCCCGATCACGCTGACGATGTGATCATTGCCGGTCGTCGGGTCGATCACGTTGACGCGGACCGGCTGGAACCCCTGGAGGTTGGGGCCGATACCCTGCAGCAGGAACAGATCGCCGCCGCCGAACCCGCCACCGTTGGCCTGCAACGTCGTCGCGTCGACCACGGCGACGTCGGGCTGCGTCTCCAGCGCGGTGATGATCGCGGCGTCATCGGCGTACCCGGCGGCACGGGCCGAGAAGTCCAGTTCCGCACTGTCGAGGTAGCCGTTGCTCATGGCGCTGACCGGGACGGTCCGGATCTCGGTCGGCAGGGTCGTGGCCGGGTCCGGAGCATCGAGTTGCCGGGCGCCGGCCTGGTAGCTGATCGTGCTGATCATGCCGACGCTCGCGATGTCCGACGTGTCCGCGCCGGCCGCTCCGAGGGCGGCGACGAGGTCCTGGTCCGGGAGCTGGTTGACCTGCGGGACGACGACCTGGATATCCCAGCCGGCACCGGCCTTATCGCTGATGAAGATCCGGCTGAAGTTCTCGCTGACCGTGGCGAAGGCGACCAGCGAGAAGACGATCAGGCTGAACATCGCGATCGTGAGGCCGGTCCGGCTCGGGCTGGCGCCGGGGTAGGCCACCGCCAGCCGGAAGGCCGGCAGGCGAGACCCGAACAGGGAACCGATCCGGCTGAAGGCGCGGAGCAGAATGTTCATGTTCTGGGTGATCAGCATCGTGGCGGCGGCGACCGAGAAGACGCCGATCAGGAAGAACATCTCGAAGTCGCCGCCGGAGACGACATCCCCGAAGACCGCCCTGGCCTGCTTGGCGGGCAGGAACCAGAGTGCGAGCAGGTAGATGCCGATCACCGAGTAGACCAGGCGGGCGTTGGCGCCGAAGTAGCGGGCCAGATTGCCCAGACCGAACGGGATCAGGCTCATGCCGAAGTAGAACAGGAAAGTGCGGGCGCTGTCGCCGGTGTACCCGGCGAAGACCATCAGGCCGCCGAGCGCGATGACCAGGGCGCTGGTGACGAGCGTCCGGCGCTTGCGCTTGACCTCGACGACATCGGGCAGATCGCGAATGGCGGCGACGACGTTGAGCTGGCTGGCGCGGACCGACGCCACGACGATCGCGAGGAAGGTCATGATCACGCCGAGGCAGTAGCCGACGATGATGCTCCGCCAGGAGACGTAGGGGGTGACGTCGAAGAAGTCGCCGACGGCGCCCTGGAGCAGATTGGCGAGCAGGTAGATGACGCCCGAGCCGGCGGCCGCCCCGACGATGCCGGAGAGCAACGCGTAGCCGGACCCCTCGGCGATGAACTGCTGGACCAGGTGGGACCGCTGCTGCCCGACCGCGCGGGCCATGCCCATCTCGGCCCGGCGCTCGGCAGCCAGCATCGAGAAGATCAGGACGATCAGCAGCACGCCGACCGCGATCGAGAACAGGCCGAGGACCAGGAACAGGCCGGTCAGGCCCGACGAGATCGCCTTCGACTGGTCGGCGAGGTCCTGCTTGGTCTTCTCGACGACGACCCCCTGGCCGGCCAGCGCCGGCGTCAGGCGGTCGACGACGCCATCGGTCCGGGGGATGCCGGAGTCGACGCCGCCGGTGTTGGAGATGGCGATGAAGGACAGGACGCCCTCGTTGTCGGTCAGCGCCTGCAGCCGGTCGAGCGGCATCGCGAGCCCGAAGTCGGTGTCGTCGTCCAGGACGCCGGACAACGGACTGTTGACGCCGATCGCCGACACGGTGAGCTGGATCGGCTGGTTGCCGAAGTAGATCGTGAGCGGGTCGCCGACCTCGGCCTGGATCTCGTCGGCCATCCCCTCGCTGATCACGACGCCGCCCTCGGGCAGGGCTGCGAGATCGACCGTGCCGCCGCTGACGGACCGGAGGCCGCCGAACTGGTCGGCCCGAGCCGGGTCGTAGCCGACGATCGTGCTCTGCGGGGTCGAGAGCTGGCTGCGCCCGTCGATCGTCGGGACCGGGACCAGCAGCCCGGCGATCACGCCGTCGATGTCGGCGTCGCCGGCGGCGGCCTGGTCGACCACGCCGAGGACGCTGTCCGGGATCGTCGCCGTCAGGCTGTCGTTGGCCTGGCCGGTCTCGCCGCTGGCCGGCAGGATCAGTTCGTCGGCCTCGCCGAGGACGCCGTAGACGGTCCGGGTCAGGGAGCGGTCGATCGTGTCGCCCATGCCCAGGGCGGCGGTCGAGATCAGGGTCGACAGCATCAGGCCGATCACGATCAGGGTCGTCTGGGCCTTGCGCCGGGGGATGTTGCGCATCCCCATCTTGAAGACGACCGGGCGGCGCAGCGCGACGTAGGCCGTGTACGACAGGCAGAGCAGCAGGATGACGATGAAGGTCACCATGATGCTGTTCATCGAGATGCCGAAGATCTCACTCATGGCGGGACGATCCTTCCGGTGAGCCGGGGCCGGCTCCGTGATGTCGGGCTGGTCCGGCGATCGACGCGTCGTCCTGGACGAGAATGGGCAGGGGTCAGCCCTGACCGTAGAGCTCCCGTGTGAGCTGGGCGGTCCGGCTCGGCATCTGGACGCCGTCCTCGGTGCCGTGGGTGGTGCCGAGGGCGTCGAGGCCGAACTCGCCGGTGGGGCGCTCCTCGCCGACGATCTCGCCGTCCCGCATCCGGATGATCCGGTCGCAGCCCGCGCCGACGCCCGGGTCGTGGGTGACGATGACGAGCGTGAGGCCCTGGGTGCGGTTGAGTTCGCGCATCAGGTTGAGGATGTCGGTGGCGTTGGTCGAGTCGAGGGCGCCGGTCGGCTCATCGCCCCAGACGATGGCGGGGTTGTTGACGAGCGCCCGGGCGATGGTGACGCGCTGGCGCTGCCCGCCGGAGAGCTCGGCCGGCCGGTGGGTCGCCCACTTCTCCAGGCCGACGGTCCGCAGGGCCTCGCGGGAACGCTCCCGGGCCTCCTTCGGCTTGACCCCGCTGACGAGCAGCGGCAGCTCGACGTTCTCGACGGCGTTCAGGACCGGCAGGAGGTTGTAGACCTGGAAGATGAAGCCCATCCGCCGGGCTCGCGACTCGGTCCGCTGCTTGTCCGACAGGGTGGCGAGGTCGACGCCCTCCAGCCAGACCTGACCCTCGGTGATGTCGTCCAGGCCCGACAGGCAGTTCAGCAGGGTGGTCTTGCCGCAGCCGGACGGCCCCATCACCGCGACCATCTCGCCCTTCGTGACGCTGAAGTCGACGCCCTTGAGCGCCTGGAGGGTCGACGTCCCCGTCCGGTACTCCTTGACGACGCCGGTCGCCCGGATCATCTGTTCGGCGGACTCGCTCATCTGCACACTCCTCGCATCGGTCGCCTGCTCGTTACGCTTGATCACCGTCTGGTTATGCACGCGATCCCCCCTGTTGTCTGGTTGCCTGAGTCACCGGCCGGGCCAGCTGCCCAGTGACTTCTACGGCGCCGGTCGATCGGCACCCGAAACGGATCTCTTCGACTGACGGTCGGTTTCCGACGTGTGTTCCGGACTACGGGCAGCTCCACGGCGCCAGCCGTTCGGCCCGGAACAGGAGACTCCCTGACGCGACGTCAGGGTCAGGATCCCTGGGTACGTCCGCTACGATAGGGCCCGCCTGCGTCCAGGTCATCGCGAAACCGTGCTGGAGTTGTTACGATCCAGACGTGACCACGATCGGCCACGAGTCGCATCCGTGCAGGGTAGAACCCAAAGCGGTCAGAACATGACCGGTCGACTTCTCCGATCGTGCTACCCGCTCGAAGCGACGCACCGGGTCCGGCGCACTCGACTCGTCTCCGTCCCAGCGGCCTGGAGAGCACCCCGTGGACATCATCCGGGACGTCTGGTCCTATATCGCCGACAACCCCGAACGGTTCCGGGAGGCGGTCAGCACCCATCTGAAGCTCTCGGGCACGGCCCTGCTGCTGGCGCTGCTGATCTTCCTGCCGATCGGCGTGCTGGTGAACAAGACCCGGTTCGTCGGCCAGGGCGTGCTCGGGGTCGTCTCGGCCGCCCGGGTGATCCCGAGCTTGGCGATCATCTTCCTCGGCTACTCGATCGTGGGGACAGGGTATCAGACGGCCCTGCTGGCCCTGGTCGTCCTGGCCGGGCCACCGCTGGTGATCAACACCGATGCCGGGCTGCGCAGTGTGCCGGCCTCCGTCCGGGAGAACGCCGCCGGACTCGGGATGACGCCGCTGCAGGCGTTCTTCCGGGTCGAGGTGCCGCTGGCCCTGCCCGTCATCATCGGCGGGATCCGGTCGGCCGCGATCGAGGTGATCGCCTCGGCCGCCATCGCCGCCTTCATCGGCGTCCGCACCCTCGGCCTGTTCCTGACCAGCGGCGTCTCGACGGGCAACGACGTGGAACTGCTCACCGGGGCGATCCCGATCGCGATCCTCGCACTCAGTGCGGAAGCGATCCTGGCCGTCGTCCAACGCGTCGCCACGCCACCGCTTGCGACCCGATAGCGTTTCCCTCCCATCAGGTCGCTGACTTTCCAGGCCCTCGACCTGATTCACCGATCGGTCGGACATGATGAGCGATGCCAACCGACGGAACTGATCTTGCGTAAGGGCCACGGCCTGAGGTGGTGCGCCATCTCTCTGCCCGGAGTTGCTCCGGTCGGGATCCGATGTGGATCGCCAATCACCCAACGGACGAAAGGACTGCGCCACATGACGCATATTCACCTCCTCTCCCGTCGCACGATCCTCAAGGGAGCCGCGGCGGTTCCCGTGGCTGGCCTTGGTCTCGCGGCCCTCGGCAGTTCGGCCGGTGCCCAGGATGAGCCGGTTCGGGTGGGGTCGAAGGACTTCCCGGAACAGTTCACCCTCAGCAACATCATGGCCCAGGTGCTCGAGAACGCCGGGATCGCGGTCAATCTGGACAACATCAACCTCGGCGGGACGGGCATCGCCCACGAGGCCCTCGTCAACGACGAGATCGACCTCTACGCCGAGTACACCGGAACCGCCTACACGTTCGACGGCATCCTGAACATGGATTACGAAGCGGTTGCGAGCCAGTTGGCCGCTACGCCAGGGGCGACGCCAATCACCGGCGACACTCCGTCCGCCTTCACTGCCGCTGACCTGTTCGTCTATGACGCCGTCGTGGCGGGATACGCCGAGCTCGGTCTCGTCGCTCTCAACCAGACGCCGTTCAACGACACACAGGCGATCGCCGTGAAGCGGACGTTCTCCGAGGAGAACGGCATCACGACGATGTCCCAGCTAGGCGAGTGGGGTCTGGACAACGACATCACGATCTCGGCACCGGTCGACTTCGAGAGCGAATCGCGTGGTGATGGCATCGTCGCGATCCGGGCCACCTACGGCGCCGGATACGAGGATGCCACGATCAACGGCGTCGACCCCGGTATCAAGTACGACGCCCTGGTCGCTGACGACGCCAACGTCGTCGTGGCCTTCGGGACCGACGCGGAGATTCTCCAGTACGACCTCGTCGTGCTGCAGGACGACCTCGGGCTGTTCCCGCCGGGCCATGCCGTCCCGGTCGTTCGGCAGGAAGTCATCGACGCCTACCCGAACATCCCCGATCTGCTGAACCCGGTCATCGACCTCCTCACCAACGACGCGATGGTGAGTCTCAACTCCCAGGTCGTGACGGACGGCGGCGAGCCGGCCGACGTGGCACGGCAGTTCCTGATCGACTCCGGTATCATCACCGGATAGATCTTCGCTGGGCTTCCCGAACGGACAGGGGGTGGCGCTGCTCGCCGCCCTCTGCTTGTTTTCGGCGCAGGCTACCTCACGGCAGGACGTGTCCGGAGGACCCCATGACGCCACCACGAGACCAGACCAGCCCCGTCGCCGTCGAAGGGACCGCCAACGCCGACCGCCGGTCCGGCGGCCGGATCACCTACGACCAGGTCGCCAAGAGCTACACGAAGGGCGAGGCCGCCGCCGTCCACGACGTCTCGCTCACGATCGAACCCGGCGAACTCGTCGTCATCCTTGGCCCCTCCGGCTGTGGCAAGACGACGCTGCTCAAGCTGACGAACCGGCTCTACGAGCCGACCTCCGGTCGGATCATGCTGGATGGCGAAGACGTCACGTCCCTGCCCGTCATCCAGCTTCGGCGCCGCATGGGATATGTCATTCAGCAGACCGGCCTCTTCCCCCACCTCCGCATCGCCGACAACGTCGCCGTCGTCCCGAAGCTGCTCGGCTGGGACAAGCGCCGGATAGGTCAGCGCGTCGACGAATTGCTCGATCTCGTCGGCCTGCCGCCCGAGACCTACCGGCGCCGCTACCCCGCCCAGCTCTCCGGCGGCCAGCAGCAGCGCGTCGGCCTTGCCCGGGCCCTGGCCGGCGAACCGCGGACCCTGCTCATGGACGAGCCCTTCGGCGCGCTCGACGCCATCACTCGCACCCGCCTCCAGGACGAGCTCCGCCGCATCCACCGCCAGTTCTCGCAGACGATCGTCTTCGTCACCCATGACATCGAGGAGGCCCTGCGGCTGGCCGACCGGATCATCGTCATGCGCGATGGCGGCGTGGTCCAATACGACACACCGCTCAGGATCGTCACCCAGCCGGCCGACGCGTTCGTCGCCGAACTCGTCGGCTCCGAGAACGTCATGCGCCGGCTGGAACTCATGCCGCTCGCGACCGCGATCCGGCCGCTCGATGGCGACGTCCCGCCGGCCCGACCCGGCGAGGCGACGATCCCGGCCTCGGCCCCGGCCCGGGTCGCCCTGAGCCTGCTGCTCGAGACCGCCGGCGATCGCCTGATCGTCATCGACGACGACGCCTACCCGGTCGGCTGGGTCGACCTCGACGCCATCCACGAGATCAGCCGGCCACCGGCGGCCGTGTCCGAGGCGTCGACGGATCAGGTCCGCGTCGAGGCGGTCCGGTGAACGGCCTCTCGCTCGACTACCTGTTCGACAACCAGGCGTATGTGCTGGAACTGACCTGGCAGCATCTCAAGCTCAGTCTCGAAGCGATCCTGCTGGGGCTGATCATCGCGATCCCGCTCGGCATCCTCGGGGCGCGATTCTCGGCCCTCGGGCTGCCGATCCTCAGCGTGCTGGGTGTGATCTACACGATCCCAAGCATCGCCTTCCTCGGCTTCCTGATCCCGACCCTGGGACTGGGCCAGAACAACGCGCGGGTCGTCCTGGCGGCGTACTCCCTGTCCTTCCTGGTCCGCAACATCATCACCGGCCTGCGCGGGGTCGACGCGAGCATCCTCGAATCCGCCCGGGGGATGGGCCTCTCCGCGGCCCAGGTCTTCACGCGGGTGACGTTCCCGCTGGCGCTGCCGGTGATCGTTGCCGGGCTCCGGACCGCCGTCGTCGTCACGATCAGCACCGCGACGGTGGCGGGCTGGATCGGCGCGGGCGGACTCGGTCGGCTGCTGTTCGACGGAGTCCGCCTTCGCCGGCCGGGGATGATCCTGGCGGGCGCGATCGCGATCACGCTGCTCGCGATCGCCGTCGATCTGCTGATCCGCTGGCTGTCGCGGTACCTCGCCGCCAACCGGGCGACCCGGGCAACGTCTCGGTCGTCCTGACCCCGGATGCCGCACCCATCGGGACCGACGGTCTATCCTGTACCGGCGTGACCACCCACGGCCCGGGGAGGACGATCGGTCCGTCCCACTCCACACCGAATCGTCATGCGCCTGGCGAGATTCCGGTCCGACCAGCCAGCAGCGGGACGCCGACCGGCGACCGGCCGGCGTTCGGACCCCATCGATGAGCAACCACCCCATGCAGGTGATCCCGACATCCCCGTCCTCCGAGATCCGACGACGAGCTCGGTGGCCGATGCTCGCGGCGATCGCGCTCGTGCTCGCCGGCCTGGTCGCTCCCCTGACGCCGGAACCGGCGATGGCAACCTCCGTCGTCGCCCTGCCGATCATGGCCCAGACCGACGCGACGCCAGCCCCGCAGGCACCGGCCGACCCGACCCAGACCCTGACGCTCGCCCAGCTCGGCTACGGCAACCAGACGGTCCAGGCCAGCCAGACGACGATCCCGATCGAGCTGCCGTTGCGGCCGGGACAGGCTCTGCTCACCGACAGCATCTTCACCATCCGGTACACCGTCTCCCCGATCGTCGATCTCGCGACGTCGTCGATCACCGTCAGCGTCAATGGCGAGCAGCGCACGACCGCCCAGCTGGCCGCCCCGATCGACGGGGTCGCCTCGGTCGTCGTCCCGTTGACGCCGACCGACCGCCTGCCGGACGTCGCCAGCATCCGGATAGGCCTGCAGGTCGTCCTCAACGAGGCCGGAGTCGCCTGCCCGCCGGCGGTCGACCCGCGGCGCTGGCTGACAATCCGGTCCGACTCGGTCGCCACGCTCGGCCTGACCAACGCCGACCAGAGCGCCGGGCTGAGCGACCTCGCCGGTCTGTTCAGTCCGATCTCGCCGGACCCGATCAACCGGCCGGGCCCACCGGCCGCGATGCCCGTCACGATCGTCGTCGGGCAGGGAGCCGCCGCCGAGGAGTTCCGGGCGGCGGGCTACGTCGCCGTCGCGCTCGGTCGCTGGGCGGCCGAGCGCCATGTCGAGCCCGTGATCCTCTTCTCCGACCAGATCCCGGCCGACCAGCCGGCGATCGTCGTCGCGGCCGGCATCCGGTTCGCCGGAGGGCTGACCTGGGGGGACGTCTCCTGGGACGGCACCAACTACACCGCGCCGACCGGGATGGTCTCGCCCAACCGGGGTCTGCTCGCCCTCCAGCGGACCGCGACCCCACGCCTGCTGATCTCCAGCGCGACCCCGGCGGGCGTTCTCGACGCCGCCAGCGCCCTGGTCAACCCCGAGCGGTCGGCGGCCCTGACCGGCTCCTACACGATTCTGACCGGCCGCTCCGCCGCCGTCCCCGACATGCGGACGCCGACGTGGGATGGCGGCAGCGCCACCTTCGAGCAGCTCGGGGCCGGGTCGTACGACCTTGTCGGGACCGGGCCGCAGTCCGCCGCCCTGACCCTCGACCGGCCGGCCGGCTGGGTGATCAGGCCGGGCGCCCGCCTCTCGCTCCAGGTCGCGGTGACCGGCAACGTCTCCCCGGACGCCGCCCTCACGTTGACCCTCAACGGGATGGTGATCGGCGCGATGCCGGTCCCACCGGGGGGAACCGGGCTCATCGCCACCGGCGCGATCGACGCCAGCCAGACCGTCCGGACCGCCGACTTCACGATCCCGCCCGACCTGCTCAACGCCCCACTGGCCGGGGAGACGCATCGACAACTGCGGCTCGGCGTCGCCGCCAGCCTCGGCGCCGGGGCGACGTGCTCCGGCGGCGCGCCGCCGTCCGTGACGATCCTGGCGAGCTCGCGCTGGTCCCTGCCGCACGCGACCACGGACGATCTCGACCTGGCTCGCTTCCCGGCGCCCCTGGCAGGGGATCCGCAGGCCGGCGTCGAGCCGCTGATGGTCGTCCTGCCGGACTGGCCGACCACCGGCGAGCAGCAGGCCGCCCTGCGGATGATCGCCGCGGTCGCACGCTGGTCCGCCGGCGACCAGCGCCTCCTCCCCAACCTGATCCCGGTCAGCCGCCTGAACCCGGCGGACAAGGACACCGCGAACCTGATCGTGATCGGTACGACCATCCGGAACCCGGTCGCCGCCCAGCTCGTCCAGGCTCGCTCGCTGACGTTCGGTCCGCCGTCGACGACATCGAGTACGTCGAACTACCCGCAGGTCACCGGCGACATCGCGCTGCTGCCGTCGCCGTGGAAGTCGGACGGGGCGGCGCTGCTGATCACGTCCGACTTCGAAGCCGGCGTCCCGCTCGCCGCCGCGGCGTTCACGGAGTCGGCCGAGCTCGATCTCCTCGGCGGTGGCGTCGTGACGGTCGGCGGGTCAACCGGGCCGCAGGTCCTCGCCAACGGCCAGACCGCCGTGACTCAGCACTCCGGGCTGGTCGATCGCTTCGGCTGGGATCGCTGGTGGACGTTCCTGGCGATCGTCCTCCTCGTCGGGCTGCTGATCGTGCTCCCGGCCCTGGTCGGTGGACGGACGAGTCTGGCAGGAAGAATCCCCAGGCGCAATCGCTCCGGCGCACCACCGTCGTCGTCGGAAATGTGATCGTTGATCGCTGGCAATTGGCCGCACTCCGCCCGATCGAGCCGGGTGAGGGCGACGCTGATGCCTGACAACCTCCCCGGAACCGCTCGTCCTGGAGCGGGCGCTGAAGCCGCCCGGCAACTCGAAAATCGCTGTTGATAGCGGGTTCCAGGTGAAGGACGCGAGGTAGTGATAGGGAACGTGCTCGTGGTTCACCCGACGGGAATCGCGAGAACCGACCGATCTCGTTCAGCGGAACGCGTGTTGCGCGACACCGGACCAAGAACGACTTCGCCGTGACGGCCACCGGGTATATGCTGTTCGCGGCGACGTGTCACCGACCTGATAACGCTGCCAGCCCGATCCCCTCAACGGGCGGCCCATGATGAGACCGACGAGGTGTCAGGGGTCCTGATCGCCGGTCGTCCGCTCGCCGCCGTTCCGCGGCCAGCACCGTTGAGGGTGACCCGCCATGGCCAACCGCTCCCACGCCGCGACCCGGCGCCCGGCCCGACGCTCCGGGCTCGTCCCGACCCTGATCGCGGTGGGCGGCGTCCTGGCGACCGCCGGCGCGATCTATCTGCTCGTCATCATGCCCGCGCTCGGCGGAGCGCCCGCCGACGCCGAAGCGGAGGGGACCCAGATCGCCGCCACGCTCGACCCGATCGGTCGCTTCGAGGCGGCGACCGTCGCGGCCGCGATCGAAACGCCACCAGCGGCGACCGTCACGAGCGAGCCGACCACGACGGCCACGGCGACGCCGCGCGTCGTGAACATCGGTCGAAGCCAGGCGATCCCGACCACCACGCCGTTGCCGAACATCGCCGGGCGGCCGGACCCCACCCTCACGGCGACCGCCCGCACCATCCCGGCTCCGGCACGAACGCCGACTCCGCGAGCGACGCCGACCCGGATCGGCCCCGGCCTGGTCGCGACCGACCCTCCCGAAGCGCAGGCCAATCCGCAGCTCCCGTCGTTGGGGGACGCACAGCCGACGGCCACGCCGCCCGCGACGATCGAGGCGCAACGGCAGGTCCTGCCCACCGCCTCGGCGACCGAGTCTGCACCCACAGTCGCCCAACCGGCGAGGGGGACCGACAGTCTCGGTCAGGTACCGAATAGAAGACCGACGACTGCCGAACCGACGGCACCGGCCGACGACCCGGGCCCTACAGCGACACCGGAGGACCCGAATCCAACGGCACCGGGGCGACCGCGGCCAACCGCGACATCAGCACCGACTGCGATGCTGACACCGACCGGGACGCCGACTCGGGAGTCGACCTCGACCTCGACACCGACATCGACGCCCGAACCAGCGCCGACCGGGACGTCGCTTCCGGTCCCGACGACGACACCGGAGCGCAGCAGACCGTCCATACAGCCCTCGGCGACCGACGCCGCGCAGTCGACGGCGACCCCGCGAGGGCGACCGACCAGTTCTCCGACCGCCAAGCCGACTCGACCATCCCGGCGGACGACGACCGCCGGGCCCACACCGACCGCTCCCCAGGCACCGGAATCGACTCGCCCGCCAAGGATCTGATGTGGTTCGTAGGGGCGCAGCCCTCGCTTCGCTGGCAAGTCCAGCGCCCGCGGGCGCCATCGCCCCGCAGGGCGATAACCGGTATCCGCGACCGCATCCGGAGCAGTTCGACCGAACTGACATCATCGGCGAGCGTCCGGTCATCCGTCATCTGAATGGATGCCAAGCCAATCTCGCCTGCCGGCGATGGGCGCTGCGGCGGCCGGGCTCGCCAGCTGCGCCCCTACAGCGACCTTCGCGGCTCAGACAGGCGCGATCTCGTTGAACGGTCGGGATTCAGGCCGCTCCGGTGGCTCTCGCTGGCGTCAGGTCCGATCCTCGTTGGTCTCAACGTCGGGAACGTCATCCAGACGCACCACCGGCAGCGGGGGCACCCGTCGCGTGCCCCCGGTGGGCTTGAGGCGCCGTGGCGGGTAGCGCGGGTTGATGTCGCCGGCGATGTCGGCAGCCTCGGGTGGGGTCCGCCGCCGGTCGCGGCGGTAGAGGACCATCACGACCAGCGCGAGGACCGCGAACGGCACCGAGAAGCAGAACGTAAGCAGTAGGAGATCGACCAGGCCCACGCCGAAGACTGTCATCGCGTCACCCTGTTCCCGTCGACGGTCACCGTTCCCTCACCTGGAAGTCGGTCTGGTCCCAAAGGTAGCCGATCCGGGATCGAGCGACGGCCCGACGGGATCGCATCGCGGCGTGCCCGCATCGAACCGATCACGACCGCGAGCGGCTCCCGGATGGCCAGGAGCCGGGGGCGCCCGGTCGGGGTTCGGAGCCGCCGGTCGGTGCCGAAGCCGCGCCGTCGCGGACGTCCCGCTCGGAGTCGAGGGGCTGTCGAGCCGGCTGGCGGGACGGATCGCGACGCGGTGGACCCGGCGCGGAACCGTCATCGCGCGGAGCGAGCGAGCGATGGTCGGTCTGCGATCCCGGCCGGGCGGGGTATCGCTCGGTCCGGCGCGCCGTCCCCGCTCGCTCGACCGGAGCATCCGGCGTTCGACGGCCCTCGCGCTCGCGTCGCTCCGGCGGCTCCGGTCGACGACGCTGAGGATCATCCGCATCCGGTCGAGCCGGGCGAGGGCCGCGCTCCGATCCGGGTCGGCTCCCCGTCCCTGGGGCGTCCGGGTCGTCCGACGGCGGGCGTCGAGCATGAGTCCGATCGGCGGGCCGGGCCGGGCCCGGGCGGGAGGAGGTCACCTGGAGCTGCCGGCGCTGGATCGCGCCGGTCGATTCCTGGTATCGGTACCAGAGTACCCAGGCGGCCGAGCCGACCAGCCCGAGCAGCGTCAGCCCGACGACGACGGCGAAGGCGGTGGTGTCGACGGTATCGAGGAGGACCATCAGGGTGGTCGCGAAGAGGAGGATCACCCCGGCGATGGTCAGCAGGCGACCGCCCGCCAGCGCCGATCGCACCGTCCGGCGCCGGTTGCGGACATCGACCCACGGCGTATCGTCACCGGGAATGCGCAGACGGCGCGGGAGGAGATCACGCAGGAGCGTCCCGGCCACCATCATGAGCGCTCCCAGGATCCCGCCCAGGACGATGAAGTCCACCAGTCCGCTCCCTGAGGCACCGTCCGACCGATCCGGGCGCCCATCATGTCGATGCCATCGTCATCTCATCTGAACGGCAAGTGTACTGACTGACGCGCGACCGGGCGATGCGGGGTTCGATGATGGTCTGATCCCCCCACCCGGTTGCCACGCGCCCCATCGTCACCGACCCCGGCCAGCCGGGTTCACGACCTAGTCGCGGGACGGGTATGCTGCGATGAGCAGCACGCGCCTCGAACCCCACGAGCCGCCACCGGACCCGTGCGCACCTAATCGCCCTGGGGCCGGTTCCCGGCCGGTCGGGCGAACCCATGAGAGGACGCTGGACACGCATGGCGGCAGGACGCTCGATCTCGGACGACATCTTCCTCCTTGGCGACCTGCTCGGCGATGCCATCCGCGCCCAGGCCGGCGAGTCCGCCTACGAGTTCGAGGAGGTCATTCGCGGCCTGGCCAAGTCGGCCCGCGGCGGCGACACCTCGGCCCGGCGGGAGATGGAAGCCGCGCTCCGCGACGCCAGCAGCGACGACCTCCGCGTCCTGATCCGGGCCTTTACGTCCTACTTCCAGCTCGTCAACCTCGCCGAGGACAACGAGCGCATCCGCCGCCTCCGCCGCCGGGACTTCGAGACCGACCCGACGCCCCGACGCGGCTCCCTCCGAGCCGTGATCGGCGCCCTGGCGGTCGGGCGGGACGACCGCCCCGGCCTGACCGCCGCGGAGATGCAGGCGCTGCTCGACCGCGCCGAGGTCCGTCTCGTCCTGACCGCCCACCCGACCGAGTCGCGCCGCCGGACGATCATCGACAAACTCGCCCGGATCTTCGCCTACCTCCGCGCCATCGACGAGCGCACCCCGGTCCCGCAGGAGTTGACCCGGACACGGGAGCGGGTCGCCGCCACGGTCGCCGAACTCTGGAGCTCCGATGAGATCCGGGCCGTCTCCCCGAGCGTACTGGACGAGGTCCGGGCCGGCCTCGTCTACTTCGGCAGCACCCTCGTCGGCGTCGTCCCCCAGATCTACCGGGATCTCGAGGCGGCGCTGGCGGAGTCCTACCCGGGTGACCCGATCCGAGTGCCGCCGTTCATCGACTTCGGCTCCTGGATGGGCGGTGACCGCGACGGCAACCCGAATGTCACGCCGGCCGCCACCGTCGAGGCCCTGTCACTGATGCGGGACACCGCCCTCCGCTTCCTCGAAGACCGCCTGACCGAGCTGGCCGGCCGTCTGTCGGTCTCCGAGTGGATCGCCGGACCAGCCCAGCAGCTGGACGCTCACCTCGCGACCTACCGGAGCTGGTTCCCGGACATGGGCGCCGAGCTGGAATCGCTCAACCGGGGCGAGCCGTACCGCCAGCTCCTGACGCTGATGCGCGAGCGCCTCCGCTTCACCCGCGCCCAGGGGATCAGCCATCGGGACAGCCACGAGATCCTGCCCGGCGACCCGCGCGGCGACCGCATCCCCGTCCCGACGGGCAGCCAGCTCGCCAGCCCCTACGCCACCCCGGCCGACCTGCTCGCCGACCTCGGGGTGATCCGCGAGTCGCTGCTGGCCCAGGGCGAGCACATCGTGGCCGACGGCGATCTGCGGGACGTGATCCGGCAGGTCGAGGTCTTCGGCTTCCACTTCGCGACGCTCGACATCCGCGACCACTCCCGTCGCCACGAGACGGCGCTGGCCGAGGTCTTCGCGCTGACCGGCGTGGCGTCCGATTACGCAGATCTCGATGAGGGATCGCGATTCCGGCTGCTCGCCGGCGAGATCGGCTCGGCCCGCCCGATCGTTCCCCACGACGTCTCGGCCCTGTCGGACACGGCGCGTGAGGTGATCCAGACCTTCCGCGTGATCCGCGCCGCCCTGGCCGGGCAGGACGCCGGTGCGATCCGGACCTACATCATCTCCAACACCGAGGAGCCGAGCGACATCCTCGAAGTCCTGCTCCTGATGAAGGAGACCGGCCTGGCGAAGCCCGGCGGCCACGAGGCGCAACTGCGGATCGCGCCGCTGTTCGAAGCCGGGGCCACGCTCCGGGCGGCGCCGGAGACGATGCGGACGCTCCTCGCCGAGCCGACCTACCGGGCGGCACTCGCCAGCGTCGGCGACACCCAGGAGATCATGGTCGGCTACTCCGACTCCAACAAGGACGTCGGGTACCTCGGCTCGACCTGGGGCCTCTACATCGCGCAGGACCGGCTCGCCGCAGCCATCCGGGCGCACGGTGTCGATCTGGTCTTCTTCCACGGCCGGGGCGGCTCGATCGGCCGGGGCGGCGGCCCGACCAACGCCGCCATCCTCGCCCTGCCGCCGGACACGATCAGCGGCGGGATCAAACTGACAGAGCAGGGCGAGGTGATCTCGGCCCGGTACGCGACCCCGGAGATCGCCCACCGCGAACTGGAACTGACCGGCGGCGCCGTCCTGCTCCAGACGATCGGCCTGCCCGACGAGCCCACCCCGGAGCAGCTCGCCCGGTACGGCGAGATCATGGGGGTCATGTCGACGGCGTCGTCAGCCGAGTACCGCGACCTGGTCTACGGCGACGACGCCCTGGTCGACTTCTTCACCGCCGTCACCCCGATCAACGAGATCACCCAGCTCCAGCTCGGCTCGCGCCCGGCCCGCCGCGTCAATACCGGCCGGATCGAGGATCTGCGGGCAATCCCGTGGGTGTTCGCCTGGACGCAGTCCCGGATCCTCCTGCCCGGCTGGTACGGCCTCGGCAGCGGTCTGGCGGCGGCGCGGGACCGGTTCGGCGTCGAGGTCCTGCGGGAGATGGATGCCGGCTGGCTGTTCTTCCGCAATACGATCCGGAACGCCGAGATGGCGCTCGCCAAGGCGGACCGGTCGATCGCCGCCCGCTACGTCGCCGCGGCCGAGCAGTCGCCGTCGCGGGACGCCGTCTGGGCGCGAATCCAGAACGAGTGGGACCGGACCGAGACCCTCCTGCTCGACATCACCGGGCAGGCCCGGCTACTCGATCAGGACCTCGTCCTGCAGCGGTCGATCGAGCGGCGCAACCCGTACGTCGATCCGCTCAGCTTCCTCCAGCTCGAACTGCGCCGCCGACTGCGGGACGGGCAGGCGACCCTGAGCGAGCAGGACGCGGACCTGACCAAGGCGATGCTCCTCACGATCAATGGCATCGCCAGCGGACTGAAGAACACGGGCTGACCCGTCGCTGTCGTAGCGTGCTCCGGATCGGATCGCCAGCCGCGGTTCCGCGTCGATGGCCGCTGCACGGATGCACTGCCCAGCCCGGAACATGAGCGGAGCGACAGACGTCCGCGGGTGGGATCACGTATCCTGTCCGGAGTTTGCGAACAGTTCTCAAGCAGCACGTCGTCACCGACGAGCGAGCATGACCCGGCCCCACCCGCCGCGCCCGAGGAGAGTCACGCTGAACGAGCAGGGAGAGCAGATGACCGCCGCCCACCTCGTGGTCATCTGCTCTGACTTCCATCGCGCGCCGCTCCACGTCCGCGAGCAGCTCGCCTTCCCCGCTGACCGGCTGGATCTCGCGCTGCACAGCCTGGGGGCGACGCTCGGCGAGGGTGTGATCCTCTCGACCTGCAATCGGGTCGAGGTCTACGCCATCGTCGCGGACACCAGTCCGGACGCCGCCGCCCAGCGGGTCGCCTGGTTCCTCTCGTCCGCGACCGGGGTCTCGGCCGACGAGGTTGCCGGCGCGACGGTCGCCCTGACCGGCTCGGCGGCGGTTCGCCACCTGTTCCGCGTCGCGGCCGGGCTGGAATCGATGGTGCTGGGCGAGCCCCAGATCCTCGGGCAGATCCGGGACGCCTTTCAGTCCGCCCGGACCGCTCGGGCGACGGGGCCGATCCTCTCCCGGCTGTTCACCGAGGCGCTCCGGGTCGGCAAGCTCGCCCGGACCCAGACCGATATCGCCCGCAACAAGACGTCCATCGCCCACGCCGCCGTGGCGCTGGCCGCACGGGAGTTCGCGGCCGGCTGCCCAATCCTGGTCGCGCTGGACCGGATGGATCTCACCCACCTGCCCTGCCCCTCCCCCACTGCCCACACGTACCCGCTCCGCGGCCGGACGGCGGTCGTCGTCGGCGCCGGCCCGATGGGCACGCTGGCCGCCAAGCTCCTGCGGGCGGGCGACGTCGGGCGCCTGCTGATCCTCAACCGCACCCTGTCCCGGGCCGACGACCTCGCCGCTCGGACCGGTGGCGAAGCCTGGCCGATCGGCCGGCTGCCCGAGGCCCTCGCGCTGGCCGACCTCGCGATCGTCGCGACCGGCGGCACCGAGGCGAGCGTGACATCCGAAACGTTGGCCGGCGCCGACTGGACCAACCCGCGGCCGATCGTCCTGATCGATGTCGGCGTACCGCGCTGCGTCGACCCGGTCGTCGGCGAGGACCCGCGCGTCCTCCTGCGGGACGTGGATGACCTCGCCCAAATCTCGGCATCGTTCCGCTCCGGGCAGGCCGCCCAAGTCATCCATGTCGAGCACCTCGTCGCCGACGGGACCCGCTCCTTCCAGTCCTGGCTGGATGCCCGCCAGGTCACGCCGACGCTCTCCGCCCTGCGCGCGAAGGCCGACACGATCCGCGACGCCGAGCTCTCGCGGGCGCTCGCCCGGCTGTCCCATCTCTCCGAGCGCGACCGGCAGGTCGTCGCGGCGCTGGCCTCCGGGATCACGAACAAGTTCCTCCATACGCCGACCGCGACGCTGACGCGATCCGACAACGAGCGCCGGGTCGCCGATGCCGAGACCATCGATCGCCTGTTCGGGCTGCCCCCCACCGCCCCGGCCGTCGTCGACGCGCCGCCGATGACACCGGTCGAACCCATCGCCGAGCAGTGCCCGGTTCTGACGAAGCCCGCCCGGCGGATGATCCGGTAGCACCAGACCCCATCGCGTCAGCCTCACCCCTCCTCCACCGCACCGCATGAGAGGTCGCCACCGATGACCACGTCGACTACGCCCGCCACCGGGATCCGGGCCTTGCCGCGCTCCGCCGAGGCCTTCGAACGGGCACGCCGACTCATCCCCGGCGGCGTCAACAGCCCGGTCCGGGCCTTCCGCGGAGTCGGCGGCACTCCCGTCTTCTTCGACCATGCCTCCGGCGCCCGTGTCACCGACCTGGATGGTAACGAGTACCTCGACTACGTCCTCTCCTGGGGGCCGATGATCCTCGGCCACGCCCACCCGGAGGTGAGCGAAGCCGTCGTCGAGGCGGCCCGGAACGGGACCAGCTTCGGCGCCCCGACCACCGGCGAGACAGCCCTGGCCGAGCGGATCGTCGCGATGGTCCCTGGCGTCGAGCAGGTCCGGCTGGTCTCGTCCGGGACCGAGGCGACGATGAGCGCCCTCCGTCTGGCCCGGGCGGCGACCGGTCGAAACCGGATCATCAAGTTCGCCGGCTGCTACCACGGCCACGCCGATCTCCTGCTCGTCCAGGCCGGCAGCGGCGTCGCGACGTTCGGGCTGCCTGACAGCCCGGGCGTGCCGCCGGGCGCGACCGCCGACACGCTGGTCGCCCCGTTCAACGATCTCGGGGCGGTCGAGGCGCTGCTAGCGAGCTACCCTGAACAGGTCGCCGCCGTCATCGTCGAACCGATCGCCGGCAACATGGGCATGGTCCTCCCCGAGGGCGGCTTCCTCGCCGGTCTCCGTGAGCTGACGAGCCGGCACGGCGCTCTGCTGATCTTCGACGAGGTCATGACCGGCTTCCGGGTCGCCCTCGGTGGCGCCAGCGCCTGGTCCGGCGTCACCGCCGACCTCGTCACGCTCGGTAAGGTCGTCGGCGGCGGCTTCCCGCTCGCGGCCTACGCCGGGCCCGAGTCGATCATGCGCCACGTCGCCCCCGTCGGGGCGATGTACCAGGGCGGCACCCTCTCGGGGAACCCGGTCGCGACGGCGGCCGGCCGGGCGACGCTGGACGTCCTGACCCGACCCGGCGTCTTCGACGGGATCGTCGCCCTGACGGACCGCCTGGTCGACGGCATCGACGCCGCCGCCCGGCGGGCTGGGGTTGCGGTCCAGACGGCCCGGGCCGGTGCGATGGGCGGCTTCTTCCTCAATTCGGACGAGGTCCGGAATTACGAGGATGCCCGGCGCAGCGACACCGCCGCCTACGCGTCGGTCTTCCACGGCCTGCTCAACCGCGGCGTCTACATCGCGCCGTCGCAGTTCGAGCTCCTGTTCCTCTCCGCGGCCCACACCGACGCGGACATCGACGCGACGATCGCCGCCTTCGCGGGGGCCTTCGCGGACCTGTCCCTGGCCTGAACAGGCGGATGGTCCGGAACCCGCCGCTGCCCGACCTCCTGTCCGGGTCCATCGCAGGCGGCTTCGGGGTCGATATCCGGAGCGCCCTGCGCCCAGGTTCGGTCGCGTTGCGCGGTATCGGCGCGGCCCCGTATAGTCCACCGGTACTCGGCCTCAGGCAGCCACGCGTCCGACGAGCGGGAGAACGTCCCTTGGTGCAGATCAAGCCCAGCGCGGCCGTGGCAGTGGGGACGGGCCAGCAGCGTGTGCGTTCCAACGGGACGACCGCGACCGGTATCCGCGCCGCCGCCACGAACCCGTCGCTGGGACCAGCCGCCGGCGTCACGCTGGCCGCCGACCAGCCGCGGGCGATCGAGTCCATCACCGTGGTCGTGCCCTGCTACAACGAGGAAGGCAACCTGCCGACGCTGCACGAGCGTTTGACGGCGGTGCTGGACACGCAGGGGCTGCCCTACGAGATCATCATCGTCGACGACGGCTCGACCGACGGGACCTGGGCCACGATCACCGGCCT
>CAXTHM010000015.1:40946-59390 GCA_964244115.1 uncultured Thermomicrobiales bacterium
ACCAGCGCGTCATCGGTCTCCGCCACCGCCGCAACTTCGGCAAGGCCGAGGCGCTGGCGAACGGCTTCGCGGTCGCCCGGGGCGATGTCATCATCACGATGGACGGTGACCTCCAGGACGACCCGGACGAGTTACCCCACTTCCTCGACAAGCTCGACGAGGGCTACGATCTCGTCTCCGGCTGGAAGCAGCGGCGGCAGGACCCGCTCGGCAAGACGTTCCCGAGCAGGATCTTCAACTGGACGGTTCGCCGGGCCTCCGGCGTCCAGCTCCATGACTTCAACTGCGGCTTCAAGGCCTACCGGCGCGAGGCGGCCAAGAACCTCCGGCTCTACGGCGAGCTGCACCGGTTCACACCGGTCCTGGCTTCGGCCGAGGGGTTCCGCGTCGGCGAACTGCCGGTCAGGCACCACCCCCGGACCTGGGGGCGGTCGAAGTACGGCTGGTCGCGGCTGGTCAAGGGCTTCCTCGACCTCGGGACCGTGACGTTCCTGACCCGCTACCGCCAGCGACCGATGCACCTGTTCGGGCTGCCGGGGCTGCTCGGGATCGCGATCGGCGTCCTGCTCGCGCTCTGGCTGTCGGCAGACAAGATCCTGACGGGCTCGTCGATCGGCAACCGGCCGGCGCTCCTGCTCGCCGTCCTCCTGATCGTGGTCGGCGCCCAGTTCTTCGGGCTCGGGCTGCTCGGCGAGTTCCTCACCCACGGCTCCAACGCCCCGCGGTCCCAACTCCACCATCAGGTCAGGATGTCGATCGGGCTGGGACCGCAGGAGGTCGTCGAGGCCAACCCGGCGGTCGATTCGCTGAACCCGATGACGATGGATCCGGTCGCCAGTCACGAGTAGAGGGCGCACCGCGATGCCACCCCGCCCGACGCCCGACGCCGAGACCGGTGCCGGCCTGTCCATACCACCGATCCTCCAGCGCCTGGCCGGTCCCCTGCTCCGGTTCCGCAGGATCGCCGGTCGCGTCCCGGCCCCGTTGATCTTCCTGGGCGCGATCCTGATCGCGCTGCTGGTCCTGTGGTCTCGCGGCTCGCTCGGAGATGTCGCCGACACCATCCGGCAGGCCGACGCCCGGCAGATCGTCGCCGCGGCGCTGCTCTTCCTGGCCGGGCTGGCGCTGCTCTGCACCCGCTGGCACATCCTCGTCGTCCTGATCGTCGGCACGTCCAACCTGCCCCGCGCGGCGGAGGCGTTCCTGACCTCGGTGGCGCTGAATTATGTCAGCCCGGTCAGCGTCGCGATCCCGGCCCGGGCGGCCCTAACGAAGCGGGCGCTCGGCCTGTCGCTCGGCCAGACGAGCACCGTCGCCGCCTGGGAACTGCTTGCCGACGTAATCGTGCTGGCGATCGGCGCGACGGTCTGGCTGCTGGTCACGCCGACGAGCTGGTCGGTGCTGGGTTCCGTCCCGACGTCGCTCCTGCTGGCGCTGGTGCTCGTCATCGCGGTGGGGATCCTGCTCGTCCTCGTCATCGCGATCCGCAGTCGCGGCCTCCGGAGCCGGATGACCCGGCTGGGCGGGGACATACTGATGGCGCCCCGCCGGCGGCCGCGCGTCTTCGTGCTTGCGCTGGCGACGACGGTCCTCTACTGGGTGATCCAGGCGACGGTGCTTTGGGTCCTGCTGGACGCGCTCGACGCTGAGCACCATGTCCGGATGGTCCTCGGCATGGCGACGCTGCCGTGGCTGGTCGGGATGGCGAGCATGGTGCCGGGGGGCACCGGCGTCCGGGAGGCGATGATGGTGGCCGTCGCCGGCGTCGAGGGCGCGGCGGCGACCCCGGCCCTGATCGCCGCCGTCACCTACCGGATCTGCCTGTTCGCCGCTATCCCGGTCCTCTGGCTCGTCCTGCGGATCTGGCTCCGGCAGACCGGCCAGCAGTCGCCACCGGCCACCAAATCCTCACCGATCACAGACCGTCCCTGAGCCGCCCCCACCCCAGCCAAGCGGGACCTTTACCCGTCTGCGAAATAACGCAGGACCTAACGTCGTTCGGCGGTAACGTGTCATCGTAGTGGACAGGATGACGCTTCGTTTTCCCACGGCGCCATCCGAAAGTACTGGATGCCAACTATTTTCGCTATGCCCAGTGGCTTCATCGCCTGACAAGTGGTGGACCCTTATAGACATACAGCTAGCGGAAGATAGCTTTTGAGAACTAGCCCATGCTACTACCGATATACGGACGTTTAGGGGATCCATTCCCATCAAATTCTCCAGCAAAATGTTTTAGCGACTCTTTGATCGAACAATTGTGTTCTTTCGCATCGGTCGCGAAAAAGAAAGGCAGACTGATGCGAGCGAGCAAGTTGGCACTGGCGACGATCGTTGCGGCAATCATGATGTTTGCGCCAATCGTGTCTTTTCAGGCACATGCTGCCAATCCAACCTATGGATCATGTTACGTTCCAGCTTACACCACCGTAAGTTGCGCATATGCTATCGAGGTGCCTTCGGGTTGGCAAGTTGATTATCAACAGACATCGCCCGTGGGACCGTCTTGCTCGTACTACACTTTCAGGAACAACTCCTACCTTGCCACGACGACCGATACTGGCCCTCAAGGTCCATGGTTTGAATATGGGTGGCGGAACAACTCCCTAAACCCAGCGTACGTGGAATTGAGGATCTATTGCAGCGGTGGTGTAAGCTACACCGTGCAATACGGCTACAAGCTTGCGCACGTTTAGATCCAAAGCACATCGATTCAATCCCGAAGCAATCGAGTCGGACTGGCGACTCGATTGCTTCGGGATTGATCTAGGGTAGGACGTGCCGCCTCCGAGTTTATCGACGGAACGTCTTATTCTACTGAATGTGTCTCGTTCGAGTATAGCTTGGTTGGCTGGTGGTGACAGATCCGGATTGTCGCTAGAATTGCTAGGACTCAACTTAATAGGTTGTCGGCGAGTAATATCCTGCCGATTGTCACAGGTCAACTATTAGGCTACGACGGCGATTATTTTGAAATTGGTTCAGGATCGAGCCGGTGCAGTCTAGTCCGGGGCACGGCTGTGCTGAACTGCCAGTTCAGCGCCACGGCGGTTGCGTTACGCGCCTCTTCACATATCGCCACCTCCTCGGCGACCCATGCCAAGCATGGACAGCCGCCGCTTCAGGCACTGGCCGGACAGGACCGACGACTTCGGCTCGACCTAGTTCAGCCAGCTGCCGTACTTGGGGGTGTAATGCCACTCGATCTTCCTAGCCAGCCGCCGGGCGTCGACGGCGGGGAATCCTCGTAGAGCACACGGGCATGGTAGGTGTTGAGGTTATCAACCACCAGCCGCACCACCTCAGTGTTGGGATAGGATTCGTCCAGCATCATGAGCCGGTCCGTGGGAAAGCGGCGGCTAGGATCGTCGACGATCGTGGCGCAGCAGCTGGAGGCGTCGACCGCGTTCGGGTCGGGCAACCCGTGGGCGCTCTTCAGCACGACGCGAGTGCGGCGGATGCGCGGGCCTGAGGCGACGTCCCAGCGGCAAGTTCCTCCAGTCTGCGGCGCTCGTCCTTGGTCTGGGTAATCGGAGGCAGCCATCTGCCCATGGTGGGGCTCCAAGTGGGACTGACGAACCAATCTTCACCGTGGTCGTCCAGTAGTAGTGCTGCGAACAGTTCGTGATGGTCGAGACCGCCCTGATCAACGACACGCTCGTCTAGCGGTGGTTAAGCCAACAAGGAGACAACGGTTTGTGCCACACCATCGAGGCCGAACCGTCGCTAGCGAAACTTACTGGAACAGCGTCAGAGGTCAGGCCGAAGGTGTCATCTGAATCAATGGACAGACGGAGTTTGCGTCTTCCCCAGCCTCCGTCAGACAAAGACCAGTTTTGGCGAAGTTGATCGGCCTGGTTAGCATCACAGAGCCTCGCCCCCGGCTGTCGACCGTGATCGTCCCTGCAAGAAAATAGGTTCCATCTACTGTTGGGATCTGTACCTCGTAAACGTCCCTCGGTGTCTCATCGATTAGGTTGTTGACGGACAATAACCAAGTGCTACCATCTGTCTCAATCGGGGAAGGGTTGTAGCAGGCGCTCTCGATACTCGACGAAGTCGCCATTGTCTGGACACACCGGGTGGAATCGCTGTTCAGCAACCCGGCGAGTTCGGCGTTGCCGTTGTCGTCCGATGGCAGAATCTGCGGGACGACGAAGAACGCCAGCAGGCCGAAGGTCAGCAGGACGGGCAGGGAGATGCCGGCGATCCGGCCGAGGCCGGGTCGGGAGCGCCGGGCCTGGAGCGCCCGGGGACTGATCGACCCATTCGCCTCGGGAAGCGACTCCAGCCAGGTTCCCGACGTGGGGAGCGTGGCCTGCTGTCGCGGCGAGACCGGGCGGGCCCAGGCGAACTCGTCGGCCCGCTCGGCCGTGACGGCGGCGCTGCTCTGCGAGATCCGGGCAAACAGCGTGGCCTTGACGTCCGGCGAGGGGCCAGCCGGCGCGGCGACGAAGGGCAGCATGGCGGCGGTCCGCCGGGTCTCCGCCAGCAGCCGGGCGCAGGAGGGGCAGTAGCCCGCGTGGCGCTCGACGGCGAGCATCTCATCGGTCTCGAGGGCGCCGAGCGCATAGCCGGCGATCAGATCCTCGACGTGGTCGTCCGGTCCGACGTCATCCCTGGGTGAGACGACGGGGAACGGCTGCGTGGTCGGCGCGTTCAGGCGCCGGATGGGCCGTGGGGATACGGGTGCGCCATCGTTTGCCAACCGGTGTCCTCCATCGTCGTCACGGGAACGGAATCGCCGCAGGTTCTGGCCGGTCAGATCACTCATGACAGACCCACCTCATTGCTATCGAGCTGATCCCGCAACTTCTGCATGCCCAGCCGCATCCTCGTCTTGATCGTCCCGAGCGGTTCACCGAGCGTGTCGGCGATCTCGCGATGCGTCATGCCGCGGAAGTAGGCCAGTTCGATCGCCTCCCGCTGCGCCTGGGGCAGGGTATCCAGGGCGCGACCGATGCGTTCCCTCAGGACCCGTAACCAGACCTCGTCCTCGACGCTCGGCCCGCTGTCCGCGACGGCGGCCAGGACCACATCCGGGTCCTCGCTGTCCGACCGCTGCGGACGCCGCTTGCGCTTGCGAACCTCATCGATCGCCATGTTGTGGGTGATGCTCAGCAGCCAGGTCAGGAAGGCGCCCTTGCTGGCCCGGAACGATCCACCCTGTTGCCACGCCCGGAAGAAGACTTCCTGGAGCAGCTCTTCGGCGATCAACTGGTCATTGACGATCCGGAGCGCGAAGGAGAACACAACCCGGGAGTACCGATCGTAGAGGACCTCGAGCGCCCGGGCGTCGCCGCGCGATGCCTGATCGATCAGATCGACATCGCTGAGCTGTTCGCTGCTCTCCTGCTCGCCCGTCGCCACACTCACTACCATCACCGCTCGTCTGGTCTCGCACTGCCCCGACGACCGGAGCACCCCCCATTGTGGTGTCATGGTGTTCTACGCCACGTCACCGCTTTTGGTTTCATGTTTTCGTTTCATGTCGGAAGTCAACCGATCGGTCGTCGCCAGCGGCCGGCGGCGAGGAGGCGCTCACGCCCGCCGGCTGGTCAGCCCGAGAGCCGCGCGGGCCTCGGCGACGACCACGAACGAACCGGTCACGAGGATGAGGTCCGGGCTGTCGGCCGCATGGAGCGACCACCGGACCGCCTCGGCCGTCGTCGACGGCCCATCACGGACGGCGATACCGAGTCCCCGGGCAATCTCGGCGATCTCCCCGACCGGGACGGCACGGGGAGAGGCCGCCGTCACCGGCAGGACCGTCGCCGGGCGCAGCGCCCGGAGGAACGACCGGACATCCTTGTCCGACGCGAATCCGCAGACGGCGATCTGCCTGGACGGAGACGGGAACGCGGAATCCAGGGCCAGACGCAGCGCCGCTGCCGCCCGCGGCGTGTGCGCGCCATCGAGCACGACCGTCACCTCGCGATCATGCTGATCGCCGAACGCGCCCCGGACGACATCGGCCGGAACGACCTCGAACCGACCCGGCAACCAGGCACGTCGCAGCCCGACACGTCGCCGGTCCGGTTCGACGGTCAGCTCCGGATCGGTCCCAGTGAGTGCATTCAGAGCTGCGACGGCCAGGCGGGCATTGAGCGATTGATGCGCCCCGAAGAGACCCAGCGGGGTGTCACCTGCGTGGTCGACGACGTTCTCCACGACGGTCAGTTCACTGGAGACCGCTTCAGCTCGCGACCGGATCACCGCCATCGCCTCGGCGGACTGCGGCGCGACGACGACCGGTCGGCCCGGCTTGATGATCCCGGCCTTCTCGGACGCGATCTTCGCGAGCGTGTCGCCGAGGATGGCGGTGTGCTCGAGATCCAGCGTCGTGATCACACTGACGGCCGGGTCGAGGATGTTCGTCGTGTCCAGCCGACCGCCGATCCCGACTTCGATCACCGCCACGCGACAGCCCGCCTCCCGGAAGGCGACCAGCGCGATCACGAACAGGATCTCGAGCGCGTTGACCCGCCCCAGCTCCGGGCGCTGGCGCTCGACCTGCTCCGCGGCGGCCAGCACACGATCGGCGAGCCGAGCGAAGGTCGCGTCATCGAGATCGACCTCGTCGATCGTGATCCGCTCGGTCAGCTTCGCGAGGTGCGGCGAGGTGGAGCGCCCCGTCCGGTGACCCGCCGCCACGAGCATCGCCGAGATGAAGGCGACGGTCGAGCCCTTGCCCTTGGTCCCGGCGACGTGGACGATCGTCAGCGCGTCCTGCGGCCGGCCCATCACGTCGGCGAGCGCGGCAGCTCGCCGTAGACCCAGCGCGGCGGCCGCGTCCCCGGCCATCTGATCGGCGATCGCGCCCTGCTGGGTGGCCGACCTGGCCATGATCTTTGCCGCCGCGTCGTCGTAACGACCACCGTCGTCCCCGGCGCGATCCCGATCGTCGACCATCATCGCCCCTCTCGACCTCTCCGCCTATCGTTCCGCTTTCCCTGCGCGCCAGTATCGTCGGGATCACCTACCATGGGACGATGTGACCCCACGGGCCGAGCGCGTCCTCCAGGGCCGCGTCCCGCCGAATCAAGGAGCCCCCGCGTGACGTCCTTCCCCGCTCCGCCCTCCGCCCCCGCCTTCCCCCCGATCCCGGATTCGCCCCGGGACGATGTCCGGGAGACGATCCACGGCGTCGAGATCATCGACCGCTACCGCTGGCTCGAAGACGGCGAGTCGCCCGCCGTGCAGGCCTGGAGCGATGTCCAGCAGCGCCGCACCGCGGCGATCCTCGACGTGGTGCCCGGTCGGGAGGAACTTGCCGAGCGCCTCGATGCGCTGTCCCGGATCGCGACCGTGTCCGAACCGGCGCTCCGGGGCGACCGGTTGTTCTTCAAGCGCCGGGCCGGGGAGATGGATCAGCCCGCCCTTTACGTCCGCGACGGCCTCGACGGCGCCGATCGGCCCCTGATCGACCTCAACACCGGGCCGGACGGGCTGACCACGCTGGACTGGTGGTACCCGTCGCCGGACGGCAGTCTGGTGGTCTTCGGGACGTCCCGCGGCGGCGACGAGTGGAGCACTCTCCAGGTCATCGACGTCGCGAGCGGCGACCATCACGCCGACCAGATCACGCGGACGCGCTACAGCAGCATCGCCTGGTCGCCCGACGGCTCCGGCTTCTTCTATACCCGTTACCCGGAGCCGGGCACCGTCCCGGCCGGCGACGAGAACTACAACTCCCGCGTCTTCTACCACCGCCTCGGGGACGATGCCGCGGGCGACCCGCTCGTCTTCGGTGATGACTACCCGCGGGAGATCACCTTCGGCGTCGACCTGTCCGACGATGGCCGCTGGCTGGTCGTCACCGCCCGCGAGGGCTGGGTCCGCTCGTCGGTCCATGTCCGGGACCGGCACCTGATCGACGGCCCGTGGGTCCAGGTCGCCGGGGACAACGACGCCCTCTACGGCGACGTCGAGATCCACGCCGGCCGCCTCGCTCTGCTGACCAACGACGGGGCGCCCAACTACCGCATCGTCGGCGGCGACCTCGCCACCCTCACCGCCAGCGCCGGGACCGACGGTTGGTCCGACCTCGTGTCCGAACGGCCGGACCGCGTGATCGCCGAGTACGCGATCGTCGGCGACCGGATCGTGACCCACGAGACCAGCCGGGCGACATCGCAGCTCCGCCAGGCGGCGCTGGCCGGCGGCGACGAGACGGTGGTCGCGTTGCCGGGGATGGGGACGGTCGCGTCGCTCCGCGGCAGCAGCGCAGGCGGGCGGGCGGTCTTCGTCTTCACCTCCTACGCGACCCCACCGAGCGCCTGGCTGCTCGAGACCGGGAGCGGGACGGTCCGGCCGCTGACGGAGGAGGCGCTGCCAGCCGGCATCGACCTGTCGGGAATCGTGATCGAGCAGGTCTCGTACGACTCCAAGGACGGCACGGCGATCACGATGTTCCTCGCCGGTCACCGGGACGTCCTCGACGCCCGCGACGCCGACACGCCGACGATCCTGGCGGGGTACGGCGGCTTCAACATCGCCAAGACCAGCGCCTTCAACGCCCCCTCGATCGCCTGGCTGGAGCAGGGCGGCCTGCTGGCCGTGGCCAACCTCCGCGGCGGCAGCGAGTACGGCGAGGCCTGGCACCGGGCCGGGATGCTCGGCAACAAGCAGAACGTCTTCGATGACTTCATCGGGGCGGCCCAGTGGCTGATCGCGCAGCGCTACACCCGCCCGGAGCGGCTGGCCGTCCGCGGCCGCAGCAACGGCGGCCTCCTGACCGGAGCATTCCTGACGCAGGCGCCCGAGCTCTGCGCCGCGGTCAGTTGCGGCGTGCCGCTGCTGGACATGGTCCGCTACCACCTGTTCAGCATCGCCCGGCTCTGGATCCCCGAGTACGGATCGTCGGATGACGCCGACGCCTTCGCCTGGCTCCACGCGTATTCGCCGTACCACCATGTCGAGTCCGGCCGGCGCTACCCGTCGGTCCTGTTCGCGACCGCCGACCACGACACCCGGGTCGACCCGCTCCACGCCCGCAAGATGACGGCGCTGATGCAGGCCGAGGCCGCCAATGGCCACGACGAGGCGTCGCCGATCCTGCTCCGGGTCGAATCGAACGCCGGCCACGGGATCGGCAAGCCGCGCGGCAAGGTCATCGAGGAGGCCGTCGACGAGGGCTGCTACATCGCCCGGCAGCTCGGCGTCGATCTGACCCGGCCGTACGCATCCGGGACGGCCTGATCCCGGACGGCTACCGTCCGAGCGTCTCGTGCAGCCAGGCGGCACAGAGATCCGGCCAGGCCGCGGCCAGCGGCTCGTCGGCCGCCAGATTGAGCCCATGCTCTCCGGTCGGGAAGACGTGGAGGGCGAACGGGACGCCGTGGCTGGCGAGGGCGGTGGCGAAGAGGAGGCTATTCTCGACCGGGACCGGCTCGTCGGGCGCCGTGTGCCAGAGAAAGGTCGGCGGGGTGTCGGCGGTCACGCGCCGCTCCAGCGACCACTCCGCCCGCCGGGCGTCGGGGACCCGATCGCCGAGGAGGTTTCGGACCGACCCCTCGTGCGCCGACGGTTCCACCATGGTGACGACGGGGTAGCAGAGGACGAGCGCGTTCGGCCGGGGCAGGACGTCGATCAGCTCGTCGTCACCCATCAGCGCGACCTCTTCGCCGAGCGTCGCGAGCGAACCGGCCAGGTGCCCACCGGCCGAGAATCCCATCGCCGCCAGCCGGTCGGGCCGGACGCCCCACTCGGCGGCGTGGGTCCGGGCGAGCCGGACGGCCCGGACGGCATCCCGCAGCGCCGACGGGTACTGATGCGGCGCCACCCGGTAGGTCACCACGATCGCCGTGAACCCGGCGGCGTTCAGCCAGCGGGCGACCGGGTCGCCCTCCTTCTCGGAGACCATGCCGTAACCGCCACCCGGAAAGACGACGATGGTCGGGGCGGGCTCCCCACTGTGCGGGTAGACCCGCAGGCGTGGTCGGAGCGCCGGCGGGAGCGCCGCCATATCGGGGGCATCATCGGGCCAGAGTCGGATGTCGAATATCCCGGTCACGCCTGTCTCGTCTCCTGTTGGTAACCTTCGACGGGCAGTCGGGGCGATCGACTGTCCTGTCTGCGGCCTCGAGGCGTCGGAGCCATTGCGGGACGCGGTCGGCCGGCAGTCTCGCATCGGATCACACGAAATCGGATCGAAGCATACGTCGATCCCAACGGCCCGCGCGGGAGCCCGTCTCGCCGCCCCGCCATGGTGGGGAGACGGGCGACTTCGCTCCTCGCTCCGTGCGTCGCCCCTGCCTGTGAGGACGGCATGATGACGGATCGATCGGTCTGGGTTAGGCTGACCGGCACCGTGAGGCGTTCGGGAACCGACCGTCTGTCACAGCGTCCCCGGCAGGTGCGAGTGTCGACCGATCCCGCTCGAGGCAGCCGGCGCGACCTATCGATACCATCGCGGCCAGAGGGTGGAAACATGGCTCCCAGTCCCGTCCGGGTCGTCATCACGTCGGACCGCTTCTACGGCTCCGGGACCGAGGTCGAGGACGCCGTCGCCCGGGATTTCCCGGAGCTCTCGGTCGAGGTCGCCCTGGCGCTGGCCCCGGATGACGAGGCGATGATCGAGGTCGCCCAGGGCGCCGACGCGATCATCACCGCCTCGATCGATGCGGTCAGCCGTCGCGTGATCGAGCGCCTGCCGGACCTGAGGGTGATCGGGCGCTACGCCGTCGGCTACGACAACATCGATCTCGTCGCGGCTCGGGAACGCGGGATCGTCGTCACGCATTACCCCGCCTACTGCACTGACGAGGTGGCGGACCACACCCTGTCGCTGATCCTCGCTCTGAACCGGCGCCTGTTCCCCTCCGACCGACGGCTCCGCGAGGGTCACTGGGTCGGCCATAGCCTCGAAACCGCCCACGTCGCCGGAGGTGAGATCCAGCCGATGCGGGCGACGACGGTCGGCGTGATCGGGTTCGGGCGGATCGGCCAGGCCGTCGCCGCCCGCCTGAAACCATTCGGCTCCCGGATCATCGCCTCGGACGCCCATGTGGAGCCGGAGATGTTCGAGGCGCTCGGTGTCGAGGCGATGCCGCTGGGGGCGCTGCTGGCGACGGCGGACATCGTGACCGTCCACTGCCCACTCACCCCGGAGACCCGTCACCTCATCGGCGCCGCGGAACTCCGGGCGATGCGTCCGGGGGCGATGCTGGTCAACACCGCCCGCGGCCCGATCGTCGATGGCGCGGCCCTCACCGATGCCCTGGTCTCCGGGCATCTCGCGTCGGCGGCGCTCGACGTGATGGAGCACGAGCCGGTCGGGCCGGACGATGCGCTGCTCGGCGCCCCGAATCTGATCGTCACGCCGCATTCCGCCTACTACTCGGAACGGTCGATGGATGTCCTGCGGCGGGAGACATATGCGGACGTCCTGTCGGTGCTGGCCGGTCGCTCGGCTCGGACCGTCGTGTTGCCGTCCGCCCACGGCCATGTCGCCTGAACCGCCCGCACCCCGAACGGACATGCCCGCTGGCGGGACATGACCCGATCGGGGGAGCGGATCGGGAGATGCGTCGTCTTTCGTCTTACCCATGAGGAGATCGCTCACGTTCACCCTGAAGACGAGGGAGAGCCCTTCGATGTCGAACCCGCCAGGCGCATGGCCCCGAGGACGACGATGACGGACGATGACGGACGGGGATTCGCATGGGTGACGGGTCGGGAGCAGTGAGACCACACCCCGACCGGGAGGCCCTCGGTGCCTCTGTCGACCATTAGCTCAGCGGCGACGATCGCCAGCTGATCGGGGATCACCTCCTCGACTGTGCGCCCTGCCGGGAGGTGATCGCCGACCTGTTCGCCGTCATCGCCCTGCTCGGCGGTCTCGACGATGTCCCACCGCCGCGATCGTTCCGGATCGGCGGACCTTCCGGTGGGAACCGACCGAGCGGCGCCCGGTTCCGCACGCGGGCGCACCGGCCAGCTCGATGTCCGGGACGATGGGTGACGGGAACGGGCTTCGGCCGCCGCTCCACCTGGACAGCCGTTGTCCGGGCGGAGCGGAACCTGATCGGTCCGGTGCGCGTTATGGCTCTCGAGGATCTGACCGACCGATCACGACACACCCGGGTCGTGTCGAGTCCGACGGTCATGACCCTCCCGCCCCCTCGCCACCCATCGCCGATCGCGACCCAAGCCAGGATATGCCCATGAACCCATCCCGCCCACGGCTCCGTTTCCTCCGCCCCGCGCTGGCCGGCCTGATCGGCCTCGCGCTGATCGCCTCGGTGACGAGTGGGACCGTCCCCACGCTTGCCCAGGCAACACCGATCCCGACGGAGACCCCATCGACGATCACGGTCACCGGGGTCGGCACCGTCAGCGTTACCCCGGATATCGCCCATGTCACCGTCGGCGTCACGATCAACGACGCCAGTCTGTCGGTCGCCCAGCGGGAGACCAACGCGACCGCCCAAGCCGTGATCGACATCGCCACCGGGAACGACATCGCCGATGCCGACATCCGGACCGATTCGTACTCGGTGACGGTGATCGAGGGATACGACGACAACGGCAATCCGACCGGTCGACGGACCTTCACCGTCTCGAACATCCTCACCCTGACGATGCGGGACCTCGACACCGTCGGCGGGATCCTCGATCAGATGGTCGACGCCGGCGCCAACACGATCTACGGGATCAGCTTCGACGTCAGCGATCCGGGGCCGGCCGTCGCGGACGCCCGCACCGCCGCCGCGGTCGATGCCCGGGACCGGGCGGACGCCTATGCCGCCGGGCTCGGGGTCGAGATCATCGGGATCGCCTCGATCGCCGAGCAGTCGGCGCCCGCGCCCGCCGCTCGTTACGAATCGGCGGCGGCCTTCGACGTCGAGGCCGGTTCGGCGGCCGTCCCGGTCGCGGCCGGCAGTACCGACCTGACGGTGACGATTCAGGTGGTCTTCCTGATCGCAAACTGATCCGCCGCGGAACCCGCAACGCCATGACCCGGATCACCATCGAAACGGGCTGACCCAGCCATTGGGTCAGCCCGTCTCGAACTCCGCTAAACTCCGAATCCGTTGGACATTTCAATTGATTCATAATCACTGGCTTTATACTGAATTCGGGGATCACTAGCAATATTCATGCCATTCATACCCGTTCGGGTTAGCCCGTCCGTCCAAGGCTCTATTGGTAATCCACCGAATCAGCACCCTATGTTCCAAATGGTTTGACACGTAGGCCTTTGAAAGTAAATACCTAGCGTCGTATGGTTCATGGGAGTTGGTCCTCTCCTCGTCATCGCACGGGGTTGTCTTGGGCGCGGTCCACGGTAACCAACGCCCTTCCGGCATGTACTCCCGCAGTCATGTCTCGTCGACGGTTCGTTGCTGCGTCCGCAACCAGTGGATTCCCCCTACGACATCGGGATCCCTGCCCTGACGGATCAGCACCTACGACCGCGATCGATCACCGGTCGAACAGCTCCGGATGGTCAGAGGAACAGCAGGATGGCCCACAGGTGGAGAATGCAGGTTGACGTGACTAGCGTCGGTCACGAACAGGAGAATGGTCGTCTGGCCCAGGTTCGGACGTCTTTCGACCTGACACAGGACGATTTTCTCGGGTCCTACGGTGACAACGAGACACCGGCCCTGATCGGGGGTCGCGTGAACCGTCAGTCCAAGATTGAGGACCGCCGAATCCTTACCTTCACGGCCGTTTTGCTTCTGATCATGAGTTCACTCTCCGGAATGCTCCCGGCGCCCGTGCCAGGCGGCATCGACGGGGCAGCGGCGCTGAGTAGCCCGCTCTCCTGGCCAGTCCCATCGGGCGCATCGTGGACCATCGGACAGGGCTACAACACGAAGACGACCGAGGGCGGCAGCCACTGGGCCTGCAATCCCAGGACACTCAAGGACTCCGTGACCGGAACGCTTGCCTGCCGGGCACACTATCAGTACCGGTTCGCCCTGGACCTCGCCCGCAGCGACGAGAACACGGTCGGGCAGGCGGCGCTCGCCCCAGCCGATGGGACGATCACCTGGACGGAAGCGGCGACAGGCGGCGGGGTGATCAATCTCGGCGACGGCTACGCCTTCGCCTTCTTCCATCTCCGGCTGGACCCGGCGATCGTTCCGGGTGCCCGCGTCACCCGAGGCCAGCGCCTGGGCACTATCGCGCCGCCGGGCGAGGCCGACAACGGCGGCTGGCCCCACCTCCACGTCAATCTCTGGCAGTCCAGCGACGGCGGCAACTGGGATCGCAACAGCGTCCCGTTCGCCGGGGCCTACGCACTCGGCGGTCTGTCGATGCCGGACAAGGGCACCGTCAGCAACAATCAGTACCGCGGGACGACGTTCGTCTCGACCAACACCCAGGTCGAAAGCGATACGAGTACTCCGGCACCGGTCGCGCCCGGTGCTCCGGTGCAGGTGAGCCCGGCCAACGGGGTCGCGATCACACAGCGCAACCCGACGGCGACGATGGTCTGGCGAACGGTGAGCGGCGCCAATGCCTATCAGGTCGTCCTCGACGACGGCAGGGTCGTCAGCCCGTGGCAGACCGGCACGACCTGGACGACACCGATCCTGACGGCCGGCCAGCACGTCTGGCAGGTCCGGGCGCGCAACGACGCCGGGCAGAGCGCCCTGTCGGTGAAGTGGCTGCTGTTCGTCAACACCAGCGGCGTACCTGGCGGTGGGGCCTCGCCCTCTACCTCGCGGTCCGCCTCGGCATCTCCCAGCACCGGGACTCCGGCGACCGGTCTGACGGCGCTGCCCACCGGCGGCGCGGTGACGACGAGCATCGCCCTCCGTGGCGGTGGCTTCAGCGCGTCGGAGACGGTCCGGATCACGCTCGACACGACCAACGGGCCGCTCCTGAGTACGACGATCGCCGGCGCCAACGGATCGATCAGCACTGGGATCACGATCGGCAATGCCACCCGCGGTGCCCACACGCTGATCGCCCGCGGCCTGAGCAGCGGCCGGCAGCAGGCGACGACCTATACCGTCGCGCCGAGCCTGGCCCGGGCCCCGATCAACGGCACGCCCGGCACCGTCATCACCGTCACCGCCCGCGGGTTCGCCGCGCGCGAGACCGTCCGCCTGACCTGGCTGACCGCGACCGGCCCGGTCCTGACCGAGATGACGACCGCCTCGAACGGGACGGGCACGGCGGCCTTCCCACTGCCCGACGCCGCCCGCGGCTGGCACGACTACTCGGGTCTCGGCCTCACCTCCGGCGCCCGTGCCTGGGGCAACGTCGGGATCGACTCCGGCCTGTCGCTGTCGACCGGGTCGGCGTCTCCCGGCCAGACCATCACAGCCGTCGCCCGCGGGTTCGGGGCCGGGCAGCCGGTCACGTTCACCTGGAACAAGAGCCCGGCGTCCGGCGGCACCACCCTCTGCATCATCACCACGAACAGCACCGGCCGGGCCACCTGCCCGATCAGGGTCCCGGCCGGATCCGGCGTCTTCCCCGTCACGGCGTCGGCGCCCGACGGGACCTCGAAGGTGCTCAGCGTCCAGGTCGGCGGCGGCCTGTCGGTCTCGGTCTCGCCGGCGACCGGCACGATTGGCAGCTCGGTCCAGGTCTCGGCCGGCGGGTTCAGCGCCAACGAGACGGTCGATCTGCGCTGGGACAGCAGCACCATCACGACACGCGTGACCGCGAACGGTTCCGGGACGGTCTCCCCGTTGATGACGGTCCCGTTCCTCTCCTCCGGTAGCCACACGCTCAACCTCGTCGGCCAGGTCAGCGGCCGGCGGGCGTCGACGACGTTCACCGTCCGCCAGTCGATCTCGGTCGACCCGACCGGCGGTGTCTCGGGCAGCTCGGTCAGTCTCTCCGCCCAGGGGATGCCAGCCGGCGTGGCGGCGACCGCCTACTGGAACCGGACCTCCGGCTCCGGCGGGACGGCGCTCTGCTCGGGGACGGTCACCGCCAGCGGCACCTTCGCCTGCGCGTTCACCGTCCCGACCGGGACCGCCAACACGACGTACCCGGTGACCGTCATCGCCGGCTCCGTCTCGGCGAACGCGACGTATCGCGTCTCCGGCTCCGGTGGTCCGGTCGGGCCACCGAGCGCCGAGAGCGCCGGGAGCGGCACCTTCGTCGTCAACGCCACCCGCGAGGGCCTCGTCGGCGGGACGACGTCCAGCGGCCACGTCATCCAGACGCTGGACCGCTTCGTCTCCCTGCCCGCCTGCACGGCATCGTCGTGCCCGTGGCTGACGCCCGGCGTCGCTCACCCGATCTGGGGGATCCGGACCGAGTGCGGCTCGGCCTGCTACGTCCGGATCGTCAATCCGGCCAATAACCGCTGCATCGTGGCGCCGATCGAGGACACGGGACCGTGGTTCACTCAGGACGACTGGTGGAACCCGACATCGTCCCGGTTCCTCAACACCCTCTCATCCAACCCGAACATCCTCCGGCAGGGCTACCCCGGTGCCCAGGCCGCCCGCGACGGGCTCGACATCGGCTTCGGGAAGGCACCGTCCGGGATCGGCGTGTCCAACAAGGGCTACGAGGTCGGCAACAGCTCGGCGATCGACATCGGTGACGGGAGCTGGGTCGACCTCGGGTTCAACATCGCCGGGGCGTCGGCCGGAGCCGTCACCGTCACGATGCTCTGGCAGAGCGGCGAGAACCCGAATGCCGCCGCCCAGGCCTGCGGCCAGTCGTCCGCCGACCCGGCTCCGGGAGCCGGCGGTGGAGCCGGCACGCCACCTCCGGCGACCACCACGCCCCGCCCGGCCACGGCGACCCCGCAACCGTCACGAGGCGGAACGGCGGCTCCGGCACGCGCGACGGCGACACCGCGGATCGGGACAGCGACTCCCCCGCGATCGACCGCCACGCCACGCGCGACCGCCACGACGGCCTCGCGATCGACCGCGACCCCGCGATCTTCGGCCACGACCTCGCCGAGACTCACCGCCACGCCACGTGGGGCGACCGGGGCGACCGGGACCGCGTCGATCTCGATGGCGACCGACTCCATCCAGTCCGGCCAGTTCGCCAGGCTCTCGGGCACCGGCTACCGGCCGAACGAGATCGTGACGATCCGGTCTGGATCGGTGACCGGTCCGGTCATCGGGCGGGTGCTGGCCCAGGCGAGTGGCGGGTTCACCGTCAGCGTCTCGACGGCCGACCTTCCCGGCGGCCCCCGGCTCCTCATCGCGCGGGGGGATCGTTCGGCACGCTCGGCGTCCGACTCGGTGACGATCCTGCCGACGGTCCGGCTCGATCCCCTCTCCGGTCCGACGGGCGCGACCATCCAGGTCCAGCTCAACGGGTTCGCTTCGTCCGAACGCGTCCAGCTCCGGTGGGGGTCCGGAACGGCAGCCATCGTCACCACCGTCCAGGTCGATGCGCTCGGCGCGGGACGCGGGAGCGTTCGCGCCCCGACGACGGACGGGGTGCAGAAGCTGTTCGCGACCGGCGCGACCTCTCGCCAGTCCGTCTCGACCGCCTTCACCCCCACCGGTGCCCGACTGGCCGTCACGGCGAATGCCGCCACCGCCGGTTCCGTCACGAACGTCTCGGCGTCCGGGCTCCCGGCCGGCGGGCAGGCAAGCGTCTACTGGGATAACGGGTCGTCCGGTCGGGTAGCCCTCTGTCGGGACGTCGTCAGCACTGCCGGGACCTTCGCCTGCGCCTTCCCGCTGCCAGCGTCCTTCCAGTCGGGCGGCCCGAACACCGTCACGCTCGTCGCGGGCAACGTCTCGATCGCCGCGACCGTCGTCTTCACAGGCAGCGCATCCGACCCGCAGCCGCCCCGCGCCGCATCCCTCTCCGTCCCCGACGGCACGGCGGCGTCAGGGACGGTCGGTACCGATGCGATCGATCCCGGCGCGACCTCGGCAGCCGGCGGGATCCCGGTCGCGATCCTGCTGCCCGAGGGAACGGCAACGCCCGAACCGACCTGGGGTTCGGTGACGCCGGGTCCGGTCGATGACGGCACACCATCCGGAGCGACGGCTGAGCCGCGGGCCGCGAGCGTGGCGATGGCGACTCCGCTTCCGGCGACGGTCGGCTGGGCCGAACCGACCGCAACGGAGACCGTTTCGGCCGAGCCCGCCCCGCCGATCACGCCACCGGCCGAGATCAGCGTGACGATCCCGACCCTGGCGCCGACAACGCCGGTGGTGATCGCCCCGACCCTGACCCTCGATCCGACCGCGGAGGCGACGGTTCCGATGACGCCGACCGCCGGGACCACACCGGATCTGGCCGTGATCACACCGACCGAGACCGATGACCTGGCGCCGAGAGCTGACGGATCGGCCGCGGGAGCGACCGCCCCGACGACCACGTCAGAACCGTCGATCGATCCGGTGCCGACGGACGCGACGACCTCCACGTCGACGGCAACCGCTGAGCCGACCGCGTCCACCGAGCCCACGGCGACCCCGACGGAGGAGCCCACGGCGACCCCGACGGAGGAGCCCACGGCGACCCCGACGGAGGAGCCCA
>CAXTHM010000015.1:59490-61834 GCA_964244115.1 uncultured Thermomicrobiales bacterium
CGGCGACCATCGCACCCGAGCCGGTGACGCACGTCCAGACGATCTATCCGATCGCCGACACCAGCGTGCGTTCCGCGTACCCGGACGACCCGCAGTCGCCGGACCTGACCGGCGGCCTCCAGTTCGGTGGTCCCGAGGGCGCGGTCAGCTATCTGACCTTCGACGTCTCGGCGGTCGCGGCGCCCGGCAACGTGGTCACGGCCACATTGACCCTCGCCGGGACCGGAGCCAGCGGCGCGACCGGCGGCGAGCTACTCGCGATCCCCGGCGTGATCGTGGATGAGTACGGCGCGACCTGGACCACACGGCCGGCCTCGGCGGTCAGCGCGATCGACCTGTACGGCACCGCGGTCTGGATCGACTGGGTCGCTCCCGGCGGTTACGTGACGGTGGACGTGACCGGTACGGTCTCCGCGGGGGGCGTCGTCACCTTCGTCCTGATCGGCCTGCCGGACAGCGAGACCTCGGTCGGCAGTCGCGAGAGCGGCCTGCCACCCACCCTGACGGTGGAGACGGTCGTCCATCCCGGAGGCTGAGCCGGCCCCATCCTGCCGATGTCAGCACGAGGGACCACCGCGGAGACGTGGTGGTCCCTCGATTCGTCGGTTCGACTCTGGCGATCCCAGGCGAATCCCGGTCAACCCGACGGGAGATCACATACCTCGTCAGGTGATCATGCGGTATCCTTACTAAAGAGCATCCATGCCGCCGCCCGCCCATCGGGACCCGCGGTCACGGCATGGCGGAGTCGGAACGTCCCATGGTTTCCACGACTGACCCCAAGGGCGACCAGCGCGCTACCCCGGACGCTCCGGGCGACGCAACCGAGTCGGCCCCCCGCAGGACCTCATCGGGCCGGCGGGACGGCTTCGCGGCGCTGCACTACCGGAATTACAAATACTTCTTCATCGGGCAGCTCCCGTCCGTCGTCGGCATCTGGATGCAGACCCTGGCGCTCTCCTGGCTGGTCCTGACGACGCTCGACGGGTCGGCGCTCGATCTCGGCATCGCCAACGCGCTGAACTTCGGTCCGGTCCTGCTCTTCGGCCTCTACGCCGGCGTCGTCGCCGACCGCGTCAACAAGCGTGACCTCGTCAACGTTACCCAGGCCGTCAACCTCACCCTGGCGGCGGCGCAGGCGGTCCTGATCGTCATCGACCGCGCATCGATCAATCAGGTCTTCGCTTTCGCGCTGATCCTCGGGATCACGAACGCCTTCAACCAGCCCGCCCGGCAGGCGATGACCTCCGATCTCGTCGACCGCAAGGATCTGCTCAACGCGATCTCGCTGAACGCGGCCGTCTTCAACGTCGGCCGGGTCGTCGGGCCGAGCGTCGCCGGCGTGCTGATCTGGCAGTTCGGCCCGGCGGTCTGCTTCGCCATCAACGCCGGCTGCTACGCCTTCGGGCTGTTCATGTTCCGCAAGATCCAGCTCTCGTTCGTCCCACAGCCCCGCGCCCACGACAGCGTCGAGAAGCTGATGGAGGGACTTCGGTTCGTCCGCCGGACCGAGTCCGTCCTGCTGCCGACGCTGCTGATCGGCTTCGTCGCCACGTTCGCGATGAACTTCAACATCTGGATCCCGCTGCTCGCGACGGAGAACTTCGGGCTCGGCTCCGGCGGGTTGGGTCTGCTCACAGCCGGACTCGGCGTCGGATCGCTGTTCGGCGCCCTGAACCTCGCCTTCTCGGCGAGACGGCCGACCCGTCGCCGGCTCTACGTCAGCGCGATCATCCTCGGCGGCGTCGAGATCGTCCTCGCCGTGGTCAGTTCCAGCGCCCTGCCCCTGCTGGTCGTCCTGCCCGCCCTCGCGATCGCCGGCTTCTTCATGAGCACCACCACCGCCAGCGCCAATACGATCGTCCAGAGCTCCGCCCCCGACGCCCTGCGCGGCCGGGTGATGAGCGTCTACATGACCGTCTTCACCGGGACGATCCCGATCGGCTCGCTGCTGACCGGCTTCCTGGCCGAAACGTATGGGGCCCCGGTCGCGATCGGCTTCGGCGGAGTCGTGGCCGGTCTCGCCGCGGTCACCATCCTGATCTGGCGGGAGGGCTTCAGCCTCTATCCATCGACCACCGGCGCCGTCGAACCGGGCACGGACGATGCCGCATCGCCACAGCATCTGGCTCGGGCGGCCTCCGGGCCATCCGCTTCCCAGCGACTGGCACCTGCCCCCCGGTTCGACCGCGAAGCTCCGGCTTACGCCCCACCCGAAGCCAACGAGGATTAGAGCGGTTCTCATGGCCCTTGTCGGTCGCGAGCGGCGAGCCCCACCCCCCGACCCCCCTTACTGCCATACAGTTTCTGAGACGGGTCGCAGAGGCGTCGGCGAACGCGGGGC